>DUSI01000032.1 GCA_012842685.1 Candidatus Fermentithermobacillaceae bacterium
CCAGCTACAACCTGTTCCATGACGTAAACTCTTCTTGCTTCCTTCGTAGACAAGAAAACGTCTCCTCTCGCCATGGTGACATTGTCTCTGTCTAGTTATGGGGTGACAATATCACTGTCCCGTAGCACTTCTATGTGCTATAATGGGCGCCAAAAAGAAGTCTTCGGGGCAGGGTGGAATCCCCGACCGGCGGTAATACCCCTCCGCTTTGACCGGTGGAGAGGGTCGAGCCCGACAGCCCCAGCGGTTGAGTCCGGTGAGATCCCGGCGCCGACGGTAACAGTCCGAATGGGAGGAGACTTAACGATGAGAGAAAGGCGTCTTATCCTATTTGCCATGGTTTCGTCCCTCGTAACGGTCGCCACGGCCTTCCTCAAGCTGCCGACACCCACCGGTTACATCCACCTGGGAGACGGCGTGATCTATGCGGCGGCTCTGGCGTACGGAGCTTCTTTCGGCGCCGTTTCGGGAGCCCTGGGCTCGACCCTCGCCGATGTAATAGGCGGCTATGTCATCTGGGCCCCCTGGACCTTCGCCATAAAAGGAGTGGCCGGATGGATCGTAGGTCGGATGGGCCACGGGAAAACGAGGTCCGCCGGGATCCTTTCAATGATGATCGCCGGCATGTGGACCATAGCCGGCTATGCCGTAGGCACCGCCGTGCTATACTCGCCTTCTGCGGTCCCCGCCGAGATCCTGGGAAATGTAGTGCAGGTAGGGTCCGGCCTGGTTATAGGAGCAGTGCTCGGACCCGTACTCAAGTCCATATCCGAAGGCTGGAGGTAAGGCCTTATACCCTCTCGAACCGGGCGGTGAAATGCCTGAGGACGGGAGCTTGGTACACGAGCCTGAGGCCCCGTACCGATGAAGCTCGCTCCCTCACTCTCGCCAAGGCCTTGGCCACCTGCATCATGTGCCTGTCGGTGTAGACGCGCCGGGGTATCGCCAGCCTCACCAGCTCAAAGGCGGGCCATATCTCTTCACCCGTCTCGGGGTCCACGCGGCCGAAGGCGCAACCGCCCAGCTCAACTCCTCTGATCCCGCCTTCTATGTAGAGCTCCACAACGAGGGCCTGGGCCGGGAACTCCCTCCTGGGGATGTGAGGGAACATGGCGGCAGCGTCAATGTAGACCCCGTGGCCTCCCGTGGGCCTCACTATGGGGATACCCACCTCTATGAGGAGGTCGCCCAGGTATTTCACCTGGCCGATGCGGTCTTCTAGGTAAGCTTCGTCGACGACTTCCCTGAGTCCCCTGGCCATAGCCTCCATGTCCCGTCCCGCGAGACCGCCGTAGGTGGCGAAACCTTCGAAGGGTATCTGCCACTCTATTGCCTTCCTGTACATCGCCTCGTCGCGGAAAGCCAGGAAGCCTCCTATGTTGACCAGGGCGTCCTTCTTGGCGCTCATGGTACAGCCGTCGCCGTAAGAGAACATCTCCCGGGCTATCTCCTTGATGGACTTGTCCGCGTAGCCCGGCTCCAGCTTCTTTATGAACCAGCAGTTCTCGGCGAACCTGGCGGCGTCAAAGAATACCGGGATCCCGTACCTTCTGGCTATCTCGCTTACCCCGCGGATGTTCTCCATGGATACCGGCTGGCCGCCGTTATTGTTGCATGTCACGGTTATGAGGATGAGAGGCACCCTCTCCGGGTCTTTCTGTATCTCTTCTTCCAGCTTTCTGAGGTCGAAGTTTCCCTTGAACGGAGCTTCTTCGCCGATGCGGTAACCCTCTTCCGCCAGGCAGTTCACCGGTTCGGCGCCCCGGAGGAGGACGTGACCTTCGGTAGTATCGAAATGCATGTTGGCCAGGACACGGTCGCCTTCCTTGACCAGCATGTTCATGAGGATGTGTTCGGCGCCTCTCCCCTGGTGTGCCGGCGCCACATACTCGAAGCCCATGATCTCCTTCACGGACTCCACCAGGTTGAAATAGTTCCTGCTCCCCGCGTAGGCCTCATCGCCAAGCATGAGGCCGGCCCACTGCCAGTCGGACATGGCCGAAGTACCGCTGTCGGTAAGGAGGTCTATGTACACGGCGTCCGACGGCAGGGAGAAGATGTTGTAGCCGGCATCTCGCACGAGCCGCTCGCGCTCTTCACGGGTAGTCTGCCTTAGCCTCTCCACCATCTTGATGCGGAAAGGCTCTGCGTACTCGTCCCTCGAACGGAACATCCTCAACACCCCATCCTTGTTTGCGTTTTGAGCAGGGTCAGCCCATTTTGCAAATACCTCATCAGTATTCCACGCGTTGAAAGGGCTTTCCTTTCTATCCCGCGTTATGTCGCCTTCCAGGTGCCATCTGAATAGAATAGAGCGCCACAAACGGAAGAGGAGGCGCACTCAATGAGGCTCGAAGACTTCACCGGGATCCCGTTTCGCTTCGGAGGGCGCGGCAGAGACGGCATAGACTGCCTGGGACTCGTATGCGCTTTCCAGAGGGCCAGGGGATACTACATCCCCGACAGCGACGGGCTTCCGATGGAACACGACCGGCAACCCGACTACCTCGAAAGAGCCATGAAGACCCTCTCGAAGTACTGCGTGCAGGTGGAAGAAGTACAGCCCGGAGACATCATCCTCATGCGCCTTCCCGGCGGTTACACCCATATGGGTGTGATGGTCGACGAGACAAACATGCTTCACGTGCTCAAGGACCGGCCAAGCGGGATCGAGCCCGTGCTTAAGTACGGGAGAAGGGTGGTGGCGGTGTTCAGGCCCGTGACGCCCCTCCGGCACAGAGGCCGCTTGCTCAGATGAAAGCCTCACATCTCCGAGCCTCTCGCGTCTTGGCACTGCATCTCGGGCTCTCCATCCCAGCCCCCGAGAGGCATCTTTTCGCGCCTCAGGTACTGGGAGGTCTCAGGTAAGACCGCGCTGTACCTGTAAGAGAACATGACCTCGACCAAGGTCCCCAAGGCTACGGCGAGGGCACCCGCAATTCCACCTGCTTGGGGCAAGAGCCTCGCCGCAACCATGGCCGCCGCGGAAGTCGCCGCCACGTTGAACATCTTCGCCGCCGTGACGAGGCCTGAATGCTTGTGAAGCATGAGTATCCCGTCGTAGAACTCGGCGCACGCCAAGAGGAAGGGAGTTGCGGCTAGCACGGCGAGGGTCCTCACCGCCTCCTGGGAGATGTCTTGCGGGGCGCCGATGGCTTTACCGAAGATGAAGCTCCCCGGCCCGGGAAAACTCGCTATGAGGAGGAGCGAAGAAGCGATTACCCCTATGCCTAACACGAAATTCCTGACTTTCCTGAAGGACGGGCGGTCCTTAACGAAGACCACCATGACATGGTAGATATTGTAGGTCGCCGCCGCAAAAATGTAGGAAAAGCTGGATGCCACCTGATAACCCGCCAGCGTGGTCTCCGGGTTGGCTGTCCTGGAGAGGGCAGCGGTGACGACCGGCTTCGCGACCGTCTGGACCGACGCAGCCAGGGTCAGGGGAAGCATGAAGGCAAGTACCTGAGAAGGGCGCACCTCGGGGATATCGTCGTCGCCGTCCTCAAGCGGCGGGACTAACCACTGGGATGCAACAAAAGCGAGGAGCGCCTCGACACAGAGCCCCGCCATCAGCAAGACCGAACCCACCGGGCCCTCAGGCATGATCCTTGGAAGCGCCGCGGCGAGCACGAACATGAGACCTACCCGCAGCACCATGTTGACCGTGAGCCAGTAGGTCCTCTTGCTCATGACCACTTTGGACTGGAAGACAGATCTCAGGCCCGAAGCCACCGGCCAGAGCAGAAATATCTTGAGGTTCAGCCTTGCCTGGGGGATGAGCACTTCGCTGAGCCCGAGGAGGTCCGTGAAAATGACCGACGAGATGGGCGACCAGGCCATAAGGATATACACCGTGGCGATGGCCGCGAGTACTCTAAGCACTACAAACGCCGTCGTCCTGAATGACCGCCTATCACGCGAGAACGTAAGGACCATCTTCTGCATGGCATAGCAAGGCGACTCCAGCACCTGTCCCACACCGTAGGCGGCGGAATAGGCCGCCAGGGTGATCGCAGGACTCAGGGTCCTCGCCATAGCCCCCGAGACCAGGGAATGGGTAACCATCATGAGGATCGAGGTCGCCGCTAGCGGCAAGTAGAACTTGAGTATCGATACCAGATCAGTCTGTGTCCTTTTCTCCACGTCGCTCCTCCGGCTACCGGGCTCCGCGCCGCCCCAAGACCCGGGAGGCTTCTCCCCGCCCGCTTTCTCCACCGGCCCACTCCAGGTACCGATGTAAAAACAATGATATCAGGCATTTCGCTGAAACGCACCAGGTAACCGCAGGACGGCAGGTCGGGAACTCGCCTATGGAGAAACATACTTGAGGGGCTTCAAAGGATGGAGGACCCAAAGTGAGCAGCGGGACTTCCCGGCCGGGCACAAGAGAACGAGAGAATCTTGAGCAGGAGCAGACTGCAGACTACAGGCAATACGTCTTGGCCGGTTCTCCCGGAAGGCTCGGGAGGGCGCTGGCAGCCCACCATCCCGGCGCCGAAAGACCCAGGCTGCACGAGCTGACTGCTGATCAGGTCGCATTCTCCCGCGCGTGCGCCAGAGAAGCCCGGCTCATCTATCCTCCGATCGTCGAAGAGCTGGAGGCGTGGGCCGAAGCCCTATCTATCCCCTTGGATGAGGCATATTTCTACCTTTCCGTGGGCATGACCGAGACTTCGGGGCAAAGCCGCAGCCGGGCGACGTCCACCCTGGTCGCGGCCCAAGAAAACCGCCAGTGCAGCACGGTAGGCGTCATCGCTCCTCAGGGGCCCGTGGTGGGAAGGAATTTTGACCTCTTCTACAGAGTGAGGGTGCGCCACCAGATCACGACGAAACCCGAAGTAGGCTTCTCCCACGTGGGAATGTATGACGGGCTCGTAGCGGGCAGGACAGACGGCCTGAACGAACGTGGTCTCTTCTTGAGCCTGCACACCGTCCGCTCTAGGCCGCCAGAGAGGCGCAAGCCGGGGCTCTTTTGCGTTCACATAGCGCGGCTCGTGCTGGAGACCTGCTCTACGGCTCAAGAGGCCGCGGCGAAGATAGCACTCCTGCCCCATCTCGCTTCCTACAACTACTTCCTCGCGGACCGCCACGAGATGCTGGTGGTTGAGGCCCATCCCGAAAGGGTGAGGGTGCGGGCAGCCGAAGGCGGGGTCCTCGCATGCGCAAACCACTACATACACCCGGATACCGCCGCCCTCATGCGGGCGGTGCCCCCGAAAAGCCGGGCGCGGCAGGAGTTTCTTGAGCAAGGAGCCCGCGAGGTCCTCCGGGAACTTGGCGGCCAGGCATCGGAGGGGGAAGGGCCGAAGAAACAGAAAAGACCCACCCAGAGCCTCCTCCCCGAAGCGGCTACCGCCTTTGCGGTTTCCCGGGTGGCGGAGCTGATGCGGGATCACACCGTACCGGTATGCGGCCACGCCGACGGCATGGCAACCCTGTGGTCTTCCATAGCCGTCCCTGGCCTCGGGTGGATCGCCTTTTCCCGGGGCGCCCCTTGCCGGAACGGATACATCGAAACGCGCATTACCTGAGCGATGACAGAACCTCCCGTCCTCCGTGCCGGAGCGCACATCCCAGGAGCGAAGCCGCCCGATGCGGGTATGGCCCGCTAGAGGATCTTCACTCCAAACCCGTCCCTGGACGCGCTGTTGTCGTAGATCTCCTTGATCCTTATCACGTAAGCAGGTCTCGAAGCCCAGCGCTCCTTGTTAGGCTTGTGGTACACGTCGTGCTGGGCGTTGAGGTAAAGCTGGTATATCCCGTCCCGGTGGATCTCCACCTCGCCCCTGACTTCGAAGCTCACCATCGGGGGCTGGTAGAAAAGGAGTGTCACGTCGCTCTTCACCTGAAGGTTTGTCCAGGTATGTTTGAAGCCCATTTCCAGCGAGCCCAGGAGCGAAAAATCGATGCGGTCTTTGCACTCGGGAGCCCACAGGTACTTGACCAGTAGCTGGAGCCCTTCCTGTGAGTAGCCCTCGCGCCAGCCTCGGTCTATGTGCTTGAGATATGCCTCCAGAGTCTCCTCGAGGTACTCCCTCTTTGGGATGAACCCCACGCCCTTGATCGAACCGTTGAGCCCGGCGGGGCCGCTGGTTATGAAGGCGGGGTTGTGGCGGGTGAAGCCCAAAAACAGAGTCTCAGGCCTCACTTCTTCTCCTTGGGCCATGCGCCTCACCATGGCCGCCCTATCCTCGTAGACCCATTTGAAGAACTTCTCGGGAAGAGCGAAGTCCATCTCCGGTCACCCTCTCTTTCGAAATCTCATGAGAAGGCCGCCCACGATACGCCGGTTAAGGATTTCGGGGGCCACCTCCAGGACGGTTTGTATGAGCTCGATAACATCCTCATTCCCGCTCCAGTGCGAATGCACGACCTCCTTCGGAGTGACCGTCAGGAGGTCCCGGAGGACCAGCGCGGCGCCAATTAGGTCGTCCATCCGGCCCACGACAGGTATGACGTCAGGGACCAAGTCGATTGGGCTGGCAAAGTATGCGGCAAACACCGCCAGTTTCACCTTCGCCCGGAGGGGCACTCTCCGGTCTCTGAGGAGCCTGAAGATCAGCACGATCAGGTCTGGAAGGGCAAGCAGGAGCTCGGCGGCTTTCTGGAGACCAGGCGGGGCTTTACCCCGGACGGCCTCCGCCACCTTACTCCTCATCTTGTCGTATACCCGCCTTTCGCGGGCATCGAGGCAAAGATCCGCCCCGTCTCCGTGAGGCCCGGCTTCCTCTACCTTTGACGGTACCCCGTAATCCTTCGTCTCAGGCATCATTCATACACCGAGATAACCAGTACTTTGGCAGGCAGTGCCTCTTCTTTGCAGAAGAGGAGGATCGTATCTTCATCGAAAGCCAAGAGCCTTACAGACGCCGCGTCCCAGCCTCCTGCCTTCAGCCTCTCGGGTCCCAGGAACCAGAGTTCAGTCGTCTCGTCGCCTGATATAAGGGCGCCCAAGTACTCGCCGAATTTAGGGTTGGCGTACTGGAGGTGCCAGTAGCCCCTGGCGATTTCGACGGGAGAAGGCCCGCTCCCTGATTCTCCCGCTCTCCCCGGAGCGGCATACCAGACCGAGTTCATCTCCATGTCACCGTACTGGTAGAAAACACCCTCGCTAGATACGTCAAAGTCGCACGGGTAAACGAAGGACATCCCTGAGGCGGCAGACGTATCCAACGAAGCAACCTGCAGCGGCGCGCTACGAGCATCCGTCCTGGCTATAAAGACCCCGTCCCACTTTATGTCAGGTATCCCCATCTCGTCGTACGGGTTCTCCGCAGCGCTGAGCTTATCTCCCGTGACAAAAGCTATGGCCCTTGAGTCGGGAGCCCACCTCATATTGGCCAGGTATTTGCCCTCGACGCGGATCTCCTGGACCACCCTGCCCGAGGTATCCACGACCGTGATGGCCGAGGCAACGGGCAAAGGACCTGCCGTCCCCAGGAAACAGTCGTAAACCTCGAGGGAAGTACCGCTCGCTCCCGGCTTGCGGTCAGCGGTATACACGGCCACATATTTCCCGTCAGGCGACCACTGGGGCACAAAGCTGAAAGTCGGTCCCGCAGGCAGGAGGGCCTCCTCCTTCCCGGTCTCGGCGTCTAAGATGTAGACTCCCATCTTGTCTTCATCGTAGAGCTCGTATACGAAATACCTTCCATCCGGAGACAGGTTCGCGTAGAACAGCCCGTCGTAGGTTGGAAGACCGGTTCTAACCTCGCTCACCTTGCCTCGGCGGAGGTCGTAAGAATAGATGGCCGTTGACACCGAGATAAAGACCTTGTCCTGCCCAGGTATATAGGTAGAAGAATGGAAGTTGCCGCGGGGCAGGTCGATGAACGCGAGTTCTTCGGCGGGCTTTTCGCCCGAGCCTCCCGCCCAGATGGCAACGCCCCTCTTACCCACGTTGGGCCCCCTGTTCTGGTAGCCGAAAACCACGAAAAGGGGGGTACCGTCTTTCGTCCAGCCGAGGGTCCGGTAGTCCAGCCCGTCCAGTTCGACCCAGCCGGCGGGAGCCTCATGGAGTATCCTCACTTCGTGGGTTTCGCCCTCGACCGGCGCTACGGCCACAGCTTTCCGCTCCTCGTTGTTCAAGATGAGGAGCACTTCTTTGCCGTCTGGAGATATGACATTTGAGGGATCGTCTGTCCACACCCACCCCTGGACTTCAAATTCTGTCACTATCCTCGGGCTAACCGCACGGGAAACCTGTGGGGTTTCGGTCTTTTTCCCGAAACAAGCCGCCATGGCGATTGACATGACAATAAGCCAGATTACGAGCGCTGGCAAAGCAGAGATCCTCTTGATCCGGCTTGTCCGGAAAGACCCAACAATACGCTCAGGCAAGTTCTTCACCTCTCATGACTCTCGGGGGACAACCCAAGGCTCCTCTCCGCCGTCCAAGCGCCCCGGCCGCCCTAACGCCTCCAGATAAGGGCTACCCGGCGCAGGTAAGCCCCGAAGCTCACTTCAGAGTAGATCTTCAGCTCCCGGGAGAGCCTCACCTCGGTCTCGCGCAAAGATAAAAGCCGCGTGTTTTCACTTGCTATTTTCTTGTCCAGCTCCCCGGCATCCTTTCCAAAGCTCATCCTAACTTCCGCCAGCCTGGCATGTAACATCTGGCTGATCTCCGAGTATTTCAGGCGTATCCTGTCTCTCTTCTTCTCTGCTTGAAGTCTGAGCTTTTCTTCCTTCCTGAGCAGCGGCTCGCGCCTCCGGCGGTAGTGTTCCATTATGGCAGAAGCCTTCTTCCTGAGGAACGGAAGCGCGACGGTATTCGCCGCCCTGGCCAATTCCTCTGCCTCAGCCTTATTGAGAGCCTCCCTGGCTTCGGATATGCTTTTCATCCGGTCGCCGAGCCACGCCTGTACGCGCGCCATCTCCTCCTGTTCTTCGGCAGCCAGGAGGCTCAGGCGGTGCATGATGTTATCGGTGCTCCTCCGCTCTCTCTCCAGTAGGGCTTCTTTTTCCTTCTGGAGCTTCCCCATGGTGTTCTCGACGCGCCTCGCTTCGCTCCTCACGCCCTTAAGCTGAGCGAGGAGGGCTTTCTTCTGCTTGAGCTCGGGCCGCCCCAGAAACCTCCAGAGCAAGACAGCCCCTGACCCCACGAGGCTTCCGGCCCCGCACCAAAGAGCCGCCTTAATGGACAGGTAACCGGCGATCTGGAACCTGAAAAGGGCGAACAAGACCCCGATGCAGCCGCCCATCACGGCGCGGTCCAGCGTGAACGGAGGTGAAAACTGCACCGTCTCGGGCTCCAAGTAGTCGCTCAGCCACGACGGAACAGATCCCGCGCTCGTCGCCGCCACCAGAGCGCCAGGTCCTGCCCCTTCCTGGGAAGGCTCTTGGCCCCCCACCCACGGCGGCTTGACTTTCCTTACCAACTTCCCGAGCACTGCGCTGGGTTGCGGAAGCCACAGCCCGCGCGACCGGACGTGGGCTAGACCGAGGACCTCATCCGGCGGGGGAAGCGAGGAAAGGTCGTCTATCATTATGACTTTCATAAACTCGTCGCCCATCTTCCTGAGTAACGGGTCGCCCGATTCTCTCAGGAGCTTAAGCACCCTCGAGCCGTGGGGATCGACGAAGTCTTTCCGGGCGAAGAGGAGCTGCTCGTCCCCTACCTGGAGCCTGTCCCACAGCTCCGGGCTCACAGAGAGCGCCGCCAGAGAGACATAAATCACCCACTCGGAGAAGGAATCGAGGTACGGCCCGAAGTGGTCCTTACCACGCTTCGGGTGCTGGTAGTTTGGGTGTCCCATCTCGTGGCTGGGAAAACCTTCAAGGCCAGGGACGTACATGCCGTCGTAGTCAACGAGCTTGAGCGTCCCGTGAGCTACCAGTATGTTTCCGTGCTGGAGGTCGCCGTGTGCTATGGATTTCGCCCGGAGCTCCCGGCACATTTCGGAAAAGGCTTCCGCCAGGTCCCTCAGCGCCTCTGGACTAGATCTGTTTCTCGCCACGTAGGCGTGGAGGGGCTCGCCTTCTGCCCATTCCATCTTCAAGACAGGGTACCACTTGTCGCTTATGCGGATGCCTTCTCTAAGGTACTGAAACTGGACTGTGTACGGGAGACGGGCATTCGAGAGCACCCTACCGATCACCGCGTATCGCTGTTCGCTGTCCTGGTGGTGTCTGAGAAAACAACGCACGGCCCACTTCGTCCCGCCGCTCACTACCTGGTACACGCTGGCGAATCCGCCCGTTATGGGCCTCGGCAGCCCCAAACCGTCCGTCACGGGGACCCCTGTCCGGAGGCCCGGGTCTTTGAACGCCAGCGCCGGGTTCTGCATGGCGTCCTGATAGTCGCTCATGGTGGGCCACTGCATTTCCCCGTCCCCTCTACACCACCCGTATGCAGGTTACGGTGACGTCGTCATTGCGGACAAGGCCTTCATCTCGAAGGCGGTCCACAAGGTCTTGGAAATCCGAACCTTCAAGCGCCGCCCACGGCGTGTTGCCGCTTTCGTGCTCTCTCAGGAACCAGGCCGCCATGGCGTCGGTCATGAGGTAGAGCCTGTCGCCGGAAAGACATTCCCCTGCACCGAGCTCCAGCCTCGACAGGGCAGTCCCGTTCTTGTCAGGCCTAGACGATATGAGGACCGGGCGGCTCCCGAACTCTCTTGAGTTTCCTATGGCAAAGTTTGCTATGAGGGCGCCATCCCGAACCTGAAAGAGACAGCTGTCTCCCAAGCTCACGGCTTCCCATCTCAGGCTTTCGCCGGTAGGGTCAGAAGCCAGGGAAAGCCCCAGGAGCGTAGCGTATGCCCCCGCCTGGAGGCCAGGTTCTTCGTACCACTGGACCGGTCGCCCTTCTCTCTCCCGGCGTCTCAGGTACTCTTCGAGCCAAGACTCATACGCCTTGGCCGCCCTGGCGACGATGCCTCTCACAGAAACGGCCGTCACCGGCGCTGAGCTCCTGCAGAAGGTCTTGACCAGGATCTCGGCCCAGGGGCCGGAGAGCATGGACTCGCTCGCCCCGTCGGATACGGCGAACCTCCAGGCCCCTTTCCGGCTCCTGGGTACCCCCTTGGGATAGAAGGCGTCTTCGTATTCGGAAATCTGGTTGCCCTTCTTGGGGAGCCAGTACGTTTTCGCTTCGACTTTCATCTCTCGCTCCCGCGTATGCCGGGGATCGCCTGCTAAGCCCCGTCACCTGAGGTTTGCAGGCCTTGTCCCGATGTCCAGGAACCTGATCACGGAAACCAGGTCTCCGTTGAAGACAAAACCCCGCGTGTTCTCGGTGGTCTTGTACCCTTCTTCTTCGGCGAACCCTCGCATGTACTCCGGAAGTCTTGACGACATGCCGAAGAGCAACTTGGCATAGCTATCGGGCAAGTTCTCGTCGGAATCGGGAAACTCGATGGGCGCCGCCTTATTGGAAGAAAGGTGCAAGTTGAAGAGGAGCACGTTGCCGTCTGTAGAGGCAAGGCTCTGGAGGTCTTGCGCCGGACCTTGGGGGTTTCCGTCGGTGGCTTCTCCGTCGGTGATGTTGATGACTATGGGCGGGAAACAGTCAGGGTGCTGGGATATGAAACCCCGCACGATATCCTTGGCGCGGGAAAGGGCATTGCACATCGGAGTCCCACCGTTTGCCACGGGATCAAACCAGACCGGGAACTTCACTTTCTGCTCTACGAGGCCGCCTGCTCCGTCCTCTACTTTCCGCGTCCTCTCCTCCACCCTGGCAGGGTTGGCGGCCACCTCGCTTATGGGCACCAGCTCCCGGCCGGCCAGACTCCCGCCGAAAGCAGGACCCGACCTGTGGCCATATCCCAGGACGCCGACGTAGTAGTAGTCGCGGACTCCTTCGGCCTTGGCGCACTTTATGACCAAGTTCTGGAGGAGCCGGTTTATGGCATCCGCCACTCCGTCGGCTTTACGCCTGGAAGGATCTAACCCGAAGGGGTCTCTCATCGAACCTGACTGGTCGATGAGGAACAGGAAGCAAGAAGGGTTGGCACGGCTTATTTCGGCTATGTACGGCACTCTAAGTTCCTCCTCTCCCATGCCGGCCTTAGAGCCGGCGCCTGCAGGAAGTAGTGGTGGGTTCCAACCGTTCCTTACGACGCATGCCCCTCAGGGTATGAGAATTACCCTGAACCACTTCATTTCTTAAAGGTCTTCATCAGAAAAATCAAGGAATATCTTCTCCGCTCCCGACAAACATTACTTCTATAGATAAGACGTCCGTGGAGGTCCTTATGGCTCACACGTTTCCCGAACTCCTGAGGGAAATCCTTTCAGAGAGCCTGCTCCACTCTGTCAGGATGCTGCCTGTCTTGGTCGTTACCTTCGGCGTCGTCGAAGCGGTTTCCCACCGCGCCGGGATGACGTGGCTGAAAAAAGGGATGGCCCATCCTTTTCTAGGTCCGGTTGCGGCGGCCGCGCTGGGGCTGCTTCCGCAGTGCGGTTTTTCGGTGGCGACCACGTCTCTTTACGTTGAAGGGCTGATCCCCACAGGGTCGCTCCTGGCATCGTACATAGCCACGTCAGACGAAGCGTTACCCATCCTCATGGCCAACCCGGACACCATCGCTTGGGTGCTTCCCCTAATGGGCACTAAGCTGGTCTGGGGAGCCATATTCGGCATCGCGGTGAACTACGGCATGCGGAAAGCCAGATCCCCGGCGGAACGCCTCGTGAGACACCGGGCGATGGGAGACGGAGGAGATCTGAGCGTTGAGGGACTCTCACGCAGGCATACTTGCGTCGGCACAGGGGGCACCATCGGGCAGATCATCCCCCACGCCATCTCCAGAGCCCTACGGGTTGCCGCCATGGTATTCGTGCTTGCTTCCCTATTTGACACGTTTGGCCACTTTTTCGCCGAGAGGCTGGCCGGGGACGCATCTCCGGTGCAGGGAGCCATAAACCCGCTGGCCGCTTCCTTTCTGGGACTCATCCCATCCTGCGCAACGTCGGTCATCCTCGCAGAGGGGTTCAGCTCGGGGTTCGTTTCCTTCCCGGCCCTAGTGAGCGGGCTCACGGCTAACGCGGGTGTCGGGCTCCTCGTGCTCATCAAAGAGTCCCGCAGCCTATCCCGCACCGTGGGTGTCATCATCTTGCTCGTGCTCTCCGCGCTCATCTCCGGTTTCTTGGCATCCCTGGGAACACCTTGATGGGAGGCAAAGCATGAAGCCTTTCTCCTTCGTAAAGAGGCTCATTTGGCCGCGGCGCGCATCCTCGCTCGGCAGGACCGGGAAACCGGGGATCCCGGGCGGGGGCGAAGACATTGTGAGGGGCAAGTATCTGGAAAGACCCCCTTACGCCACGCCTCAAGCGAAAGAGGCCGAACGAGATCTGTGGTCCACGACGGGCGGACAGTGGGGAAAACCTTCCCGGCCCGATAGCAACAGCCCTCCCCGGAGATCTCCTTTTGGAGCGATGAGTCAGGAGAAAAGGAAGATCCTGGCGAGCGATATTTCAACTTCCCTCGATAGGAACCTAGAGGTCGTCATGGACATCTTCCACGCCCCCAGGAACGGGGGGCTCATCATCAGAGGGATCGAAGTCAGGACCGACAGGGGGCCCGTGAGAGTCGCTCTGGTTTATATGGAGGGACTCATCGACGGAGACACCATAAAGGACTTCATTATTTCCCCGCTCAACCGCCTTAACACCCTGGACAAACCGGTGCGGTTCGGTTCTGAGACGGCCTTACAGCATATAGCAGAGGCCCAAGTATACACCGCCAGGAAGTACAGCCAGGTGGTCATGGCCATCGTCGAGGGCGAGTGTGTCATCTTCATAGACGGCGAACGAGAAGCTCTCACCGCCGACACCAGGGCCATCAGCCACAGGCAAGTTGAAGAGTCTCCCACGGAAGCGGTAGTGAGGGGCCCTCACGAAGGTTTTGTGGAGAACCTCCGGGAAAACATCGCCCTCATCCGCAGGAGGCTGTCCACCCCGGACCTCGTTGCCGAAAGGCACTTTGTTGGAGCCAGGAGCCACACGCCCGTCGATATAGTCTACCTTGAAGGCGTCGTGAACCCCAAGCTCGTGGATGAGGTGCGGAAGGCCATAGATTCCATAAGCGTCGACCTGGTGCCCGCCGGAGACGTCTCAAAGTGGCTGCAGCCAGTGAAGTGGTTCCCGTTTCCCACTCACATAACCACGGAAAGGCCCGACCGGGCTTCGGCCATGATCGCCGAGGGGCATATAGCCATCGTCAACGACTCGCCGAACGTGCTTCTTGTCCCGGCGACCATAATCGGGCTCATGAATTCGGCTGAAGACTACTATGTCCATCCGGTGCCGGCATCTTTGCTCCGCATGATCAGGTACTTCGCTTTCTTCGTCACTCTCTACGCTTCGGCCATGTACGTGGCCATAACCACCTTCCACCCCGAGATGATCCCCACCGAGCTCATGTTTGCGATCGCTTCGGCCCGGGAGATCGTGCCCTTCCCCACGGCCGTGGAGGTCGTCCTCATGGAAATCGCCTTTGAGCTGATA
This sequence comes from Candidatus Fermentithermobacillaceae bacterium, assembly GCA_012842685.1. Taxonomy (GTDB): domain Bacteria; phylum Bacillota; class Sulfobacillia; order Fermentithermobacillales; family Fermentithermobacillaceae; genus UBA3951. Next base: position 14,455 of record DUSI01000032.1, read on the forward strand.
AGAGAAGCAGGAGTGCGAATCCCCTCGGTAATAGGCCCCACCATCGGCATCGTGGGCGCGGTGGTGCTCGGACAGGCGGCGGTGCAGGCGAGCATAGTGAGCCCGATCCCCGTGGTTGTCGTGTCGGTCTCAGGCCTCGGTTCATTCGCGATCCCCAACTACGACCTGAGCCTGTTCGCGAGGACGGTCAGGTTCTTGTTGATCCTGGTAGCCGCGATTTTCGGCATCCCCGGCCTCACCCTCGTCAGCCTGATCCTCCTTGCCGAGCTCTTCTCCGTAAGGTCACTGGGCCAACCCATAACCGCGCCGGTCATCCCTGCCTGGCGGAGGAACTTAGACGACATATTCCTCGCTCCCCTCCCCAAACTGACGAGGCGTCCGGCCTTCTTGCGCACCCAGGAGGTCCGGTCGGCAGACGAAAGGCCGTCTGCTGAGACTTCACCGGAGGGCCCAGCTCCTGCAAATGAAGACGAGGGAGGCTGAGGGGATGGCCGGTCGGAAGGATAGTGGGGTCCTTCAGAAGTTCGGCCACGGGCATATAGACACCCTCGGCCTCGCGTCCGTGCTGTTTGTATACGTGGTAGCAGGCGCCTTCCTGGCCTTCCCCACCCGTCTGGCCAAGTCGGCCCAGACGGCGGCCTGGACCGTGCCCATCTTCTCTGGCGTCCTGTGCGCGCTGTGGCTGGCTCCACTCGTATACGTGCACCCGAGGTATCCCGGGAAAACGATCGTGGAGATCACGAGGGACCTCGCGGGGAAAGCCGTGGCGGCTATCTTCGGCGTTTTTTTCTTCGTGGCCAACACTGGGATGGTCTGCAGCATAGCCAGACAGCTCTGTGAAACCCTCACCACAGTGGTCGTCCCTCTCACGCCCATCACGTTCACCCTTACCGTCGTCTGCGCGACTGGCATCTATCTGGCCCTGAAGGGGACGGAGATCCTGAGCAGGCTTTCCATAATCATCACCGTGGCTACCATCCTAAACGTGACCCTTTCGTCGGCGCTTACATACCACGCATGGCATATTGATGACATCTATCCCCTGCTGGGTCCGGGGCTCCCGGATCTCGCCAAGTCTTACTTCATAGGACAGACGATGTACCTGGAGCTCATGGCCCTGGGGATACTTGCCCCGTACCTCAGAAAACGGTCTAGCCTGGGGAAAGCGACTCTCGCGGGCACGGTCCTGTCCATGGTCATGCTATCTCTGGTGACCCTCACCTGCCTCATGATGTTCCCATATCCGTCCCTGACCCGAGTCCACCTCCCGTTTCTCCGGACAGTCCGGATCATATACCTCAGCAGGTTTCTGCAGCGCTTCGACGCGGTTTTCGTCGTCCTTTGGCTGAGCGCCGGTACCCTGTTTGTGGCCATAGGAGCATGGATCAACTCTCACCTGATCGCGTCGTTGACGGGACTCGGGGCCTACCGGATAGGGGTCCTGATATCGGGCGTGCTGATCCTCGCGGGCGCTTTCCTGCCGTCAAACATAGCGGAGGCCATCAGCGTACACTCCACGGTCATAAGGACGTACAGCCTACTCCTACTGTACCCATGGTCTTACACTCTGCTCGTCCTCCAGCTCATGAGAGAGAAAAAGCGAAAGACCGTTGGCGGTAGCGGGACCGGGAGAGAACCGCACGGAGCTCGGGCCGGCGCATCAGGCGACGCTACAACGCGCGGAGGGGGCGGCGAAGAAGCGTGAAACCCATCAAGAAGACATCCCTGCTACTCGTCATTCTCCTGGCCTTCAGCGCGTCCTCGACCGGGTGCTGGGACAGGATAGAGCTGGAGGACATCGCCTGGGTCCAGGCCATGGGATTTGACGCAGGCATAGATGGGTACCTGGCGACGACGGTGCAGATAGGCATCCCTCACAGCCTGAGGAGCTCCACTGTGGCGGGCGGGGGTCCGGGAGGAGACCCGGAGTACTTGACGGTTACGGTACATTCCAAGACCGCCCTAGAGGCCCTAGACCTCATATGCACAAACCTCGGGCGGCGTGTATCTCTCGAGCACGCCCAGCTTTTCCTGTTCGGTGAAGACTTTGCCCGCTCCGGGCTCAGGAGCCTGGCGGGCGCTTTGGACCGCTACCGGGAAGTACGCGGCTCCGCCCTGGTAGCCGTAGCCAAGGGGCGGGCCGAAGACCTCCTGCGCATCAACACCTCGCCCCTCGAAGTGAGCCCCAGCAGGTTCATACAGACGGTCTTGCAGCAGCATATCTACACCGGACTATTCAAGGCAGCGACCCTCGCGAGGGATTTCGTCAACCTCACCGAGTCCAGCTCTGTGGCGCCCGCCGTTCCCCTCCTGGGCATTTCCGCAGACTTCGAGCCGCCCGGCAATCAGAGCGGGACAGGCGGGCAGGGAAACCAGCTGGAGTCCAATCCCGGCGAGCAGTATCCTTCAACCCCCCAGTTGGGAGAACGGCTGGAACCCGGTGACGTCCCTCCGGGCCTCATAAACCCCGAAGGCGGCGCCACCCACGGCGAAGGGGGCGTGATCCCGAAGACCGGAGGGGGCCCAGTGAGTTTCTTGGGTCTCGCGGTCTTCAGAGGAGACAAAATGGTGGGCACCTTGAGCGCAGAGGAAGCCCGCGCCGTGCTCGCCGTGCACGGAGACCTTGAGAGGGCATCCTTCGCCGTGCCTGACCCCGAGAAACCGGACGAGGTCAAGTACTCGCTGGGCTTCACGGTGCAATCGGCATCCAGCAGGGTAAGTGTCAGGCGAACCGGCGAAGACGTGGAGCTCGACGTCAAGGTAAACCTGGAAGTGTCTTACGTCTCACCGAAAACCCAGACCGACTACACCGATCCACGCATGGTCTACGTCGCAGAGGGTGCCCTGGCGAGTTACTTCAAAACGGTGCTCGACGGCGCCATCCAAAAAACCCAAGACATGGGCGCGGACGTCTTCGGATTCGGGAGGAGGGTAAAGATGACTTTCCTCACGTGGCCCGAATTCGAAGCTTTCGAGTGGCCTAACCGGTACAAAGACGCCAGGATCGCCACTTCGGTGGAAGTCAAGGTCAGGAGGACAGGGCTGGTCCTGGGGCCCCTCAACGTCCCCAGGTGGGAAGCCGAAGAGACGAAGTGATGCCGGGGCAGGGACGGCTCCAGAGGTCGATCGCGGGACACACCCCGTGATATACTGTAGATACACAGGACCTTCCAGGGAGGATATTCTGCTCACTCCGATGATCACTCGCTAGTCTGTATTCCTTAAGCAGGTTCCGGATCAGCCGGACCTCTAGGTCGGCCGGCCCCCCGGCACGGCCAGGCATTTGGCGAGCATTGGAGTGAGTGCGATGACGGTCCTCAGGCTTTCGAACATCTCCATCACCTACCAGGGAAACCCTGTCCTGAGAGACGTTTCGGCAGTTCTTTCACCGGGTGACCGCATAGGCATCGTGGGGCCCAACGGGAGCGGAAAGACGACCCTCCTAAGGCTCATATTGGGCGAAATCATGCCAGATACTGGGACCGTGGACTGGGTCAAGAGACCCCGCATAGGTTATGTCCCCCAGACCTTTAGGGATGATGAGTCCATGACCCCTCTCGACCTGATAGGCCACGACAAGGCGGAGTACCTCGGGCAGTGCGGTATCGGAAAGTCCCTGTGGGATAGACCCGCCGGTAATATGAGCGGCGGCGAAAAGACCAGGCTTTCCCTGGCCATCGCCCTCTCGGAAAGGCCGGAGATCCTGATCTTGGACGAGCCCACAAACCACCTGGATATCCCCGGGATTGAATGGCTGGAGAAGCTCCTTTCTTTGTACCGGGGAAGCGTCATGGTCGTATCCCACGATCGCTCGTTCCTGGATGCGGTGGCGAAGAAGATCTGGGAAGTCCGCGAGACCCGGCTCAGGGTCTACCAGGGCAACTATTCTGCATACATGAGGGAACTCACCGCAAGGCTTGCCCACGAACGCCGCGAGTACGCCAAGTGGTCCCGGGAGATCCAAGGGCTCAAAGAAGAGATCCGCGCCCGCAGGCAGTGGTACGAGAAAGCCCACAAAGACGCGGGGCAAAACGACTTCTTGAGGCGCAAAGCCAAGAAACACGCGAGGCAATTCCAAGCCAAAGAATCGGAGCTGGCGAGGCTCATGGCGAGAAAGCCGGAGGTCACCAAGGACGACCTTCCGGTTATCGCGGGCATCTCCCACGCCGGCATAAGGACGGAGACGCTGGCACGAGCCGAAAGGCTCTGTTTCGCCTATCTGGATCCCGGGCAGGCTGGTCCGGCGCTACCATCTCCTTTCGCAGCGGGAAAAAACAGGGCCGGGCGAACCGTTATAGACAACGCCTCTTTTCATATCGGGCCCGGCCAGAAGATAGGCCTTATCGGGAGAAACGGCTCTGGCAAGACCACCCTCCTGCGCCTCATTGCGGGCGAGCTCGCGCCAGGTTCAGGATCCCTCTGGGTAAATCCGGGAGCCAAGGTGGGGTATCTGGCGCAAGTGCTCGAAGACCTTGATCCAGAAAGATCTGCCGCAGAAAACGTGAGTATTAAGACAGGCCTCCCACTTCCTCCGTCCAGAGACCTCCTCGGGCGCCTCGGCGTGTCCGGCGACAAACAGATGAGGCCCCTGGGCACCCTGAGCATGGGTGAGCGCACGCGGGTCGCCGTGGCGTGCCTGTGCTTCGGCGCCTTCGACCTGCTCCTTCTCGACGAGCCCACAAACCACCTGGACGTCCAGGCGAGAGAGGCGGTGGAAGAAGCCCTGGGCTCCTACCGAGGGACCCTGGTCGTGGCCACCCACGACAGGTACCTGCTGGACCGAGTCTCGAACACCATATGGCATCTGGATTCAGGGAGGCTGACCATCCACCAGGGGACGTACGGCGACTTCAGAAGAAGACTCTCCGACAATCTCCCTGCGGAAGTGAAGGACCGAAGCGCAGAGGAGCTGGCACTCAAGGCAGAGCTGGCCTATGTGGTTTCCCTGATCTCCGCGGCGAAAGACGAAGCAGAGAAAGCAGACCTGGACAGGAGGTACGGAGAGATCCTTGCGAAACTGAAGGATCTCAGGAAAGGGAAATAGCCCCGGACACTTGAATGAGCAGTCTTCGGAGACACATAGTTTCGCGAGGCAAGGGGGGTATTGACATGGCTACTTACGACAAAGCATACGAACTCGCGCGAGAACTCAAGGCGAGCGAGGAGTACAAGGAATACCAGAAGGCCAAGCAGGCGATTTTGGCCAACGAAACGGCTATGTCAATCCTGAGGGATTTCCGGGAAAAGCAGCTCCGGTACGAGATGGAGATATTGAGCGGCAAAGAGCCCGATGAGAAGACCAGGGAAGAAATGCAGAAGCTCACCGACCTCGTGAACTTGCACGGCGACGTGCAGCGGTTCCTGGAAGCCGAAAGGCGGATACTCATCGTCATGAGCGACATACAGAGAATCCTCACCGACGCCCTGAACCTCTTGGATTATTCGCGGTAGCTCTCGGGGTCCAATCTACATAACATGAGCTGCAACAAATGAACCAAGGGGGAGATTCCATGTCTGGCACCGGACCGGTCTGCGGCAATAACTGGGCGTTCATCCTGTTCCTGATCCTCATCCTCCTAGTTTTCTGCTGCTTCTGCTTCATCTAACGTAGGCAGAATCCAAAGCGACGGGCGGCCTGACTAAAGGGCCGCCCGTTTCCTATCTCGGCGCAAGAAGGCTCCCTCCCCAGCCTCTTCCGCCGCCGTGGAGCCCATCCCACCGGTCTTAGGGTGGACAGCCCTTTATTTCGGATTTAGAATCAACAGTGCTGGCGACTTAGGTTTGGTCGGAGGTCGAGCATGTCTTTTCCAGGCATCATTCTTCTATCTGCAGTAGTGGGCGTTGTGGGAACCGGCGCGGGCGGCCTCATCGTCTCCATCAAAGGAAACCCCAGCAGGAAGCTCCTCTCCCTCTTCCTTGGCTATTCCGGAGGCGTGATGGTATCCCTCGTCGCTTTCGACCTCATGCCCGAAGCGGTAGAACTCGGCGGCACCTTCTTACCTCTGGTTTTCATGGTCGCCGGTGCGGTGACCATCATGATCTTCGACATGCTTCTTCCCCACAGCCACCACTTCTCTTGCGACCAAGAAAGCATGCGCTACGCCAGGACCGCCTACGTCGTCGCCATAGGGATCGCCATGCACGACCTGCCTGAAGGGCTTGCCGTGGGAGCGGGCCTAGCGTCGGGGCTTTCCCTCGGGTTCAGGGTCGCGGCGCTCATGTTCCTGCACAACGTGCCCGAAGGGATGGCCGTCGCCGGGCCTCTGGCCTGCATCGGGAGGAAGAGGTCGAACATCATCCTCGTGAGCTCGCTCACGGGCCTGCCCTCCGTTGCCGGCGCGGCTGTCGGCGCCCTGTTTGGCACCCTGTCTCCGAAAGTCGTGGCGGCTGCCCTAGCCTTCGCCGCAGGCGCCATGCTTTTTGTCACGTTCGATGAGGTCATCCCCGATGCTGAGGAGCTCTCAGAAGGAGGGCACAGCGGTACCCTCGGCGCCGTCGCAGGCGTCCTGACCAGCATCGTCCTAAGCCAGTTGCTCCACTAGCGAAGCATCTCAGGCCGGGCCTTTTCCAGGAGGTTTTTCCTCATCCCCTCAACTCGGAGAGATTGGCTGACGTTATATAGAGTAAGAGGCGGGGTGAGGTACGTCGGTTAGAGGACTCCTATCCGGGCTTCGTTCTCCGGCGCGCCCCACAGGGCGCAGGCACCTGATTTTGGCCTTGACGCTCCCCTTCTTGGCAGTTCTCCTCGCGACAGCCGCGGCCGCTCCACCGGAGTCCACAGACGACCTGGAGATCGCCAGGGCAATCCGCAGGTACATTGAAGGGCGTTCCGAACGACTCCTGCTGCAGGTCGATTCCGTGAAGCTCACCAAGCTGCGGGGAGAGATCCGCGAAGGTACTTACGTCTCGACTTGGGAAGTCACCCTCCGGTTCAGGGCCGCCTACAACCGCCCCGACGAAGACCCGTACCTCTCGGGTATGCTGAGGTGCCTCGAAGAACTCCGGCTATCTGCCGGCGGCTCCTGGGTCGAGTGGGCCGAAAACGAAATCGAAAGGCGGCGCTCTGAAGTCCGCGATCTGATAATGTACATTCAAGAGAAAAACGAGACTGTTACCGCCCATGCAGGGCTAGACGCCTCGGGACGCGTCATGACGAGCGCCGTAAAACTCGAGGTCCAGGGCATCGCCGGGGCCCACGGTATAGAGGAGCTGCTCAGGGCTGTCCCCCTTCCCGAGCGTTTTGAGGAAGCGGGGTACAGGTATCTCTTGAGCGGCAAAGACCCTCAGGGAAGGCCCAGCCAGGAGAATGAACAAGGTCTTACACCCGGAATGTCAGGCGCGACACCAGGCACTTCTAAAGAAACCCCCGGAACCGGCGGTGAGTCAAGCCCGTCTTCCGGGACACCCGCTGACCCAGTTGAGCCAGTAGGTCCTGTCGAGCCCATCCAGCCCGTGCAACCTATTGAGCCCGTACAGCCCATACAACCTCTCGAGCCGGTGACGCCCCAGGGGACGACGCCCGTGAGACGGCCTTCGGTCGGAGGTGCCCGCAGCGCCTCGGACCGGACAGACCTGCTTTACTGGGCGCTGGGGCTCATCGCGGCCCTGCTCGCCATACTGGTCTGGGGAGAGGTCTACAACCAGAGGAAAAAGGCATCGAGACGCAAGTGACGGGACCGGATTCTTCAGGCTTCGCATGCCTTCTCCGGACTTCTCACGGTTCTCGGGGTTCTCAGGGTTGTCAGGGTTCTCGAGGTTCTCAGGGTTGTGAGGTTTCCCAGGGTTCTCAGGGTTTCCAGGGTTCCCAGGGTTTCCAGGGTTCCCAGAGTTCCCAGGACTACATGCTGCCACCAATGCCAGTTTCCCTTTTCGTCTCCCCCCGGAGCTCCTCGAATATGCCGCGCAGCCTTTCTTTCGTGTTCAGCGAGGGATCCTCCAGGACCCTATCCAGCATGGCTTTGAGGACATCGCCTATTTCCTTCCCCTCTTCCATGCCCCACTCGATAAGGTCGGCGCCCTTCACCGCCAAGTCCTTCACGGTTATGGGGTCGCCGGATGCCAGGATACCTTCCACGCCTTCCTTGAGCCTCAAGACTTCGGATAGGTCGCCGGGGTGTCCCGAAGCTTTCACATCGGCCATCTGGAGATCAAGAAGCTCGTGGATGAGGTCCTTCCCTACCCGGGCGATCAGCCTTTTGAGACCCTTGGGGCCCATACGTGAGTGTCTGGTCATGTGTTCTCTAATGAGCGTGCACACCGAAGAAACGGTGTGGGAGTCAAACCTCAGGCGCTTGAGGACCTCCTCCGCCATCTCCGCACTCTTCACGCTGTGGCCGTAGAAGTGCCCCTCACCGTCGGGCCCAAGGCTGAAGGTCTCGGCCTTGCCCACGTCGTGCAGGAGGGCCGCGAGCCTCACGCGCAGCTTCTTCGGAGAGGATTCCACGGCGGCAATCGTGTGTTCGAACACGTCCTTATCGTGGTGCCTATTCCACTGTTTGAACCCGTAACAGTCGGCGAGCTCCGGAAGGATGTACTCCAGGAGGCGAGAATCGTAGAGGTCCCTGAGGACGCCGGGGCTCTCGCTCATAAGTATCCGTACGAGCTCATCCCTGATCCGCTCCCAAGAGACTTGCAGGATCAGGTGGGCGTTTTCGGTAATGGCCTGGAGGGTGCGTGGCTCTATGCGGAAGCCTTGGCCAAGCTCCGCGACAAGCCTGTGGGCCCTGAGCATCCTGAGTGCATCTTCCCTGAAGCGTTCACCGGGATCGCCGACGCAGCGCACGAGCCGGTTCCTCAGGTCCTCAAGACCATTTACAAAGTCCAGCACGTTTCCTACCCTGTCTGCCGCGAGGGCGTTGATGGTGAAATCCCTTCTGACAAGGTCTTCTTCAATGGTTGAAGAAAACTCCACGCTCTCGGGTCTTCTGCCGTCAAGGTACCGGCCGTCCTTCCTGAACGTGGTAACTTCGACGGGCATCTCCCCCAGGACGGTTACGGTGCCGTACTTCTCCCCGGTCGGGACGGTGCGTTCAAATAGCGCGCGGACGACAGAAGGGGTAGCATCGGTGGCCACATCCCAGTCGTTGGGCTCACGACCGAGGATAAGGTCCCTGATCGAGCCGCCTACCACGTAGGCCCGGTAACCTGCCCGTTCCAGAGTACCCATGATGCTAAGGACAAAAGGATGTATCGGGATTTGCACGCCGGGTTTCGCCTCGCCGCTTTCGTTACTACTTGAGTACGGTTTGAGCATGCACCCACGTGAGCCACGCTGCCTGCCAACAATCTCCGCCTCGCCAGTGGCTCACCCTTCCGGCGGGAGCGCGGACTCTGGCCGCCCCCCGCTCATCCATAGACTGCCACAACCGTGCAGCGGTGAAAACACCGCTTCCGCGAGAATCTCAACTCCTCAGAAAGGAAACACCTTGGGTATTAGGAGCGTGAGGGTGAGCGCCCCCAGGATGAAAAGGGGCACTCCGGTCTTCACGAAGTCAATGAACTTGTAGCCGCCACGCTGGTAGACTATGACGTTCGGCGGGGTGCCGATGGGAGTCGCCACCGCTATCGACGTAGCGTGGCAAAGGGCCATGAGGAGCGGAGCGGGATTCACTCCAAGCTCTTGTGCTATCGCCACGCAGACCGGGGCAAGTACGCTGGTAGCCGCCGTGTGGGACATGAACTGTCCGAGTAGCCCTGCCCCGAGGACTATAAGCCCGGTCACCAGGTAAGGATTAGGCTCGCTTATGGCCCGAGTGAGGAACCCTGCCAGCAGCTGAGAGGCTCCCGTCCGCTGCATCGCGGCCCCCAGCGGCTGCATGCCGCCCATAAGGAGGACCGAGGACCACTCAATGCTCGTCGTAAACTCGCTCATGGTGATGCACCCGGTCACTACGGTAAGCACCGCCCCGATCATGGCGACTATGGGGAGGCTCAAGCCGTAGGCAGAGAGCCTGCTTTCAAAGAACATCCCTACTACTACCAAGACGAGGATCAGCAGCGACATGCCCATCTTGTTCGTTCGGAACTCGTGCTTCTCGGCCGGCGAGGGCTCTGCCACCGACCTGGTCGCGAGCAGTTTTCTCCCCACGAACATCATGTAGATGACCGATACCGCGACACAAGGCAGAGAGACTTTCCCGAAATCGAAAAACCCGAAGGACTTGCCGGCGGCTTCCTTGAGGGCCCCCTGTACGATGGCGTTGGGAGGAGTTCCGACCAGGGTAAGCATCCCGCCGAAGGACGCTCCGAAAGCGAGGGGAAGGAGCAAGGTCCCCGCGCTTACCCCTGCCTCACGGGCTACCGAGACGATCAAGGGCGCCATGACGATGGTTGTGCCCGTGTTGCTGGTGAAAGCCGAGAGCACCGCGGCGGCCAGCATCACGAGCCCAATGAGCCGTACTTCGTTCCTCCCGGCGATCTTTATGACTTTCTTGCCGATGAATTCACACACGCCCGTCCGAAAAAGCGCTTCGCCCACCGGGAACATGAAAAGCACCATCACCGTTGTATCGTTCGAGAACCCGGTGAGGACATCCTTAACCGGCAGTACCCCGGTAACGGCCAGGCTTGAGAGGACTATGAGAGGCGTAATCCCCAAGGGGACGAGTTCGGTGACGAACAAGACCAGTGCCCCGGCGAGGATGACGAGCGTTATGGCAACCTGCGACATGTGCATCCCCCTGCATCGGACGGGTTTCCCGTTTGTCTTTGCTATGACTATGTTAGGTAGTCCTTCCCTGTAAACTCGACCGTCACGGGATCTACCCTTACCGCGCCGGGCATGACCGCCGCGCCGTCGGCTTCTCCCGAGGTGTGGAACTGGATCCTCACCGTGGACGGCGCTTCGGGCACCAGGGGTTTGTAGGAAGCGAGGTTCTCCAGGGCTTTCCGGGCGCCTTCTTTGATGAGCTCCCTGGCCCTCACAGGATGCAGGCACAGCGCCGAGAACTGGCTCCTGGGCTCCTTTACAGTCACTGTGTGACCACGTCGCCGAGGAGTTCCTGGGCTTCCTTCGTCACCACGCTGTCTCCGGTGACGAGGACCACGGGCACCCGGTGATAGCCGGCTATTAGGGCGTTCATCCCGGTCTCACCCATCACTTTACCGTTCACCCAGTAATGGGCCACGCGTCCGGTATACGTATGGTTCAGGACGCCGGTGGACGATGCCCTGGAGTGGTAACCTACGAGGAAGACCGCATCGAAGTCGCCGGTCAGGCCCTCCATCATGGACATGGGCTTTGTGGAACCCGTTATGAGCCTCACGTCGGGATGCAGGTCTTCTATGACCACGTTGCGCATGGCGTTGTGGGAATCGTTCACCACTATCTCCTTGGCCCCTGCGGCGAAAGCGCCTTCTACGGCGGCATTCACTTCTTCGGTCATGAGGCGCCTCATGCGCTCGTAATCCTCTTTGCCGTGCTGGGTCTGATTCCAGTGGACTACCCCGCAAACGCCTTCCATGTCTACGGATATGAATACCCTCACTGTCGAAACCTCCCGTTCTCACTAGGGATCCTCTACCGAGTTCGCTGTTTCCCGCGTTTATCCTGCCGCGCCTTGCTAAACAGGCGAGAAACCTGTTATACTGCTCAAAGCGCACCGGCGCCCGTTCGCGCCGGGAGTTCAGGGACCAGGCCGGAGGTGCGCCGGGCTTGAGCCGGAGGTTTCCCCTACGAGGATGAACAGCGAAAGCAGGCTTTCCATGATGCTCAAGGCCTCCGTGGCCGCGGCTCTCACCGCGGCCCTCTCTCTGGTCACCGTGCCTCTGCCGTTGAGCCCTGTCCCGATAACAGGCCAGACCCTCGGAGTATGCCTTTCGGGGCTAATCCTGGGACCGTGGTGGGGCGCGGCGGCGGTCGCCACTTATCTCCTCTTGAGGGTGGCAGGGCTCCCGGTCTTTTCCGGAGGGAGATCCGGTCTTGGCGTGATACTCGGGCCCACCGGCGGGTACCTATTGTCTTTCGTCCCCGCAGCCTTCGTATCCGGGCTCATAGCGCTCGGGACACAGAGACGGGGGCCCGCCGGGCAAAGCCATAAGAAGAGAGGGCCTCACGGATTCGCGCGGTTCTTGGCTGCATCAGTAGTTGGAAGCATCCTGGTGGTCCACGGGATAGGATCTCCCTACCTGGCGTGGCACATGGGGATGTCCCTTAGAGAGGCTCTTCTCGCAGGATCCGTGCCATTCTTGCCGGGTGACGCAGCCAAAGCCCTGCTCGCGGCGCTGGTCGCGCTCAGCTACCACAGGAGGAACCGCTGACGCAGTCTCGCGTCAGTCTACCCGCAAAGGCCCAACGGCCGTGTCCACCACCAGGCGGCCATCCACCATGCTCGCTTTGACGTTTCGGTAGGTATCTTCGGTCCTGTAGCTCTGGGGGCCCACGCTCAGGATCGTGTTGGGATAGACCGTGTTCACGAGGATCTTCCCCTCTAGCCCGACCGCCAGCACCGTGGGCGCCACCCCCTGGCCTCCTGCTGCGTTAACCTGGATGAGCTCCCTCGCCCGCGCTTCTCCGCCCCGGATGAGCCCAGGAGAGCCGCTCGTCTTCACGGCCCTACCGGCGCGCAACACGCAGTAGAACGCTCCCTGACCGGTGATCGTGATATCTCGGGAGGCCTCGATCGTGGAGTTTTGGGCATAGGGGAGGATCACGTCGGACTTCCCGCCCATGAGCTCCGAATCCACGTAGAGCCGCGCATCCTGGATGAGTTTCGAGACCCCGTGGGCCCGCTCGAAAACGTCTGCGCCGGCGCTCATCAGCATCTCTCTTGTGGCCCTCACCTGCGCCGCTATATCTTCGGGGAAGTTTGCCACGTTCTCTTTCAGCAAGTTGGAGAGGGCGACCGCGAGGTTTCTGAACCTCTCGATCTGGGCCAGCTCGTCCAATATGGTGTCGTCGCCGGGCTCCGGAGACCTGGCCCGCTTCCGCTCAAGGGCCTCCCTGTAGATGCCCTCGATGGACAAGATGGCCTCCAGGCGCTCCTCTACCGCCCTCAGGAGTTCGTCCATCTTCGTGACCCAAGTTGTGTCCTTGCCCGCGACCACCGTGGACTTGAACACGTTGCCGTTTATCCTCACGCTTCCCCCGGCCCTCACCATCGCTTCGGTTACGGCGCCGGAGATCTCCTGGTTACCTTCGGACTCGACTTTCATCCCCTCGGTGACTTGCCCGAGGATACACACGCTACCCGAACTCCTTATGTTGCCGGAGGCCATATCGACGTCTCCCCGGTGGGTGTAGACGGGGTCCACGCTTATGGTCCCCGAGTCCTCGTTGAAGACCGGGCATCCCGAGACGGTCGCGACCGCCACGGTTTTTCCGTCCCGCTCCTGGAATTCCACACCTTTACCAGCGCGGAATTTGGGGTCTTTCGGGCGCTGCGCCTGGATCACGGCGCCGTTTACCGCTTTACCGGGGCTGCCGGGGACGGGGTGGGTCTTTACGGCGATCACCTGCCCCTGCTTCACGTCTGGGACCTTGGCGATCTCTCGGAAATCCACCTGGAGGACATCTGCAGGAAGATCGACCACCCTCTCGAGGGGTACCAAGAAATCTATCTTCCCGTCCTTCCCCGGCTCGGGAGGCTTGCCCCGGGCAACCACGAACACGTGGCGGCCGGGCCTCTCGCGGCATGATTCCACGGCCTCCATGTCTATGCCGAACTCGACGCCCACCGCTCTTATCGCTTCCAAGAGCTTCTGGGGTTCCGGCACAGCCTTGACCGGTTCTGTCCCAACCTCGAGCTCAAGCCGTTGGGCAGGCGGCTTGTCTACCAGGTAATATCTAAGGCCGTCCTCCAGCTCGATCCTGGCAACGGCCTCCAGGCCGCCTTTCGCGATCTCGACGTGATAGTTTACATGGGGTTCCCGGATGGGAAGGCGCACCTCTATCTTGTTCGAAGAAGTAATGGACTCCTCGGACGAAATCCTCTTGCCCGAAACAAAGACCTCCACCTCTTTGTGAGGCACGATGGAGGCTGGCTTGCCACCGGGTTTGGGGTCGCTCACAAAGATCTTGCCGTCTTTCACCCATACGGTCCCGTTAAGCTCGGCTTCTCCTGGCATGCGCTTCCCCCCTGACACCTAAGAACCTGCGTCCAGGGCCAAGAACACCGTAGGCTCCCCGACCCTCGAACGGCAGGGTATACCGGTATCCGACAATCCACCTACTCTATAACATCGAGGATCGGGACGATAGTCGTTAGCGCCCGCGAGAAGAGGTTTCACTCTCTCGGCCTAATGCGGCTCACGATAAGGGGTACAAGGACCACCTGCACCGCCACGCCCGGCAGCGAGCTCACAAGCCCCGCCGTGACGGGGTAGAGAGGCGATACCCTGGGAAGCCCTACGAGGGGGAACATGAGATACCCAATCAGCCCGTAGGCGATCCTCCCCACAAGGGCGGAAAGGCCCACCGAAAGCACGGGGTGAAGCCGCAGGCGCCGGTAGAAAAGGGAAGCCAGGACGGCGTAGATCGGCAGTTCCACCATCATGGTAAACGCCGTAGGAGGCGCGAGGGGCGGCATCCCAGTGAGGACGCCTGACAGGATTGGGGTAACCGCTCCAACCACCAGGCCGCTTTTCCAGCCTCCGTAGATCCCTGCCAAGAGGACGGGGATGTGCATCGGGAGGAAAGCCCTTCCCAGGCCCGCAGCGTGAAAAGCCATGGGAAGCACGATCCCCAATGCGATAAACAAGGCTACCTGCGTAAGTCTCATGGCGCTAGTGTAATACACACGGCTCCCCGAGCACAAGACGGTATCCTCGAGCCGGAGGGCGGGAAGGATCGCCAGTAGAGAATTCCCCAGGAGATGACCCGGATGGCGCGAGAGAAATACAAGTTCCGGATGTACCAGGAGCTCGCCAGATCTGCCCGGACGATCCTTGAAAAAGCCAGTGCTTTGGCGGAGAAGTCGCCCGAGGATGCCGCGCGGCCTTCCCACGCGCCAGAGTCGCCGCCTAGGCGGATGCCTCCTGAAGGGGAAGCGGGAGATGTCCTGGAACTCGTGGAGAAAATCCGCGGGATCGTGAAAGACGCTTACGGAGAAGCTTACGACGCGTGCCCGGTAAGCTCGACCGGTTCAGGACTTGCGCTCCTCAGGGCCGCGGCGATACCTTGCTTCGGAGCGGCAGAATCCGAGGGCCTTCCCGGAGAAGACCGCTGGGCGGTGGTCCTGCGCCAGAAGCCTTCAGAGATGGTCGCGGGTCTCAGGCCGCTCCCACCCAAGTATGCCCTGCTCCCCGAGTTCACCGCGGCCATAAACCAGAACGCCAAGACACATCCCAGGGCGTTTGTCGTCCCCCTCGCGGGCGCCACCTATTCGTACCACGGTATAATCCCCGCGCCGGTCGCGATGCTGGCCGGCGCCCATACCGAACCCACCCTCGACGCGGTAGCCGCGGCCGCAGAAGCATGCCTCCCTCACCTCTCGGCTATAATCGCCATGGGCACGGGTATACCCGGCTGCGGTTTTTCGCCGGTCGACGAAAACGGGCTCCCGGAGCTCCACGCGGGACTCGGGGAGATAGCATCAGAGTATGACGTGCCCCTTCTCTTGGATAGCAGCACGGCTATCCCGTTTCTGGGGCCCGACCTTTCAAAGCTGAAGGTTGCCGGAGCGGTCTTCGGACCCTTCGGGAAAGGAGGACCCGGCATAATCATCGGGACAGAAGAACTGGTTGTCCCACTCCTCGAGATGTCGCCAGGCTCGGGCAGCCACGGGCGCGGCCACTCTGTGCCGGGATACGGGCTGGAGCCCCACTTGCCGGGGCCCCACTTCCTAGTTGAAACGCTGGAGCTCGTGAGGTCAGCGCTGGAAGACCCCGAGCTCTTCAAGAAAGCCGTCGACAAGCTCTACGACATCGCCGTCGAGGAACTCTCCCCGCTCAAGGATGAGTTCAAGCAGCCTCTTCTCTTCAGGAAAAGCTACGAAACCCTCTCGATTGAGGTAAACTACGAAGACACCTGGGACGACGGGATTGGCTTCCCCGTGTTTTCTTTCCGGGATATTCGCCACGGGACCCACCTCATCCGCGAAGGCCTGAAGAGCATGGGGGCTATGAACATCTCGGTCCTGGACGCAAGCATAGTGCTCCAGATACCGAGGAAAACCCTGGCCCAAGCACAAAACCCCCAGGCGGATCTCGAGACCCTCAGGCAAGACCTCCGCAGCCTAGTCGCCCTGCTCAAGATAATCGGGGAAGAGATAGGCTATCCCGTCTAGAAGCGAGGGCAACCAGGGTCCTGAGTAGGACTTGCGCCCCGGCGGCGCATTGTTCCTTGGACGTCCACTCAAGGGGACTGTGGCTTATCCCACCCCGGCTCGGAACGAAGATCATCCCCGACGGGACCTTCCTGCCGAAGGTCATGGCATCGTGGCCGGCGCCCGAAGGCATCCTGCGGACAGAAAGACCCAAGGCCCGGGCCTCCGCCTCGATGATATCCTGTATCTCCGGACACATGGCTGCTCCGGGTGTCACCGACACGGGCGTGAGCTCCACTTTGAGCCCGCGGGCAGAAGCTATGGCCAGCGCCTTTTTTCGCAAGGATTCCACCACCTTGCCGGCAACCTCTTCGCTCAGGTCCCTGACTTCGACGCTCACTTCCACCCTGCCGGGTATGATGTTCCTGCCGCCGGGCGAGACCTCAACCCTGCCGCATGTACCTACGGTCCTCCCGGACCCGAGCTCACGGACCGTGGAAGGCACGGAGAGGACCAGCTCCGCCGCTCCCTGGAGAGCATCCTTCCGGATGTCCATGGGCGTCGTGCCTGCGTGGTTGGCTTCACCTTCGAAGATGGCGTGAAACAGCTGTATGCAGACGATACCTTCTACAACGCCTATGTCCTCACCGGATCTGTCCAGGATCCCTCCCTGCTCTATGTGGAGCTCGAGGTAGGCTCGAATGGTTTCCGGGTTCAAGGTAGGACCGGGTCCCCCACCTCCGTCCAATCCGGCTTCTTCAAGGACCGGGTACACCTTGGACCACTCGGACTGGGACACCCCTTCAAGCAGAACCCTCGAACCGAAGGTGCCGGGAGATAGCCTGGCTCCTTCCTCATTGGCGAAAGCGGCCACTTCCACCGCGCAGGGGAGATCCATCCCGCTCTCTCTCAGGGTCCTCAGGCACTCGAGACCGGCCAGGACACCAAGGGCCCCGTCGAACATGCCGCCTTCGGGGACGGTGTCGATGTGGGAACCTACGAGGATCAGCCCGCCTTGATGGCGAGGATCTTCCTTCGGTCTCTTACCCTCTAGCCTCCCGAAGACATTGCCGTAGCCGTCAATCCTGGCCGGGATCCCCGCCTCCTCAAACTTCCCCATGAGCCACCTCCGGCCTTCCATGTCGGCCGGGCTGAAGGCCAGCCGCGAAATCCCTTTTTCGCCCCGGCCTATGTGGGAAAGCTCCGTGAGATCCCGCCACAGACGGTCTGCGTTTATCCGCATTCCGTCACTGCCGGCCTGAGGGTTGGGGCATGGAGGAGTATCCCGGCCCTGGCGCCTACCGGTCTCGCGCGCCATGTCAGATCACCTTCACTTCCTGAGGTATGGTCCTTCCTCACCCAAGAAATCGAGGCATGCCTGGACGAAGATGGCGGATCCGATGTAGAGGACATCTTCATCCACGTCAAATTTGGGATGGTGGTTCGGGTACATGATGCCCTTCGCCTCGTTCCCGGTCCCAATGGCGAAGAACGTGCCAGGGATCTTCTCCAGGTAGTAGGCCATGTCTTCCCCGCCCATGGTCATGCCGGCGGTGACCACGTTCTCCTCGCCGACGACTTTGGCGGCGGAAGCCCTCACCCTGTTGGTTAAGTCCTCGTCGTTGACGAGCGGCGGGTAACCGAAATGGTAGGTAACCTTCGCCTCGGCCCTCATCGCCGCTGCCACGCCGCAGGCGATCTCGGTGATGCGCTTCTTTATGTATGGTCCCAGGTCCCTCTTCATGTAGCGGACAGTGCCTTTCATGGTGCACGTGTCGGGGATTATGTTGTTGGCCGTGCCTGCCTGGATGACACCTACGGTGACGACCGCAGGCTCCGTGGGGCTTATTGCCCTGGAAACTATCGTCTGGAGCGCGGTCACGATGTGGGAACCGACCACGACCGGGTCCACCGAGGCGTGGGGCGCGGCGCCGTGGCCACCTTTCCCCTGTATGAATATCTCAAAACGGTCGCTGGCGGCCATGAGCGGGCCCGGACGGAAACCTGCCTGGCCGTTCCCAACGTTCCACAGACTCCCCACGTGCGCACCGATTATGGCGTCGGGCCGCGGGTCTTCCAGGCAGCCGTCCTCGATCATAAGCCTTGCTCCGCCGGCCCCCTCCTCGCCTGGCTGGAAGATAAACTTGACGTTGCCCCTGAATTCCTTCCTCATGTCTGAAAGGATCTTGGCCGCCCCCAGGAGCATGGCCACGTGGGCGTCGTGACCGCAGGCATGCATGAGGCCCGGTATCTCCGACGCGAACGGAAGCCCCGTCTCTTCTTTGACGGGGAGGGCATCCATGTCGGCCCTCAGGGCGATGGTGCGGATGGCTTCGCCGGGGGTGGAGGGCGCCTCTCCCCTCAGGAGCCCCACAACCCCGTTTCCGCCCACGCCTTCCCGGACCTCTATGCCCATCTCCCTCAAGGCCGAGGATACGAGGGCGGCGGTCTTAACCGTATCCAGCATGAGTTCGGGATGCCTGTGGACCTCTCTCCTCCAGGCGATGATCTTGTCTTCAATCGCTTTTGCCCTTTCTCTTACCGTCACTGGCGGTCACCCCTGTTTCTCAGAAAGTCTATGAACATCGAACTCTTGCCGTCTTACTTGGTCAGACTGATGGGCAACAGCCCCGGGACTCCCCTGGGAAACGTTCTCCGGCCATGTTTCCTATACCTCGATCTCGGCATAGCGCTTTTCCGCCAGAGAAGACGCGGCCTTCGTAAGAAGCGCCCCCGATATTAGGAGCACGGCCGCCAGGAGCACGTACACGATAGGCATGGAGAGCCCCGCCGAGAGCATGATCTTCACGAGGAAGCCGGCCCCCACGACGTACGCCAGCGAGAACAACATTGCCACCAACGTGCCGAAGTTCCCCTTCATGGCGGCATGGGGGTTTTCCCAGTTAAGTTTCGGGTTCACGAGGTCGTTCATCATGCATATCGCCGTAACCGAGATGGAAGCCAGCGCTCCGAGCACGGCGATCACCGCAAGGTGGAAAGCGTCGACTTTCAGGAGGATGGCCGAACTCGCGAGCAGGATAACGAGCTGCACCATGGCGAAGAGGAGGTTGTAGACCATCTTCCCCTTAAACTGCTCTTTCGGCGGCACCGGGATCATCTTGGAGGCCCAAAAAGACCTGCCTTCCCTAGATATGCACGTGGACGCCACCTGGTTTCCCGAAACGATGAAAGCATGGGCGGCCAGGATGATGAGGGTCACGACATCCAGCGCGTAACCTGAGAGCCCGCTCGTAAGGGCCGACAGCTGTCCCCCTCCGGTCACCGTAGTCAGGATGATTATTAAGGGGAACACCAGTAGGTTCGTGAGCACGGTGAGTAGATGATTGGGAGTCCTCACCAGCATGTAGTGGTCCCTTACGGCTATGGCCACCGCTGGGCTCCTCAACTTGAAGGCGAGGGAAGACGCCGTGGCAACTGGGATCCCATCGCGTCCCTCTCCCGTTGCTTTCCGCCCAACTCCTATAGCGGGCATACCTCTCGGCCTACCGGCCGCCTTGCGATAACCGGCGACCTCGGTCGTGTACCCTCCCAGGAACCACTGCTGGGTGAGGGCAGTGACTGCGCCCAAGGCCCCGAATGAGGATCCCACGAACAGGAGGATCCCCGCGAGCCGCCCGAACGGAGTGTCGGCGGTCAGGGCTAGGGCCGCCCACCTCAGGGGCGGGTAGTACCTGGACGCCGCCCTTATGAGGCCGTTTCGCTCCATGAGCAGGCGTGCTGCCTCTTCGGGTCCCTTCACGGTGATCGACGTGTTCAGGTAGTTCAGGCATATCACGAGCGCGAAGAAGATGAGTCCCAGGGCAACACGCAGGTTATCCCTCATCCTGGAACTCCTCGTCGAGCGCATGATGACGACCGTAGCCAAGAGCGACAAGGCCAGCGGGACCGCAGGCACCGACAGCAGGACAAGCACCATGTAGGGCCAAAACTCGGGGATGTGCAATTGGACTCCCAGGGCGACGAGGAACGGTCCAGCGAGCACCGCCGCCATAAGGAGCTCCGCCAAATAGGTGACCACCACTTTGGCCACCATTATCTGTGCCGGTCTGAGAGGCAAGGCAAGCAGTGTCTCAATGTCGTTTTCGTAGTAGAGCACGGACATTACCGAACTCACGCCGAGGAAGAACACGATAAACTGCCCCGCGGCCACCGAAGTCAGGACAGAAAGCCCGGGCTGTCCGATAGCCACAAACTGGGCTGCCATGGCCTTGCCCGCCGAGTAGAGCTGGCCTATCAAGGGGATAAACGCGAGGACGAGGAGCGCGACGTAAACGTAAGCGTACTTGCTCCTCCCAAGACCCAGTTTGTCAGAAAGCCCTCTTGGACCGTAGGCAACCTTGAGCTGCGTCCTGAGGAGCGAGCTGAATGGAGACCTCACCCTTGTCATCCGGGATGCAAAGACGGTTCCTTCTTTCACCGGATCTACCTCCCCTTCTCCACCTACTTGGCCAGCGACGCCAGCTGGTCCTCAGGCAGCTTCGCCTCGGTGACTTTGAGGAAGACCTCTTCGAGGGTCTTGTCGCCTTCCTGGGAGAACAGGGCGCGTATCTCCTCTACCGTGCCTACGGCTATGAGTTTCCCCTTGTTGATGATACCCACGCGGTCGCACAGCCTCTCGGCGACCTCCATCACGTGGGTCGAGAAAAAGACCGACCCGCCTTCCCTGACGTGGGCGCGCATGAGCTCCTTGAGGACGAAAGAAGACCGGGGGTCGAGCCCCATCATAGGTTCATCCAGGACCCAGAACTTGGGCCTGTGGAGGAGAGAACCGATGAGGGCGATCTTCTGCCGCATGCCGCGGGAATAGCTTCCTATGGGGTCGGAGACGGCCTTCGTCATCTCAAAGGTCTCGAGTAGGGTCATGGCCCTCGTCCGGCGGTCCTCCAGGGACACCCCGTAGACATCAGCCATGAAATTCAGGTACTCAATCCCCGTGAGCTTATCCCAGAGTTCCGCCTCATCGGGAAGGTACCCAGTCATGAATTTGGCCCGCATGGGATCCTGGGCGAGATCCACCCCACCGATCTCGATCCGGCCTTCGTCGGGTCTCAGTATCCCGACGACCATCTTGATCGTGGTGGTCTTTCCCGCGCCGTTGGGACCCAAGAATCCGAAGATCTCCCCGGGACGGACGTGGAGGTCCAGCTTGTCGACGGCTTTGACTCCCGAGCCGTAGGACTTGGAGACACCGCTCAGCTTAAGCATGGCAAAACCCCTTCCTGCCTCATGTGGGAAACGCTACACTGCTTAAGTACGTGGCTTCCCCACGTAAGTATCCACTAAAAAGGCCGCCTGCCGGAAGGGGTCCCGTAGGCGGCCCGGATATCTTCAGGAAGTTTGCCGTGCTATCAGCCTTTCAGCGACTTTTCGAGCCCTGTCTTGTACGCGCTGAGGATCTCCTCTACCGAAACTTCAAGGATCCTCAGCCCGCCGCAGGTCTCAACGGCCAGGCTCGAGCCCTGGACGCTGCCGATCACGGAAAGAGGCACGTTGTGCCGCTTGCAGATCTCGGAAACCTTCTCTTCCAAATCCGCCGGGAACGAGACGACGGCGGCGGTATTGCATTCTCCAAAGAGCATGCCGTCGACCCTAATGTCTTCCCTTTCTCCGCAGCCCAAAGCTTTGGGCGACACCGCGCATCCTCTCGCCCCTTCCGCGCCGTGGACGCAGCACTCCGCAAGGGCCACGAGAAGCCCTCCTTCAGAGATGTCCTGGGCCGAGCTGAAGACCCCTTCTCCGGCGCCTTCGGTGAGGACATCTATGATGCCCCTGGCGAGATCAAGGTCGGGCTCCCTCGGGTCTCCCGCGACCATACCATGCGCGATTTCCAGATACTCGCTTCCCGCGAGGGACCGGGCATCTCCCCAGACCTTGCCCAAAACGGCAATGATGTCGCCGGGACGCTTAAAGCCCGGATCAATGCGCTTCTCAATGTCATCGAGGACGCCGAGCATGCCGACGATGGGAGTCGGGTAGATGGCCTGGTCGTCGGTCTCGTTGTAGAGGCTCACGTTGCCACCTGTAACCGGGGTCTCAAGGACCCTGCAGGCCTCTCCCATGCCGCGGACGGCTTCCTTGAGCTGCCAGTATATTTCGGGGTTTTCTGGGCTCCCGAAGTTCAGGCAGTTCGTGATGGCCAGGGGCCTGGCGCCTGTAACAGCCACGTTGAGGGCCGCCTCGGTGACCGCCCAGGCAGCGCCCGCCGCGGGGTTCAGGTAGACCAGGCGCCCATTGCAGTCGGTGGTAAAAACGAGGCCTTTCTTCGTGCCCTTGACCCGCATGACCGCGGCTCCCTTGCCCGGTCCTTCCACGGTATCGGTCCGCACCATATAGTCGTACTGCCTGTAGACGGGCTCTTTCGAGGCGATGTTGGGAGAGGCGAGGAGTCTCAGCAATATGTCCTTGAGCTCCCCAAACTCCGGCGCGCGTATATCTTCGTCCCTGAGGTTTCGCGTTTTCTTCAGGTATTCAGGCTCGCGGGCCTCGGGGGTGTACTCGGGAGCGCCCATGGCGAGGAGGGAAACGGGGATGGACGCTTCGAGTTTCCCGTTATGGAATACCTCGAGGTTGCCGCTGTCCGTAACCCTGCCTATCTCAGCAGCGTGGAGTCCCCACTTGGCCCCTATCCTCTTTACTTCCTCGACCTTGTCGGCGCTCACTATGAGGAGCATGCGCTCCTGGCTCTCGGAGAGCATGACCTCGTAGGCGTTCATCCCTCCTTCCCGTTGGGGGACCTTCCCCACGTCGATGGCGAGGCCCGTCCCCGCCCTGGCGGCCGTCTCGGCGCAGGAAGACGTGAGACCCGCCGCGCCCATATCCTGGATGCCCACTACCGCGCCGGACGCCATCATCTCGAGACACGCCTCGATGAGGAGCTTCTCCATAAACGGGTCGCCCACCTGGACGTTCACCCGCTTGGACTCGCTGTCCTCGCCCAGTACATCGGAGGCGAATGTGCAGCCGTGGATGCCGTCCCGGCCGGTGGAATGGCCGACCACCATGACCACGTTCCCCACACCGTAGGCACCTCCCCTGTGGAGGTCCTCGTGCTTCATGAGCCCGGCGCAGAGCACGTTTACCAGGGGATTACCTGCGTAGGGCCTCGCGAAGAACACTTCCCCCCCAACGGTCGGGATCCCCAGGCAGTTGCCGTAGCCGGCGATGCCCGACACCACGCCGCCGAAAAGGAACCTGGTCCTGGGGTCGTCGGGCGGGCCAAAACGGAGGGAATCGAGGAGGATCACCGGCCTCGCCCCCATGGCCAGGATGTCCCGGACTATGCCGCCGATGCCCGTAGCGGCTCCCTGGTAGGGCTCAACGGCGCTCGGGTGGTTGTGGGACTCTATCTTGAAAGCACATGCCAGGTTGTCGCCTATATCGACCACTCCCGCGTTCTCTCCGGGGCCCACGAGCACCCGGGGCCCTTCGGTCGGGAGGGTCTTAAGGAGCGGCTTGGAGTGCTTGTACGCGCAATGCTCGGACCAGAGCACCGCGAACATGCCCAGCTCGGTGTAGTTGGGTTCTCGCCCGAGGCGCTCCTTTATGAGTTCGTATTCAGAATCCTTAAGGCCCATCTCGCGCCAGGGCGCCTTTTGGGACGTATCTGCCATTCTACCCAGCTCCTTTTCCTCACTTAGACAGGAAAGCGCCTGTCTCGAGGCTCTTTATCATGGAAAGGAATACCCGCCTCCCGTCTTCGCCGCCCAGAAGGGACTCGGAGCAACGCTCAGGATGGGGCATTAGGCCGAGGACGTTGCCCTTTTCGTTGATGATCCCGGCTATGTTTCGGGCGGCGCCGTTGGGGTTAGCTTCCCTCGTCGGGTTCCCGTAAGCATCAACGTACCTGAACACGATCCTTCCGGCGCGCTCCAGCTCATCCAGCACTTCCGGCTCAGCGTAGTAGTTGCCTTCGCCGTGGGCAATGGGAACCCTGATCACTTCTCCTGGCTTGTAGAGGTTCGTAAACGGGGTGCTTGTGTTCTCCACCTTCAGATTCACCCACTGGCACCGGAACTCCAGCACGTCGTTGGGGAGCATCGCCCCCGGGAGGAGTCCTGCCTCCAGGAGGATCTGGAAACCGTTGCAGATGCCAATAACCAGTTTGCCTTCATCCACGAACTTGTACACCGAGTCCATGACCGGCGAAAACCTAGCGAGGGCCCCGCACCTCAGGTAATCTCCGTAGGAAAACCCGCCCGGAAGGACGAGGGCGTCAAAACCCGATAGATCCCTGCTTTCGTGCCAGACATACTCGCAGTCTGCCCCGATCACGTCTCTGAGCACGTGGTACGCATCCGAATCGCAGTTAGAACCCGGAAAAACCACTACGCCGAACTTCATCTCTGAGCACCAGCTTTCTCTTCTTCCACGTAGACCCTGTAGGATTCGGTCACCGGGTTCGCCAGGAGCTTCCGGGCCATGCTATCCAGCAGGTCTTTGGCGGCCTCTGGGCTCTCGGCTTCGAGGGTTATCACGATGTTCTTGCCTATCCGCACATTTTCCACTTCCTTAAAGCCCATCGCCGCCAGCGACCCTTTCACGGCGGCCCCTTGAGGGTCGAAGATGCTTTCCTTGAGCCAGACCGTAACCGTTCCCTTGAACTTCATGTGAGCGCCTCCCGTTCTCCGTGCTCACCACGGAATTAGTTCGAGATCCTTCTCAGGACTTCCACGTAAGCTTCCCTGACGCCGCCCAGGTCCCGGCGGAACCGGTCCTTATCCAGCTTCTCGCCGGTGGACTTGTCCCAGAACCTGCACGTGTCCGGGGATATCTCGTCTCCGAGGACAATGGGCCCGAGGACTTCCTCGCCGGCGGGCCCGGAAGTCACTATCCTGCCGAACTCGAGCTTCATGTCTACGAGCTCGAGCCCCCGCCCTGCGAAAAACTCCCGGAGTATCCCGCTTACCTTGCGGGCCATCTCCTTGACCTCGGAAAGCTCATCTTCCGTCAAGACGCCGAAAACCAGGACGTGCTCGTCGTTCCACAGGGGATCTCCCAGCTCGTCCGACTTATAGTAGATCTCCAGGACCGGCCTTGGCAGGGGCGTGCCTTCTTCCCTGCCGGAACGCTTGGAGAGGCTCCCCGCCACGATGTTTCTGACCACCACTTCCACGGGCAGGATCCTAAGCTTCCTTACCTTGAGGGTGACCTCGTCCACCTTCTCGATGTAATGGGTCTTTATCCCCCGCTCTTCGAGGAGATTGAAGAGGATCGCCGAGATCTCGGCATTTAGCCGTCCTTTGTCTTCGATGGTCCCTTTTTTCACGCCGTTAAAGGCGGTAGCGCTGTCTTTGAAGACCATATAGACTTCTCCCGGGTTATCGCCGGGAAATATCATCTTGGCCTTACCTTCGTACAGTTTCTCCTTGCCCGGAAATAGGCTTTCCATGTCAGAGGCCCCCTCGCTTTGGCTCAAGCCGGACTCATACGATAAGCCCCAGCCGCCTGAATATGAAATCGACCGACTTCAGAGCTTTTTTCAGGCTGAAGCACTCTTCCAGCCGCTCGCGGCCAACTCTTCCCACAATTTCTCCGTCGCCCATGACCCTCTCGCAAAACGAAGGCGGGCCTTCCCACGCCGCCATGGCGTGGGACTGGACCCTGGCATAGGCTTCTTCCCGGCTCATGCCCGACTCCACGAGGGCGAGGAGCACCTCTTCGGAGAAGACGAGCCCGCCCGTCATCTCCAGATTCATCTGCATCCGCTCGGGATACACCCTCATGTCTCTGAGGATACCGGTCATCCGGTGGATCATGTAGTCGAGGAGGGTAGTCGCGTCGGGAAGGATGATCCTCTCAACCGACGAGTTGGAGATATCCCTCTCGTGCCAGAGGAGGTTGTTTTCCAGCGCCGCCTGGGCGTAGCCTCTCATGAGCCTGGCCATGCCGCATATCTGCTCGAGCCCCACCGGGTTCTTCTTGTGGGGCATGGCCGACGACCCTTTCTGCCCGGCCCGGAAAGGCTCCTCGATCTCCCTGACTTCCGTCCTGGCAAGCCCTCTCAGGTCGTAGGCTATCTTCTCGAGGGTCGAAGCCGCGACGGCCAGCGCGCACACGCAGGAAGCGTGCCTGTCCCTCTGGACTATCTGGTTGGATATGGGCGCGGGAGAAAGGTCAAGCTTCTCGCAGACGTACCGTTCGACAAAAGGATCCACGTGGGCGTAGGTACCTACCGCGCCGGAGAGCTTCCCGACAGACACCTCCGCCATGGCCCTCTGGAGCCGCTCCCTGTTCCTCTTCATCTCCTCATACCAGAGGGCAACCACAAGCCCGAAAGTCATGGGTTCGGCGTGAACCCCGTGGGTGCGGCCGATGCACGGGGTGTCCTTGTACTTGAGCGCGAGGTCGCGCAAGACTTCTATCATCTCGTCGACGCCCGTGAGTATGGTCTTCAGGGCGTCTCTCAGGAGAGACGAGAGGGCCGTGTCGACCACGTCGTAGGAGGTGAGCCCGAAGTGGATGTACTTACCTTCCTCTCCCACAGTCTCGGCTACCTGGCTCACGAAGGCGATGACGTCGTGCCTGACCTCTCTCTCGATCTCGTCGATCCTCTTGGGGTCGACCTTGGCTTTCGCCCTCACCTGGGCCGCGGTGCCCTTGGGAACCGCCCCCAGGATCTCCCAGGCCTCGAGGGCCAGGATCTCCACTTCCAGCCACCTCATGTACTTGTTCTCGTCGCTCCAGATCTTTTTCATAGGGGCCCGGGTGTACCGCGGGATCACTGGCAGTCTCCCCTTTCCAGCGCGCTTTCGCGCTACTCCCATTCAATGGTCGACGGGGGCTTGGACGTAATATCCAAGACCACCCTGGTTACGTCGTGCACTTCGTTGACGATGCGCGTTGACACCCTCTCCAGGACGTCGTAAGGGAGCCTCGCCCAGTCGGCCGTCATGGCGTCTTCGGAGTGGACGGCCCTTATGGCTATGACGTGCCCGTAGGTGCGCTTATCCCCCATCACTCCGACTGTGCGGACGCCGGGGAGCACGCAGAAACATTGCCAGAGCCTGTCGTACCAACCGGCGCGCCGGATCTCTTCGTCGAGTATGGCCTGGGCTTTCCTCACGATGTCCAGTTTCTCGCGGGTAACCTCGCCGAGGACCCTAACCGCGAGTCCCGGCCCAGGGAAGGGGTGCCGCCCGACGAACTCGTCGGAAAGGCCGAGCTCCTTCCCGAGGAGCCTTACCTCGTCTTTAAAAAGCTCCCTGATGGGCTCCAGGAGCTTGAGATCCATGCGTTCGGGAAGTCCTCCTACATTGTGGTGGCTCTTTATGACGTTGCGGGTGCGGGTGCCCGACTCAATGACGTCCGGGTAGATGGTTCCCTGGAGGATGAACTCTACGCCCCCGAGTTTCCTGGCTTCTTCTTCGAAGACCCTGATAAACTCCTCGCCTATGATCTTCCGCTTGCGCTCGGGGTCTAATACCCCTTCGAGCCTCCCGAGGAACCTCTCCTGGGCGTTTACCAGCTGCACCTTGACGCCCAGCCTGCCCAGGGCTTCCACCACATAGGCCGCCT
Source organism: Candidatus Fermentithermobacillaceae bacterium (assembly GCA_012842685.1). GTDB lineage: Bacteria > Bacillota > Sulfobacillia > Fermentithermobacillales > Fermentithermobacillaceae > UBA3951. The sequence continues at coordinate 42,192 of DUSI01000032.1, forward strand.
CATCTTGCCTCATGAGGCCGTGGTCGACCAAGATCGGGTGAAGCCTGTCTCCTATGGCCCTATGGACCAGCACGGCACACACCGTCGAGTCAACTCCGCCTGAGACGCCCGCCACGACGTGGGCGTCCCCGACCCTCTCGCGGATCTCCCTGATGGAGCGCTCCACAAAACGCTCCATTGTCCAGTCGGCTTCGAGACCCGCGACCTTGAACAGGAAGTTCGCCAAGAGATCCCGCCCAAGAGCCGTGTGCTTCACCTCTGGGTGGAACTGGACTCCGTAGAGCTTCCTCGCCGGATCGGCCATCGCAGCCACTTTCGTCTTCTCTGTGGAACCCGTGATTATGAAGCCGGGCGGCACTTCGTCCACAGTATCGCCGTGGCTCATCCACACCCGGGTTTCGTCGGGGAAGCCGTCGAATATGCCGTCTTTCGAGAGCACCCTGAGGGCCTGCGGCCCGTATTCCCTGGTCCCGGTGACGCTCCCCTCGACCACTCTGCCGCCCAGAATCTTGGCCATGGCCTGCATGCCGTAGCAGATCCCCAGGACGGGGCAGCCGAGCCTGAAAACCTCGGGATCCGGCAGGGGGACCCCCTCTTCATAGACGCTGTCGGGTCCGCCCGACAAAATGATCGCGCCGGGGATATCACGCCCTGAAGGATCGACGCTGGACCGGATCTCGCCAACCGTGGCATCGCCCGGGATCACCTGGCAGTAGACCTTGAGCTCGCGGACGGTCCTTGCTATGAGCTGGGTATACTGGGCTCCGAAATCGAGGATGATCACTTGGTTTCTCAAGTCCCACACCTCTCCCTGTGGAGGATGGCCCGCTTCCGGGTAAATTGTTTAGACATTTATGTCACTTTAGATGGAGCACAACAATTCTCATCAAGACTTTATCACCCGCCCGGCAAACATTCAACAACTTGCGGTGACTAGAGAGGATGAAGGCATCTATGTGAAGAATGACGTAACCAGCATAAAATCCTCCGGGGTAAAGACACTCAAAAGAATCGGGAGGGTACAGGATGGAAAAGCAAAAGAGACCGCTTGCGTCCCGGGATCTCTGGTCCTTGAGGTTCACGGGAGACCCGGAGCTCTCTCCTTCTGGGAATGAGCTGGTATGGGTCGAGACGTGGATAAACGCAGAGAAGAACATCTATGAGTCGGCAATCTACATTTCGCGGCGAGACGAGTCTGGCAAGTTCGGGCCTCCCTCCCGCCTAACCTACGGGAAAAAACCAAATGGAGACGGCGCGATGGATTCCTCGCCCAGGTTTTCGCCGGACGGCAAGTACCTGGCTTTCACCTCAAACCGGTCGGGGAAAACCCAGCTATACCTCCTGAACATGGAAGAAGGAGGCGAGGCGCGCCAGGTCACCAACTTGGAAGACGGCCTCTCCCAGTTCACGTGGTCGCCGGATTCCAAGCGCATAGCCTTCTGCTCGAGAGAACCCAAGCCCAAGAAGGAGACAAAACCGGATGAGATAGACACTTCCAAGGACGTAACCGTCATAACCCACCTACGCTACAAGATGAACGGCGTACCCGGGGTCGTCGACCCGAGACCGGTACACATCTACACCGTGGAGATCCAGACCGGGGAGATCCGGCAGGTTACGACCGGCGATTTCCACGACATGGCCCCCGCCTTCTCTCCCGACGGCAAGAGGATCGCCTTCGTCTCGTGCCGGGAACCCGATAGGGAGCTCAGGATGGTCCCCGACCTCTGGGTAGTCCCGGCCGAAGGAGGCGAAGCCGTAAGGTACACCTTTGGGAAGGGTCCCGTGAGCTCTCCCGTCTTCTCGCCCGACGGGAAGTGGATCGCTGTCTTGGGCCACGAGCAAGGTGAGAGCGGCACCGCCAATATCGAGGTCATGGTGGTACCCGCCGAGGGCGGGGACGTCGTACACCTCTGGGACATAGACAGGAGCGTCGGTTCGGGGCTCGGATCGGATTCCAGATGGGACAGCGGCCGCTCGGGCCCCTACTGGTCGCGAGACAGCAAGACCCTGTACTTCATCCTCACAGACAAGCGGGTCTCCGGGATCTACAAGACCTCCTTGGACAACCCGCACGTGGAGCTCGTGGCGGGTGCGGTACCGGGGAACCTGAACTACTGCGGCAAGTTCCCGCCGGTCTGCAACTCCTTTGCCATGAAGGAGCTTTCAAACGGAAACCTGCTCTTCGCCATAAACGGGAACTCGCCCGTAAACCCGGGCGATATCTTCGCCGTAGAAATACCCGGCCCGGTCTGCGGCCCCGTGAACGAATCCTGCCCGCTCCAGCAAATCACGGCCGTAAACGAAGGGCTGCTTTCGGAGGTCTTCCTGATCACTCCCGAACCCTTCACCTTCCACTCCACCGACGGGCTCGAGCTGGACGGGTGGATGATGAAGCCGGCGAACTTCGAAGAAGGCAAGAAGTATCCTGCCATCATACAGATCCACGGCGGACCCCACTCGGCCTACGGCGAAGCCTTCTTCTTCGAGTTCCAGCTCCTCTGCTCCAAGGGGTTCGGGGTATTCTACTGCAACCCGCGCGGGAGCTCCGGCTACGGCAAGAAGTTCGCCGACGGGGTGATAGGCGACTGGGGCGGCATGGACTACCAGGACATCATGTCCCTGAAGCGCTACGTGGATAAGGTGCCCTGGGTCCAGACGGACAAGATCGGCGTCACCGGAGGAAGCTACGGCGGCTACATGGTCAACTGGATAGTCGGGCACACCGACGAGTTCGCCGCGGCCGTCACCCAGCGGAGCATCTCCAACATGTACACCAAGTACGGGGTCTCGGACATCGGCTGGTTCGGGAACAAGAGGGGCTTCGGCGGAAGGGACCTCTGGGACAGCGAAGATTTCATCATGGAGCGCTCGCCCATCAGGTACGCGCCGCGGGTGAACACACCCATCCTCATAATCCACTCGGATCAGGACTACCGGTGCCCGCTGGAGCAGGCGGAGCAGTGGTACGTGGCCCTCAAGAGGCTGGGCAAGACGGTGGAGTTCGTGAAGTTCACCGGCGAAAACCACGAGCTCTCCCGCTCGGGCAAACCCTGGAACAGGGTCGAAAGGCTGGACCACATACTCCGGTGGTTCGAGAAGTACCTCAAGGGATAACCCCGTGACACAAGTGGGACCGGCAGTACCCGTGCGGGCTGCCGGTCCTTTGCATTCGGTCACGGATTCGTGCTTTTCCGGGACTCGCGGCGGCCATCGCCACCGGGAGGTTATCTCGCCGCCGCCTGCTTCTTCCTGAAGATGTCCAGTATCCTCTCTATCCGGATCTCTTCGGGGATGGGTTTTCGCGTCTTAGGATCGATTGCCACGCAGGCCCCGTCGACCATAGAGGTGACGATCTCCCCACAGGCGCTCGGGTTCCCTTTGAGATGGGGCGCATCGAGTATCCCGAGCGCGATGGCGGTGGAAAGGGTCACGGGATCCGCGAACGGGTCGGGCCCGATCTCGAAATATCCCTCCCGTTTAGGCACCGGTATGGCCCCTTCCATGAGGAGCCTGTGGACTTCGGCTATCCCGGCGAGGAGGACCATCGCGTCCGTGACCAGCCGTTCACGCCTGGCGATAACCCTCTCGTCCAGAGCCAGATCGGGCATGCCTTCCAGGCACAACCGGATAGCGCCGCGGGCGATCTTGCAGCTCTCGATCACCTCTTCTGCGCTGGCCAGGTGATCCGCCTCGCAATAACCAACCACGTGTACGATGTGGGGCTTCACCGCCATAGAGACCGTCGTGGACAGGGCCAGATGGCCTTTGGCCTGGTCCAGGTCGACCGGGAAGCTGGCGAGCCCTGCCCGCACCTGCCGGTACACTTTGAAGTCATCTCCGGCAAGGGATTCTACGAGCTTGATTTTCGCAAGCATCTTGCCCAGGTCCATGACCGGGCTCGTGCCCGGCGGCGTGTTGAACATAAGCTGGGCGACGTACTCTCTCACGCCTGCCTTCTTTGCGTTGTAAGCCGCAAGGTACGCCGCGGCGACCGCAACCACGTCGGGCGCGTCCCTGAGGCTCCAGTGATGGGCCTCGTTCACTTCGACCGGTATGCCCCTTTGGGCGTGCCAGGCCATGAGCTCCTGACCTTCGGCGATGGACTGCACGACAGGCCTGGGCCCCCGGCCGTCCAGGACGTTGTACCAGCAAAGGGGAATAGCCGCCCATGCGTTCTTTATCGTGCTCGCGAGGAGCTCCGCGAAACGGAAGACGTCCCGGGTGCCGCTATAGCAGCGCATGAGAGGGTAGTTCCCCGTCCTCGAAGCAGCGTAGAGCTTTTCAAAATCCTCCCTCGACCGCACCGCGGTCCCCCCGGATCCGTCCTGGTCGTGGTCCATCTCTTCGGGGCGGAAGAAGCTCTCCTGGGCGTTTTGGTCGGGGCCCAAAGAGATAACGTCCAACACGCCTGACCCGGCTATCCTCTTTATGCCTTCCGCCGTCTCGTCCACAGACGGAAGGCCGAAGTGGTGCCTGAGGATCGGGTAAGGCTGCTTCCATTCGATCCTCTCGCCAAGCCTATCCGGGTACCGGGATATCTCTTTGAGGACCGGCTTCCCCCGCAGGTAGGCTATTATCTCATCTATGTCTTCCTTCCCTGAGAAGACGGCATCAAAGCCTCCCTCTTCTCTGGCCACTTGGGCCACAGGAGGAGTGCCGCCTAAGAGGAGTTTCACCGAACAGCCCCTTTTCTCCAGGGCAGACTTCAGCCTCCTTATGAGGTTTCTAGCCGCCTCCGGGTCGAGGCGGTAACCGACCGCCAGGTAATCCACTTTATTGGCTTTGGCCATGGCCGCAAGGTCCTCAGGCGAGACGGCGGTCCCTGCGAACTCCGCACGGTACCCCTGACTTTCGGCGAGCCTCAGGAAACTCAGGACACCAGCCACATGGACGCAATCGCCCATAGATGCGCCCAATATCTTCTTGCCCGCTCGGGGCCTAATTTCGTTCACTGTCATCTCCAGCACACCTCCTGGACCACGTGTTCGATGAGTTCACGGGCCGAAAGGCCCGCAATCCCCATGCTCTCTGCGGTCCGGCCCGTAGTCATGTAGTCTTCGCCCATGAGGGCGGAAGCCATGTCCACCGCTGCCCGGATCACGGGGACATCCACCCCTGCGATCTCCGCCAGGGCCAGCATCGGGACGAGGCTGAAGGGGACATCTTCCGTGATATAGCGACATTCAATCGTGTCCGGAGCCACTATCCCGCGGTAGGCTTTGTTGGCCCGTATGGCTTCGTAAAGGTTCTCCGCCTTTATGCCGTAGCTCTCCCCGAGCCACTCCAGGGCTCCCCTGGCGGGTACGCCCAAAGCACTCGCGATGGCCAGCCGCTCGCGGTCGAGGGCTTCCAGGACCGAAGCCACTCGCGGTGAGATGCCCTCGGTGTAATGCTCAAAAGGTAGGGACGAGTCTACCCTCGCTGCGTTCAGAAGGGTAGGGACGGGGTGGAACACCGCGCCCATGTTGTCAAGGCTCGTGACCATGACGTTTTCTACCGGCACGAACTGGGGAAACACGGGCTTCAAGGCTCTTAGCACCTGCATGATCCTCGCGGCCGGAAGGGCGGCTATGCTTACCGACTTCTTTATCCCGAACACGCGGGAACGCCCGGGCCCCACTGTCCTGCTGGCGTACACGAAGGTGTTGGTCTCGGCCACGGTAACAGAAGCGCGGCAACCTTCCCTCAGCAAGGTCGCGCGGAAGGCCAGGGCCCCTCCCGTCCTCCCGGGGTTTAGGACCACGATCTGGCCATCCCGCAGGTAAGGCGCCATGAGACGGGCCACGGCCTCGTGCCCTGAAGCCGGCACCGTCACCATTATCACGGGGACGCCTTTCACGGCTTCTTCCATATCGGTCGTGACCTTGCTTGGCGCGGCCACGCCTCTTATTTCACCTTCGAGGGATATGCCCCCGCACGACTCTATTTCCTCGATGGTTTTCCCAGACCTGTTCCACAGGTTTACGCCGTACCCCCTAAGGGCCAGGTAACCTGCCATGGCTACACCGCCGTTCCCGGCGCCTATCACGGCGAAGTCCCCGTTCTCTAGTCCAGCGTGCTCTCTTAGCTCTTCTGCCATCGGGAGACCTCCTTTCTCTCGTTTCAAAGGAACAATCCTGCATGGGGCTTAAGCGCCTCTCGCCGCGCCGTCTGCCTTAGGAGCCCCGGGTAGTTCCCGGCTCCGGGCTCTCTCCGCGGCGGCTTGGATGAGAGTCTTCACGATGTCCGTGTAAGTAAGCCCCGCCTTTGCGGCTATGCGTGGGTACTCGCTGTAATCCGGGATGAGACCGGGAAGGGTGTTGACCTCAAGCACGTAGGGAACCCCGCCATCGCTCAGGCGTATGTCAACCCTCGCAAAGTCCCTGCAGCCGACGGCAGCCGCGGACCTCACGGCCGCGTCTTGCAAGAGGCGAGCGAGGTCCTCAGGTACCTCGGCCGGACATTTCACGGTCACGCTGTCCAGCCTCTTGACTTTGTAGGAGAAAAGGTCCCCTTCTTTGAAGATGATCTCCTGGACGGGAAGGGCCCTGAGACTTGGATATCCCAGGAGCGCAACGGTGAATTCCCTTCCCGGAATGAACTCTTCGATCAAGACCGGCGGGCCAAACTCGTCGATCAGCCTCGCTGCCACGCGCGCCGCACCTTCCGCGGTGGAAACCACGCTTTCCTCGGTGATGCCAAGGCTCGCACCCTCCGCGGCAGGCTTGACGATGGCGGGGAGCTTGAGACCCCGGGTGAGGTCCCGGCGCAGATCTTCCTTCCCGAGGACCACCTGGAATGGAGGGGTCCTTATGCCCGCGGCCTCCATGGCCATCTTGGCGACGTGCTTGTAGAGCCCCACTACGTGGCCATGGGACGAGGCTCCCGTGAATGGGATCCCGCTCATCTCCAAGATCGCCGCTATGTTCGCCTGGTCTTTCTTGGACCGGTACCCTGTAGCGAGGTTGAGGATCACATCTGGCCCCAAGGTCTCGATCTCCAGGAGCATGGCCGGGCCCGCTTCCACCACGCTCGCGTCATGGCCCAGCTCCTCAAGGCTCTTCAGCACGGCATCCCTCGTCCTCACCGTGTGTTCGGCGGCATGAGGATCCTGCCGGTTCAGAGGACAGTCGCCGGTTGGAGCGGTTACGACGCATACGCGCATGGCTCTCCCTCCCTGTGAGATTCAGGCAGTGGGAAAAAAGGCACATAGAAACCCAGGCCTCTGGCACAACAAGGCATAAGCCCACGCCATAAGGCGCATTCCCAGTGAGTGCAGGGCGTGTTTTCCGGAGGCTTAAGGCCCCCGCGTGCGAAAACTGGCCTTTGGCCGGTGCCTTAGGGGAAGACGAAGAGCTGCGGTAGGGCGCAGCAACGTAGCCGTCTTCCTTTTCCACGCTTACGAGGTTAGCTGACGGGCTCGGGCCGAAAAGGTGTGGCCCTACGCTTTCGCGATTAGCCCCAGAGATCTGGGTCCCCCGCTCTCCCCGTCAGGGGAGATTCAGCGATCAGGCGTGCTACCCACTGCTCAACGTGGGTTTTATATTATCGCTACTTTCCAGCGAATGTCAAGCGGCTGCTTGTCCTCTAATCTCCCGGTCGTAGTGCCTGAAGGCCCGCCAGTACACGATGCTTGCGAGGCAGTACAATACGGCGGTGAAGAAGTACGGGATCTCGTAGCTCCAGTTCTCCATGATGTAGCCTGCCACGGCGGCGCTCGCCGACCTCGTGAGGTTGTCGGCGATGCGCATGAGGCTGGACATCTTTCCCCTCTTCTCCGGGCCGACTATCTCCATGGAAAATCCCGAGGCTACCGGGTTCGACATGTTCATGAGGGCTGACCTCATGAAGAGGGCAAAGGAGACGAGGTATATGTTGGGCGGCAGGGCGATAAGGAGCAGAAACGGTATGGACGCAAGCTGCGTCCCGACTACCGTCGGGATCCTGCCGTATCTCGTCGCCAGGACCGGAGCGATCAGACCAGCGACCGCGGTGGCACCATTGGTGAGGGACAATATGAGACCCACCAGGTCGGTGGTGATCTCCAGCTTCTTGGTGAGGAAAACGTTGAAGTAGGGGACAACCATCCCCGCCCCAAAACCGATCAAGATGTTGTAGAAGAGTAGGTTCCATACCTCCCGGATACGTGCCGTCTCGAGCAGCTCTCGTACCTCGTCTTTGGCGGCACCGGCCAGCTCTCCCATTCGAGCCTTGGACTTCTTTTCCTCCTGTATCTTGAAGGTGGGCGTGACGCCCAAGAGGGTAACCAGGGAGAAAACGGCTAGGGAAATCCTGTACGACCTCACCAGGCCGAGAGAGCGGAACCTTTCGGGCAGGAAACCTCCAAGGAGGCTCCCTACCATGTTCACCCCCATGGACAGGGAGAAGTTCACACCGAAAAGCCTTTGCCTGTCTTCGGGCGTGCTCGACTCCGCGAGAAGGGGCGCTCCCGAGGTCATCTGGCAGGCTTCGGCGCATCCTAGGATACACGAGAAAAGCACCATCAGGGCCGGCGAAGAAGAAACCGCCATCCCCAGGTAACCCACGGTCGTGAGGAGCCCGGCGGCTATGAGGACCGGCCTCCTGCCCACCCTGTCCGAGAACATCCCGGCAGGGATGGAAAAGGCGGCAGCCGACAGCATCCTGGCCGAGAGGATGGTACCCAGGACCGTCTCGCTGAAGCCGAGGGACAGTATGTAGAGCCCCTGGATCACTCCGAACGCGCCCTTGGCGAGGGCGCTCATGGACACTGACTGGAGATACAAATAGGCGTTCCGCTGAAACCTCATAACATGGACTAATACTACATCGCACTTCAATATCCCTTTCGCCTGCGCATCTTAATCGCCATCTCTCGGTTTCGATAACCATACTGGGCAATCGCAGCCGATAGACCATAGAACGCTGCGTTCTTCGCGCATGAGAAGAGAGGAGAACAAATGAGGGTAGTCGCACTACATGACAAGCTGGTGGGCGAACGCCTGGCCATGCCCGTCCACGGCGACGGCGGACGCCTCATGCTTGCCAAAGGGATGAAGCTGACCCCCGCACTCATAGACTTGCTCCGCGCCCGCGGCTACACCCGGGTCGCAGTGGAGGACAGCCTGACCGCCGACGCGGAGATCGACGCGTCCATCCAGGAAGAGACGCGCCAGATGACCATAAGAGTCATGGATACGGTAATGAAAAACATCTTGCGCGGCAGCCCCGGAGACATAAGACCCGTAAGAGAAGCAGTCGACGCGATTATCGAAGACCTCAGAAACAACCCCAAAGCCACCATAGGACTTTACTCACTTTGCGCCTTCGACGAGGAGACTTACACCCACAGCATCAACGTGTGCATACTCAGCCTGTGCATCGCGGGAACTCTGGGATGGCCCGTCCACCGGCTGAAAGACTTGGGACTCGGCGCTCTTCTTCACGACGTTGGGAAAGTGCTCATCCCCAAACACATCATAAACAAGCCTAGCCTTCTCACCGACGAAGAGTACCAGCTTGTCAAGACCCACCCCGCGAAAGGTTTTGAGCTCCTCCAGCAGTGCTACAACGTGGGGCCGGTTGTCGCCCATGCCGCACTGGACCACCACGAGAGGCTGGACGGTTCCGGGTACCCCAGGAGAATAACGGGAAACAAGATAAGCGATTTCGGCCGCGTTGTGGCTGTGGCAGACGTCTATGAAGCCATGACCGCCAACAGGCCCCAGCGCAGGGCGGTATTGCCCGAGGCAGTGCAGGCGTTTCTCATGGAAAAACGCGGGAGCCTCTTTGACGGCGACATGGTGGAAGCCATGTTCGAGAGGATAGTCCTCTATCCTGCCGGCACCATACTCTCTCTTTGGGGCGGGTACGTCGGAGTGGTCATAAAACAAGACCCGAGGGCCAACCACAGGCCGGTAGTAAGGATCGTAAGCGGGCCGGGCATACACAAGGCTACCGATGTGGCCCTATACGAACGCCCGGAGATGACAATAAACCTTGTCCTGGACGACTATCCTCCCGAGACCCGGAGACTGATAGCCGACCTGGGACCGCTCCCTGTGCCGGGCCCGGACCCTTGTCAGGGGAGGTTTCGTAAGGCAGAAACCTCGTCCCGGCGATAAGTCGATCTTAACGCGCCACCCGGCGGCTTTCAGGCTTCCGCTCTTCCGGGCGCCTAAAGCCGCTTGGCCTTGCGGCTACTTGATAACTCCGAGAGCCTTGCCGACGGCTTCGAATTTCTCGAGCGCGAAATCCAGGTCGCTCTTTTCGTGGGCCGCCGACAGCATGCAGCGGATGCGCGCCTTGCCTCTCGGGACCGTCGGATATGTAATACCCGAAGCGAAGATCCCTTCTTCGTAAAGCCGCTTGGAGAACTCGCCCGCTATCTTTTCGTCGCCCAGCATGACGGGGGTTATCGGGGTCTGGGTCTTGCCCGTGTCAAACCCGATCTTCTTTAGGCCCTCCTGGAAGTAACGGGCGTTGTCCCAGAGCTTCCTAACCAGCGCGTCGGACTTAAGGAGCACGTCTACGGCGGCTATGGCCGCAGCCGTGTCGGGAGGTGTAAGGCCCGTGCTGAACAGGAACGGCCTGCCTCTCTGTTTGAGGTAGTCGATCAGGACCTCTTCTCCTGTCACATATCCTCCCATGACGCCGAAAGCCTTGGAAAGGGTGCCGACTTCGATGTCAACCCTGCCCTCAAGCTTGAAGTAGTTGACGATCCCGCGGCCGCTGTCCCCCAGGACTCCCTCACCGTGGGCGTCGTCTACCATGACCATGGCTCCGAACTCATCGGCGACATCGCATATCTCCGGAAGCGGAGCTATGTCTCCGTCCATGCTGAAGACACCGTCGGTCACGATCAGCATGCGGCGGGCACTATCCTTATGCTCCAAGATCTTGGCCCTGAGATCTTCTACGTCGTTGTGGGCGTATCTCACCACTTGCGCCTTGGAGAGCCTGCAGCCGTCGATGATGCTTGCGTGGTTGAGCTCGTCTGAGAAGATCACGTCGCCCTGTCCGGTGATGGTTGGGATCACTACGGTATTGGCGGTGAAACCTGCCTGGACGACAATGCACGCCGGGGCGTGTTTGAACTCGGCGAGCTTTTTCTCGAGGGCTATGTGGAGCTCCTGGGTACCCGAGATCGTGCGAACGGCGCCCGGACCGACTCCCCATTCGTCAATGGCCTTCTTGGCGGCTTCCTTGAGCTCGGGCATGTTGGCAAGTCCCAGGTAGTTGTTGGAGCAGAGGTTTAGGACTTTCCTGCCGTCGACCACAAACCAGGCGCCCTGGGGCCCGCTTATGGTCCGGATGTGGTTGTAAAGCCCTGCCTCCTTGAGGTTCTTAATCTCCTCACGTAGGAAATCCAGTTTAGACATTATTTCAACCCCTCCGGATAAAGGATAACCTTACCGCAGTTTCCTTCAGTCATGAGGTCCATCCCTCGCGCAAAGTCGGCAAGGTCCAGGTGGTGAGTGATGATGGGTTCTACATTGAGCTTGCCCGAACGCAAGAGCTCTCGGGTCATAACCCAGGTATCCCACATGCGGCGTCCGGTAATCCCCTGCAGGGTGACTCCGCGCATCACGATATCGTCGGAGAAATTGACGGTAAGCGGCCTGGACGGAAGGCCCAAGAGGGCTATGCGTCCTCCGGGTCTTACGACCTTCACCATCTGCTGGTAAACAGGCGCCGCTCCGGCCATCTCCAGCACCACGTCGACGCCCACTCCTTTGGTGGCGTCCAGGATGGCCTGGACGGGATCGTCCTTGAGGCTGTTTATGACCAGGTCGGCCCCCATGGCCCGAGCCAGCTCGAGCCTGTACTCATTGATGTCGCAGGCGACCACCCAGGTCCCGCCTACGGCCTTTGCCACCGCAACGGACATGAGTCCTATGGGGCCGCATCCAAAGACGGCGAAAGTCTTTCCGCGGGTTTCGCCCGCCATGACCGTGTGGACCGCGTTTCCGAGGGGCTCCTGGACCGACGCGACATGAGGCGGGATCGACGGGTCGTTATACCAGAGATTCTCCTCGGGGACCACAGCGTACTCGGCGAAGACGCCATCGGTGTCTACCCCGAGAATCCGGGTATTCTGGCAAACGTGTTTTTCGCCCAACATGCACTGGACGCAGAGGCCGCAGACGATGTGAGTTTCGGCGGATACGTAGTCGCCCACTTTGGCCTTGAGGCAGCCGCTTCCGAGCTCGACCACTTCTCCGGCAAACTCATGCCCCATTATCCTGGGGGGCTTTATCCGGTTTTGTGCCCACTCATTCCACACGTAGATATGATGGTCGGTGCCGCAAATGGATGTAGCCTTGATCTTCACGAGGACCTCGCCCGGCCCCGGTTTCGGCACGGGGATATCCACCAAGACAGCACCGGGAGCAGGATCCTTCTTGAGAACGGCTCTCAACTCAACATCCTCCCTCTCCAATACGACTGCGCGCAGGCCGCTCATGGCCTCGCCGGGCCACCAGTTTTTGCATTCTGGTTTTCGACATAGGATCCCCGGACTCCTCCGGATGGAAACACTTGGGAGCCCTGCGCCCGGTCCCCCGGACCTGAATCCCTCCGCCAGCCTCTCCCTGTCAATCCGAAGTCTTCCGGATGATCCGGCCTCCCCAGCCGATGGCCCAGACCGTGCCCAAGGCGTCCTTCCAGAACTTCACTTCCAGATCCTGCCCGTTAATGTGGACGGTCCCCACAGAGTCGCTATCGCGCCGCACTTCGTACTCGTCCTTGTCCACGGACGCCATCAGCTTATTGCCCCTCTGGAACAGCTTGAAAGTGGAACCTTCCCCTGACTTGAACGTGCCGGTGTAGAGCGGGATCATCTCTACCGGCCAGTCTTCCTTCTTGTAGACGCTCCTCGGAGTCTCGACAGGAAGCCCCATGAGGAGGTTCACGGCAGCCAGGAAAGCCCGGGACGACGGGGTACCCGTGAGGTTCGAGAGCACCGCGACGGCAAGGTCTTTTTCAGGGACGAAACCTACGTGGGACGCCACACCCCTCAGGCTCCCACTGTGTTCTATGAGGGATACGCCGTGGTAATTGTGGAGCAGGACAAAACCGTAACCGTAATAGCGATCGCGGGAATATTGTGCGTGAGGATAGACCATGGCCTCCACTCCGGAGGGCGACAGGATCCGCCTTCCGTTGAACTCTCCTTTGCCCAGGTACATCCTCAGGTAGTTGGCCAGGTCGAGGACGGTCGACTTAAGCCACCCGCAGGCCGTGAGCGGCGGAGCGACCTGCCAGTACCGTTTGTGCTTCACTTCGTCATCTTCCTTGATGTAAAGCGAGGTTACGTCATCGAACTTCTCGAGGTCGCTGAGGTCGTACATGCTCCTCTTCATGTCGAGGGGCATGAGCACGTTCTCCCTCATGTAGTCCTCGAACCTCTGGCCGGTGACCTTCTCGATTATGGCTCCCAGGAGGCCGTAGGAGTCGTTGGAGTAGCTCAGGTACCGGCCCGGCTCGCCCAGGACTTCGTAGTCGGCCGTCCTGATGTAGTCGATGAGCTGGTCGTAAGTGTCTATCCTCGGGAAAGACTCATCGTTTGACTCTTCTCCGTTTTCCTTCGGGGTGTTCCCGCGGATGGAGTAGTTGAGCGAAGGTAGGGGCGGTATCCCCGCGGTGTGGGTCATGAGGTGGTGGATGGTGACCCTTTCGCCACCCCGACCCGGCAGGTCGAAACCGGGAAGGTACTTCTTTACGGGGTCGTGGGGAGAAAGCTTCCCCGCTTCGGCAAGCTGCATAATGGCGAGACACGTGAAGGACTTGGACACAGACGCCACTCCGAAAATCGTCTCAGGGGTTACGGGCTCGCCCGTCTCCAGGTCCTTCACGCCGAACCCGCGGGCATATACGACTTCCCCCTTGGACACCACTGCGACTGCCATCCCCGGCGCCTTTGTCTCTTCGAGAAAATCTTTCATGAAACGTTCAAATTCGGCTTCGAAATGTTTCATTGGGCTCCTCCTCAACTCGTGTCCGGTTGTCTATTTTTCGGCCGCGTCGCCCCGCCCGAAGCTCCGGGACCGGCAGCCAATCCTTCACGTTCTTCTTTACGATAACCGGGAGTTCCTGCGGGGGAGTCCAGTTTTCTTGGGGATCTACACAAGGGACGAGGGGCCCTCGCGGAAAAGGGCCAGCGCGTAATTGATGACGCGGAGTAGTGAGATTCTCCTGAGCTCGAAAGCGCCGATATCCCTAAACAGGGTGGCAGGCTTTGAGTTGACCTCAATGAGCCAGGGCTTGCCCGTTCTGTCTATCCCCAGGTCTACCGAAACCTCGCCGCCCCTCCCCGAGGCCTTTTCGAGGAGGCGCGGGATCGTGCTTGAAAGGCGCCTTATCTCGGCCTTTATTTCCTCCGACCTCCCGGGCAGAGCCGCCTCCAGGATCTCTCCTGTCCTGCGGTGGACCTCTATCCCAGGGACCACAAAACCCTCGGCCTCGGGGTTCGCCCGGACCACCATACCGGTCCTGAGCCACACTCCCGCCCCGCCCTTCTGGTATATAACCCGCACCTCGAAGGCGCTTCCGGCCCCTGCGGGAAGGGGCGCGAGATCTATACCTTCTTGGATGATGTATTCGGGTCCGGTCCCGCCACCGGCCTCAGTCCCGCTTTCGGGCGCCCTGAGGACACCGGTGAGGAATCTGAGCAGCCCGTCCCGCCCGGACACCTCATCCACTCTGGGAGGGACACCTTTCTCGCGCCTTGTGACGCGGAAGGAAGATCCCAGGTTTTCTACAAGGATAAGCCCCTTCGTGCCCGTGCCGAAGCGCGGTTTCAAGAAAGACCTGGGGCAGGACGAAGCGAAACGCACGGCATCCAGAGGCTTCAGGACGGGCTCGGTCTGGGGGAGATGCCGCCCGACTCCGGGTGCCTCCGATAAGACCTCGTAGGCCCTCAGCTTGTCCCTGCAGATCTCCACGAAGGGGAGAGAGTTTAGGAATATCGTCTGGGGAAAAGCCCGGGCAAACTCGAGCGTCAAATCCTTACGCTCCTGCGCGACGGGAGGTATGTAACGGTCGTATACCACGTCGGGCACGGGGACGGTCTCCTCCACCCAGCCGCGGCGGTCCCTGTAGGTAAAGCCCCTGATCACTCCGTCTGATATGGCCGGCGCTCCGGCCTCTCCCGAGAGAAACTCGGGGAAAAACACGTAGACCATAAGGCCCATCTCGGCGCCCATCCTCACCATGTGCCTAAAGCGGTCGGTTTCTACGCCGAACCTACCGCCCTTTGAGAGCTTGGGCGCCATGATCCCGATGACCGGACCTATGCGCAGGCATTTTCCTCCCGGTCGCGGCGAAGCCCTGAATATCCCATCCTCAGAAAGCGCCAGGATGCGAGCGGCCTCTCGGTTCGGCCTAACGAGGACGCCGGGCGCCCACGCGGTACCCGGTCCGTCGAAATCTTCCGCTTCCAGCGGGTCAGGAGGCAAGAGGTCCTCCGGAGCGAGCCTCACGCTCTTAGAACCGGCGGTCAGGATGACGCCTGTCCGCCGGTCTCGTGGGGCTACGCTCAGACGGCTTCCTACGGTCACACATGGAGGGCAGGGCGAGGGAACATAGAGCCCCCAGCTCGCCCGGAAGTCCTGTTCGAAGGCCTCGCGGGGAGAGGAAAGGTCCTCCGGGCCGAGGCCCATCTCCTCGCGGAAGAAAGCCTTGTCCGCGTGGTAATAGGCCCGCTGACGGCGGTAGAGCTCTTCCAGCCTCGCGGCCCAGCCCCGGGGCAAGTCGCCGCCGGGCGAGCTTCCCGGAGAAAACCCGGAGGCTCCCGGTAGTTCACTCAGATCGCCCGCGGACACACAGGTCTCGTTGTACTTTTCGATTTCCCGGGATACGGTCTCGCAGAGGATTTTCATGGCCCGAGGGTCCCCGAGGAGGCTGGGCGCAGCCGTATATTCGAAAGTGCCGTCGCCTAGATCGCGGTAAGAGCCCAGAAGCCCCTCTCCAGAACCGGTCCTTTCCCTCGCTTCGTGGGGCGGGGCAAACATCATCCCCAGTATAGCGAGAGACCCATCCAGTACCCTGAGGAGCGAAGACGTAGGTTTCCCCCGGAACACGAACCGGGTCGAAAGAGGCATCTCCCTGCGGGGGTAGGGAGACGATATCCACAAGAACTCCGGCGGGGCGCATGCCCCGGAAAAGCAGCCCTCCCCCTCTTCCGGGGGGACCATCTCCCCTTCGGGAGTCAGCAATACGTGGAAAAACCTGCTCAGAGTCCTACCGCTCTGGGGATCCACGGCTATATACTCCGCCCTGGCGCCCAGGAAACGCACGGGGGTCCTCGGCGTAAGTCTCGGAGCAACTCCCGGACATACGGGCCTCACATCCAGGACCCAGGGTCCGCCCCGCCCGAAACCGATGGTGGCCTCCGCCCAATCGAGCCCGAGGGCGTAGGCGGCCCGCACGGCCAGAGAAACGGCTTCTCCGGCCTGTCCTCCGGGGGTCTCGCCGCCTTTCAAGAGAAGCTGCCCGCCGAGACCGGCTACCTGGACGCGCGCAGTACCCGTAACCGGGAGGATCTCCATGAAGAAGTCCTCACTGCCACCGGCTTCAGGGGATCCGGCCACCCGCTTGGAAAGGGCTTTCGCTTCTCCCAGGTCATCGGCAACCGTCTCTAGGCCCCCGGTATCAACGTGGAGCACAGGAAATCTTGTGGCCGGGCCGGGGACAATTACCCGGGGTGACGGGATGAGGTTAAGGCCCAGTATCCGGAGCACAAGCTCTTTCTGCTGCATGGCTACGTGTAGAAGGCAATGACGTCGCCGTCTTTCAACACGTGGTCGCGGGGCACCATCTGGCCGTCGAACACGTCTTTCCCCCACACCCTCGCGTACTTGAGCGTCTCGGCGATCTCCTTGTGTACCTCACGCGCGGCATCGATCACCGTCGTGCCCCTAGGGAGTATGAACGGCTGGGAGAAATCGGGTTTCTTCCCAGGAGGCCTGGTATAGACCCTTATCTTCTCTAAGACATCGAAGAAAACCTTGGACAGGACTAAATCGAGCCCCTCGCCGGTGAGGGCCGAACAGGGCACTATGTCCAGCTTGTCTCCTATTATCTCCCGCAATAGCTCTATCCGTTCGCCGGCGCCAGGCAGATCGCACTTGTTCGCCGCGCATATGGCTTTTTTCTCTTTGAAGTTCCTCTCGCCTTCGTTCTTTATGAAGACGTTGTTCTCTTCCATGAAGGCAAGCAGGTTCTCCGCGTGGTCGAGGACGTCGTCGTCGCCCGCGTCAAGGACTATGAGAAGCCCGTCGGACATCCTGAGCATGGCCCAGACCCAAGACTGGGATGTCTCAGGCGCTATGGGAGGCATGTCGATGAGCTGGAGCTGGACGTTCTCCCACTGGGCCATCCCGCATAGCGGCATCCGGGTCGTAAATGGGTAATCGGCCACCTCGGGCTCGGCACGGGAAGTCGCCTTGAGCACGGAAGACTTTCCCGAGTTGGGAGGACCGACCAGAACTATCTGACCCGCGCCTTCCTTTTCAATGCGGTAGAAATCCTTCCGTTTGGGTCCCTTTGAGCCGGCCTTCATCGCTTCCCGGAGCCTGGCCATGCGGCGCTTTATGTCCGCCTGCATCTTCTCGGTCCCCTTGTGCTTGGGGATGGTGGCCAACATCTCCTCTAGGGCGGCCAGCTTCTCCTCATCGGTGACGGCCTGCCGGTACCGTTCTTCCGCGGCCAGATACTGAGGTCCCAAATTAGCGGGCAAGGGCCTTCACCTCCGAGAGATGCTGCTTTCAAGGCAAAAGTCCAATAATATGGTACGGACAAAGACCGGGTAAGGCAACCAGGGTAAGAGACGGGCATCCCCAGGGTAGGGGGTCCCGGAGGGCCTTTCTACGTAAGGCCCCGGGAGCCAACGTATCCCCGCCAGTCTACCTCTTCTTCCACCTGCGGGCCGAGGAAGAAGATGGACGCTTTTTTCACGGGCTTCTCCAGTATGCTCTCGGCCGCCAGGGCATAGATCGCAACCTGGGGAGTGTAGAAGAGGGCGCGCTCGCCTGCTCTGTCTCTCGGGATGTCGTCGGTCTTGAAATCGAGCACGACCAAGCCGTCTGGCTCATAGAGGAGCATGTCGATGACGCCCTGGGCTACCACAAACTCGTCCCGAACGCCCGGCGCGTCCAGGAACGCCCCGGCGGGAAGCTTTAGGGTGAAGGGCACCTCCCTGAGGACGCGTCCCCTGCATTCTACCGCGGCCTGCCCTGCGGGCGAAGAGAAGAAGCCGGCGACGAGGGCAAGGTCCTCGGGTGAGACTCCGGGCGGTCTCAGGAAGCCCGCTTCCACCAGCCTCGCGTTCTCCGCGGCCACCGCCTCGGGGCTGTGGGCCATATCCAGCCTCATGCGCGCGAGAAGGGTGTGGACCGCTATGCCCCGCTCGACGGCGCTGGAGTGCTGCCGGGAATCGTCCATCCCCATCCGCCTCGTCGGGCGCGGGAGAAACCAAGGGAACTCTTCTTCTTCCCGCTCAAGCCGCCTCTTGATCTCACCCACAGGCATTTTCGCCCGGACGGTCGTGAGGAAGCCGTACGGGTACCTCCACTCGAGCCTCCGCCTGACTTCGCGGCTCACCTCGGGATCTCCGGGCGGAGGAGGAAGCAGCCTCTTGATCTCGCTGAGACTCAGATCGGGCGACTGGGAGACCTCGTAGGATGGAGGCGGCACCGGCTCTCCGTCAGGGGTACCCCAGACTTTCACGGAGAACAACCCTTTCCCCGCGTCCCGGAGAACCACCGGACACACCCAGTCCAGGTAGGTCCCCGCCCTCTCGGGATCGCTCCTCCGCCACCGGGAAATAGCCCCCTCAAGGCCCCTCACTGACCCGATCATGACCAGCTTTTCCTTAGCCCTGGTAAGGGCCACGTAGAGCACCCGCATCTCCTCTGCCGTGTTTTCACGGTCGATCCTCTCGGCTATCGCCTGGTATAGGGCGGTGGGGTATTTGACCCTCTTCTCCAGGTCCACAAGATAAGAACCAATCCCGAACTCCCTGTGGAACAAGACGTCGCTCCTCAGATCGTCCTTGTTGAACCTCTTACCGAGGTCAAGGACTATCACAACGGGGAACTCCAGGCCCTTGGCCTTGTGGATGGACATGAGCCTGACCACGTCCTCGTGCTCTCCCAGGGCCCGTGCCGTGCCCAGGTCGCCCTCGGACTCGCGCAGGCGCTCAACGAACCTTAGGAACCGGCCAAGCCCGTGGCGGCCGAAGGAGTCAAACTGCCGCGCCCTGTCGCAAAGGGCCCTGAGGTTCGCCTGGCGCTGGCCTCCCCCCGGAAGCCCGCCCACGTAGTCGTGGTAACCGGTCTCCCTTAGGATCTTCCAGAGCGTCTCGGCCAGTGGGCGCCTCCTGGCGAGCGTCCGCCATCGCTCTAGGTTCTCGAGGAACTTCCCGAGGACGTCCCTGAGGTGAGGGTCGGAGCTATCGGTCTTGGCGAAAGAGCAGACGGCGTCGTAAAAGGTCCCCTCCTTGACGGTCGCCCTGATCAAGGCGAGGTCCTGTGGCTCGAGCCCGACGATAGGCGAGCGGAGGACCGCGGCGAGGGGTATGTCCTGCAGCGGGTTGTCGATCACCGAAAGGAGGGAGAGGGCGACCTCGACCTCCCGCGCCTGGAAGTATCCGGTAGCAGATTCGGCGTAACACGGGATATCGCACCTGGACATGATTTCGGCCACGGCGTTGGCCCTGTCCTTGGTAGACCTCATGAGTATCGCGATGTCCCGGTAAGAACAGGGACGGCTCGTCTTGGTCTTTGGATCCCATACCATAAGGGGATTTCGTGGATCCACCATTTCCTTAATGCGACGGGCGGCCACAAGAGCTTCTTTCTCCAGGGCCTCATACTCCTCCATGTCCCCCGATGACCCCGCCGGTGAACCGGGAAGACCTGCCTCGCCTTGCCCGCCGTCGTAGGTGTCCTCGTCGCTATTTTCCTCTTGAGCAGACTGGGCGAGCCGCTCGACGAGGTGTAGCTCCACGCTGTGCTCGCCTCCTGACGGCGGGTATGTCGCTCCGGGAAGGAGTTCGTGACCATCCCTGTAGTCTATCCCCGCCAGGTCTTCCTTCATAATATCCGAGAAGATGGCGTTTACCGCCTCAAGCACCTGGGACCTGCTCCTGAAATTCCTGGTCAGGTCTATGCGGACGCCCGGTGACTTCTCCTCCCCCGGGCTCCCGCAAGGGACATATGACCTCAGTTTCTCCAGGAAAAGGGCCGGTTCGGCGAGCCTGAACCGGTAGATGCTCTGCTTGACGTCTCCCACCATGAAAACATTTCCCGAGGTAGGGCTTACCCTGGAAACCAAGGTGAGGATCCTCTCCTGGAGGGGGTTCGTGTCCTGGTACTCATCGATGAGGAGCCAGTCGAACTCCTTTCTCACGTCTCCGGCGATCTTTCCGCCGTCCATCTCGAGCACCTGGAGGCAATACCTCTCGAGGTCCGAAAAATCCACTCCGCCCCGCTCTCGCTTCGCGGCCGTATAGCGTCTGTCCAGTTCCTCCACGATGTCGCACAGGCCTGATATAAGGGGCGCCACTACGGCCATCTCGGCAACAACCTCGTCAAGAGGCCTCGTGAACGCGTATTCCTTCACCCCGGAGAAAACATCCTTTGCGAGGTTCCTCAGGGAAGCGGCCTCTTCCCTAAGTCCCGGGTCGCAGTCTCGGGCGGCGGAGAGCCTCGTGAAGGATGCCGACAAGAGGCACGAAGAGGTTCCCGCGGCTATTTCCCGCAAGGCGTCTGTCAGGCCGCTCCCCTTGGCTACCGCTTCTTCCGCCTCTTTGAGGAGGCCTTCTAGCCACACTCCGGCCTCTGAGAAAAGGGTTAGATCGTCCCGGAGGGCCTTGAGGTAGGCCCCCGGCCCGCCCGGCCTCCCGCATATCTCGATGGCTTCCTGAACCAAAGCCTTAGCCCGCCTTACGTCTTTAAGGGCGCGTCTCGCCAGGGGAGGTAGCCAAGTGAGGTCCCTGCCTGTAGCCCTTTCCCTGGCCATCTGCAGGAAGCCGCCCATAGAAGGAAGCGTGAGGGCGAAGCTGTGGAGCCTCAGCACCGTGGACTTGAACCCTTCGTCAAAGGCCTTTCCGCCGAAGCTTGCTACCAGCGAGCGGAAGACTTCGCCCCTTTGGCTGGGATCGTCGTAGAGGTCCTCGAACAGCCCGTCCAAGGTCTCCATCCTCATGAGTTCGGCTTCGTTCTCATCCAGGACCCTGAAAGACGGGTCCAGGTTCACTTTGAAGTAGTACCTCCGCAGCACGCGAAGGCAGAAAGAGTGGATCGTCGATATCTGGGCCCTGTCGAGGAGGGCAAGCTGGTACCTGACGCGGGGGTTTTCCGGAGCCTTCCTTAGGGCCTCCTCAAGGGCAGACCGTATCCTCTCTTTCATCTCCGCGGCAGCTTTCTCTGTGAAAGTGACGACCAGAAGCCTCCCGAGATCCAGGGGATCTTCCAGAGACAGCACCCTGCGGATGATGCGCTCGACCAGGACCGACGTCTTCCCGGCCCCGGCCGCGGCCGAGACGAGCACGTTTTTCCCGGAGAAAGTTATGGCAAGCTCCTGCTCCTTAGTCCAAACCGCGTCAGCCATCCACGCCACCTCCTCCCCGGATCTCCTGCCAGATGCCTCCGGGCGGCGGCGCGATGACCCTGTACCTGTTTCCCGGGAGCAATACGTCGAACCAGCACAGCGGCCCGTACGGGCAGAAAGTACAGGCCCTCACCTCGCCCCGGCGGAAGGGCGCGATCTCTATGTCGCCCGCGAATATCCTCCGGCACATCTCCCCGACCTTGCGTTTCACGTGCCTGAGGAGGGCCTCGAAATCTTCCAGCCGGGCCACGGAAGACTTACCGCCTACGCCTTTCGACGTGAACATCACGGGGATGATATCCGAATGCCCGCTGCTCAGGGAATCCATGATCCTGAGGACCCCTAGGTCATCTACAAGGAGGCCTGTCGTCCGGAGCTCCTTGATTATCTTCCTCTCAGACACTTCCCTGGCGACAGGCCCCTTCTCAGCTATCAGGGGGTCGCGCAAGGTGAAGTAGAGGGCACCGGCGGGAAGAGGCTTGTCGCCGGGCCCGGAGCCCCGTCCATCTCCCGGTCCGGCAAGGCCGGATATGGCCTTGGCCGCGTCCGCGATGAAGGGCCAGCTCTCGAGGGCCACAATCAGGTAGACGAGGAGCTGGAGGGAAAGGCCGTTCCAGACCTCGACGAGGTCAAGGGTTCTCTTGGAGGACTTGTAGTCCACTATCCTTATATAAGGCCTGCCCTCCGCGAAACCTACGTCTATCCTGTCAATCTGCCCCCGGAGGAGGACTTCTTCCTTCGGCCCCGCCTTTATCCTGAAGGGCGGAAGCCCGCCTTCCATCCCAAACTTCACTTCGGTGCTGAGCGGCCGGAACCGGCCCCTCTTCATGTGCTCCGCCGTGACCACCGCTGCCCTCCCGACGATCCGCCTGAGGACCTCCGCCACATAGCGGTACCGGGCCGAGCTCATGAAGAGCTCCCCTCTTACTTCCGGAAGGAGCCTGTCCACGACCGAGTGAGAGAGGGAGATGATGTCGCTTTCGGTGAGGCTATCCCAGCTCTTCCCCGACGAATTGAGGGTGTCTATGAACTCCTTCATCGCGCTGTGGAGGAATGTGCCCGCATCCTCGGGCTCGAGCCGGTAGATGTCCCTCTCTCTGAGTCTCAATCCATCGGAAGCGAAATGGTAGAAGGGGCAGGCGCCAAACCTCTCCAGCCTGGATACGCTCGTCAGCATCTCGCTCCCGTAGAGCTTCCGCACAAGCGACCTGTCCAGGGGCTCCAGCTTGTTGGTGAAAGACAGGGATTTGAGGACCGCCCGCGAAGTATCCAGCCGCTCCGGCTCTATGAGCCAGCGATACGTCTCAACCCAAGCATCGCCGGCCCGGAGACCCTGCCGTACGAGAGAAAGCCTCCGCGCCGCCGTCCCCCGCGCCCGCGCCGGCACCACGTAATCCAGGTCGTCCGGCCACCTGCCGGGCGGCTCCAGGCCGGCGTTCACCTCCGGGAGACCGGGGAGGAGCCCCTTTATCGTCCCGATTATGTGGGAAGGGGTCTGGGCTTTGCCCTCCGCGTCACCCAGAGGGTAAGATATGTAAAGCCTAATAGAAGGCCTGCTCAAGGCTATGTAGGCGAGATACTGCTCGTGGAGCTGCCGGATTTTGGAATCGGGCTCCAGCTCTATGCCCTTTTCCGAGAGGTAGGCCCGCTCGTCGTCGGTGAAAACCGAGTCCTCAGACTGCCTCTTCGGGAACACGCCTGCCAGGGCGCCTATGAGGAACGTGACCTTGCAATCGGGCTGCCTTGAACGGTCGATCGACCCGACCAGGACCTGGTCCAGAGACGGCGGGATGACGCCCAGGCGCACGTCTTCCAGTCCGGCCTCAACCAGGACAGCGTAGGTTCTCAGGTCTACCTCACGGTCTCCCAGGATCTCTTCGGCCTGCTCCAGGATCTCCATCACCTTGTCCCAGATCCCGGCATGGTCCTGGGCTTCCGCCAGACTGCCGGCCTCCTCGGCGGCATCCTGCCACTTTTCCAGCGTCCCGGGGACGCCGAGGTCTATGAGGAGGTCGTAGATGGCCCGCGAGATCTCCCTGGCGGTAACGCCCGTTTTCCCCGAGAGCCGCCTGAAGAACTTCTGGAGGTGTTCCACGGCCTTGCGTCTCGCGCTCTCGGCGAACTCTGCGTCTTCATCCTCCGGGAGATCTTCCTCATCCCCCGCCAAAGACTTTTTCCGGTAGCTCCATGGTTCCTCGGATATCCACATCTCTCCCCGGATCCCGTGGGCCAGAACGTAGTTTTCCAACCTGTCCACGGCCTCACGCTCGATGGGCACGAGGTCGGTCTTCAGGTAGCGGAAGACGCTCTCCGAGGGGAACGACCCGGTCACCACTTCCAGAGAAGACCTCACCAGCTCCGACAGAGGATGGTGGGACAGGGAACGTTTCCTGTCCAGGAAGAAGGGTATCTCGTGGTCTGAAAACACGAGTTCGACGAGGTCTGCGTACGCCTCAAGATCCCGGGCCTCTACCGTTATGTCCCTGTAGCGTAGCCCTTCGTCTCTGACGAGCTTTATGATCTCCCTGGCAACAAACTCCACCTCGGCCAGGGGGTTGGTGGCCGAAACCAAGACCACACCGCGTCTTTCCGGCGCGTCCCAGGAAGGCGCCGGCTGGGGCGCCTCGCCGCGCGAGGGGGCTTGTCCTTCCCACGAGAGCCTGATGGCCTCTTCCAGCCTCGCGAGGTCAGGCGACCCACGGAACCTGGGCAGGGTTTCTCCCTCCCCGAGGTAGACCATGGGCTCCACCGGGATGCCCTGATCCCGCGCCATGGCCACGAGTTTCTCGTACACCTGGCGCGTGGGATGGAACAGGGAAGACTCCGAGACCGGTCTCGAGAGCTCCTGCCTATCCAGGCAGAGAGCCACGCTCATGCGCTCAGCCGATCCCATTATCGCCCCCAGAACCTTGTACTCTTTCGGAGTGAAGCCCGAAAAGCCGTCGACCCATACGGCGGCGCCCCTAACGAACGAGGACTCCGGGATCCTCACAGCGGCCATCTCCAGGTAGTCTTCCGGGTCGAAAAACCTTCCGGCGAGGAACCGCTTGTACGCTTCAAACACTATCTGGAGGTCGTGGACTTTTTGCTCGAGGTAAGGCAGCCGGGATGTGCCCCCGCCAGCCGGCGCGAGGTCTTTGGGGGTTACTTCGTACATGGAGAGCTCCTGGAGCGTCCTCCCGAGGGTCTCACGAAACCCAGGTAGGTCGACCATGGGGGCGAAAACCGTGAGCTTGTCCTTGTGCTCCCATAGGACCGACTGGATGGCCATGCTCCGTCCCACCTGGGTGATGAAGGGAAGGGAAACCCCTCCGCATTCCTCGAGTACTTTCATGCAAAGCCTGCGGAAGCTGAGGATGTGGAGGTCGAAAAACCCTCTCACGCGTGGGTCCTCAAGGATCTTCCGCTCCATGAGGTAGGTCGCTTGGTCGGGCACTATGAGGAGGACGGGAGGACCGGCGAAGAAAGAGCCTTCCTTCCTGCGGCGCAAGAGCTCATCCACGATCTCGGCGGTTACGCAGGTCGTCTTACCGGATCCGGCCGGACCGGCGATAATTCGCAGGCTCAATCTAACACCTCCGGCTCGTCCTCCAGTTATTCGCTGCCGTCATGCGGGAAATCCTACACGACGCTCACCGAACACACGACCACCGGTCTTCTGCCCGTCTCGTTCCGCACGAATCGCCCTACTAGAGATGCGATCTCTTCCTCGACGAACTCCCGCTTGGAAAGGGCCGTCGACGGCAGGGATTCGAAGTAGTCCTTTATGCGGACGGCGGTCTCCGTGAGGAGAGCCTCGCCCCGCAGGCTCTTCATGAAGCCGGCGCTTTTCACCGAAGGCTCCTGGAGGAGCGCCCCCGTGGTTCCGGAGACCACGCAGCTTACGAAGATAGCCCCGGAGTCGCTCAGGTACTTGCGCTCTTTGAGGACGGGATCCCCGATCTCTCCCACCCCGCTCGAGTCGACCATGATGTTCTTGGTCTGGATGAGGCCGAGGATCTGGCACCGTTCAGGAGAGAGTGAGAAGATCGTGCCGTTTTCCCCGATGAGCACGTTGGACGGCGGGACCCCGGTGGCCACGGCCAGCTGGGCGTGCTTGATGAGGTGGCGGTACTCGCCGTGGATGGGGATAAAGTACCTGGGCCTCGTCAGGTTCAGCATCATCTTGAGCTCTTCCTGGCTGGAATGGCCCGAGACGTGGACTCCCGACTCGGGTTCATAGATCACGTCGGCCCCGCACCTGAAGAGGTTGTCGACCACCTTGGACACCATCGTCTCGTTCCCCGGGACGGGAGACGCGGCCATGATCACCAGGTCTCCTTCGATGATCTCCACCTTCCTGTGCTCCCTGCACGACATCCTCGCGAGCGCCGACAGGGGCTCGCCCTGGCTTCCCGTGGTCAGGAGGACTATCTTGGAGTGGGGATACTTGCTTAGGTCTTCGGCGTCCACGAGAGTACCCAAGGGAGCGCGGAGGTATCCCATGCTGAGGGCGACTTCCACCACCATCTCCATGCTGCGGCCTATGACGCACACCTTGCGGCCGTGCTTGTAGGCTACGTCGATCACTTGCTGGATCCTGGGTACGTTGGAGGCGAAGGTAGTGATTATGATCCTTCCCGTTGCCTTCTGAAATACGCGGTCAAGGGATTCGCCGACCATCCGCTCGGAGGGAGTGAACCCCGGACGGTCCGCGTGGGTGCTGTCCGAAAGCAGGGCCAGGACCCCTTCGTCGCCGGCGCGGGCCAGCCGTGAATAATCGGTAGGCTCTCCGTCTACGGGAGTCTGGTCCAGCTTGAAGTCACCGGTGTGTATTATCGTGCCGGCGGGGGTGCGGAGTATGAGCCCTACCGAATCTGAGACCGAATGGGTTACCCGGAAAGGTTCGACCTGTACCGAGCCGAAATCGATGAGGTCGCCCGGTTCAAACACCCTGAAGTCAACTTCACCTTCGTAGTTCTCGTCCAGTTTTCTCCTGGCGAGTCCAAGAGTGAGGCGGGTACCGTAAACCGGGACGTTTAGGTCCTTAAGGACAAAAGGGAGAGCCCCGACGTGGTCTTCATGCCCGTGGGTAAGGACTATTCCCCGGACGCGATCTTTGCGCTCTATCAAGTAAGAGACATCGGGGATGACGAAATCGATGCCAGGCATGTCGTTCTCGGGAAAGGATAGCCCACAGTCAATCGCGATCGCATCGGATTCGGTTTCGACCACCATGAGGTTCTTTCCGATCTCTCCGAGGCCGCCTAAGGGTATGAGATTTACTTGTCTTGCCATGCTGTTATCACCAGTTAACTAGTATAGCCTGTCTTGCCTGCCCGTGCCAGCAAAGGGAAATCGCAAGAATAATGGGCGGCCTCCACAGGCCGCCCGGTGGCCTTATCCGCCTTAGTGGGTCTCCACGTCGTACGCTCCGTTCCGCCTCAAGATGTCCGCTGCGTCTTCGACCTTGTCGTCGCGGGTCCTCACGGCGGCTACGATCTTGCCTTCCTTGACCCTGTTTTCATAGCGCCGCCCCGACTCTTCGGGAATACCCCAGTCGATGAGCCCGCCTGCGATGCCGCCCGTCACGGCCCCGCTCAAGGCCCCCGCTATCGGTCCTGCCGCCACAAGCGGCCCGAGACCCGGTATCGCCAGGGCGCCTGCGCCCGCCAGGAGCCCGGCCACCCCGCCGATAGCGCCGCCGGTAGCGACGCCGCCGGATATATCGGACATCATCGTGGTCTCGCCCCGGCCTTCACGGTCTGACCTCGCCGAGCTCTCCTTGGCCACTATAGAGATCTCGTTCCGGTCAAACCCCCTCCTTTGCAGCTCGTCGGCCGCCCTTTCGGCTTGCTCGATCGAATCGAAAACTCCCAACACGGTTTTTGCCATACTCACACCTCCGAACTCGATCTCTCGCCTAGTCTCTCCTTCGGGCGGGCGTGGGATTCACCTGGCGGGGCCGGACAATCATAAACGTTCCCGCAAGGCCATAAGTACAAGTAGGGGGTGAACGCCCGGTGTGGAACGCCATCTTGGCTATACTCCTGGTCATCGTAGCGGTTTACGTCTCCATGGCCATAAGGGTAAACCGTATAATGGCGGTAAGAGCGCGCAAGACGTCAATTGAAGAAAGGTCTTCTCCGCTGGCCGAGGCCATAAAGGATTTCGTGGCGGTGGCAGGAGGTGTCTACCTGGCCCTTTCGGCGATGGCCGAGTTCCTCAAAGTGCCCGTCCCAATGCAGGCGACGATCTGGGGTACGCAGTTCGATCCGGTGGCGCTTTTCTCGATCTGCTTGGCCATCCTGGCGCCCATAATTCCGGTGGGGAGAAATCGCTTGTAAGAAGGCTTTCCGGGCTAGAAACAAAAGCAGGCATTTTTGCCTGCAGAGTTTCTCACCTGGAGTCTCTTTTTTCTGCTTGGTAGTGAAGGCTTAACCACTTATAGATAAGATCGTCCAGGCGAGCGCTGTCCGTGCCAGCCGCTTGTATCTTCGCTCTATTGTATCGGTCTCCGACCTTCTCGTTCAGCTGGCACCTGAGGGCTTCGATCTCCCTCCGAAGATCCTCTTCGCTGATGTTTACGAGCGGACCCTCCCTACTCTGATACTTCTGCCGCTTCCTGGTAACCATCCGCTTCGCTTGAGATGGAAGGTCGCGGCAAACCGATTATAAACGGAGCCTGTCGAAACTGGAAAGAGGTATCGACAGGATTTCTAACATGGCGTCTATCTGGCAAAACGCAGACAAACCGCTGCTAGAGCACTTCCAAAAATTCCGCTAAGAGTCGCGCAGGGAACGGATCTTCTTCATGTTGGAAAGATCGTCCCCATAGTCATCAATCGGCGTCTCAAGCAGGCCAGGAAGGTCATCCGGGAGAAGGTCGGACGTGAGGATGCGTCTGAATGTCTCCTCACCCAGGTTTCCTTGGCCTATGTGGGCATGCCTGTCCAGCCGGCCGCCCAAAGTCCCCTTCGCGTCGTTTAGGTGCATCGCGCCCAGCCTCGACAATCCGACATGTCTATCGAAATATGTCAGAATCTTCCGCACTCCGTCGGGCTCGGTCCAATCGTATCCCGCGGCAAAAGCGTGGGCCGTATCCAGGCAGGCGCCCACTTGACTCTCGGGAAAGCTCCTGACCAGAGCGCCGAGGGCCTCAAAGGTGTATCCTATCTCTCTCCCCATTCCGGAGGTGTTCTCGAGGAGGATCCTGACCGGCCCATCGTATCGTCCAAGCGCCTCTTCCAGGCTCGTGTAGACTCTCGCGAGGGCATCCGCGGACTCGGGCGGCTCCTCTTTCCGCCTGTGCCCCACGTGGGTCACGAGGTACTTCCCGCCTAAGACCTCTGTCCTCCTAAGGTCTTCCACGAGGACATCTATGGAGTAGCTCCTGGTGTCGGGGTCGTCGGAAGCAAGGTTCACATAATAGGGGATATGTACAACGAGCGGGTAGATCCCGCCTTCTTCGAGGACGCTTCTCATTTTCTCCACGTCCGGAAGGGAAAGCTCTTTGGCCTTCCCTCCTCTAGGACTCCTGGAGAAAATCTGGACTGTCTCACAACCGAGTTCCAAGGCGGTCCTGGCCATTCTGGCCATGCCGCCCGCTATTGAGACGTGGATGCCAAGCCTCAACTCAGTACCATCTATCCCTGTCCCGGCCGCCTCGAGGATTATCCTTCCGAGCGGCGGGTTTTCTGTCACCGCGGCTATCCCGGCCCGGGTTCCTCTCGGCGCGAGGATCTCTGATCGCGGGAGATCCGCCCAGGGCTTGTCGCCTGGAGAGGTTCACCCGGCCCATGTGGTCGATCTCGATGACTTTCACGAGGACCTCGTCGCCCACGTTCATTACGTCTTCGATCCTCTTCACGCTCCCAAGGGCAGCCTCGGAAGTCCTTACGAGACCCTCCTTGCCGGGGAGCACTTCTACGAAGGCTCCGAACGAGGTAAGACGGGTCACTTTCCCCTTGTAGGTCCGTCCCACCTCGATGTCCTGGGTGAGGCTCTCGACGATCTCTTTGGCCCTCTCTCCGCTCTCTAGGTCGGGAGCGGCGATGAACACCCTACCGTCCTGCTCGATATCTATCTTCACGCCGGTTTCGGTGGTGATCTTGTTTATCGTCTTGCCGCCCGGGCCGATTACGTCCCGTATCTTCTCGGGGTCTATGTTAAGGACCAGCATGCGCGGGGCGTAGTCGGACAGCTTCTCTCTCGGCGCGGGGAGGACCGCCTGCATTTTGTCCAAGATGAAGAGCCTGGCCTTCTTGGCCCTCTCAAGGGCCTTGGTCAGGATTTCCCTGCTCACCCCGGCGATCTTGATGTCCATCTGCAGGGCGGTAACGCCCTCTCTGGTGCCCGCGACCTTGAAGTCCATATCGCCCAAGGCGTCTTCCATGCCCTGGATGTCCGTGAGGACCTCCATCTTGTCTTCTTCCTTGATGAGGCCCATGGCTATCCCGGCAACAGGGGCCTTTATGGGTACGCCGGCATCCATGAGCGACAGTGTGCTCCCGCACACCGAAGCCATAGACGTGGAACCGTTGGACTCAAGCACCTCGGACACCACGCGGATAGTGTAGGGGAACTCCTCTTCGCTGGGTACCACCGGAAGGAGCGCCCTTTCGGCTAGGGCTCCGTGCCCGATCTCCCTTCTGCCCGGACCCCTGAGGGGCCTCGTCTCACCGGTAGAGTAGGGCGGGAAGTTGTAGTGGTGCAGGTACCTCTTGGTTTCCTCTATGCCGGTCGTATCCAGCTCCTGGATGTCTCCCTTGGCGCCCAAGGTCGCGACGCTCAGGACCTGGGTCTGTCCCCTGGTGAAGAGCGCGGAACCGTGCACCCTCGGGAGGAGGGCAACTTCGCAGCTGATCGGCCTTATCTCGTCAGGCCGCCGCCCGTCGGGGCGCCTACCTTGCTCCAGGATCATGCTGCGGACTTCCGCCTTCAGGACCGCGTGGAACGCTTCCGCTATCTCGCTTTCTCTCTCGGGGAACTCTTCGGCCAGTTCAGCGTGGACTTCCTTGAGGATCTCCTCGATGGCAGACTCCCTGGAAAGCTTCTCCTCGACCATTATGGCTTCCCTGATCTTGGGCGTGGCTATCTCAGAAACCCTCGCCACCACGTCTTCGCCCGGCAGGAAGAGCACCGGCTCAAACTTAGGCTTGCCGATCTCCTCCCGGATCCCTTCGAGGAACTCGCAGATCTCCCGTATCGCCTCATGGCCGTACATGATGGCGTCCACCATCACGTCTTCGGGTACCTGGTTGGCCCCCGCTTCCACCATGAGCACGGCTTCTTTGGTGCCGGCTACCGTGAGGTGAAGATCGCTCCTCTCCGATTCCTTCACCGTCGGATTGATCACGAACTGCCCATCTACGAGCCCGACCTCGACGGCGCCGATGGGCCCGTTCCAGGGTATGTCGCTCACGGTGAGGGCCGCCGAAGCGCCGATCATCCCCGCGATCTCAGGGGAGTTGTCGTGATCGATGGAAAGGGGCATCACGAC
The DNA here is from genome assembly GCA_012842685.1 of Candidatus Fermentithermobacillaceae bacterium. Classification (GTDB taxonomy): domain Bacteria; phylum Bacillota; class Sulfobacillia; order Fermentithermobacillales; family Fermentithermobacillaceae; genus UBA3951. Next base: position 73,249 of record DUSI01000032.1, read on the forward strand.
GACTTGAACTTCGTTTCTGAGACCTTTGGGAAAGAGCGGGCGTATAGGGCGGTCCGTTACCCTGGCCTGGAGGATCGCCTTCTCGGGCGGGCGTCCTTCCCTCCGTCCCCAGCTTCCGGGGATCCGCCCCACGGCGTAAAGCCTTTCCTCAACGTCAACGGTGAGAGGGAAGAAGTCAACTCCCTCCCTGGGCTCTTTCGACGCCGTGGCCGTGGCGAGCACCACGGTATCGCCGTACCTCACAAGCACGGAACCGTTGGCTTGTTTGGCTACCTTCCCGAATTCCAGGGACAGGGTGCGGCCACCGAGCTCACACGAAAATATCCTGGGTCCTTCCAATAAGGCACACTCCTTTCGGCCCGCCCTAGCCTCTCAATCCGAGTTTCTCCACAATAGCCCGATAACGTGCTGGGTCGGTGCGGCTCAGGTAGTTAAGCAGGCCGCGACGCTGGCCGACCATCTTGAGCAGCCCGCGCCTCGAGTGGTGGTCTTTCTTGTGCACCTTGAGGTGCTCAGTGAGGTAATTGATCCTCTCGGTGAGGAGAGCGATCTGGACCTCGGGCGAACCCGTGTCAGTTTCGTGGATCCTGTACTGCTCGATAATGCTCTTCTTGCGATCTGCCTGCAGTGTCAAGTGAGGCACCTCCATTGGATCGAATATGCCTTGAGCCAAGTGACACGCCGGAGGCGCGTGAAACCTAGCCTCAAGGTAGATTTGTCTGGAGAATTCTATCATAGCCCCCGGGCAGTGTAAACGAATGTTCCTTGAGCCAAGCCCCTCCGGGCTCAATACGTGACTCCAGGAAAGCTATGTCTCTCAGCACCTCGTCCCTTAGAGAGGATGCGTCGGGGAAACGCCGTTCATCCCTTATACGCTCCAAAAAGAGGACCTGCATATTGCTTCCGTAGAGGCTTCCATGGAAGCCTGGGATATGGCATTCGACCCTCACTTCCTGCCCGTTGAAAGTGGGACGGGTTCCGACGTTGACGACGGAAGGAAGCATATCCAAGGTCTCTTCCCGGAGAAACCGGGCATAAGCCGCGTAAACTCCGTTCGCCGGGACCAGCTTGTCTTCCGGTGCCGAGACGTTGGACGTCGGGATACCCAAGAGGCGTCCCCTTCCGTCCCCATGGGTCACCCGTCCGGTCAAGCAATAAGGCCTCCCCAGGAGCCTGGCCGCGCGAGAGACGTCGCCCCTTTCCAGGGCGTCCCTTATCTTGGTGCTGGAGACTATCTCGCCTCCGGCTTCGCAGGGCGGGACCACGGTGACGCCGAAGCCCATTTCCTCGCCCCAGCGGGCGAGGTCCTTCGCGGTACCGCTACCCTTATGGCCAAACGTGAAGTTGAAGCCGCATACCACGTGCCGGGCCCTCACCCGTCCAACAAGGTACTCGGCGACAAATTCGAAAGGCCCCGTGGACGCAAGCTTCGGGGTGAACTCCACTACCAGGAAATACTCGGCACCGAAGTCCTCGGCCAGGAGAACTTTTTCATGGAGGGGCGTGAGGAGCTTCTCGTGGCCTCCTGAATTGCCGGTCAAAGTGCGTGGGTGGGGATGGAAAGTCATGAGCAGGACCGGATACCCCATCTCCGCGCTCAGCCGCCGGGCTTCGGCAAGGAGGGCCTGGTGTCCGAGGTGAAACCCGTCGAATACTCCGATAGCCGCCACGACTCCTTCGGGAGAGAGTGCCCTGTCAAGTTCTCCGTCGCGCATTACGAGAAGTTCCACGTCTACACCGTCTTTCAGACCGATCTTGTTTCTCTGTACAGCACTTTTTCGTAGGATACCTTGCCCCTATCATCGGGACGCACCACGGCGACTATTTTAGTCTCAAAACCGTTCTCCGGCGATAGGACCATGACCGTTTTTCCGCATAGGGAATCGGGGATGCCGCCTTGGAAGTCAGACTCTCCAAGGGGCGCTCCGTTCGCGATCTTCCCGAGCGCCGCGGGAAGCACCCGAACCAGAGGATACACGCCGGGCAGGACGCCAAGGGGATCCGAGAAAACACGCTTCTTTCCTTCCCTCGCCACCAGCTCCTGGATCTCTCCCAGCGTGAGGGCGTCCTTCATCTCAAACCTGCCGCTCCTGGAACGAAGGAGGTAAGACACTGCCGCTCCGCAGCCCAAGTCGTCCCCAAGGGACTCGGCGATGGACCTCACGTAGGTGCCTTTCCCCACCGTCATGTCGAAAAGCCCCCTCGGGTGCCTGCCTTCTTTCCAGGCCACGAGAGAGAGGCTGTGGACCAAAACTTCCCGTGCCTTGCGGGGAGGCATGACGCCTTTCCTCGCGAGGTCGACCATCCTCACTCCGCCGACTTTGAGCGCGGAGTATGCCGGAGGCACTTGCTTAATCCGGCCACGGTAGGCGCCGAGGAGCGCCTCGACCTTTTCCCTCGTTACGTAGGAAGCGTCTACCTCGGACTCTACCTTTCCGTCCGTATCTCCCGTGTCTGTCCTGAGGCCGAAGGTAAACTCGGCGAGGTAACGCTTGTCCTCAACCATGAAGTACTCGGCGAGGCGTCTGTAAGACCCAACCACAAGAGGCAAGACGCCGACCGCCAGAGGGTCCAGGGTCCCCAGGTGGCCGACACCGTCTTCGCGAAGAATTCTTCTCACAGCGGCGACCACATCGTGGGACGTTTTGCCGCGAGGTTTGAGCACGTTCAGGAATCCGTCCATACGTCCAGCTCGTCCAAGATGGCCAGGACTTTCTGGGTAACTTCCTCGAGAGTGCCTTTCACGTAGGCGCCCGCGGCCCGCGGGTGCCCGCCGCCTCCGAGTTTCACGGCCACCTTCGAGACGTCCACCTTCAAGCGAGACCTGAAGCTGACGTGGAAGCCGCTGCCGTCCTCCATCTCACGGAAAAGCAAGGAAACCTCCACGCCCGATATTGAGCGCGGGTAACTTATTATGCCTTCCGTGTCGTCGGGGGAAGCCCCGGCTTGGGCCATCATCTCCCGGGTCACGGCGACGGTGGCCAGCTTACCGCCCCGGTGAAGTTTCAGCGTCCCGAGGGCTTTCGCGAGGAGCAGGACCGACGAAACGGTGCGTGTCTCAAAAACCTGCTCAGCGACTTCCCACGGGCTCGCCCCATACCCGACAAGCGCGCCGGCTATCTCGAATGTCTCTGCCGTGGTGTTCTGGTACCTGAACCCGCCGGTGTCGGTGGCTATCGCTGCGTAGAGGCAGGTGGCGATCTCTTTGGTTATGGGAACCCGCATGTAAAGCAAGAGCCTGTAGACGATCTCCCCGGTAGCCGCGGCCTCAGGGACCACGAGGCTAAGGTCCCCGAAACCCGTGTTGGACACGTGGTGGTCGATGTTTATCCAGATGGTGTCTCGCGCGAGCTCGATGGCCCGCCCGGTCCTCTCAGGATCGGTGCAGTCGATGAATATGGCGACTTCGGCCTTGTAGTCTTCAGGCGCAATGTACTGGGACCGGGTGTGGAACTCCCTACCCGGGAGGAAGTCGTACACGGCCGGATGAGGGTCCTCGGATACGAGGAGGGCCTGCTTCCCCAGGCCCCTCAAGGCCTGCACGAGAGCAAGCCCTGAACCTATGCAGTCGCCGTCGGGCTTGTGGTGTTCGAGGAGCACGAAACTCCGGTGCTCTTCAATAACCCTTCTTATCTCGGAAAGCCGTTCTTCGACCAAGGGCGGCGACGAATTCACCGCTTTTCCCCTTCCTCGCTCCTCTTTATCTCATCCAGCAGTTTCGACACCCGGATGCTGTGCTCTATGCCTTCATCGAGGACAAACTGGACCTCAGGGGTGTGCCGTATCCCCAGGGCCTTGCCCACTTCAGACCTGATGAGCCCCTGGGCGCTCGTGAGACCTTCCATGGTCCGCTCTTTGTCTTCCTGAGACCCAAACACGCTCACGTATACTTTGGCGAGGGACAAGTCTTTGGTCACTTCAACCTTAACCACGCTGGTAAACCCTATCCGCGGGTCCTTTATCCTCGTCGAGAGGAGGTCGGAGACAACCTCCCTGACGACTGCGGCAACTCTTTCCTGTCTCTGTGACACAAATACCACCCCGCTTCGATACTTATCCTAGGTACGCGGGACTTCCCTCACTGTGAAGACCTCGATCACATCTCCGGGCTTTATGTCCTGGAACCTCTCGAGGCCGATCCCGCACTCGTAACCGGCGCTCACTTCCGCTACGTCATCCTTGAACCTGCGCAGGGAAGCCATCTTTCCTTCGTAAACGATGGAGCCGTCCCTTACGAGCCTCACGGAACCCTGGCGGGTGACCTTGCCCTCCAGGACATAGCAACCGGCGACGGTGCCGACCTTAGGCACGTGGAATGTCTGCCTGACTTCGGCCCTTCCGAGGAGGACCTCTTCGGTCTTGGGCTTGAGAAGCCCTTTGACCATCGCGTCCACATCGTCCAAGAGATCATATATCACGCGGTATGTGTGGATCTCTATCCCCAGCTCCTCGGCGAGGTTCCTGGCGCCCGGCTCAGGACGCACGTTGAACCCTAGAATCCTCGCGTTGCCCGACGCTTTGGCGAGCATGACATCGGACTCGATGACCGGCCCAACTCCCGAGTGGATTATCTGGAGCCTGACTTCGTCGCTCTTTATCTTCCCGAGGGCCTGCAAGATGGCTTCTAGAGAGCCCTGCACGTCGCTCTTTACGATGACCGAGAACTCTGTCTTTTCCCCTTCCTCCTGGCGCTTGAAGAGCTGCTCCAAAGTCATGGTGTGGGTGGACTCGAGCTCCTGGGCCCTCCTGGCCTCTTTCCTCTTCTCGCTTACCTCTCGGGCGATCTTTTCGTCATCCACGACCAGGAACATATCCCCGGCCTGAGGCACTTCTTCCAGACCGATGATCTCCACCGGAGTCGCAGGGGTGGCCTTTTTCACCGGCTTCCCTCGAGAATCGAACATCGCGCGTATGCGGCCCCAGGTGGTGTCGGTGATGATCACGTCGCCCACCTTGAGGACGCCCGACCTTATGATAGCCGTGGCTACCGGGCCCCGGCCTTTGTCCATCTGGGACTCGATGATATAGCCCCGGCCTTTCCTGGTGGGGTCGGTCTTGAGCTCCTGGAGCTCGGCTACCAAGACGATCATCTCCAGGAGGTCATCCACGCCTTCCCCGGTCTTGGCGGAGACGGGCACCACGACGGTGTCGCCACCCCATTCTTCGGGGACGAGGCCCAGTTCCGAAAGCTGTTGCTTGACCCTGTCGGGCCTAATCCCGGGCTTATCCATCTTGTTGAGGGCGACGACTATGGGTACGCCCGCGGCCTTGGCGTGGTTTATGGCCTCCACGGTCTGAGGCATGACGCCGTCATCGGCGGCCACCACGAGCACAGCCACGTCGGTGACTTTCGCGCCCCTCGCCCTCATGGCGGTGAATGCCTCGTGGCCGGGAGTGTCGAGGAAGATTATCTTGTTTCCTTCGTGTTCAACCACGGAGGCTCCGATGTGCTGGGTTATGCCGCCGGCTTCCTTGGCGGTTACATTGGTATGCCTTATCGCGTCAAGCAGGGAGGTCTTCCCGTGGTCGACATGACCCATGACCGTGACAACCGGAGGACGCGGGACCGAGACCTCGGGGTCGTCTTCTTTCTGGAGCTCGCCGGCGATTATCTCTTCGAGGGTTTTCTCGGGCTCCTTGATGGTCACCACGCAGCCCAGTTTCTCGGCGATCTTGGCGGCCACTTCGAGGGGGACGTTCTGGTTTATGTTGAGCATGAGCCCGGCGCTCATGAGCGCCCTGAGGATGCTGGTGGCGGGGACTCCAACCAGGCTGGAGAGCTCACGGACCGAGATGGGTCCCTGGAGGGTCACCCTGCGGGCGCCCGGCTTCTCGCCGCCCGGGTACTGGGAAGCCCGTCTGGCCTGGCCTCTTTCGTCCTGCCCCGGGTGCCTGCCCCTTTGCTGGGACTGAACGGGAGCGTCGGCGCGCCTCTGGGGCCCGGACGCCTGAGCTGGCTCCTGACCTCTCCCGTACTGCTGCTTCACCTGAGAGGCCTGGTGCTGCTGCTTCCCTTGAGAAGCCTGGGGCGGCTGCTTCGCCTGAGAGGTCTGGGGCAGCTGCTTTGATTGAGAAGTCTGCGGCCCCTGGGGCGATTGGGCCTGCCTTGGTTCCTTGCTCCCTGGCCCGCCTCCCGCCTGTCTCGGCGGGTTGGCCGGCTGTGAGGAAGGCCGGGACTTGGCCTTGGACTTGGATTGAGTCTGGGATTGAGTCTGAGACTGGGTCGGCGCCCGGGCTACGGTGAGCTTCTTCTTAACCGCCTCTGCGGCCTCATCTGGCAGCGCGGCCATGTGGTTTTTCACGCTTATGCCCATCTCGCTCAGGGCATTCATCACATCCCTCGAATCTACGCCGAGGTCTCTTGCTATCTCATAGACACGGATGCGGTTCGTCATCCAGCGGTCACCTCCGGTTGTCGCTAATCGTCAGGATCCGCTCCCGGAGCTCCTCAAACAGAGAAGGAGGCGGAGGGACTTCCAGAGCTCTTTCCAGCCTCTTGCCTTTCCTCAGAGCCTCAAGGCAGTCGAGGTTCGGGCACACATAGGCTCCTCTGCCGGACTTCTTGCCTGTGTCGTCTACCACAAGGTTTCCTTCGGGGGTGCGGACGATCCTTATCATTTCCCTCTTGGGTCTTATAGTCTGACAGCCCAGGCAAGTCCTCTGCGGCAGTCTTCTGGGCATCTCTCACACCTCCTCGAGAGTTCACATACTTGCGTGTAACCTCCTCGCAGGTCTTTAGGGTCTGGCGGCGTTCCCAGACCTAAGGCGCCGTCACGTCTAACGGCCTTCGCGGTCCGACTTTATGTCGATCTTCAGCCCTGTTAGCTTGGCTGCCAGGCGGGCGTTCTGGCCGTCACGTCCGATGGCCAGAGAAAGCTGGTTATCGGCAACCGTCACCCTGGCTATGCGCTCGTCGGGGTTCACGTCAACCGAAATAACTTTGGCCGGACTGAGTGCGTTCGCCACAAACACCCTGGGGTCTTCGTCCCACTCGATTATGTCGATCCTTTCGCCCCTGAGTTCCTGGCTTATCGCCTGGACCCGGGCTCCTCTCGGCCCCACGCAAGCGCCGAGGGGGTCTACCTCGGGCAATACGGCCCTCACGGCTACTTTCGAGCGCATGCCCGCTTCCCTGGCTATAGCCCTTATCTCAACGATCCCGTCGCGGATCTCGGGCACTTCAAGTTCAAAGAGCCTCTTCAGGAGTCCCGGATGGGTCCTAGAAAGGAATATCTGGGGCCCTTTCGGAGTTCTTTTCACTTCAAGGACATAAGCTTTGAGCCTGTCTCTTTCGTTGTACTTTTCTCCGCGCACCTGCTCTCCGGGCAGGATGAAGCCCTCCACCCGGCCCAAGTCCACAATCACTACTCCTCGCTCCACCCGTACTACCTGGCCCGTTACGACGTCGCCCTCCCTCTCGGCGAACTCTTCGTAGATCATGCCCCGTTCTTTCTCCCGGAGCCTGGCCATGACGACTTGTTTGGCAGTCTGCGCGGCTATGCGGCCGAAGCCCTTAGCCTCCAGTTCTTCTTCTATGACGTCTCCGACCTTGTATCCGGGACCTCTAGCCAAAGCCTCTGCCAAGGAAATCTGGGTCTTGGGGTCGCTTACCACTTCGACGACTTGCCGTCTCGCGAGCACCTTGATGGCGCCGGTTTGGCGGTCGAAGTGCACGCGTACGTTCTCGGCGGATGTACCGGTGTGCTTCCGGTAAGCCGACAAGAGCGCGGCTTCCAGAGCCTCGATCAAGTCGTCAACCGAGATGCCCCTCTCCCGTTCCAGCTGATTGAGAGCAACAAGGACCTCTCCGTTCACGGCTCCCGCCTCCCCCTTACTCCAGCCCTCTTCTGAAATCCTCATCTCTATATACAAGTCTTACCTTACTTACATTTTTCCGGTCGAAGGCAAACAGTCTCGCGCTTTCAGCGTCTGCGCCCACACCTTCCAGCTTGTCACCCGACTCCTTGGCGCCGTCTTTCCCCCGCCGGGATTTCCGCGACCGTCCTTGATCCACGTCCACCTCGAGGACCACCGTCTCCTCTCCGTTGGGACCAGTCCCGAGCCCGACCAGCGTCCCCTCAAAGACCTTCTTGCCGTCTTGGGGAGAAAAGAGGCTCACCTGGCACGGCTTGCCTTTGAAGACCTCGAACTCCTTGGGACGCCTGAGAACGCGTTCGAGACCCGGCGAAGATACTTCGAGGGAATAGCTGCCTTCTATCGGGTCTAGCACGTCCAGCCTGTCGCTCAGGATGTGCTGCGCCTTCACGCAGTCGTCCAGAGTGATCCCTTCGGGCTTGTAGATTGTGGCCCTGAGCACAGTGGACCTGTTCTCGGAGAGCATTTCCACGTCTAAGAGCTCTACCCCCGCTTCCCTCACGAGGGGCTCAAAGTCGGCGAAAAGCATGTCTTCGATCTCGCGCCTACCCAAGGAGATCACCCCGATAACATGAAAAAGTGGGTTTCGGCTTCGAACCCACTCCCAAAACGTCTTCTCCAGCGCTTGCGGCTAGCGACTTGCCTGCATCCGGAGTCAGTATAGCATACAAGGAAGAAAGCCGCAAAGGATGAATTGGATCTATCTGGCTGGCTACCATGGTCCTGGAGGGTTGCGCCCGGCGGCCTACATGACCCGGCGGGATGCAGCGTCCCGGATATTCTCAGACAGACACGGGAGTGATCGCGCATGTCCCAGAAAGGTCCGAGCAACATTCAGGAACAGCTCTTCGGTATCGGAAAGCTCTCTCAACCTGCCGGCAGCAACATAAAGCGCGTCATCGCGGTCATGAGCGGCAAGGGAGGTGTCGGGAAGTCTTCCGTATCTTGCCTCCTCGCCGCGGAAATCGCCCGCCGGGGTTTTTCGGTGGCCCTCCTGGACGCGGACATAACGGGTCCTTCCATCCCCAAGATGCTGGGTGTGAGCGGCATCCCGGCGGTGGTTGGAGACCAGCTGGTGCCGGAGAAGTCAGTTTCCGGGATACGGGTTATGTCGCTGAACCTCCTCATGGAGCGGGAAGACGAGCCTGTAATATGGAGGGGGCCGCTCGTTGCCGCAGCGGTGAAACAGTTCTGGTCAGACGTCCTCTGGGGCGAGGTGGATTACATGGTCGTAGACCTGCCGCCGGGAACCGGCGATGTGCCTCTCACAGTGCTCCAATCCCTACCGGTGGATTCAGTCGTGATCGTCTCCACCCCTCAAGATCTCTCGGCAATGGTGGTAAAGAAGGCCGTGAATATGGCCAAGAAGATGGATGTGCCTATAGCCGGCCTGGTTGAGAACATGGGATGGTTGGTATGCCCCCATTGTGGGCAGGTGCTTGAGCCCTTCGGCCCCAAGAAAGCTGAGAAGATGGCAGCCCAGATGGAAATCGACTACCTGGGGTCGCTGCCTCTGGACCCTCTGGTGTCGGAACTGGCAGACAATGGACGCATCGAAGAGTACAGGCCAGATACGCTGCGGGAAATCGTGGACCTGCTCCTTGAGAAGGTGAAACCGGCGTAGGCGTCGCACCGGCCGGCCTCATCCTCTTCTCACTGTCGTAATGGCAGGTCTCATCCTCTTTTCGCTGCCGCAGTGACCGGTTTCATCCTCTTTTCGGCATCGCACCGAATGATTTCGCCGGCCGGTGGCTGTGAACCCGCGGGCTTCATCCGCCGTTCAATCCACACCGGATGGTTTCGCCGGCCAGTCTCCGGGAACCGTCGGCTCCTGTCCGCCGTTGCCCCGGAACCATCGTCTCCTGTCCGCCGTTGCCGGGGTAACCGTCCGGTTTTATCCGCCGATGCGCTGGAACCGTCAGATTATCTCCGCAGATTCCTGACGACTCTCCCGTCTTATCCCCCAATTGCCAAGAACAGACCGATCCTCTCCGCCGGTTTCGGACGACCATCTCATCCCATCTTCCGACCGGCGGCAATCGGCCGATTCTACCCACCAGTTCCCGACAACCAGCCCATCCTATCCTCCGACCGGCGAGAATCGGACGATTTCGTCCACCGACTCCCAAAGACCATCTCATCTTGTCCGCCGATGCGTTGGGGTCAGCCGGCTGTGTCCGCCAGTCCTCGCAGACCGTCCCATCTCATCCTCCGACCGGCGAGAACCGGCTGATTGCATCCACCGATGCCCGGTGACCATCCCATCTCATCGTCCAATTGCCGAGCACCGGCCGGTTCCATCCACCGAGTCCGGAGAAACGACCAATCTTTCCTGCCGATGCCCTGGGATCGGCCGGTCACAGCCGCCGATGCCCAAGAACCTTCCGATCGCTTCCGCGAAGGAATATCCGTTCTACGGAGCGAAGCTTCGCGTGCCAAAATGAACCGGCGAAGTCAACATCTGCTACCGTTGGACACTAACGGAGGGAGGTTTGGTCATTGAGGGTAGGCCATGCACAGTGCTTGGTTCCTGAAGAAGTCCTGAGAAAAGTCCTGAAGGCGGCCATGATGACGGGAGCCGATTTCGCCGAGGTGTTCGTCGAGGACACATCCACCGAGACGATCACCATGGAAGACGGCAAGATAGAGAACGTGAACTCAGGCCGGGACAAGGGCGCCGGAATCAGGGTCGTCAAAGGAGAAACATCATCTTACTGTTTCACGGATAGCCTTGAGGAAAGGGACCTCCTGGAAGCCGCCCGTACAGCGGCAGGGGCCCTCATGGGGGCGCGCGGAGACTATACCATCGACCTCACCCGCCGCGATGTTCCCTTGATAAGCCCCGTGTCCAAGTACCCCTGGGAGACGACGAAGACCCAGAAGGCCGAGTTCCTCCACAGGGCAGATCGCGCTGCAAGAGCCTACGATCCACTGATCAGCCAGGTAACTGCCGGCCTTCTGGAAATAGTGAGGAACACGACCATCGCCAACTCGGAAGGCGTGCTGGCGGCGGATTCGGTGATCCGGTCCAGATTCACGGTGAGCGCCCTGGCCACGAAGAACGGCATACTGCAGACCGGCACGGCAACCATCGGAAAGACCATGGGCCTCGAGATCCTAGACATAAAGTCCCCGGAAGACCTGGGAAGGGAAGCAGCAAGACAGGCGATCGTGAACGTGCACGCGGCGCCCGCGCCTTCGGGCCCCATGACGGTAGTCATGACCAACGGATGGGGCGGTGTCCTCTTCCACGAAGCGTGTGGCCACAGCCTTGAAGCCGACAGCATACTGCGGGGATCGTCTGTCTTCGCCGGCAAGATCGGCCAGAGGGTCGCCAGGGAATGCGTAACCGCGATCGACGACCCGACCATCCCCAATGAATGGGGTAGTTACGGCGTGGACGACGAGGGAAATCCCGGCCAGAGGACCGTCCTCATTGAAAACGGGATCCTGAGAAGCTACATGTACGACAGAAAGAGCGCGGTCAAGGACAAACACCGGTTTACCGGCAACGGCAGGCGGATGTCGTACCGCTACATAGCCATCCCGAGGATGACCAACACCTTCATAGCCCCCTACAGCGGCAAGGAAGAAGACATCATCGCAGACACTCAAGAAGGCCTCTACGCCAAAGGCCTTAGGGGAGGTCAGGTCAACCCGGCCACGGGCGACTTCGTCTTCACGGTGTCGGAAGCGTACCTCATCAGGAACGGAAAGATAGGCGACCCGGTGAGGGGCGCAACCTTGATCGGCAACGGCCTCACGACCCTGGGAGAAATAGACGCGGTGGCGGACAATCTCGACTTCGGTCCCGGCAACTGCGGCAAGTCAGGGCAAAGCGTCCCGGCGGCTTGCGGCCAGCCGGCGCTGCGCATACGCCGCATCACGGTTGGCGGTACCGATAGGCGTTCCGCCGAAAGGAGGGGCTAGAAGTGGTCGACCTTAAGTCACTGCTCGATTACGCCTCGTCTCTCGGCGCTCAGGAAACGGAGCTTTACCTCGAAGAGACGAAAGGCTGGAGCTGCCGGGTATACCAGGGCGAAGTTGAAAACCTCCAGGCATCCCAAGGAAAGGGGTTGGCGGTTCGAGTCATAGCCGGCAAAGCCCTGGGCATCGCCTACACCAGCGACATCTCTGACGACGGCGCCCGTGAGGCGATTAGCAGGGCAATCGAGAACGCCAAGATCTCTGCCCCAGATGAACTGAGGTCTTTCTACGCCCCCGAAGGCGAATATCCGACATTGCAGGCCTGGAGCCAGGACATTGAGGATGCGCCCGCCGAAACCAAGATCCGCATGGCCCTTGACATGGAAGCCATGGCCAAAGGGAAGGACTCTCGCATCCAGAAGGTGCTGGCGGCAAGCGTCGGGACGAACTCCCGCTCGGTGACGGTTGTGAACTCCAAGGGAGTCGATGTCTCCTTCAGGTCCAACTACGCCACCATATCGTGCCAGGTCCTGGCCCGGGAAAACGGAGTTATGCAGCCGGGCTCCGGTATGCAGTTCTCCCGCACGTTTGCAGGCCTCGAGCCCGAGAGAGTGGTCGGTGAAGCAGTCGAGAAAGCCCTGAACCTCTTGGGAGGCAAGCCCGTCGAGTCCCAGGACGCCGCAGTCATATTCGCCCCCGAGGTGTCGTCTGTCATCTGGCAGATGCTCGCCGGGGTCCTGACAGGCGAAGCCGTCCAGAAAAAACGGTCGATGTTCGCGGGGAAGATCGGCCAGAGGGTCGCGTCTGAGCTCGTCTCCTTGATCGACGATCCCTTTGACGTACGAGGCACGGGAGCTTCGCCGTTTGACGCGGAGGGGGTGCCCCGGAAGAGGATGGCCCTTATCGAAAAAGGGGTGCTCAAGACATACATTTACGATTGCTACTCCGCCGCTAAGGACGGTGTGAAATCCACCGGGCACGCCTACAGGAGGATCAGCACTGCCGTGCAGGCCGCGCCCTGCAACCTGTACCTTGAGCCTGGAACCCAATCCTTGGAGGAAGTCGTGGCCTCGACAAAGAACGGACTCCTGGTAATGGACGTATCCGGCATCAGCACGGGAGGCTTCAACCCTGTCTCAGGAGACTTCTCGGTAGGCGCGGCAGGCCGGTGGATAAGCGACGGACGGTTCGTGGGACCCGTCCGGGAAGTCACCATCGCGGGCAACCTGAAGGATATGCTGATGGGGATCGACGCAGTGGCGTCGGACCTCAAGTGGCTGGGCATGGGGACCCCGTCCTTTAGGGTAGCCAAGATGGCGATAAGCGGGAAGTGACCTGCGACAGCATGGCCGGAGCCTCGCCGGAGGCTGGCCCGAGCTGTGCCGGTGAGTTCCGACACAATGTCCGGAATGCCTATGCTGCCGGCGGACCAGTCGGGCCTCTCGCGGGCAGCCTAAGAAGGAGGTTTGAGACATGCCGATCGTACAGATAGAGATGCTCGAAGGAAGGACGCTCGAACAGAAGAGAGCGATGGTCAAGGAAGTCACCGAGGCCATCTGCAGGACTCTTAACGCCACGCCAGATGCCGTACGCATCATCATCCGCGAGATGCCCTTCGAGCACTTCGCGGTCGGAGGCGTGCTTAGGAGCGACCAGAAGAAGTAGCGGCTCCGCAGGTATGCGATGTGAAGAATAGACCCGTGTCGCGGGGCTAATCTCGCGCATAAGATCCCCCGGTAGAAAGAAGCCGGGGGTTTTCTTTTGTTGGGAGGTAAAGGTGGTGTCTGCGTGCTCCGGGAGAGTCTAACAGTCTTGGTACCGGACGAGATAGAGATAAACAAGCCGGACCTAAAGAGGATAAGCATCTCTGTGGTGATCGCCTCTCAAAGGGCAGACGGCTTTCTCACTGCCCTGAGCGCCTCGCCTCCTGGGAGCCGCGATGCGGGAGAAGATCTTGTGGCCCTTGCGTCTGAGCCGCTACCGGATTCGCCCCGGCTCTCGGCGCTACACCTTTCAACGGACGAACTCAAGGCAGGGCTCGAAGCGGGGGACGAAGAGACGGCAGCCTATCTCGCAAGAGCAGGAGTGTGCCGCGAAGTCGAGGTGGACATAGGGGAGCTTCACCTCGAAGACGGAGCCACATCCTTCGTGACCGTGACCGCTCACGCGATGCTCAGAGGAAGGCGGGTCCGGCAGTCGGTGCAAGTGCCCATCCGGTTTAGCGCCCTCCCTGAAGTCCCCGGCTGGTACGGTGGAGACGGTCACGTCCACACTCAGTGGAGCCCCGACGTGGTCCTCCTCCCCATTTCCAGACGCGTCCGGTACGCCCGGAACAACGGGTTCGGGTTCATCATCATAACCGACCACGAGGACGGCGTAGGTGAAGCCTGGAGCCGCCCTGGCGGATACTGCGCCCAGTGCAGGGCCGCGGAAGAAGAGTACGGGATTCCGGTCCTTCCCGGGATAGAGATAGACACGTCGGTGGGCGGCCACTGCCTGGCCTACTGGCTGGATGAAGACGCGCCGTCGGCCCCTGCAAACGGCAAGCTCGACGCCCGCGGGCTCCTTAGAGAGATCGAAAGGCATAATTACCCCAGGTCTTACGGGGTAGTCGCCCACCCGTTCGCGCTTAGGCAAAAGTGGCGGGACTGGACTGTGGAGAATTTCGTGGGACTCGAGATAATAAACCGCTCGAGAAAATCTTCGTCTCAAGCAGTGGCCAAGTGGTTCGAACTTCTGCACCGGGACCTTCCGAGAACCCTTAGGACCGGTAAGTTCGTGGTAGGGCTCGCCAACTCAGACTGCCATAACCTGCAGGAACCGGGCGGAAGAGGATTCACGTGGATAAGGCCTCTCGGGGCGCAACCGGTCCGCGAGACTGGAACAGGAGATGCGCCAGACACCCCGAAACGCAGCACCCTTACCAGGGAAGACGTCTGGCGGACCCTGAGGCAAGGTCGCGCCGTCGCGTCGGGCTCAAAGGACCTTGGCTTTTTCACGCTGAACGGCGCCGGGATCGGTGAGATCGCCAGCGCTTTCGCGGGTTCGACACTCTCTTTCACCTTTGAGTGGCACCCTGCCGGCGGGAGGACTTGCAGGAAGATCACTCTCTTCTCGGGCGACGGAGGAAGGGTCGTCCTGAGTCCTGGGAGGCCGAAGCTCCCCCTCCGGTACGAGACCCGCTGCCCCAGAGAAAGCACATTTTACGTGGCCAAGTTTGAGTTCTCCGGGCCGGGCAGGAGCAAGCCTTCTGAAGTGTGGACCAACCCGGTGTTCTTGCGGGTAACCGGCATTTAAGAAGGAAGACTTCCGAAAAAACAAAGGGCCGCGCGGCCACTGCGCGGCCCTTCACCTTCTTCCTTGTCTTCCTTTCGGCTTCTTCCTTTCAGCCGTCCTCTTATGCCAAGATTCCCCTTGCCGTCCCCGCCTACTCGATGGGGAAATCGGGCTTCAGGTACTTGTTCAGGAACCGCCAGATCTCCTTGCGGGATTCCTTGGCGAGCTTGGTGTCGATCCTGTTGAACACGTGACCGCCGGGCGCGTTCTGGTAGATCTTGTACTCGAAGTCCTTGCCCGCCGCCTTAAGCGCCTTTATGAGGTGCTCCACTTCGAGGACGTTCACGTCTTCATCGTTTGTGGTCGTGTGGATGAGAAGCGGCGTCTGGAGCTTCTCGGCGTGCCACGCGGGCGAGCGGCGCCTGTACTCCCACGGATCCTCTACCGCGCTCTTCCCGATGTGGTACGGCGCGGAGAAGAGGGCGTGATAACGCTCTCCTTTGTAACCCATCCTGGCGACGAGGTCAGAGACAGGCACACCGGCGTAGGCGGCCTTGTAAGCCTCGGGGTACTTGAAGATGTTCATGAGGGTTATGAGGCCGCCGTGGCTCCACCCGATGATGCCGACGCGGTCGGGGTCAACCAGCGGCTCGTTCTCGATCATGAAGTTCCTGCCCTCGTAGACGTCTTCTACCTCGAGCCCGCCGTAGTCGATGAACTTGTAGAACTGCTCGCCGTATCCGGTGCTGCCTCTGTAATCGCTGGATATGACGATATACCCCTGGGTCACCATCTCTCTGATGATGTGGGCAGAACCGGTGCTGAAGTTCGAATGGACTCCCCCGTGCACGAACACAAGGAGCGGGTGCTTCTTATTCTTGTCGATGTGCTTCGGCACGAAGGTGTACGCGTGGATCTTGAGCGGGTTGCCCTTGTCCTGGGGAGACTGGGCATAGGTATTGGCCGGAGGCGGACCACAGTAAACCACCTTGTCGACCACGGCCACATCCTGCATAACCTGGTACCACATGAGATCGTCTATTGCCTTATGTAGGGACGCGAAAACGTGGGCGAGGCCCTGCTGCTGTCTCTTGAGCTCCTCAATTTGTTTAACCAGATCTTCCACGGGAAACCCCCCTTCACAGGCCTTCGCGAGGCGCGGGACGCAGGTCGCCCCGGTATCCCGGCCACGCCGGAGAGGCCCAATCATGCTGATTGTAGCTTCGCCCGTCGTTGAACCATTTCCTCCTGTACCCGAAACGATAGGAAACACCAAGTGAAGTGAGGATGGACTCAGGTCCCGGTAAATCTTTCTCCAAGCGTTGTGCGTGCATGGGATCTGCTGCATGGGAGCCGCAACGGACGACTACTCCGCCCACACCACGGCTCCCCGGTGATCCGGCTTGAGAAGGTATATCTTCCAGCCTCCCGGGATCCGGGCAAGCCTGGGCAAAACTTCCCGGGAAAACTCAGTTCCGTCGCCTCTCAAGAGCGCCATGATGGTGGGCCCCGACCCGCTCACAAACTCGGCCAGAGACCCTGCACCGCGGGCAGCCGCCAGCACTTCGCTCGCGTTCGGTATGAGGGGCAACCTGTACGGCTGGTGGACGCGGTCCTGAACAGCGGTCCTGAGGACACCGAGGTCCCCCGTAGCCACCGCGGCCACGAGGAGAGCTGCCCTGCTTATGTTGAAGACCACGTCGGCACGGCCGTAGCTGCCGGGGAGCGCCGACCGGGCTTCCTCCGTTGAAAGCCTGAAGTCGGGGACCAAAGCCGCCATGGTGAGCTCCTCGGGTGGAGCCAGCCGGCAGTAGACTACCCGGGACGAAGGCACAGGCCCAAGAGAGCCGCCATCCTCATCCCCCGGCCCGCCTTCCCATACGGCAGCCGTGAGCCCGCCGATGGCGGCAGGGACGACGTTGTCCGGGTGGCCCTCGATCTCCGTAGCCAGGTCGATCGCCTCGGAAAGGCTCATCTCTTTTCCGCCCAGCCTCGCCGCTACCTCCCGCGCGGCCAAGACGCCGGCTACTATGCACGCGGCGCTGCTCCCCAGCCCCCTGGCGACGGGGATGTCCGTCTTGAGCGCCCTATACCTCACCCATCCGGCGGAAACCTCCAGCCTGCGCAGGCACTCGGAGAAGGAACGGACGACCAGGTTTCTGGGTTCGGGAGCGTCTCTCTGGGGGCCGTCTCTCTGGGAAGCGTCCCTCTGAGCGCCCCCTCTCTGCGAAGTGTCCGTCTGGAGAGCGTCCCTCTGGGGGACATCTCCTTGGGAGATGCCCTCGGTTCCTCCTGCGTCAAACCTTCCGGCATCAGAGATCTCGAACTCCAATTCGTTGTACAGGGAAAGGGCCATCCCGAGGCAGTCGAAACCGGGCCCCAGATTCGCGGTGGTAGCAGGAACTCTAACCCTTACCTTGAGGCTCATATCCAAGAGCGCCTCCTCCCTCGGCCGCCGGTTGGGTGTTCGGCCGTGTGCTTTCCATGCCTCTCGCGACAACATGGCTCCGGCACCGGCTATTTCCCAGCGATGACCTTTTCGATCTCCGCCAGCTCGCAGGCCACTCTCTTTATGTCGCCACCGAGCCCGACGGCGGTATCGGGATCTTTGAGGCCATTTCCCGTGAGGACGCAGACCACCGTGCTCCCCTCGGGGATCTTCCCTTCTCCGTAGGCCTTGATGAGCCCGGCCACGGAGATGCAGGACGCAGGCTCGGCGAAAACGCCTTCCGTCTTGGCCAGGAGGCCATATGCCTTGAGGATCTCTTCATCCGTGATTTTGTCTATGGCGCCATTTGATTCAGTGAGCGCGGCCACCGCGCTCTTCCAGCTTGCGGGGTTTCCGATGCGGATGGCAGTCGCGATGGTCTCGGGATTCGCGATGACCCTGTTCTCCACGATCGGAGCCGCGCCCGCGGCCTGGAACCCGAGGAGCTTCGGGAGGGAAGATATTCGCCCAGCCTCCCTATACTCCTTGAAACCCTTCCAGTAGGCAGTGATATTGCCCGCGTTGCCGACGGGAATGGAGAGGAAGTCGGGAGCGCGTCCCAAGACGTCGCAGATCTCGAAGGCAGCCGATTTCTGGCCTTCTATGCGGTATGGGTTTATCGAGTTTACTATGGTGAGCCCGTGCTTTGACGATACTTCCCTCACCATCGCCAGCGCGTCGTCGAAGTTCCCTTGCATGGCCACTACCTTTGCGCCGTATACGATGGCCTGGGCAAGTTTCCCCATGGCTATTTTGCCGTCAGGGATCAGCACCACGCAGTCCAGCCCCGCCCGGGCAGCGTAGGCCGCCGCAGAAGCAGACGTATTTCCGGTCGAGGCGCAGATGACTGCACGCGCACCGAAAGATGCCGCGGCGGTGACGGCCACCGTCATCCCCCGATCCTTGAACGACCCCGTGGGATTTAGGCCGTCGTACTTGAGGTACACGTTTATCCCAGGGACATACTTCTCCAGGCCCTCGGCCCTAATGAGAGGCGTGCCTCCTTCGAGGAGCGTAACCACTCTTGCAGATGGTCCGACGGGCATGAAACGACGGTATTCTTCGATAATCCCTCTCCAAGCCATAGGCTCATTCCTCCGTCCGCCTGACGTCTCCGGTACCAGCGCCCCAAGCACCCCACGTCCGGTAGATTTTCACTTCCCATTTTGACATACATTTGGGCGTCAAGTAGTATTGGTAGCGGGCTTTCAATAGATTACCAAACCTAAAACCCTCAGGAGGCCGACTATGGTCTGGGAACTCACAGCCCTTTCCACGGGCGCAATTTCCATCATCGTCGCACTGTTTCTCTACAGGTGGGTAATGTCTCAAGCCAACGAGAACCCGAAGATGGCCGAGTTCTCGGCGGCAATTCAGAGCGGCGCGGCAGCGTATCTGAAAAGGCTCTTCCAAGCCTTGGGCGGGCTGTCGAGCGTCGTTGCCGCCATCATCTTTTTCGCCCTAGGCTGGCAAGACGCCGTGGCCTACCTCGCCGGTGCGGCTTGCTCCGCGGGAGCCGCCTACACCGGTATGTATGTGGCCACGAGGGCTAACGCCAGGGTCGCGTGGGCCGCGAGGAGCGGTCTTGGCCGAGCATTCCCTGTTGGATTCTTCGCCGGGAGCGTAATGGGCCTTTCCGTCGTCGGGCTCGCCCTCGTGGGGATGACGGTACTCTACATAATCTTCAGGGATGCCTCAGTGGTGCTGAGCTTCAGCTTCGGCGCGAGCTCCCTGGCCCTGCTGGCTAAAGCCGGCGGCGGCATATACACCAAGACCGCCGACATCGGGGCGGACCTCGTGGGTAAAGTCGAGTTCGACCTCGATGAGGATGACCCGAGGAACCCCGCGGTCATCGCCGATAACGTGGGTGACAACGTTGGTGACGTCGCTGGCGTCGGAGCGGATATCTTTGACTCTTATGTGGCAAGCGTCGTGGCCGTCATGCTCCTCGGAGCTGCGCTCTACACCGAACAGTACGTGGTGTTCCCGCTCCTTCTCGGAGGCATAGGTATACTGTCGTCTCTCCTGGGTATGCTCTTCGTCCGGACAGGAGACAAGGGCGACCCCAACAGGGCCCTTAACACCGGGACCGTAGCCACCACCATCATATTCGCCGTACTGTCCACGGTCGTGACGTTCCTCATCGGGATACCGAACCCGTGGGGTCTCATCGTGCCGACGATCGCCGGGCTCCTCGCCGGTATCGTCATAGGCTTCACATCGGACCACTATACGGACATCGATAACTACGCTGTACAGAGCACTGCCGACAGCGCCGTGACCGGCCCCGCCATCTTGATCCTGAGGGGCTTCTCCTACGGCCTGGTGAGCATCGTGCCTTCCATTGTGGGTATCGTCGTGGCCATGCTCGTGGCCTACTTCGCGGCCGAGCACTTTGGAATCGCCGGCACGTACGGCGTGTCCATCGCGGCAGTCGGGATGCTCTCCATTACCGGCATGATAGTCTCGGCAGACGCCTACGGCCCCATCGTCGATAACGCCAAGGGATGCGCCGAAGCAGGCGGTGAGTCGGAAGAGACCATCAGGATCTGCGACAAGCTTGACGCCGCCGGAAACACGGCCAAGGCCATAACCAAGGGTTTCGCCATCGGAGCCGCGGCCCTCACGGTCCTCGCCCTCTTCGCGGCATACTCAGAGACGGTCGGCATAAGCCAGATCGACGTCCGGACTCCGCAGGTAGTTGCCGGCGTTCTCCTCGGCTCCATCATGCCGCCTCTCTTTGCGGCGCTCACCATACTCTCGGTGGGCAAGAACGCTTTCATGATGGTGGAAGAGATCAGGCGTCAGTTCAGGGAAATTCCCGGTCTCATCGAGGGTAAGGTCAAGCCCGACTCTGACCGCTGCGTCGACATAGCCACTCAGGGCGCCCTCAAAGAACTGGTCGTCCCCGGGCTCTTGGCCCTGCTCACTCCGGTGGCGGTGGGCATAGTCCTCGGCCCCCACGCCCTGGGCGGGTTCCTGGCGGGGTCCATCATCTCGGGCATAATATTCGCCCTCTTCATGGCTAACTCGGGTGGGCTTTGGGACAACGCCAAGAAGTTCATCGAGGACGGCGCCCACGGCGGCAAAGGTTCGGAGGCCCATAAGGCTGCGGTCGTCGGCGACACGGTGGGAGACCCGTTCAAGGACACCGCCGGTCCGTCTCTGAACACGCTCATCACGGTCATGTGCCTGAGCGCAAGCCTGTTCGGGCCCATCATCGCAAAGCTGACTCTCCTAAAGTTCTGAGCGCTCGTTCCGGAGATTTGCCAAGGAAAGAAGAGGGCCCTGCGGCCAAAGGCGCAGGGCCCTCCTTAATATGCCTAGCCAACGCATCACGTCATTCACTCTTTGCCGGTCCATGCGGGTCCATCTTGAAACGCTCGCCGAATATCTCCCGTAGGCGACCTGCTTTGCACTCGGCGTTTGTGCCTTTGTCCACGCTACCCTTGTATTTCCCGCGGCGGCAGCGTATCTCGAAGGTGTAGTGGTCGTCAAGACGCCCGGTGCTTGAATCTCGGCCTACATACAGCGAGAAGGACTCCACATCTCGGTTCTCCACCGCCCAGCTGCCGGGATAGCGCTGAAGTAAGGCCTCAAGTGGCTCGTTGACCAGACCGTCTGCGTACTCTGAAAAGACGTGCATCGTCCCGGCCAGCCTGTCCAGATAAGTGGCCTGCCTGCACGGGGCGGTTATTCTCTCGTAGAGTTTCTTGTCGATGGGGAGGAACGCAGTCCTCTCTTTCCCAGCCATGATTATGAAGGGGACCATCCGGCCAAAGATCCCTCTCCTCATGTGGACGGGAATGGCAACGTTCAAGGCACGCACGTCCTTTCATCTGGGGTCTTAGTAGTGATTCTCTCGATGGGCACCTATTCCTGCCCCGGCGGATACCGCCAAAACCTACGTCGAGGACCGGTCCGCTGGGAGAGGCGGGCAGAAAACTAGGAAGCCCGGCCCCAAAGGCCGGGCTGAATTCCCGAAGCCACCCGCGTCCCCAGGCCGCCCGAGATGCGACCAGGATCCGGCCAAGACCGCAGCCCAAATAGCAGGCGTTCTCTGCCGTTGGGCGGGTCCCGGTCTAGAGGAGGGGCGAGACGGGACGCAACTTGGAGAGGCCGCCGGGCATATAGGGCCTGAGCACTTCGGGCACGGTTACGCTGCCGTCTTCCTCCTGGTAGTTCTCGAGTATGGCGACGATGGTCCTCCCGATGGCGATCGCGGTCCCGTTGAGAGTGTGGAGGTACTCGGGTTTCCCGCCCCCGGTGCGCCTGAACCTCATATTGAGCCCGCGCGCCTGGAAGTCGGTGCAGTTGGAGCAAGACGTTATCTCCCTGTACTTCTCTTCAGACGGGTGCCAGAACTCCACGTCGTATTTCTTGTAAGCCACCGGTCCGAGGTCGCCGGAGCACATCATGACCACCCTGTAAGGGATCCCGAGTTCCCGGTAGAAGCGCTCTTCGATAGATACCATGTACTCATGGGTCTTCTCGGAGTCTTCGGGCCTATCGAACACGAACATCTCCACTTTATCGAAGTGATGGGTGCGTATGAGGCCGCGCACGTCCCTGCCTCCGGAACCCACTTCCGTGCGGTAGCACGAAGAAAACCCCGCGTACTTCAGCGGAAGGTCTTTTTCCTCTAAGATCTCCCCGGCATGCATGGCGCAGAGGGGGATCTCCGAAGTGCCTACCAGCCCCAGGTCCTCTCCCTCGATCCGGTAGATCTGGTCCTTGAAGAACGGATAGTGGCGGGTGCCTTCGAGGACCTCGGTCTTAACCATGATGGGAGTCACAACCGGGATAAACCCTTCCGACACCAGGATGTCCATGGCGTACCTGACGAGGGCAAACTCCAGGAACACGGCATCGCCTTTCAGGAAGTATGTACGCGTGCCCCATATTTTCGCCGCCCTGGCGATATCGATGATGCCCAGGCTCTCCCCTATGGTCACGTGGTCTTTGGGTTTGAAGGAGAACTCCCGGGGCTTGCCCCAGGTCCTCACGACCACGTTCCCCGACTCGTCCTTGCCGTAGGGCACTTCGGGAGCCAGCATGTTGGGCATCCAGATTAGGAGGTCGCGGAGCTCTTTCTCCACTCCGGCAAGCTCGTCTTCGACCGAGGCGATCTTGTCGCGGATGCCGCGGGTCCGCTCTATGAGCTCGTTGCGCTTCGCGGCGTCCTTTATGCCCTTTATCTCCTCCGAGAGCCTGTTCCTCTCCTCACGCAGGACATTTACCGTCCTCACGAGTTCCAGGCGCCTTTGGTCCAGCTCCAAGATCCTGTCCAGAGGCGCTTCGGTCGAGCGTTTCTTGAGCATTTCTTCTACCGCGGCTCTATCTTTTCGAAGTATCTCTATGTCGAACATACTAAGCCCCCCTGAAATGAAGGAGCAGGCAGTCTCAAGGACGAGACGCGCCTGCTCTCGTGGTGCCACCCTGATTCGCCGCCTGGATAGGCGACCTCTGTGTCCTTTAACGGAGACGCCCGGTGAGGAATACTCGGACACGCGAGGGATCCTCCCCACGTCCTTTGTTCCCCACGCCTCAGGGTGCTGTTCGACCGTAAGTCCGGCACTGCCTCGCACCGCCCGGCAGCTCTCTTTGCCCGGGACCTACGTCTACTGTCCCGTCATCGGCTTTCGAAGAATATACCACGTTTTGGACGGAAAGTGAAATCAAATCGGTCCCTGTGACTCTGTCACGGCGTGACACATGGGTTCATAGAATGGTGTGGTCTCAGAGCCCGCGGAAAAAACGAAAACGCTCCTTGAGAGGGATAACATATGGTAAGCGTCATCGTGTATTCGTTCGACGGCAGCGAACGGCTCTCCAAGTGCGTTCAGTCCATGGAAGCAGCGACGCCCGAAAGCCACGAGATCATTGAGGCCCCTCTCAAGAGCCCCAGGGGAAGACCCCTCTCTATGACCGAATCCCTAAACCGCGCCGCCTCCGCTGCGCAAGGCGACTACCTGGTGTTCATGACCGCCGATACCGTTGTCAGCGCCGGATGGCTGGCGAGGCTCATCGCCTGCGCGGAAGAGACGGGAGCGGGAGCGGTGGGGCCCCTTTGCAACATGGCCACGGGCCTTCAAAACGCGCCGGCCCTGAAGCCCGGCACAGTGCTTTCCCCCGACCCTTCCAAGTGGCGGCCCTCGGTGAGGATAGCGATGGCTCCCATGCTGGTACGGCGGGACACGTTCTTCGAAGTTGGCGGGTTCGACGAGAGGTTCGGTCCTGAAGGTTTCGCAGACGACGATTTCTGCCTGCGCCTCGCCCTCACGGGCAGGAAGGCGTACATCGCGGGGGACGTGTATGTCCACAGGCTCGGCCCCAGGCACCCCCTTCAGGGAGAACCGGAACGCATCCGCATCCTCGACGGGGAAGCCCGCAGGATGTGCACCAAGTCGGGACTCGACGACCCCATGGCCGCCCACCCCCGCAGAGACGTCCTCGGGCTGGTGGAGGTCGAGGGCAAGAGGGTTCTGGACCTCAGGGCGCGTACAGGCGCCAACCTCCTCGAATGCGCCGCTAGGGGAGCTCGCGTGGCCTACGGGGTCGAAGAAGACCCGAGGCTCAGGAGGGTAGCCGAAACATACTGCCCGGCAGAGGAGACCAAGGATGGACGTGGAGCGGAAGGCGAGCATCCCTCAAACGGCGCGCTGAACGGGACAGAACTGGGGATCCTCCGGAGCCTGAGAGAAGCATCGAGCCACCGCCCCTATGATGTGGCGATCGCCATCTGGCACCTCGAGTGCATGACCAACCCCGTCAGTTACCTGAAGAGGCTCAAACAACTCATCGCCGAAGGCGGGGTGCTCCTCGCCTGCGTGCGGAACGCGTGGGCCCTCTCACGCCTCTTGCCCCTCCTGCTCACGGCGCCGCCTCCCACCTACCCGCGGCCTGCGTGGGGACCGTGCGCCGCTCCCGACGACGTGCTGGGCTGGCTTGAGGAATCGGGGTACGAGGTCCTAAGCGTAAAGACGGCCTACGCCCCGCCTCTGGGCAAGGAACCCTTCCTCAATGGCTTCATGAAGCTGGTCAAGAGTCACGGCTTCATCGAAGATCCAAAACCGGAGCTCTACTCGGACGAGTGCTGGTTCACGGCACGTATCAAAGCATAGGCACGCGTTACCTCTGGCCCAAAAGGCTGCTGTACCGGGTTTGGAACTCGCGGCGATCTTCAGGATCCAGCCGCAAGAACCTCTCAAAGCTCCTGAGGCTCAGCCGCCCCACGGAGAACAAGACCCGGGTAAACTCCTTGTCGTCCGGCATATACTTGGCCTGCAAATCCTCTAGACGCTTCATGCCGTAGTAGTAAGCGGTCATGTAGCCTGGGTTTCTCTCCTGGTAGAGGACCTGGCCCCTGGCCGTGTTCCAGTCGAAGCCGAGTTCATCCACGTAGAGCTGCACCGCTTCTTCGACAGGCCTCCCGAAGTAGTGGAGATAAAGGTCTGCCTTGATCCTTACCGCCGTATGGTGCCTCCTGAGCCTCACGAAAACCGGGAAAGCCGGGTCGGGGAATATGCCTTCCAGGAGTTTTTCTGACCTGTGGGCCGCGCCTTCCGTGAGAGGCACAGACCTTGCCCCCAAGGCCACCGTAGCCGGGAGCGGATCTAGAACCGACCTCACGAACTGGACATGGTGGCCCGGGTAGCACTCGTGGATGGCCATCATCTTGAGCCAGCCGTCGGTCACGGCTCGGAAGTTGGTATCGTTGAGGAAACATTCGCCTACAAGGGGACGCCGACGGTAGCAGCCTCCGGCGTATCCACCCCACGGGTAATCGTCCCTTGTCTGCTCGGGCGTGGGTTTCACGAGGCATGTCTCTTCAGGCAAGTCCACGTAACCGTCTACAGCGGCCTTCTTGGCAACGGCTACGTATTCTTCCATCCGCCTGAACATCTCTTCTACGGAATCGGCCGGCCCGGCGACCCTAAGGAGAAGCGCCGCCACATCGCCCGGCGTGCGCACGCTGCCATCCAACCTGGCCGCGGACTCCAGCATCTCGGCTCTGGTCCTTTCGATCTCGGACTCGTGCCACCTCAAGAGCTCTTCCAGCTCCACGCCCAGCTCTTCCCTCAGTACCCTCTCGTAGGCGGCCCTCCTTTCGTCTTCGGAAGCGCCGGCAAGGACCTCCCCGTCGTCTCGCGGTTTCTCCCGCGGCGCAAACCGGCTCCTTGTGACCTCCGACTCCCAACCTACGGTCTTGGAGGCAAGCCTTCTCAGCATGTCCCTGAGGTCCTGGGTCTCGTAATCAGAAAGGCCCGGGAAGTACACCGGGACCTCATCTGCCAGTTTGGAGGCCACCTTGCGCATGACTGCGCAAGCCACGGCGACCTGGCGCCTCTTCTCGGGTTCCGCGCTTCCCAGGATGGACTTAACACCCCGGAACACGTCGTCGAACTGGTGGAAGCGTTTCTTGAACACCCGGTACCGCTCCCCCGGGGAGCGGGAATCTTGTCTGAAGAGACGGTCTACAAACTGGGTCTGGGTCCTTATGAAGCGCGCAGGGTGATGGTAGGCGGAGTCCACGGACGAGATTTTCCCGGAGAGGAATTCTACAAAGTGGCTCTTCAGCAGCTCTTGGACGTCCTCGGCGGGCACGAGAGTCTCGGCCTCTTTCAGGAGCTCCTGCCACCTGGACTTCTCCCAGTCCCTCTGTCCAAACCCGGGGACCACGGCCTCTTCATCGTACATCCTGCTGGAGGTTAGCCTGTAGGCAAGCTCTGCGCACTTGGCGTCAAACTCTCTGAAAACCTGGACCTGTTCTTCTGAAGCCCGTTTCCCTTCTTTCCCTTCCGGCCCTTCCGGTGTCGCCTCCGGCGGGACATCCGGATGGACATCGTACCGAGCGTTTGGATTGTGCTCGAGCATCTCCCCAAAACCTCACTTTCAGAATGTAAACCGCGCTCCGGCCGCGAAAGCCCGAGAAACCCCCGGCATGGGTGCGCTCTTCTCCCCCTCTTATGTCTCGCGGCCCGCGCCGTCTCTGGCGAAATGGAGTGCCTTGGTCCAAACGTGCAGGACCAGCCTGGAACTGGGATCGTCCGGGTCCATGCCTGTGAGCTCCTTGATCTTGCGTATCCTGTAGTCCAAGGTGTTGGGATGCACGCTCAGGCGCTCCGCGGCAAGCTTCCGCTTACCGTACAGGTCCAGATACGTCTCCAAGGTATCGAACAGCTGGGACTTGTGGAGCTCGTCGTATGTGATGAGTTTCGTTACGGCTTCCCTGCCAAAACTTGAATGCCTCTTGCAACCGTTGAGGCACGCCAGGAGGTCGTATGGGGCAAGGGTACGGTAATCGAAAAACCCCGACTCGTACCTGAACCTCGCGCCCAGGGCAATGGCCTCAGACGCTTCCGAATAGCTCCGCCTGAGGAGAGACAGCTCCTCGCATGGGCCGCCCAACCCGACCGCCACATCCCTTCCCATCCTGGAGTAGCGGTCTGCGATAGTGCTCGCCACCTTCCCTGCGCCGGTGTCTCCTCCGGCGAATATGACGACAACGTCGTCCCTGAAGATGCCTCTCAAGGACGCCGGCGCCGCTTCTTTAAGGAGCGCCTCGGTTTCCTTGAAAACCTGCTGGGGGCGGTTCCCTCGCCTGTCGCGGATAAGCATCACTTGGAAAGGCGGCTCCCCATACCATCCGGCGGCCCGCAGCGCGGACTGGAGGCCGTCCATATCCCTCTGTCCCCCGCGGACCAGGTCGGCGATCAGGTCTTCCCGCTGCCTCTGCCTCATGTCCTGCGCAGTACCCTGCCTCTCGAGTGCCTGTACCAGTTGGATCCTGGCTCGAAGAAGGGCTTCTTCAGCATGGGCGCTCAAGGGCACCTTGCCGTTTATGACCCAGAGGTACCCGAGCACCGTGTTCCCCGCTTTGATTGCCAGGGCTACCCTCGGTGAAAAGCCTATCTCGGGGATACCCTCTACGAAAGCCACCCCGTGGCTTCTCTCTATCGCCTCATAAACACCGCGTTCCTTGAGGACCCTGAGCGTCGCCTGGGAGGCGCCCCTCCTCAAGAGAGTCTCCATCCTCACCGAATCCACCGGTTGGTCGTGGGCGGAGTAAGCTATCAGACGACCGCCGGCGTCTTCCAGGGTGATGGGTCTTCCGATCGTCCTGGCCAAATCGTCGATTATCGCCTGAATCTCCACCGGATCCCCTCCTGCCCCATAACAGGCCTAGCGTATGGGTTGACTGTTCGCTGGGACAGGAAGGGATTCCTCCAGCCGCTGGGGACAGAAGGGATATGCCGGGGCGATAAAGTAATACCGATCTAAGCCCCGGGCACGCCGGCCCTTTGCTTTTCCCCCGGGGCTACCCTTTTTGGTGTCGGTCCGAGTATCAGACGACCGACGGTTCTACGTTATACTCTCCTCGCTCGAACCTTCCCGCATCCAGGTTGCTCACATCGAGGAACGGCTCCATACCGAGGGCCATCTCGGCGATGATCCGGCCCACCGCCGGGGCGAGCATGAACCCGTGACCGCTGAAGCCCACGGCCTGCAGGTAACCGTCGAGCCCTGGCACTCCTCCCAGGATCGGGTGGGCATCGGGCGTCACGGTGTAAAGCCCGGACCACTGCCTCACGACCCTTACGTCTTTGAGCACGGGGAGGAGCCTCGTGATAATCCTGGACATATCCCTCAGGAACTGCCAGGAATGGCCTATGTCGTAGCCCTTGGGCTCATGGGGATCTCCGATGCCCATGATGAGCGAACCGTGGGGCGTCTGCTGGCAGTAGATCCCGATGGAGAAGGACATGACCATCGGGTCTAAGATCCAACCGACGGGCTCGGTGACGAGGATCTGGTGGCGCTGGGTGAAAAGGGGCAGGTCCACGCCCACCATCTCCGCCACGGGCTTTGCCCAGGGCCCGGCCGCATTTATCACGATGGGAGCCTCTATGGTCCCCTTGTTGGTGACTGCCGCCTTCACTTTCCCGCCCGAAACCTGGATGGCCGTCACTTCGGTGAAGTAGTTGATGTCGGCGCCCATCCTCTCGGCAGCAGTGAGATACGCCCTGGTGACGTGGAAGGGGTTGGCGTGGCCGTCCCGGGCGTTGTAGGTGGCGCCGAGCATGCCTTCTGTGTTGAGCGCCGGGACTATCTCCCGCGCCTCTTCCGGCGTACAGAGCCTGGACCTAATGCCCAGAGAGTTCTGGAGCGCGACGTTTTTCTGGAACTGGGTCCATTCCTTTTCGGTATGGGCGAGTATCAGGTAGCCCTTCTGCTTGAACTCGAGATCATGGGGATAATCGAGCTCGTCGGCCAGCCGTTCGAACATGTCGATGGACGCCTTGGCGAGCAGGCAGTTCCCCTTGGAACCCCACTGCTCACGGACTCCCGCCCCACACCGTCCGGTCGAGCCGCTGCAGAAGGTCGCTTTCTCGCAGAGGACGACGTCCTTCATGCCGAGTTTGAGGAGGTTGTACGCTATGGCGGCGCCTATCACTCCGCCTCCAATCACGACGGCATCGGCAGTGCGTCTCATCTGTCCTCCTCCTCTCCGAGCTCCGCGAGGCTGCCCATGGTAACGGGCTTCATGGGCGGCCGGAACGTGGAAGGCAGGATCTCGCCGACCTGCTTCCCCGTTTTCCTCGCCAGCTCCGAAGCTATGAGCAGGCGGCAGGTCCGCCCCTGGCACGGTCCCATCCCGGCGCGAGTGATGCGGCGGATCTCATCCAGCGTGGTCGCGCCTTCGGCTATGGCGCGCCGTATCTCGCCCAAACTAACGTCTTCGCACCTGCAGACGATGATGTCGTCATCTGTCCTGGCCATAGCCCTAATCCTCCTTTCGCGGGATGAAACCGCGGACAACCGTGGCCAGCCTCTTGGGGGCGCTCACCCACACTACGGAAGTCCCGGCGGGCTTTCTGCCGGACACGACACGCTGGACGGTCCCGTCGCCCACAACTATACCCGCCCTGTCGGTGAGCCTTACGGGCTGGCCCTTTTCAGGAAGTGGCACGAATTCATATGGTATGGCGATGAGGCATTCTTCTTCGCCGTATGTCTCGTCGACGACGAAGATGGCCAGCCCGGGACACGCGGCCACGCATACGGCGCACCCTGTGCACTTCGACCAGTCGATCTTCGGGATATCGTTTATGTCCTCGAACTCCTGGATAGCCCCAAACCGGCAGCTGTGGTGGCACGGGTCGCACGGGATGGGCTGGAAGCATTCTATCGTCGCGTAGGGACCCCTTTTCCGCCTCTCATCAGGAGGGGTCACTCCTGCTATGTCCTGTGCCGAAGGCACTCCTGTCGTAAGCAGCGTGTTCATGCTCCCACCGCCTCCTCTGAATTCGAGCCCGCGCAGTCCCGCTCGCCACGTACCCCCTGCGGGCGCGGTTCTCCGCCGGCAAGCTCCTTTGCCTGAACCGCCTGGAGCATCTCCCTCATCTTGGCGAGACCGCTCCGTATTTTGGCGCTCGCCGGTCCTGAACGGAGGCCCTCAAGCTCCGCCAGAATCTCGGCCTTGAGCTTTGCGTACTCGTCGTCAGGCACTTTCCCCAGGCTGCGCGCTGCCGAAAGCCCCGCCAGCCTGCCTGCGGCCATCGCCGTCGAGGCTTCTTCGATCCCGGCTACATCGCCCGCGACGAAAACCCCCTTCCGGGTGGTCTCCATGTTCTCGTCGTAGAGGGGCACGAACCCGCCCAGTTCGGGGATGTAGGCCATCTCCGCGCCGCACTGCCAGAGGAGCTCGGCCAGGGGCGAAAGGCCGACCGCCAGGCAGATGACGTCGACCTTGAGGTCCTTCTCCGTGCCGGGGATCCCGTTCCAGCTGTCGTCCAGCTCCCAGATGATGGCGCCTTCAACCTGGTCTTTTCCGTAGGCTTCTTTGATCGTGTGCCTGGTCAGAATGGGCACCCCTAGCCTCCGGATCTTGGACGCGTGGACCGCGTAGCCACCGATGGTGGGCATGGCTTCGACCACGGCTTCGACGCGGACTCCTGCCTGGAGGAGCTGGTAGCTGACAATGAGCCCGATGTTGCCGGATCCTATCATGAGAACCGACTGGCCGGGCCTTACGCCGTGGGCGTTCATGAGGGTCTGGACCGCGCCCGCGCCGTAGACACCGGGGAGGTCGTTGCCCGGAAAGAGGATCATCCTCTCGGACGCGCCCGTGGCCACGATCATCCTGTCGCCGATGACCCGGTCTATCCCCTGGGGAGTCTCGACGAGCAAGGTGCCGTCATCGTAGTACCCGAGAGCTTCAGTGGAGTTCAGTACAGTGATGTTCTCGCTATTGCGGACGTCTTCGGAAAGCTTCTTGGCTATGAGGATGCCGCGGGTACCTGCTGATTTCTTGTGCCATCCGAAAAACTTGTGGGTCTGCTTGATTAGCTGGCCCCCGAGCTCTTCTCCGCGGTCGATGACAGTGGTCTTCACTCCGTGGGAGGCCGCCTCAAGCGCCGCGCATATGCCCGCTGGACCCGCTCCTACGATCGCCAGTTCCGTCTTCCTCACAGACATCACTCCCTCGCCCTGGGAGCGGGACCTGTGCCTACCTGCCGTTCGACACGCATCCCTTCTCTCAGTTTCTCTGTGCAAGCACGGACATTGGGGACCCCGTCAACCACCACCAGACAGGACGAGCAGTTACCGATGGCGCAGAAGAATCCGCGGGGTCTATTCGACTTGTGGCTTGTATGCAAAACTTTGATCCCTGCTGCGTGCAGGGCGGCCGCTATTGGCTCACCCTCGTAGCCCCGGAGCTCCTGGCCTTCCCAGGTGAAAGTAACTACTCTCCTAGCGGGGAAGTCCAAAATGGGGTGGTCTTCGATCCTCGTGTTGTCTGACAGTTTTGTCTCCAAGGCATAACCTCCCTCTCATCCGGCAGGTCATCTCCCGGCCGACCGGTTTTCAAGTACAGTCCGCCGACCGCTAATGGGACTGCCTGGCTATCGCAACTGCCGCGACGGCTTGAACTTGGTGAGCTGCTCAAACCAC
Source organism: Candidatus Fermentithermobacillaceae bacterium (assembly GCA_012842685.1). Lineage (GTDB taxonomy): Bacteria > Bacillota > Sulfobacillia > Fermentithermobacillales > Fermentithermobacillaceae > UBA3951. Next base: position 104,774 of record DUSI01000032.1, read on the forward strand.
GGGAACCGTTGGGACCGACAAGACCGCTAGACTATCGAGACTGCTCATACTGCTGACAACGATGTGAGCCGCCTGCTCACCAGAAACCGATGAGTTCATGTCGCCCAATACTACGCCGGCGTCTTGTCTCCATTCTTTGGGGAGAATGAAATCATTTGTGGCGCTATAACAAAGATGGGAGCGAGGCAGTCGTCGCTCACGGACAAAACGTCCGTGCTTGCACTTCCAAGCGGACGGAACTTCCGCGTCTTCCGCGGCTTACGGACAAAATCTCCCTGCTTGCAGTTGCAAGCGGATGAAATGTCCGGGGCTTCCGCGACTTACGGACAAAATGTCAAAGCTCGCAATTGCAAGCGGACGAAACGTCCTGATCTTCGACTGCTGACGGACGAATTGTCCGTAATTGCTGTTGCAAACGGACATAATGTCCATGCCCAGGGTAGAATCGCTGAACGACTGAACTACGTCTGCACCACGTCTGAACCAAGGCTGAACCCCGGCTAGATGTAGGCATCGACCGGACAGCCAAGAAGTCTGATCAGCCCGGAGACCTTGAACATCCCGGATGGCGACATATAATAGCTGGTGACCGGTAAGTCTACCGATAGATGGAAACTTCGCACTCAGTATGGAAACCAACAGGCGAGGAGGTGCCGGGATGGTCCTCTCCACTCATGTTCAGCGCTAATATCTACGGACCGGAGAGGCTTTCCCGGGGTACCAGCCGGTCGGCGTCCCCAGACCGGACGCCTAGGTTGGCCGGCAAGAGCCGGCCGCAGTACAACGAGCGGCAGCTTGCCAGCATCGAGCATAGGGACAGTAATTGCAGATACCGATCCTGAAAAACGGCTCTGGCACAAACCGAAACTCCACTTGCCAAACGAATGTCGAGCAGCGCCCCCACGAGTTCGGGCCCCGGCAGGTCTCTCCGGAGGAATCTGGAGGTGACTGTCGTGTCAGCCAGAGACCTGAGCGGGGGAATAGTAACCCGAGATTTGACCCGCGTGTTCCACATCAGGTCTTCCGCCACTGGCGAAAAATCCAGGCCGATGAAGAAAGAGCTGGTCGCCGTTGACAGGCTAAGTTTGGACATCCGGCCGGGCGAGCTGTTCGGACTCCTCGGGAGAAACGGCGCTGGAAAGACAACGACCATCCGCATGTTGAGCACGCTCATTGAACCTACATCCGGGACCGCCTACGTCGCGGGATTCGATGTCGTCAGGCAGGCTGCGGCGGTCCGGGCCAGCATCGGATGTGTGCTACCCGGCGAACGGACTCACTATTGGAAGCTGACTGCCCGGGAGAACCTGCGTTTTTTCGCGGCCATGTACGGCTTAGACCCCAAGCGTGAGAAAGTAAGGATTGCCGAAGTGCTCGACATCGTGTCTCTATCCGACCGGGCCGACGAACGCGTGGAAAACTACTCGACGGGCATGCGACAGAGGTTGGCGCTCGCGAGGGCGCTCCTCCACGACCCGCCGGTGCTCTTTCTGGATGAACCCACTGCGGGGCTGGACGTCCACTCCGCCCGTGCGCTCAGGAGCCTGGTGAAACAGCTGGCCTCGGCGGGCTACACGATCCTGCTTACGACGCACAACCTTCAGGAAGCCCAGGAGCTTTGCACTCGGGTGGGCATCATCCACAAAGGCAGGCTTGTGGCGGTTGACTCGCCGGACGGCCTCAGGAAGCGGAGCGGCGCTGCCGATATCGTGCAAGTCCGCTGCCGCAGGTTGGGAGGCACAAACGGTCCGTGGCAAGGCGCTCCGGTTTCCGCCAGGGCCTTCCTCCAGCCAGACGCCTCTCCCCTTCCGGTGATCCGGGCGGTGCTCGATGGGTCGGAAATCAGAGCGGAAGGAAGCACCAAAGACGGAGAATGGACTGTCACTTGCAGAGGGCCTGGCGCTGCTTCCTTTATTCCAAGGCTTACCGCGGCGCTTCTCGAACACGGCTGGGAACTCGTGGAGTGTGCCGTAAAGGAGCCCAGCCTCGAGGACATCTTCGTGGAGATTACGGCCGACGAGGAGGAAGGAGCCCATGAGTAAGCACGGTATTTCCAACACGGCTGGCCAGCCGCACATGGGACCTCGAATCGGACCTCGCATCGAGCCTCGCAGCCGCGGCCCTTTCTCCATCCACCCGCGGGCGATGGCCTCCCACCTCCGCACGGCGCTCGCTCTCGCCCGGAAGAAGCTCCTCCAGGAGGCGGCATACGGGATCCAGTTCGCGAGCTGGTTTGTCACACCGTTCCTGAGTATACTCCCGTACATCTACCGGGCCCGGTTCCTCGCAGGGCCGGAAGGCCGCGGCGCGGAGGCCTTCAGCCGGTGGGCAGGTACAACCGAGTACGTCGCGTTTATCGCGATCGGCGCATCTCTCTGGAACTGGGTCACTAACCTTCTCTGGGAAGTGGGCTTCTGCTTCAGAGACGAGCAAGAGGAAGGCACCCTGGAACAGATGTGGCTTACGCCGGCCCCCAGGTGGCTTCTTGCGCTCGGCAATGCCGCGGCCAACTCGCTTGTAAACCTCATCATGACGCTTTGCGTGCTCCTCCTGGTCCACCTGTTTTTCGGGCTCCCGCTCGTGGTGAACTGGCCGCTCCTAATCACGGTAGCCGGGCTTTCCTGGCTAGCCATGTACGGGCTCGGCTTCATCTACGCAGGACTGGTCATGTTCTTCAAAGAGGCCGAGCATTTAGTCAATCTGGTAAACGACATCGTTCTGGTGCTCGCAGGCGTCACATTCCCGCTGTCGGTCCTACCGGTATGGCTCAGGGGTATGGCCAGGTTGACGCCCCTTTCGTGGATTTTGACTGCCCTCCGCGCCGTCCTCATAAACGGAAGCACCTGGCATGACTTAAGACTTGAACTGACCGTGCTATCCGCCATGGCCGCAGGTTTCCCCGTGCTTGGATACCTCGTTTTCACGGTGTTCGAGACGCTCACGAGGAGGAGAGGGACTCTAGGTGGGTACTGAAGCAAACAAGTTCAAAAGCCCGGGTGGGCACCGCGAAGGAATCGCGCCCATTGAGAGGCTGCGTGCGGACTTTAGGGTCGTAGGGGCCGTCCTGCGCCAGCGATGGCTGACTTTCAGGAGCTACCCGGTCGCGTTTTACATGTGGCCGCTAGCCTTCTTAATGTCGTTTGCCGCTGTCATGTTCATGGCCAAAGCGTTTTCCGCCGTACCCACCGGTCTGGACAGCCCGGAGGCGTCTCTGGTTCCGCCCGGGCCGAACGCCGGGATCGTAACGACGGAGACTGTCGGTCCTAGCGGAGCCTTCCCCGACTTTCGTCCATTCCTCCTCGTATCCACGGTCCTCTGGACGTATATTGAAGGCCAGCTGTACCTAGGCTTCAGCGTTGAATCCGAGATGAAGCGCGGTACGGCTGAAACGGTGCTCGCGACGCCTGCTTCCCGCTGGGCCTTTCTGACCGGACACGCTTTATTCCAGTTCGTCAGGTCTACCCTGAACGCGTTCGCCTCGGTTGTTTTCGGCGTCGTATTCTTCGGCGTGCCGGGCGTCCTCGGGCCAAACTGGGTACGCACGCTGTGCATCTTTTTCCTGAACCTTCTCCTCGTGTACGGGTACGGGCTCATGCTTGCCGGGGCGCTCGTGGTAGTGAGGTCGGGCTTTTTCAGTTACGCGTGGGACTGTCTGATTCCCCTCCTGGCAGGCAGCACCTTCTCGGTCTCAGTGCTCCCGCCCATGCTTCGGAAAGTAGCCCTGGCCATACCGCTCACCCACGGGCTGGACCTGCTCCGGTGGTCGGCCGCAGGATATCCGACGGTGTTGCCACCCCGAATGGAGGCCTGGGTCCTGGGAATATCGGCGGTCCTCCTCCCTATCATGGGACACGCGGTCTTCAAGGCCCTTGAGCGCGTGGCCCGGAAGCGGGGGACGCTCGGTCAGTTCTGATCCACCGCACCGGCCGGGGTAACCTCTTCCTCACTTCACCCGTCCCCGGCCGGAAACCCCCAAGACCCCCTATCCGCGGCCGGGCACAGGTGAATATACCGGCAGACCCCCAAAGATAACTAGAGTGAAGGGGGGACAGGCGATGTACGACCAGGATCTCGACCGAGAATCCAGGGACTTGGGGCCGGACAACACCGGCGCTCCCGAGGAAACGCGGGAAGGACAGAAAAAGGATTGGAAATACCTGAAAGGTGCCAGTTTCGCAAGGGACTCGCTGGACACAGACCGTCTAGACAGCCTAAAGCGCTCCCACGTCGCAAGACGCACCGCTGCCAAGCGGGAAGAAGACAAGAGGGACGATATGCTAAACAGAAGTGCCGAGGAATCCGGCGTTTTCGATGCTGCGCACATTGACAGCGGAAATCAGGGCGTCCCCAGCACCATAAGGGGCGCCAAAGGGCTGAGCCCGGACCTCGTGGACAACCAGCTGAAAGAGCAGCTCCAGAACGCCCTGGATTCGGACTTGAACCTGTTGTCTTACGGGCTGCGAGCCGATGTCGTGGAGCGCGAGGCACAGATAAGCGGGGTTGTGGACACCCTCGCCGAAAAGAAGCGGGCAGAAGAGCTAGCCCGGAGGATACCAGGGATAACGAGGGTAAACGCCGCGATTGCCGTCAGCGCTGACGGCCCCATAACGGACAAAGATGTGGAGTTTGAAGTCTCGGAAGAACTTGAAGCCCATCCCGACGTAAACACCAAGAATATCGGCGCCAAGGTCGAAAGAGGCGTGGTCACCCTCGTGGGAAACACCAGCGACCCGGCCGAAGTCAAGGCTGCAAGAGAAGCGGCATCCAAAGCCAGGGGAGTCACGGAAGTCCACAGCCAGGTGAAGGTCCGCTCCAAACGGGGCAGCGAGAAGGGAACGGACGAAGCTGGCCGGGAGAAGAACCCGAGGCACTGACTCCGATTGGGCGTAGGTCTTGGATCGGCAGCGAAGCAGGGTGGCCGGCAGCACAGCATCCACATCCCTCAAAGCTCTCGGCTAAGTCACACGCCCAACCATGGAAAGCTCCATAACCATGGAAAGCCGCCCGCCGGGCGGCTTTTCCTTCTAGGCCAGCGAGCGCACTTGAACCTGGCTGGGGTCGCGTGGGCGGCCGCCGTATCAGCCGGGCGAGCTTCTCTTCCAGACCAGCCTCGCTCGATCGGACCGGGACGGTGTGCGCGGCCGCCGTACAGCGAGCGGCCTTTTCCTTCTGGGCAGTCATCACCTGGACCTCGTTCCAACACCATCTGCACTATGCCCCTGACCATCATCCCCACATTGCGTATTGCGTCCGCAACGCTCCTGTGCAATACTAAACTCGTTCTCATGAGAACGTTCTCTTGAGGACGATAACGGGGTGGCTGGTCTGGAGAACACCACCCACATCGTTCCGGCACGGCGATCCACCCGGGGAGGGATAGCGGTGGCAACCAGGCAACCTGAGGCCCACCGGAGCGTTCCGGAGACGGAAAAGGCCGAGAAGCTCCTGACGCTCCTCAGGGACCTAAACCAGATATTCCACGGCCTCGCCCGGGCAGCGTGGCAGGAGCAGGGGCTGGCGAGGCCCGCGGCAATAGTGATGCGGGAGATCGACCGGAACCCGGGCACCACGGTAAGCGGGCTCGCGCGGACCACGGGACTTGCTAAGTCCAACGTCTCCAAGGCCGTCGAGTCCCTCGTGGAAAAGGGGTTCGTGGAGAAGCGGGCAGATCCTGAAGACCAGCGTCTCGTCCGCCTCTATGCCACCGGCGAGGCGAAGGCACATTTTCACAGGATGGTGAGCGAGGTGAGGAACCGGGTCTCCGCCGCCATCTCAGGATTTTCCGACGAAGACCTGGACTCGCTCATCGCGTCGCTAGACGCGCTCAAACTGGCAGTGCAAGAGAGTCTGGGGGAGCAGGGGAGTTGGTAACCGGTGCGTCGGCTGTTCAGCCATCTTAGACCTTATTCAGTAAGCATAGCGTTATGTCTTATTCTCGTACTACTCCAGTCGCTTTCAGAGCTGGCGCTTCCAACGCTCATGGCAAACATCGTCGACGTGGGGATCCCGGCAGGAGATACCGGGTACATCCTCCTCACCGGAGGCAGGATGCTGCTTGTGGCATTTCTGGGGATGGCGTGCGCGATTGGGGCCGGATACCTGTCGGCGAGGGTCTCTACAGGCTTCGGGCGGGACCTCCGCGAGATGGTTTTCTCGCGAGTTGAGTCCTTTTCCCTGCGTGAGTTCGATAAGTTTGGGACGGCATCGCTCATAACGAGGACCACCAACGACATAACCCAGGTGCAGATGGTCGTCCTCATGACCCTCAGGATGGTCGTGAGCACGCCAATCATGGCCATAGGCGGCGTGATCATGGCCGTTTCAATGGACGTGGGACTGTCCAAGACCCTTCTGTGGGCCCTTCCGTTCATTTTCATCATCATGGCATACGGGATCAGCAGGGGTATGCCCCTGTTCAAGACCATCCAGGCGAAGGTCGACAGGCTCAACCTCGTATTGCGCGAGAACCTGACGGGCATCCGCGTGGTGAGGGCGTTCAACCGAGAAGACCACGAGGCAAAAAGGTTCGATGAGGCCAACCGAGACCTGGTAGAAACCCACCTCCGAGTCAGCCGGATCATGTCCTCGATGATGCCCCTCATCATGCTGACCATAAACTTCATGATGATAGCCCTAATATGGATAGGAAGCCACAGGGTGGAAGCCGGAAACCTCGACGTTGGCGGGCTCATGGCCTTCGTGCAGTACGCCATGAGGATCCTCTTTGCGCTGCTCAACATCTCGTTCATGTTCGTCATGTACCCGCGGGCTTCGGCGTCGGCAGACAGGGTGATCGAGGTGCTGGACAGCGTGCCGGAGATAGTCGACCCGCCTGAGGACGCCGGCGCTCGGGCCCCCGGAGTCCTTGAAACAGGTGACGACGAAGCCCCCCACGCTCCCGGCGAGAGCGCCGGAGATCTCAGGGGACGCGTTGAGTTCCGGGACGTAACTTTCAGCTACCCCGGAGCCGAGGAACCGGCTTTGAGGAATATCACTTTCACCGCATCGCCGGGGGAAGTCACAGCGATAATCGGCGGTACCGGGTCCGGCAAGTCAACGCTCGTAAACCTCATCCCGCGCTTCTACGACGTAGACAGCGGCGCGATCCTCATAGACGGCGTGGATATCAGGAGCATGAAGCAAGAAAGGCTTAGGAGCCTCATAGGTTTGGTCCCTCAGAAAGCAGTGCTCTTTAGCGGGACGATCGCAGAAAACATCCGTTACGGAAAAGAAGACGCGACTATGGAGGAGATCATCCACGCGTGCAAGATAGCCCAGGCCCACGACTTCATAAGCGAGCTCCCCGATGGATACGAATCCATGGTAGCCCAGGGGGGCACCAACTTCTCGGGAGGGCAGAAACAGCGCCTGTCCATAGCCAGAGCCATAGTACGCAAACCGGCCATCTACATCTTCGACGACAGTTTCAGCGCCCTGGACTTCAGGACCGATGCCCGGCTTAGAGCGGCTCTCAGGAGGGAGACCCAGGGAGCGACGGTCATCATCGTAGCCCAGAGGGTTGCGACGATTATGGACGCAGACCGTATCCTTGTCCTCGACGGAGGCCGCCTCGTGGGGATAGGAACCCACCGAGAGCTCCTGAAGACCTGTCCCGTTTACAGAGAGATCGTCCTGTCCCAGATGTCGGAGGAGGAGATAGCATGAGCAGATTTCCGCAAGGAGCCCCATCCACCGGAGGTTCCGCCGGCAGACGGCCCGCGGAAGGTTCTGCTGCCGCAAGCCGCTTCCCCGTAGGCCATCCTCCAGGTTCTCCCGGAGCTCCTGCAGGAAGCGGCGGCCAGCCTGGCCCAAACGGCCGCCCTGCTCCAGGTTCGCAGCCCGGTCCGGGCGCAGCCTCGGAAACCCGCCGTCCACCCAGAGGCCCCGGGTCTGGCCCCGCCTTTGCGCGCCCCGTAGAAAAAGCCAAGGACTTCCGGGGCACCCTGAAGCGCCTCATAGCATACATGGGCCCGCAGAAATGGACGATACTCATCGCCACGACATTTGCGGTGCTGAGCACCTTGATGAACGCTTTCACCCCGAGGGTCATGGGACGGGCTACGACAGCGGTGTATAACGGCGTGATGCGGAAGCTCGCAGGTGAACCGGGACCCTGGATAGACTTTCAGGCCGTCGGTCGCATCTTGGCCATGCTCGCGGCCCTCTACGTCGTAAGTTCCGTATTCGTCTTCGTCCAGCAGATCACGATGGCGAGAGTCGCCCAGAGGACCGTGTACGACATGCGCAAGCGTGTCCAGGCCAAGCTCGCCAGGCTTCCTCTTAAGTATTTCGATTCCAGGCCTCACGGCGAGATCCTGAGCAGGATAACCAACGACATCGACACCGTAAGCGGGACGCTCCAAGAGAGCCTCTCGCGGGCGATGTCTTCCCTCATCTCGTTTGTGAGCGTCTTGGCCATGATGGTGTCCATCAGCCCGGTGATGACCCTGATCACGCTGGCCACGATGCCCCTTTCCGTCGTGATAACGCGGCAGGTGACGATGCGCTCCCAGCGATACTTCGCCGGCCAGCAGAGAGCCTTGGGCCAGCTCAACGGGCATGTGGAGGAGATGTACACCGGCCACCGCATAATCAAGGCCTTCGGCCGCGAGAAGGCGTCTATCGAGAGGTTCAAGGAGATCAACGAGGAACTCACGAGTTTCGGTTGGCGCGCCCAGTTCGTCTCGGGGATCATGATGCCCCTCATGGCGCTCGTGAACAACATGGGGTACGTCGGGGTATGCGTGGTTGGCGCCTTGTTTGTCGCGCGGAAGACGCTCGAGATCGGAGACGTGCAGGCGTTCATGACCTACTCCCGCCAGCTCACCCAGCCCATAGTCCAAGTCGCCAGCATCGCGAACATCATCCAGTCTACGGTTGCGGCCGCCGAGCGAGTCTTTGAAATCCTCGACGAAGAGGAAGAACAGCCTGATCCCGAAGACGCCGCTTTCGTGGAAGAGCCCCAGGGCGAGGTCAAGATGGAGCACGTACGCTTCGGCTACTCTCCCGATGCCATACTCATGCATGACCTGAGCATCGATGTAAAGCCGGGCCAGACCATCGCGATAGTAGGGCCCACCGGAGCCGGAAAGACGACGCTCGTAAACCTCCTCATGAGGTTCTACGACGTCCAGGGCGGCAGGATCACCATAGACGGAGTGGATATCCGGGACATGAAGCGGGGGCACCTGAGGAGCCTGTTTGGGATGGTACTCCAGGACGCCTGGCTCTTCAGCGGGACCATCCGTGAGAATATAGCCTACGGCAAACCCGGCGCGACCGAGCAGGAGATCGTCCGCGCGGCGAAGATGGCTCTCGCCGACCGGTTCATCAGGACCCTGCCGGACGGCTACGATACGGTCCTCAAGGAAGACGCGTCGAACCTATCCCAGGGGCAGATGCAGCTTCTGACCATCGCCCGAGCGGTACTCGCCGACCCGGCTATCCTGATCCTGGATGAAGCCACGAGCAGCGTGGACACACGTACCGAAGTGCAGATCCAGAGGGCCATGAAGAACCTCATGCGCGGCCGGACGAGTTTCGTGATAGCCCATAGGCTGTCCACCATACGGGACGCAGACCTCATCCTCGTCATGGACAACGGGACCATCGTAGAACAGGGTACACACAGAGATCTCCTGGCCAAAAAAGGGTTCTACGCAGAGCTCTATTACAGCCAGTTTGTGGGGAGCAACGCGGCGGCAGGGTAGCCCAGTGCAGATCAGAACCGGCAGGGCGCTCCCTGCCCCGGACCTCCGACCCTCTCCTGCCTTTCGGTTCCTAGCTTCGCTCGAGCGCGCGTAGGCGGCGCGGGTCTAGAAGAAGCAGCCCGGACACCTTCTCTCCGGGCTGTTTCTGTCTCCTCCTCATTTGACCACGCGTCTCTAACCTGCTCTGCCCCCATCAAGCTCCTCCTTCTCCGCGCCGCTTGCGCTGCCCCACCCCTCGTCCTCGCATCTCTCTGATCCATCAGCCCCGTAAGCAGGAATTTTCGCTGCAGATGTTGTACTTGTACCGGAAGGGGGGTCGGTACTGGGCAAAAAGCAAAGACGATACAGGCATCACGGATTTGTCAAACGTTCAGAAATCTACCGGCTTAGTTTCGCAATTGTTTTCGCTTGTTGAGTCACGTGTCCAAGTGCGTTGGAGGTGAATTAGGTGGTACAAGGTAGAGTCTTCTCATTTTGGCTCTTGGTTGTACTGATAGGCAGCATGCTGTACGGCATGTGGAGAGCGCGCAAGGGAATAGCGATCAAGATCCGCCGTATAGCAGGCCTTAACGCCATAGAAGAGGCTGTTGGCCGCGCGACAGAGATGGGACGTCCCGTCCACTACACCCCCGGCCTCGGCGGCATCAGCGCTGCGGAAGCGACTCAGACTTTCGCAGCTCTGGCGATCATGGGGCACGTCGCGCACCTGAGCGCCAGGATGGATGTTCCCCTCATCGTGACGATCAGGCAGCCCGAAGTACTGCCCCTGGCAGAAGAGAGCGTTCGTCAGGCATATCTCGAGGAAGGCAAAGTCGACGCGTACGTTCCGACGAACATCCGGTTCCTCTCGAACCAGCAGTTCGCGTACGCTGCCGCGGTATTCGGGATCATGGCCAGGGAAAAGCCCGCGGCCAACTTCCTTATGGGTGCTTTCTGGGCCGAGGCGCTCATGCTGGCCGAAGTAGGTTCTGAAGTAGGCGCCTTGCAGATCGCCGGTACCGCCCAGCTTTCCCAGGTTCCGTTCTTCATCGCAGCGTCGGATTACTGCCTAATCGGTGAAGAGCTCTTCGCCGGCGCCGCCTACTTGTCCGGCGACCCCACTCAGATGGGTTCCATCTTTGGGCAGGATCTCGGCAAGGCCATCGTCGCGCTTCTCATGCTCGCCGGGGTCATTGCCACGAACATGGGGTCGAGCTTCTTCTCGACTCTCTTGGGCAAGTGAAAGGGGTGACTGTGCATGAGACGAGAGCTACCGATAGCGATAACCTTCGTACTCGGAGTCCTCATTATACTGGCGTTCTTCTTCGATTCACCCACGCTAACCAACGCATCTCAGAGCCTTCAGAACTGGGCCGTGATCATAGCGGCCTTCGCCCTGGGCATAGCGTCGGTTAACCTCATCCAGGTACACGCCAAGAAGATAGCCAGAGGGCAGGACCGGCTGGACTGGCTGTATTCCGGCGCTCTCCTCCTTGGCCTGTTCGGGATGACCGTCATCGGCCTTTTCAAGGGACCGGCAGACCAGATGTACCAGTTCTGGTTCAACGCCTTATTCACTCCCGGCCAAGCAACCGTATACGCCATGACAGGCTTCTACATTGCTTCCGCGGCATTCAGGGCATTTAGGATCCGCAACCTCGAGGCCGGAATCCTTCTGGTCTCGGCCGCCCTGGTTATGCTCGGAAACGTGTCGGTTGGCGAGGCTCTGTGGTCCAAGTTCCCGGTGATCGGGAGCTGGCTCGTAAATGTACCCAACCTCGCGGCGCAGCGAGGGATGATGATCGGGGCCGGGATCGGCGGCATCGCAGGCGGTCTGCGCGTGCTTCTCGGCATAGAGAAATCCTACCTCGGTTCCGGTTCATAGGAGGTGACGGTCATGCTGGCAAAGCTGCAATCGCTCGACAGGCGCATAATCTACTTGGTTGTATTCCTCTCGCTGGCCGTACCGCTCCTCAGGCCCATAGGCCTTCCGGTTTCGATAGCCGAGGAAACCAGGGCTCTGCATGACTTCATAGACGCCCTTCCGCCTGGGACGCCGGTCGTAGTCTCCTTCGACACGAGCCCCGGCGGCTATGGGGAGCTGGCATCGGGAGCGATCGCCATCCTCAATCACATGGCCTCGAAGGATCTCAGGGCCATCGGCATGGGGTTCTTCGACACCGGCCCGAGCCTCTTGGAGTCGGCATTCGCTGCCTCCTTGTACGCCGAAAAAGAGTACGGCGTTGACTACGTGAACTTGGGATACCTGGCCGGCGGCGAAAACGCGATCGCGTCCATGGCCAAGGATCTCCTGGGCAGCTTCCCCAAGGACTTCAGGGGAAATGACACAAAGAGCCTGAAGGTCATGGAAGGCATTACTTCCATCACTGACGTCGCCCTCGTCGTCACCGTGGCTTCGGGAACACCCGGCATACCCGAGTGGATCCGCCAGGTGGGCGACCCGCTCAAGGTACCCCTGGCTACAGTAGTCGTCGCCGTCAACGTGCCCAACATGACGCCGTACCTGCAGTCCGGACAGCTCTGCGGGCTCATCCCCAGCATGAAGGGCGCCGCAGGATACGAAGCCCTCATCAGTATGAAGGGGCTCGGGACGGCTGGTATGGACGCCCAGTCCATGTCCCACCTCGCGATCCTCTTCTTCGTCGTCTTGGGTAACGTCGTCCACTATATAGGGAAGAAAACTGGCAAGGCCGGAGGTGACAAGGAATGAACGTCAGCACAAGCGCAGAAGTGTGGATAGCATCCCTGGTGACCATCGCCATAATGAGCTTTGTATACAAGGACAACCCGTTCTACAGGCTGGTTGAAAACCTGTACGTTGGGGTTTCCGCAGGTCACGCGCTGGTCCTCGGCTGGGGCAACATAAGGGATCTCGCCCTCGTGCCGATGGTCAGGGATGGCAAGTGGGTGCTCGTCATCCCGGTCATCCTCGGGCTCATGCTGTACACCAGGTATTTCAAGAAGCTGGCATGGCTCTCCCGTATACCCCTGGCCGTCATGATGGGTATCGGAACTGGCCTTGCCATCTCCGGTACGGTCGGATCCCAGATAGTGAACCAGGTAAGAGCCAACCTGGTTAAGCTGAACACTATCGACAACATAATCATCGTTGTCGGTACGTTCGCCGTGCTCGCCTACTTCTTCTTCATGGCCGAGCACAAGGGAGCCCTCGGCGTGCTGGCAGGCGGCGGGCGGTACCTCATGATGGTCGCTTTCGGAGCCGCTTTCGGAAGCACCGTTATGGGCCGTATGTCTCTGTTCATCGGACGCCTTCAGTACCTCTTCGGAGATTGGCTGGGGCTGATTAGATAGGACGCCGGCTGCCGGGCAGGCGCCCAGGTAGCTCCCGGCGGCAGATGACGGCAGATATAGACCGGTTGGGGGCAGCGAAAGCTGCCCCCTTCACTTCCTTGTAGAGACGCAAGCCTCGTGCTAGAATAAAGATCGCTTCGTGCCGGAGTGATGGAATTGGCAGTCATGCGCGACTCAAAATCGCGTGCGGTAGCCCCGCGTGTGGGTTCGACTCCCACCTCCGGCACCACTCAAACAGCCAAGTGTCCCACTCCATTTTGGCGCGTACGCCGTTGAAAGAACGCGGCGCCGTTTATTGCTTAGAATCGTCTATCTGACATCATCTGGCGGTGGTGCATGGGGTCATGGACGAAACGGAACTGTCTTGCTGGAGTTGCGGACGGATCGTAACGGTCCGCTGCTAGTCACAGACAGATCGTAACCATCCGGCGGAAGTCCCAGACATATCGTAACTCACCTCCGGAAGTCATGGACGGATCGTCGCTGGCAGCCGGATGTCTTGGACAGATCGTAACTGTCCTGCTGCAGTCAAGGACAAATCGTAACCGTCAGAGCTGATACCGGGAGCACTACAACAAGAGGCCCCGCTTCGCCTGGAAGCATGTTGCCAAGGAAGCATCCAGGATCCAGGCCAGTAGGAGCGCCAGCAGTACTGCCATCGAGGCGCTCTTCACGTTTTCGGAAACGTTCAC
>DUSI01000033.1 GCA_012842685.1 Candidatus Fermentithermobacillaceae bacterium
AGGTCGCGGTAGCTCCTGGTCGCGTTCTTGAAGATCAAGATGTGGAACGGGCAGTTCATGGGCTTGAGGAGGTACTCAACGCCCTCTATATCCATAGGCGAGTACATGTTCTCTTTGTACCAGTTCCAGTGCCCGGAGGTCTTCCAGAGCTCCAGCTTCGCGATGTGGGGCGAATAGACCAGGTCGTAGCCCCTCTTACGGTGCTCCTCTCTCCAGAAGTCCTCGATGAGCTGGCGTATCAGCGCCCCCTTGGGGTGCCAGTACACGAGCCCGGGACCGCCCTCTTCCTGGATGCTGAAGAGATCAAGCTCTTTCGCAAGCCTCCTGTGATCCCGCTTCTTGATCTCCTCGAGACGGTCGAGGTGGGCCTGGAGGTCTTCTTTGTTCATGAACGCCGTCCCGTAGATCCTCTGGAGCATGGTCTGCCTCTCGTCCCCGCGCCAGTACGCCCCGGCAACGCTCAGGAGCTTGAAGGCCTTCACCATCCCCGTGGACGGGACGTGAGGACCGGCGCAGAGGTCCAGGAACTCACCCTGACGGTAGATCGTGATGGTCTCGTCCTCGGGCAGCTCCTCTACTAGCTCCACTTTGTAGGGCTCGTTCATCTCCCGGAAGAGCTTTATGGCCGCCTCCCGGTCTATCTCTTCCCTCACCACGGGGAAGTTCTCGGAGACGATCTTCTTCATCTCCGCCTCGATTTTCTCGAGGTCCTCGGGAGTGAAGGGCTCCTTGACGTCAAAGTCATAGTAGAACCCGTCTTCGATGGCAGGTCCGATGGCCAGCTTGGCATCCGGGTAGAGGCGCTTCACCGCCTGGGCGAGGATGTGGGATGCGGTATGGCGGAGCGCCCACCTTGCCCTCTCATCGTCGAACGTAAGCGGCACTACGGTGCAGCTGCCGGTGACCTTATCCCTGAGCTCCCTGGCCTCTTCGCCTTCGGCGACCATGAGGACGTCGTTCTTCCAGCCGAAGGCCTTCTTTGCGTCCAGGAAAGTGCTGCCCGGCCCCAGGACGCACGACTTGTCCTCCCATCTGACTTCGTAGGCCTGTTCCGCCATCATCATCTCCTCCTCGTTTTTCCTATCCTTCGGGAACGTGCGCTGCCGCAAAGGGTCCCCGGCCACCTACGCGGGGTCGCGCCCCGGCTTCCACGGCACCCTTACGCTTCCGCCCCGGCGCGAGAAGGGCACCTTTCTCGCCTGTCCCGGCCCCGGCGGCAGGATGCCATCCCAATCAAAAGACCCCGCCCACCAAGGGGCGGGGTCCCGCGGTTCCACCCTTATTCAGCCGCAAGCGGGCATAAGCGCGCTTCCGACAGAGGCTTGCGGCCCTCTCCAGGCTTTATCGCGCCTTGGTTCTCGCCGGTGTTATCCGGACTCCCCGCGCGCCGGCCAGGCCATCTCGCCTACCCTTCCTGCCTCATCCTGAGCTCGGGCAGGCACTTTCGCCGTCGCCGGGTGCCGGATTCCTCCGGAGGCTCCGAGGTGGTGTTTCCCGCGTCCGCCGGGGCGGCTTTCAGCCTGCGGCCGGTCCCTCTCTTGTCGGCGGGTGCGCAGTACGCTCCTCTTCACGGCTCCAAATATAAGGTTTGAAGGATTATACTCCCTCTGCGGGCTGGAGATCAAGTATTGGAAAGTCTGTCGATCGCGTCAACCTACTGTAGGAACAAGGCACCGTCCCAGGGTTCGCCCACGACATCACCAAATACGTGCATGACTGATAGATCTGAGCCATTGGCGCAAGGGTGTTACCTTCCCGGCCAACAACGG
>DUSI01000034.1 GCA_012842685.1 Candidatus Fermentithermobacillaceae bacterium
CCGTTGTTGGCCGGGAAGGTAACACCCTTGCGCCAATGGCTCAGATCTATCAGTCATGCACGTATTTGGTGATGTCGTGGGCGAACCCTGGGACGGTGCCTTGTTCCTACAGTAGGTTGACGCGATCCGCATCTGGCGCGTGACTTTACGACCGGTTGGCTTTGGGGTACGCTAGGAGTGAAGGACTCGCGGAAAGAGGGGTTTACATGAAAGAGAAAGTTCAGGCCGTTCTCGATCAGATACGCCCGGCGCTTCAAGCCGATGGCGGAGACGTAGAGCTCGTCGATGTGAGCTCCGACGGAGTTGTCAAGGTTAAGCTTACCGGGCACTGCGGTACTTGCCCATTCGCCCTCATGACGCTTAAAGGCGGAATTGAGCGGGTCCTCAAACAGGAAGTCCCCGAGGTTACCAAGGTCGTAGCGGAAGGGCTTCTGGAGGAGTAGTGACGGCCGGAACGGTCGCGGCTTAGTTCGTGGCGTTTCTTATCCGGCTGCACGTGTGGCAAGCCTTAAGTCCTGAGTGAGTGGTTTGGACGATCCTACCGGACCGCCGGCTAAAGGGCCGGCGGTCCTTTCTATATGTCACATCCCTCCTGGCATGCATATAGATGTTCTAGCGCGTAGGCATCCCCTTTTGGATGAAAGGAGGGCAACGATTCTGGATACCTGCGAAGTCAAGAAAGAGGAACTGAGACTGGAGGAGGTCGTAGGAGAAGGGACTTCGCAACTCATCATATCCCAGGCCGTGACCGTCCCCGAGGAAAAACCCAACGTTCGGGCTATCATAGACTTCGTGGCCAGGCCACGCATAAACAAAGTCTCTGTGCTTCCCGGGAAAGTGGTCGTCGACGGCATAATCGATTTCGCCATAATCTACGAAGCCACGGTAGAGACCCAGACCGTCCACGTATTCCACGCGGAAGTCCCGTTTAGCCAGTTCGTCGAGATACCCGGCGCCGAGCCCGGCATGACCGCCGACGTCTCCGTTGTAGTGGAGCATGCCGTCTTCCAGGTGAGCCCCGACGGAAGGAATGTAACGATCCGCGCTGTTGCGGCAATGCGCGTGAGGCTGACCCAGAGCACCATCATCGAAGTGGTAACCGACGTCAGCGGCGTCGCCGGATTGCAGGTGACCAGAGAAGTCATAAGGGCGGAAACCGTCTTGGGCGAAGGCGAGTCGCAGATCGTCCTCAGGGAGAACCTGGCTATCCCCGATGCCAAACCCATTGTCGCGCGAGTTATTGACCACGTCTCGACCGTCGACATCGGCATGACCACCGTCCTTCCCAACAAGATCATAGTGAACGGGGTCATCAACCTCAGGGTCATCTACGAGGCAAATGTACCCTCCCAGTCGGTTCACGTGGCGCATTTCACCATCCCGTTCGAGTCCTTCGTGGAGATCCCCGGAGCCCAGCCTGGCATGTCGGTTGTGGCCAGTGCCGATGTTGAGTTTGTGTCCATAGACGTCGCCGCCGACGGCAGGACGCTCTCTGTGAGGATGATCCTGAGGGTCAACGTGAAAGTGATCGCGGTGAGGAACATCCACGTTATCACGAATGTGGCCGGAGTCCCCGGAATTCACGTGGAGAAGGCCCTGGTGCGAGTGCAAGAGGTCCTGGGCGAAGACAAATCCCAGGAGATCGTCAGGGAGCTCATCGACATCCCCGACGAGAAGCCGCTCGCCGCCGCGGTCCTGAACTGCGCGTCGACCCCCGAGATAAAGCGCACGATAGTTGCTCCGGGCAAGGTGATCGTCGACGGCGTGATCGCCCAGAGGATCATCTACGAGCCGCTCGCGGATCCGACCCAGACAGTCCACACGCTGCACTACACCGTGCCGTTCTCCGGCTTCGTCATCCTGTCTGAGGCGAAACCCGGTATGACCGCGAGGGTTTCGGTGAGGGTTGAGCACGCCAACTGCGAAGTGCCTCCTGCAGGAGAACCCATCATGGTGACCAAGGTCCTCGAGATCACCGCCAGGATCTTCAGGACCAGGCAGATCCACGTGGTAACCAAGGTGAAGTGCGCAGTGGCACCGGGCATCTGCGAAGGTACCGTAACGGCAAACCTTGTGAATGTCCGCCAGGGTCCCGGCATGACCTACGCGGTGATAGCCCAGGTGAACGCCGGCACCATGGTACAGGTACTCCAGCTCCAGGCCGGATGGGTGAGGGTAAGACTCCCCAACCACAGAGAAGGTTGGATCTCCAGCCAGTACGTGCGGCACGACTGCCTGCCGCTCGGCTAGAGAAACGCGGAACACCCGGAAGCGGAAGAGGCCAGGGAGACGCCTGGCCTCGGTTCTTATTTCCCGTTTTCTTCTTTTCCTAAATATATCCAAGCCTGATGAAATCTGTGTGAGATGGAGAAAGCGGGGCGGATGGCTTCTCAGGATAGGAACAACTTGGTTTTCTTCCCAGGAGCGGATTTTGGCCTTGGACTGCGATCTTATATTATGTCTCCATCCAGGGAGCGTAGAAAGGGGGAACGCAGCAGAGATGAAGGCAAGAAAGACACTGGTCCTTACGGCGCTTGTCTTATTCGGCGCGCTCCTTTTCGCCGGACAAGCAGCCGCGGCGGGCTACAGCCGCTACATATTCCCGGCCAAAGACGGCGGGGCCATTTTTGTTTTCACCACGCCCGGTAGGCCGGGCCTCGAGCTACTGCTGGGAGATATCCTTGAGAACGTAGACCTTCCCTGGCAGACGGTCCTCCGCGTCCTGAGGCCCGTGCTCAGACCGTCGCCTGTGCCGGAGCCCGAACGGCCTGAACCGGAAGCGCCCCAGCCGGAACCTGACCCTGTGCCGGAGCCGGAACCCCAGCCGCAGCCCGAACCCGAGCCCAAGCCTGAGCCCAAACCCGAGCCGCAGCCGGAGCCGGGTACGGGGCCCAATCCCGAGCCCGGAGAGAACGCCGAGCCCAGCGGCATGACCGAGAAGGAGCTGGAGATGCTCAGGCTAGTCAACGAGGAGCGGTCGAAACTCGGCCTTAATCCCCTTGAACCCGACATGGAGCTCGTGCAGCTGGCCAGGATGAAAGCCCAGGACATGATCGACCTCGGGTATTTCGCCCACCAGTCGCCCACCTACGGTTCGCCCTTTGACATGATGAGGGCTGCCGGGATCACCTACCGTACCGCCGGAGAGAACCTGGCGGGAGCCTCGACTGTCGCAAGGGCTCACGTCGCCCTCATGAACAGCGAAGGTCACCGCCGGAACATCCTCAACCCGGCTTTCGATCACGTGGGAATAGGGATCATCGAAGGCGGGCCCTACGGGCTCATGTGCGTGCAGATGTTCACCGGCCAGTAAGACCCTGGCGGTGGGAGATTCAGGAAACCAGACCGGCGTAACGCCCACGCCGGCGAAAGCAAAACCGTGGCCGGAGAGCTGCCCGCTCTCCGGCGTTTCCTAGCTCAGGCTTCTCTATTCCGACGCCCTCACGTAGTCTTTGAAAACCCAGCCGGTCTTCCCGTCGTAGAGCTGGATGCCTACCCAGTTGCCTCTGCGGTCGGTAATGATGACGGGAGTCCCCCTCGAGAGCTTGGATTGCACCAGCGCCTGTGGGCTGGGAGCTTCCCGGAAGTTGACTTCGTCGTCTATGACCGTGCCGAAACCGATGAACCTGCTTGGCACCTTGCCGGTGGAAAGCAGCTTCAGGGTTTCAATCTCAAACCTCTTCTGCGTGATTATCCTCTGGATGAGCTCTTTTTCAGTTGCCGTTCTGGCTTCGGCCAAGAGCTCCGAGTACTTGTCGCGGGCCTTCTGCTCTTGCTCCAGGAGCTCGTTAAAGACTTCCCCCATGGAATCCCCTCCTCGTCGCTTAATCCTATGCGGCGAGTTATGTGTACATTACCGCTCGTCCCAGACGTTTCGTATGTATCGCCAGATGAGCTCCGCCATCTCGGCCCTCGTGACGGTGCCACCCAATCTCAGAGTCCCATCTTCGTAGCCTTTCAGGAGCCCTGCGCCTACGGCCCACGATGCCGTCTCGAGAGCCTGGGCATCGAGACCCGAGAGGTCTTTGAAACTGGCCAGGTTTTCGAGGATAACCGGTTCACCGGGCGTCTGCGCGGCGTGCTTCCGCATGACGGTCAGGGCATCCAGCCTCGAGCAGGGGGCGAGAGGATCCCACGACGGGTCTGTGCCGGATATGAGGCCCGTGGAGGCGAGGTACGCCATGTAGGGATACTGCCAGGCGCTCTGGTCGCACAAGCTGAAATCGGCAGGCGAGGGAGTGGACTCGATCTCTTCGGGCGAGGCCACTGTCCGCGAAAAAAGCGCGGCAAACTCGCCCTTGGTTATGGTGGATTCGGGCCTGAAGGTCCCGTCCGGGTATCCTTGGATCGCGCCCGCGCGCACGAGTTTCGTCACGGTATCCTGCGCCCAGTGTCTCCTCATATCCGAGAACAGGGCAGGGAGGATGTTCCCACGATGGTCTACATCGGTGTTCCACGGAGACGATAGGGAGGAGAGCCAGGCGAATATCTCCTCAGTCTCGGGACTTTCGTCCACGACGGTCCGTCCCCAGACTATGCGGGTCGGGATTACCGAGGCGGATTCCACGCCCCTCTTCGACACGGTGACTTCCAGCACGGCGCCGATCTGGAGTCTTGGGTCTTCAGGCCTCGTGGTGAAGACGAAGTTGCCCAGGCTGTACGCGGTAAGGTTTATCCCGTCATAGTCAAAGCCATTTAGGACGTGGGGATGGGAGCCTACAACCAGGTGGGCCCCTGCGTTGCGGAGGGCGTGGGCCATCCTGAGCGTCCAGTCGGGGGGAACTTCTTGCCGTTCTTCGCCCCAGTGGAGGTACACTGCCAGGACATCTACGTGCGGCAGGAGCTCTTGAACGCGCCTTACGGTGTGCATATGCCAGGTGTCGTCAATCGCCAGGCCCGGGGAGTCCTCTCCGGCGCCCCAAGATACCGTCGGGTAGATCATGTTGACCGCCAGCAGTCCTACCCTTACGCCGCTCTTCTCGAGGATGACCGGCCTCAGGGCTTCGGAAAGGTTGGCGCCTGCGCCGGCGGGTTCAACTCCTGCCTGTCGCAGGAGGTCGATGGTCTCCAAGAGGCACTCCGGACCGTAGTCCAGCGCATGGTTGTTGGCGAGGGAAACCACGTCGATACCAGCCCACTTGAGCCCTTCGAGGGCCTGCGGGTCGGCGCGGAAGACCCACTCTTTATCGGGTGTGGGTTCGCCTGTGGTGCCTACGGCGCATTCGAGGTTTCCAATGGCGAAGTCCGCCCTGGAGAGGACGTTCCTAACGCCTTCCCACGGGGCGGTCGGACCATCGCGTGCTATTAGGTCTCCGACCGTGAGGTTAAGGAGTATGTCTCCCACAAAGGCAAGCGTCACAGTGGGTTCGGGCGTGCGCAGCAGCGGGGAGCCGAGCGCTGGGGAGGCGCAGGCTACTTGGGACCCCGGGAACGGCAGAGATGCCAGCGCCAGCGTCCCCGCGATGACCGCCGCCGTGCCAATACGAGAGACTTTCCCGAGCCTTAGGCGCATTCCAGATCCTCCAGCAAAGTATTTGGCAGATTATACCAGCAGGCGCTTAGATCGTTCGCCGTGGCGGGGATGATTCCTCCCTGAAATCCTCATATGGAATACGGCAGATTCGATTTCCGGTTGCACTTCGGGCGGTGCTGTGCCATACTGTGTCTTGTCACGGAACGAGGCGTGTTCCCGTGAGCCGCCACGAGCGGACTGACCTGGGGGCAGGCCGCTGTGGGTGGGGGAAATACCCGGGAGATCTCTCCGGGAAGAGCGAGGAAACACCCAAAAGGCGGCTTGACTCGAAGAATGGAGTCAGTTATACTAGGGTTCGGCGTCCGTTCCAGGACGTGCGGAAACGTCGGGCGAATAGCTCAGCGGGAGAGCACCTGCCTTACACGCAGGGGGTCACAGGTTCAATCCCTGTTTCGCCCACCAGGTAGTCGCGGAGGCGTGGTGTAGCTGGCCTAACATACGTGCCTGTCACGCACGAGAGCGTGGGTTCGAATCCCATCGCCTCCGCCATACTATAACCAGAACCGCATGGTCAGGATTTGCCGCGGTAGCTCAGTTGGTAGAGCAGCGGACTGAAAATCCGCGTGTCGCCAGTTCGATTCTGGCCTGCGGCACCATACGAGCGGAAGTAGCTCAGCGGTAGAGCATCGCCTTGCCAAGGCGAGGGCCGCGGGTTCAAGTCCCGTCTTCCGCTCCAATTTTGTCAATAGCGCAACTTACGATGGGTTGCGTTGATGATAGAGTAGGAGGAGAAAGGGGCGAGATAGCCAAGCGGTAAGGCAGGGGTCTGCAAAACCCCGATCCCCGGTTCGAGTCCGGGTCTCGCCTCCAGGATAGCGCGGGGGAGTAGCTCAGATGGTTAGAGCGCTTGCTTGACATGCAAGAGGTCCCGGGTTCAAGTCCCGTCTCCCCCACCATAAAACCAGCCGCTGAAAGGCGGTTTTTTCATTTGCTGCCAGATTCTTTGGTCGGTACCTCAACCGAACCTGCTTTCGTTAGCTGACGTCACTCTGCACAGCGGCCCCTTGTGTGGCTGCTTTCCTCAGTTTTTCCCTGTCGCTCTCGAGGTCAAGGATATGCATCTTTCTGTGGCAATTTGGGCAAAGTGCCACCGTATTGTCCAGGGTGTCCGGACCTCCTCTAGAGAGCCAGATGATGTGATGAGTCTCTAGATAGGGCTGCCCATGGGGATCCAGGAACGGTGCGCTCTTGCCGCATAGCTGGCACTTGCCGTTGGCGCGACGTTTCGCGGCAGCTGACACATATGGGTTGCGGTCGTAAGTGTTGTACTCAACGGCACGTAAGCGGGGCGACTCGTTCCCTCTTTGCTTGGCTTCCAGGAACAGATCGAACGTGTCCAACTCCAGCGCGTGTAACTCGTGTACACGGAAGCGAGCAGCAAGCGCTTCTCCAGTGACCTTGAGCGGAAAAACCCAGACTCGCCTGAGACGACCATCTTTACCTTCTTGCTGACTTTGGTAGGGTTCTGCGTCCAGTACCACGCGGCCCAGGTAGATATACTGATTGGTCTTGTAGCGTTCTGCTAGATGGACCTCGACACCGTTAGTCTTGGAAAGCGCTAAGGTCCTGTTCTGACTGTGCTCGAGAGACTGGTCGCCATTCAGCCCCATACCGGTATAGTGAAGGATGTTGCCTTTCCATTCATTAACGTAAGGGCTTTTGGTGGGGTCCGAAATAAGCAGCAGTGTGTTGGTACGCCTTGAGAAACGCATGCCACCCTGGTTGCTACACTGGAACTCCTGTCGAAGCCTTTCGTTCGAGACGATAGCTCCTATCGCAATCGATGGTGTGAATCCCATACTCACTCCCCCTGGCGGTGCACCTTGCTAGACGTACACTTGCGATGGCTACCGCGCTCGAGCATTGCCTCGCACAGTGGCCTGTCGATATGGACCTTAAGATCCGACACCGTCAACGAATTCATATGTCACGCTCCCTCTGCCCGGAAATTCTCAGAGCGTATGTTATCTCCTGCCTGACATCTGGGAAGCATCTATCAAAGGAACGGGTTTTTCAGACACGCGAGTGGTCGCGAGGCATCTCTCGACCGCGCTGTCCCTTTCTTTATGCAGCCTACCGTAAAGGCTCTTCATCGCTCCTAAACCTGCTCTGGAGAAGATTGCGCCCTCGAAGTCGGGTTCTTCCTTCGTTCTGCCAACAACATCCAACCTAAAACATACAAGACCAGTACGTTTCTTGCAGGGAATTACGGTCGCTTTTGCGTATATAGCCCTCGTTAGTGCCTCACGGCACGAGACTTAAACGGGCAGTTGAGTCTTTATTTTCGGGCAACGGCTCGAAAAACGCGGGTTAACAAGCTGTTGACGGTCTCTTGCATAAGGAGGTGGGTTGGCGCTAGTAAGCACTCGCTGCATGTATGTCCTTAAACAAGATGTCTAGAATTCCTGAAGGAGGAAAACCCGTGGGTAATGTGAGAAGGAGTGTTGCTCTGATCGTCGCCGTCATCATGATGGCAACTCTCCTCGCTGCCTGTGGCGGCAAGACGACTCAGCAGGAGCCAGAGCTCAAGGTCTTCAGAACCTATCTGACGAGCGATTGTCCCATTCTCAACGGACACGACTCGGTAGAAAGCTCCCTTCAGGTCCCTCATGACTATTGCTCCTCGCCCCTCTACCGCGTCTATCCCAACGAGGACGGCAAGGGCTATCACTACATAGGCGACCTGGCCGAAGGGATGCCCATCCAGATCGACGAGTACAACTGGCAGATAAAGATCCGCAAGGAAGCCAAGTGGCACAACGGTGAACCCATCAACGCCGACACCATAATCTACTCCTGGAAGATGCTCCTTGACCCGATCCTCGCCAACCAGATGGCGGACTTCCTCGCCACCGGTAGCATCACCATCGTCAACGCCAGGGAGTACCAGCGCCAGGGAACCGAGAACACCGTTGCCTGGGAAGATGTAGGAATCAAGAAGATCGACGATTACACGATCCAGATCACTACCGCCTACCCGAACACCGCCGAAGAGGTGTGCGCTCAGTTTGTCGACCGCTCCACCTTCCCGGTGTACCAGCCTTACTATGAGGCAGGCATGAACGAGAGCCGTACCCAGACCACCTACGGTACCACGCTCGATGAGTGGATGGGCTGCGGTCCCTACTTCTTCAAGAAGTGGGAGTTCGGGAACATGCACGTATACGAGAAGAACCCCGACCACTGGCTCGCGGACCTGTTCCACTATGACAGGGTCGAGGTCTACATTGTTCCCGACATGAACGCCAGGGTTCAGATGTGGGAGTCCGGCCAACTCGACTACTTCGTGCCCGATGCCAATACCATCGACCGCTATATCAACGACCCGCGCATGGTCTCCTACGAGAGCCTCGGTGTCGACCACATCGACATCAACTGCAAGAACCCGACCAACCCGATCTCTGGGCTTATCGAGTACCGCAAGGCCGTCTATCACGCCATTGACCGCGAGACCGTGGCCCGCGAGATCTACGGTCACATGAAGCCGACCGGCACCTACGTAAACGGCCAGGCGGGTATCCTGAGCCCGAGCGGACTCACATACCGCGAGTCGGAGTACGGTAAGGCCGTGACCGAAATGGTCAACCAGTGGGGTCCGTACGGGTATAACCCCGAACTCGCTCTCGACTACATGAAGCAGGCCTTCGCCAAGGCCGGGCTGTCGGATAACGATGTCATCACCCTCAAGTGGATATGCGAGGGCTCTGACGTTGAGGCCAAGGCTACCGGCGAGTTCTTGATGGAAGAGTTCGAGAGGATATTCGAGGGCAGGATCAAGCTCGAGGTGATCTCCACTGCCGGCATGTCTGCCACCCAGTTCAAGAGGACGGGTGACGACAAGTGGGATCTCAGTCCCAACCAGTGGACCCGGAGCCTGTCCCGCAAGTTCCCGTACATGTGCTTCTACTACTACCTGAGCACCTATGCCACTGCGCCGAACAACTACTTCGACGAGGAGTTTGACGCCCAGTACGCGGTCTGCGACGCTCCGGAGCTCAAGAACGACTACGATCGTATGCTCCAGGAGACCAAGAAGCTGGAGGAAATCTACCTCGAGAAGGTCATCCACGTCCCGACGGTACAGAGGGTCGTGTACGAGATGTTCTCCGACAGGGTTAAGCTCCCGGTAGATAGGTACATCCCGGGTCTTGGCTGGGGTACCATCTACGGAGACATCGTCAAGTAACAGGGTTCGGCTGTATCCCGTGGGTGTGCTCTGCGCGGGCACACCCACGGGTATGTGCAACACCCCACCGGAACTGGTCTTGATCAGTGCTTTCCCGGGGAAAATTGGAG
The DNA here is from genome assembly GCA_012842685.1 of Candidatus Fermentithermobacillaceae bacterium. GTDB lineage: Bacteria > Bacillota > Sulfobacillia > Fermentithermobacillales > Fermentithermobacillaceae > UBA3951. The sequence continues at coordinate 9,830 of DUSI01000034.1, forward strand.
GACCACATGTTAAAGTACACTCTCAGACGGTGGGGCGCCATGATGCTCACGATGTTCATAATAATGAGCCTTTCATTTTGGATAATCAGGCTCATGCCCCAAAGCATCTTCGAGAACCCTGAAGTGGCGCCCGAGATTCAAAGATTGCTGGAAGCAGAAATGCATCTGGATAAGCCCATGTGGGTCCAGTACTACTATTTCCTCCGGGGCATAATCACCGAACGCGACTTCGGAAGGTCAGTGAAGCTCCGTCCCGGGATGGAAGTCTTCAAGGTGATCGTGTCCCGCATCAAGCCGTCGATGGTGCTCAACTTCTTCTCGCTCATCCTGGCGATACCGGCTGGAATTATCCTTGGGACCATCGCGGCGCTCCAGCGCAACAAGTGGCCAGATAACCTCATATCCTTTCTCGTGGTGATATTCATATCGGTACCGTCGTTCGTCTTCGGCGCGGTGCTCCAGTACCTGTTCACGTTCAAGTTCCCGATTTTCCCCACGCTGTATAACGCCAGCGCGAGCTCATTCCGCGAAATGTTCCGCTCCCTGACCTTGCCCATAATCGCTCTGGCTCTGGGGCCCGCCGCTACGATCGCGAGATACCTGCGAGGGGAGCTCATCGAGACCCTGAATTCCGAGTTTCTCCTCCTGGCGCGCACGAAAGGTCTTACCCGGACGCAGGCGGTTGTCCGGCACGCTTTCCGCAATTCCCTGGTACCTATCGCCAACACCATGATCCCCATGATTACCGGGATAATGGGCGGCTCTCTGGTGATTGAAAGGATATTCGCGGTTCCCGGAATGGGCGGCCAGCTCGTCGAGTCGATCGTTGTGGGCGATCACTTCCTGACTGTAGCGCTGCTCATATGGTATTCGGCCATATCACTTATCACGATCTTCATCGTCGATATTTCCTACGGACTTATCGACCCCCGTATCAGGATAGGAGGGGAAAAATGATCGTAGATAGGAACAACCTGCCGGAAGATATCCGGGATCTGCCGGAGAGCTGCTTTGAGATAGTCGGCAGTGAAGATATAAGCGATGAACCCTTCAAGACCGAGGCCATCGGTTTCTTCAAGGACGCCATATACAGGCTCCGGAAGAACAAGCTTTCGGTCATCGCCTTCTGGCTCATAACCGCCGTGATCATTTCGGCGATAATCGTCCCGCACCTCACGGGGTACTCGCCTACGGCGCAGAATCTGGCTTACAGGAACCTTCCGCCCAAGATCCCCGGGCTCGAGAAGCTGGGGATAGCCGACGGCACGAGGATACTCACCAACAGGCCGAAGGCGAGCCTTAGCGAGTTTCCCGAGGGCTCCATCATCCAGATCGTCAGGGAGTACAAGGCGAGCAACGTGGATATGGTCGACGTCAAAGTCGACTATTACAAGTTCGTCGGCGTGCCCGAAGGTGAATATCACTGGATGGGTACCGATTACCTGGGGCGCGACCTGTGCACCAGGCTGTTCCTGGGAGCGCGGATATCGCTGCTCATCGCGTTCTTCGCGGTCGTGGCCAACATCATCATAGGTGTCGTCTACGGCGCCTGTGCCGGCTACTACGGCGGAAGGGTAGACATGATCCTCACCCATTTCGCCGAGATACTGGACGGACTACCCTACCTCGTGGTCACGATCCTGTTCATGCTTCTCTTCGGGTCGGGGATGTTTTCCATCGTCCTGGCCCTCACGGTTACCGGCTGGATCGGGACGGCCAGGCTCGTCCGCGCCCAGTTCTACCGCTTCAAGGGACGGGAGTATGTCCTGGCGGCCCGGACCTTGGGCGTCAGGGACCGTGCCCTCATATTCCGGCACATCCTGCCCAACGCGATAGGTCCCGTCATCACCAGGGCGATGATCTCCATCCCTGGAGCCATATTCTCAGAGTCGTTCCTGGCCTACATCGGTCTCGGCATCAAGCCGCCCAACCCCTCCATAGGCGTCCTTCTCTCCGACGGACAGAGAGTGCTCCTGCAGTACCCGTACCAGACGGTCTTCCCCGCCGTGCTCATATCGGTCCTGATGGTCTCGTTCAACCTATTTGCCAACGGGCTCCGAGACGCGCTCGACCCGACACAACGAGGGGAGATATAGAGTATGGCTGAGAGAGACAAGAGAGACGTGATACTGCAGGTCAAGGACCTGAATGTCAGTTTCAGGACCTACGGCGGCATCGTCCGGGCGGTACGAGGCGTGACCTTCGACCTCAGGAGGGGAGAGACCGTCGCCATCGTCGGCGAATCAGGCTCCGGAAAGTCCGTCACGATAAAAGCGATAATGGGTATCTTGCCGTCCAACGCCACAATCGAGTCGGGGGAGATCCTCTACGGTGGCATGGACCTAACTAAACTCACTGAAGAAGAGTTCCACAATATCCGCGGCAAGAGGATAGGCCTCATCTTCCAGGATCCCCTTTCCGCCCTAAACCCCATCATGAAGGTCGGAAATCAGATCATGGAAGCCCTCATCCTCTCCCAGAAGATGAGCAAGAAGGCGGCCAGGCAGCGCGCCCTGGAGCTCATGGAGGCTGTCGGGATCCCCGACGTGGAACGCCGCTTCAACCAGTACCCGTTCCAGTTCTCCGGAGGGATGCGTCAGAGGATAGTCATCGCCATCGCCCTGGCCGGAGACCCGGAGATACTCATCTGCGATGAGCCGACGACGGCCCTCGACGTGACGGTCCAGGCGAGGATACTGGAACTCATAAACAAGATCAAGGAAGAACGGCACCTTTCGGTCATATTCATAACCCACGACTTGGGCGTCGTGGCGACCATGGCCGACAGGGTGAACGTTATGTACGCGGGCAAGATCGTTGAGACGGGGACGAGCGAGGAGGTATTCTTCGAGCCCGCCCACCCGTATACTTGGGCGCTCCTCAGCTCAATGCCCGACTTGGAGACTAAAGAAAGGCTGTTCTCCATCCCCGGCACACCGCCGAACATGATAAGCCCGCCGCCGGGCGATGCCTTCTCGGTCAGGAACAGGTATGCCCTGAGGATCGACTTCGAGAAGGAGCCGCCGCTCTTCAAGATAACCGATACCCACTACGCGGCCACGTGGCTCCTCCATCCCAAGGCTCCAAGGGTGGAGATGCCGGAGGCCTTGAAGACGAGAATCGAGAGAATGAGAAGGAGGGCAGTGGGCAATGAGTGACTCCACCTACCTCCTGGAGGTAAAAAACCTCTGCCGCCACTTCACGTCGGGACGGGGCAAGAACAAGCTCGTGGTGAAGGCGGTAGACAACGTAAGCTTCGGTGTGAAACCCGCCGAGACATTCGGCCTCGTGGGCGAGTCTGGATGCGGAAAGACGACCCTGGGAAGAACCATCATCCGCCTCTACGACCCCACGTCCGGGCAGGTGTTTTTCAACGGGCGGGAGATCTCGGGGAAGATGACCGGCGAGCTCCGGCGGTACCTCACCGAGAATATCGCCATGATATTCCAGGATCCCATCGAGTCCTTGAACCCCAGGATGACCGTAGAGGAGATCATAGGAGAAGGCCTCAAGGTGAGAGGGGTTAAGGATAAGGCCGAGATCCGCAGGCGTGTCGTCGAGATGCTGAAGAAGGTCGGCCTCAACGAAGAGCACGCCACGAGGTACCCCCACGAGTTCTCGGGCGGGCAGCGCCAGCGTATCGGGATCGCCCGAGCCCTCATCGTCCAGCCGAAGATGATCATCGCCGACGAGCCGGTATCGGCGCTCGACGTGTCAATCCAGGCGCAGGTCATAAACCTCCTCAACGACCTGAAAGAGGAGTTCGGCCTCACGATCCTGTTCATAGCCCACAACCTGTCGGTGGTTAAGTACTTCTCCGACAGGATAGGGGTCATGTACTACGGGCGCCTCGTGGAAGTCGCGAGGGGGGAAGACCTCTACGCAAAGCCCCTCCACCCGTACACCAGGGCGCTCCTTTCGGCCATCCCCGAGCCGAACCCGCTCACGGCGAGGAACAAGAAGCGGCTCGATTACGACCCGGAAAGAGACCACGACTACAGCCGCGAGAAGCCGGAGATGGTCGAGATCGAGCCGGAGCACTTCGTGTACTGCTCGCCATCTGAGGCCGCTAGGTACAGGGAGATCTGTAGGAGCGCGGTAAAGGCGGGAGATTAGGTTGTGACGGGCTCTCCATACAGCAGGGTCCGCGAGTACCGGCGTATGGGGAGCCTCTGTTTTTCCCTTGTCCTCCGCTGCGGTAGTACAAGTGTGGTCGCTGAAGATAAACCTCGATCCTGGCGCACAAATCCTCGTGGGTAGGGCCATTCTGATACCGTGGCTGGAGGTATGAAGTACAAGAAGCGGCAAGGAACTCGGTCTAGACGTCGTCAATTGTGGTCGCCTGCTACTAGAGACTCATCGAGTAGATACTTCGCCCCGTAGTTTGAAGAAGTCGTTTACGAAAGGCATCACGGTCTCAACAAAGTCAAGCATGGCAACGCCCACGATCTCTACGAAGTCCGGGTTCTTCCAGCTCTCAAGTGGTCGCGCGATGACTCCTGATAGCCCCTTCCAAGCCTGTGCCGTGATCTCGAGCCAGTCTCCGAAGTCATTGCCGCGGCTCGGTCTGCGGAATGACAGGCCAAATACGCTCTCGATATCTCCCTTTCGCGAGTCCGTCACAAACTCCTTGAAGGCGTCCTTGCGTGGACTGCCGCTCGTCGAGAAAGAGAAGTCAGGCACGAAAGAGAGGTGAATCTCGTTCATCTTTCTGGCGCGAACATATATCACGAACCTGTCTGACGGACTGTTGGGAACAGACATGAGGATTCTATACTCGTCCGAACGTCTGACATCGACATCTCCCAATACCTCCACGCCCTGCGGTAATCCCCCGCTGTCAAGGATGAACCTCCTTAGGTTCTTCATGAACGAATCTACAGTTTCACGTTCAGAGTCAGTGTATTGATGCCGGTACGAAGTTTTCCTTAGCCCAGGTAGTCGTGGTAAGACAGCTGTTCTTCGGAGGTAGAGCGCCGGATTACTGCGTTCCTTGTCTAGGAGTTCTTCTACTTTATCGGCATTAAGGTGAACACACTCAAAACCCATGTCCTTCAGGACCGTGTCAACGTGAGTATCGAATGCAAAGGCTGCCACGACGAATCTTCCTTGTTCCTTTAGGAAAGCCCTGTACTTCGCTATTTGGAAGACTACCGTCTGTCCTGCGTGGAGCTTGAGTTCTATGAACACAAGTTGCCCTTCCCGGTCCCTAGCCTTCAGGTCACACCGGTAGGTCGTATTGGGCGTTCTCACCGGATACTCCTCGTGCTCGATGGTTAGACCATCTTCGATGAGTTCTGGATGGAGACACACGATCCGTTTCAGGTCTTCTTCGTACATGAGTTACGCCACCCCTCGTCGCTCTCACCAGGTTCTTTCACCATCATCGTGGTCTCCTCCTTCACACAGAAGTCCACACATAGATGCTCCTGGCAAGGCCGAATTGAAGAGTCAACCCGCTTGTGATTCGCATTGCGAAGGATGGCCCCGCGCCTCTGTAGTATTGGTGAGTATGGCCAAGCCCGAGACCTGTGAAGCGAAGGCATACATGGCAGGTTGGGAGAGAAGCGATGTGGTTTTCATCTCGTGGAACATTGATTCACTAAACGCGGCACTGACGGGTGATTCCCCACGCGCTTTGCTGAGTCGAACCGTGCTGGAATCCCTCAAGGAGCATGACCCGGAGGCGATTGCCCTCCAGGAGACCAAGCTGCCCTGTGATGGTCCTACGGAGAAGCACATGGGGCTCCTCAAGGACATGTTTCCGGGCTACGAAATCGTTTGGAACTGCTCGGTGAAACCTGCTCGCGAGGGGTATGCGGGGACGATGTTCTTGTACAAAGACTGCCTCGAACCCGAGGTTACCTGCCCGAAGATAGGAGCCCCGGGCACCATGGACTTCGAAGGGCGTATAATAACCCTTGAGTTTCAAGATTTCTACCTGACCCAGGTATACACGCCAAACGCGGGGGACGACCTAGGGCGGCTCCCCGACCGACAGGTATGGGACGTGAAGTACGCGGACTACCTCGAATCTCTCGACAAGAAGAAGCCAGTCATCGCATGCGGCGACTTCAACGTAGCCCACAGGGAGATAGACCTCGCCCATCCCAAGAGAAACCGCCGCTCGGCAGGCTTTACCGACGAAGAGCGCGAGGGCTTCACGAACCTTCTAGCCAGGGGATTTACAGATACCTTCCGCTATATCCACGGCGACGTCACGGGGGTCTACTCCTGGTGGCCCCAGATATCCAGGACCAGCAAGGTCAACAACTCGGGCTGGCGGATCGACTACTGGCTGGTGAGTAACCGCATTGCCGATAGGGTGAAGAGGTCTGAGATCCTGGACACGGGCCCCAGGCAGGACCATGCGCCGGTGCTCCTGGAGATCGACGTCTAGTCTAGCGGCCGGAGATAGGTTGGAGGTAGCCCGGACGTAGGCCGGAGATAGTTCGAAGATAGGTCGGAGGAGGTTCTGCCGTCCTGTCGCGCACGCTTCTCGACGGAAACCGCCTTTGCTTGCCGGCCTTTTGCATGGCTCCGCGTCATATCGTGTAAATCTGCCGCCGACAATAAGGCTGTCGGCGGCGCGAGTCGACATGAGGCAGGTAACTGATGCCGGGTGATGGTATTTTCTGTTCGAGGGGATGCGCCGCAAGACGCATGCCCGGTGTCTTGAAAGGGGGCAGAGTTCCTTGAAGCGCCTGAAAATACTCGCCATCGTCGGTTCCCTTCGCAAAGACTCCTACAACCGCCAGCTGGCCATGCTGGCGAAAGAGATCGTCGGCGACCGGGCGGATTTCGAGATCCTCGAGTACGCCGACGTACCCTTGCTCAACCAGGACTACGAAACCCCGCCGCCCGAGCCCGTGACGAGGGTAAGGGAAGCGGTGAAAGCCGCTGACGGCCTCTGGTTCTTCACGCCGGAGTATAACCACTACTTCCCGGGCGTCCTAAAGAACCTTATCGACTGGCTGTCCTTGCCGGTGGGCAAGTCAGCGCCGGTCATAGTGAAGAAGCCTTGCGCCATAAGCGGGACTACCACGGGTATGCACGCGACAGCCTGCGCCCAGGACCACCTGGTCACGCTCCTCAGTTACCTGGACGCGGACGTCATGAACAAGCCGCGCCTCACCATACCCTACATCCTGGAGCAAGTAGACGACCAGGGCAGGGTAGTGCTCACGCAGAGCCGGAAGTACCTTGAGAGGCAAGCAGACGCTTTCCTCGCCTTCGTACAGAAGCGAATAGAGTGTGGGCTTGGGGGGAAGTAGAGGGCTGCTCGCAAGCTTCCTACAAGTCGCAGGGTGGTCGCTCGCTGGGCCATCAGGCCCGAAGATGTGGACCGGGCGGTAAACGAAATTGCGACGGGTCTGGGGCGGCAAACGAGGTTAGGTCAGTCGGTCACCCGGCTGGCCGGCAGTTGGGAGCGAATTTGGCCTCGTCGCCGCCCGCAGTTATTTCTAGGCGATGTGGTTGCAACTTCGCGGCCACACGCCGCGGCGAAGACCGCGAGGCCCGCCTTTCTCACACGGTGTGCATTGGCTGCGGTGAAGGGGGTCTGGTCGGCCGGCTGAAACACGATCTTACGGACCTGGTCTACGGTGATAAGTACGGCTAGAATGCCTCCCAAGCTTCAGATGCCTACGCGGAAGCAGAAGGTCTGCCACTGCTCAGGGGTGAGAGCCTCACGGGGCACGCCAAGTACGAGGCCAGACTGCCAAGGGGCTACTCCTAGCCAAGGATTGACCATCTCGAGGTTCGAGCTGCCAAGAGGCACGCCGATGGCCAGGTAGAGACTGGCAACGATAAGTCCAATCCACGCGATCGACACCAGGACCTTGAAAACCTCGAAGATGGACGTGTCTCGCGCGTCATGGCTATCACGGCCCCTTTCAAACAGGATGAGAGTTGGCGAGCACGTGAGCCTATCGGAACCTTCCAGGCGCTAGTCCCAGCCAAGAGGATATTAACCCATGGGTATATCGGTTTTCAACAAAGATATACCGAAAAGCGATAATACATGTGCAGAAGTCTCGTAGTGTCATCTACGCCTGTGTGTTGGAATATGAAGTTGTTTCTGCGGCTAGCAAATGCGTTCGCATCCTTCCTGGTCTGAGGATCACATTCTCACGGATCAGGTCCATTTGGCATTACGTGCTATGACTTAGGAGTCGAATGAGCAGCACCTGCCAACGTTTGTGATGAAGCTCGAGAAGTAGAGGCCGTCCGCTTCGAACCTCGGGGGCGACATCATCGCTTCCGTTATTTTAGACCGCTCCTCTACCACAGCCACATCAGTGCCCTGAACGGTCCTAGTTACCGCCTTGAAGACAAGCCACACCAAACAGCGCGCCTGCCGCAGTTACTCGCCAGCGTGAGCCGGTGAGAAGGGTTGTGATAACCGGAAAATGCGAGAAGGCACCTTGACAACCAGGATCGTGGCTACAAGGATTACTTTAGCCGAACGCCGAATGCAATGCCAAGGGTCGTTCTAAGAACTCGTCACGATGGCGATGGGTTCCTCTTATGGAAACCGGGGAAAGGCAAGGGAATAGCGATGAACACTCCTCAGGTAAGATTCCAACAACTTCTGCGCGGGCTATTTCAATTTGACTGCGCTGACCTGGATTTCGGCATCTACCGCATCATGAACATAAAGCGGGCCATCATCGAGCGCTTTATCTCCGAGGACCTGCCGCGCTTGGTGAACGATGAGCTTTGCACGGCTCTTCCCTCCTTAACGTATGTTGCCTTTTGAAAGTTCCATGAGAATGCCCGTTCCCCTTCACGGAAGGTATCCCGGCTAGACGCGGATTGTCCGGCCTGACCCGGATTGCGATGCGGCGCTGAGAAAATGTTTGGAGCTTGCGCTGGCGCCGTTGTATCCCTTTCCGAAGGCTTCTATTCCTCAGACAAGGCATAAGTCCGGACAGTCCGGTCGCCGGTCCTCTCGGGACTTAGGCTCATCTCGTCAGCCTCACGAATCGTGACAACGTCGCTCCTTCCGTCCGAAACGAAACGTGTATCCGGATATCTCTCCAGTTCCCCCATCCACTTGTCCAGCTCTTCCTGGGAACCGCGTATCCTCGGGATGGCCAAAGGGTTGAATTTCTTGGAGAAGGGGGAAGGGGCGGGCTCGGCTCCGACCAGCAGAATCCCCTTATTCTCGTATTCCTGGCCGTTCCAGGTTCCGCTCATGAGGTTCTCTGTGGACTTAGGATATCCCCCGTAGGGTAGGGCTAGAGATACCGTGTCGTAGCCGCACATCGCCCTCACTTCGTTGACGAGGCTGCCTATCTCCTCGGCTACTTCTTCAGGAGACGCATACGCCAGGTTCTTATGGCTTCGAGTGTGGTTCCCTATTTCCATACCGTTTTCGAGCAGGAACTTGAACTTCGCCTCGACCTGCGACCGGTCTCCAAACGGGTTCCCTGAGTTCACAAAGAACGTCGCGGCATGCCCGAATTCCGGATGGGTCCGCGAAAACTCAAGCAGGATCCCTACGGCGCATTCGGGGTCGGGGATGAGTCCTCCATCGCCCTCGATCATGCGGAACTGGCCCCGCGTCCCATCGTCGAAGGTCAAGACGAGGGGCGATCTTCCTGCGGGGACGGCAATGTTCCCGTCAAGGTAGTCGCTTAGGAGCACAAGACTGTATCCGAGGTTGTAGAACCGCTCCAGGTCTTTCCTAAAATTCGCCCTCGACCGCACCCACTCGGCCTCGTAGTCCTGGATATTGTGATACATGATGATGGGGACCCTACCCAGTTCATTCACTCTAAGGCGGGCGAGTTCTGCGTCATCCAGCTGTGTTTGAAGTTTGTCGTGGGGCTCTAAGGCAGCTTCATTTCCGGTTTCATCACCGGGCTGGATGGCGGATCCGCCAGTGCCGGAGCCACCGGTGCCTGTGTCAGGTCCGTCGCCGGTGCCTTTGTCAGACCTGCCGACGCAGCCGTTTCCGGGAAGCCGGGCTTCCAATCGCCCCTTTATCCCAGAGAACAGCTCACCTGCGTTCCCCGTTGAGTACAGAACGAGGGCTCCCAGGAAGACAACGAGGGAGAATCCGGCCAGAATCGATACGGAATACGTGCGGTATCTGTCGCGTCTCTCATTTTCGCTCTCTTGGCGATGGTGTTTCATGTGGACTGGCAGCCCCTCTCCTATCTTCGGACCGAGCTAAAGACGGCGTTCATCCATCCATATGACGCTTATCCTGGGCAAATGTTCCGGAATTCCGAAGGCTCCACTCGACGCGGTACAGGAAAGGACAACCGAGACGCCGCGCAGAATCCCGGACCGAGGTGATGGTCCGGTGAATATGTCAGGTGAGACTCCTCCCAAAGCGAACACTGATCACCGCTTCCCCCGCTTCGTCCAAGCTGTTTTCATCGACCGGGACGGAACCATGGGAGGGACGGGTGAGTTCATCCATCCCCGGGAATTTAGCCTGTATCCGTTTACTCGCGAGGCCCTGAACATTCTCAAGGACGAAGGTTTTCTGGTGTTCGCCATTACCAACCAGTACCGCATTTCCAGAGGCGAGGCGACGGAGGAGGACTTCCGCCGTGAATTCGAGGCCCTCGGGTTAGATGGAGCTTATATCTGTCCCCACGACACCGGCGTCCAGTGCGATTGCAAGAAGCCTGCCCCCGGGATGCTCCTCCGTGCAGCCAGAGAACACGGCCTGGACCTCACGAGATGCGTGGTGATCGGGGATACTGGAGCGACGGATATGCTCGCTGCTCACGCGGTCGGAGCAATCAAAGTGCTGGTCCAGACGGGGTGGGGCGAGTCGTCCCTCGGCGAGTACCGCGGCTTGTGGGCCCACGTGGAGCCGGACTATGTTGCTGCCGACCTACTGGACGCAGCCAGATGGGTTGTCGGGCTCTCCCGGTTCAGAGGCATCTGGCTGGGCTTTATCGATACGTTGAAAC
>DUSI01000006.1 GCA_012842685.1 Candidatus Fermentithermobacillaceae bacterium
GGCTATGCCGGCCGAGGCGCCGACGAAGATGTGCTCTACCAGCCGGTAGAAGGGGTTGTCCTTTATGAGGACCGAATAGATGCCCAGTGCCGCTATGGCTCCTACCCAGACCCCAACGTTGGTGGAGATATTCATTACGCGGCACCTCCTTTGACTTTCTTAGAAAGGAACATGGCCGCGTTGCCAAGCACGACAAAAATCACGATGAGCAGGTGGGCCATGGACTGGGCGTCCATACCGACCGTACCTTCGGCCAGCTTATTGACCAGCTGCTCGTACTCGGCGGCCGCCCTGAGCCCCGCAAGTAGACCCTTGCACTGGCCCGACTGGACGTAGGTCTGGTTGGATGCCGCGAGGACGCCGGTCACGCCCATTATGAGCGGGACGTTGTGGGCCATCACCGCCTGGCGGACCCATTCGTGAGTACCGGTACCGCCCGTGGGACCGTCGTTAAGGGTCATGGCCATGTCGAAATCGCTCATGCTCTTTATCTCCTGCATGATCGGGAGCGATGACGTGGCGTTCCCGCGCCAGTCCTTGGCGAAGATGGCGGTGGGGTTTTGGGCAAAGGCCGCCAGCGTGGCCTCGCCGCCCGCATAATGGCCTAGGTTGACGTAATCCTTACCGTACTCATATCCGTATTCTTCGAGTATCGCTAGGCACTGCTCGGCGAACATGGCACCTGCCGGGAAAGAAGCGATCGCGACGACCTTTATCTTCTTGGAACCCAGCTGGTGAAGGATCGCCTTGGCCTGCGGGTTGAGGTCTATCTCGTCTCCAGGCTCGTAGTCGAAACCGATCACGGCCCGTCCCCCATCTGGCAGGCTTGCCACGAAGTCATAGGTGCTCTGGACTCCGGGGGTGACATCGACGCCGAGCCCCAGGGGGCTGATGGTCGGGATCGCGATCGCCAGGGCCATGAGGAGATAGAACACTCGCTTATCGATATTTTGCAGTTTTTCGAAGATATCCATCTATCTCCCCTCCCTCACTCGCCGCCGTAAGCACGGCGTTCAAGTCCTACGATGATCCTGAGAGACACGGCGATGAACCCGATGGCGCCGGCGATCATGACGCCTCTCTGGCCGCCTACGTTAAGCACAGACATAATCCAGTCGGTGGCAGGGGCGGTGAAGGGCAGGATCTTGGCGCCTATCGGCACACGCCCCAGCATGACGATGCAACCGGTGATAAGCAGGATAGCCGCCTCCGCGTTCTTGGCCCGGAACGCCCTGTAGGCTGCGGTTCCGATGTAGAACGCGAGGAGCGAGAAGATCGCGCTTCCGGTAGGCACGTTTATATAGTCGAAGATAAACGTGTAAGCGGGAGACGTCTGGCCCATCGCAAGGCCCACCACGATCGTCACCACGAAAGTGATGAGGAGAGCCAGGCTGTAGATGTTCTTCGGGTCTCTCTGCAGGTTCTTGGTGTGCAGCCTGACGATGTTGACGCCGCCCAGACCGAGGGCGAACACGGCGATCACCGACTGCCACTTAAGGATGTGGCTTGCCAGCGTCTGCACGGGCGGGATCGAGAAGAAGTACGCAATTACGACCACAACGCCGCATACGCCCGCGATTATCGTGGGGAGGGTCTTTCTCAAGAACATGCTCTTCACCTCCTTACTTGCCCATGAGGGTTGTTAGGAAATCGGTGCCCAGTGTGCTGAGCACGGCGCCGAGGGCCATGATGGCGATGCAACCCGCCTTGACCAGGTCTTCCGCGCGGAGGCTTCCCAGGTGCACGACGTTATTGGTGAAATGGGCGCCTGCCGCGAACATCTCTTCTCCGAGGACGACGTAGTCGCACGCTACTACGAAGAACGGGATCTGGTAGGCGTTGGTGGTCCCTGCGATCTGGATGGCCCCGACCGTATTTCCGGCTTCGGCGAGGATAAGCGCCTCAGCGGCGAACTGTCCGATCATGATGTTGGAGGCAACCTTCTCCCTGTACAGGACTCCGATGACGCCGCTCGCGTACGCCCACTGGTCGGTGGAAATGAAGCGGCAGTCTTCCGGCCTGAACGCCTCGGGCTTACCAGCCTCAAGGTACGCCTGCCTCATGACCTGTTCGGTTACGGCGAAAGTCTCCGCCTGGGAGACGGTGACCACCAGCCTGACGTCGTACTGAGCCGCCAGCCTGGCGACGTAGCCCAAGACCTCCAGACCTGCGAAGGTCGCGGCTACCAGCCCACCGAATCCGGGGGTGAAGTGGACCGGCTTGCCCATCTCCGCCGCTCTACCTATGGCTTCGTCGATAGCCGCGAAGCCGGCGATGGGGCGGATCGTGACCTTCATCCCCTGGCGGGCCTTGTACATGTAAAGACCCATGAGACCGGTTGCGACGACTAGGGTGATCAAATCGAACACTCGGCCTTCAACAAAGATACCCACTGCTCGTCACCTCCTTCTTTGACATTCCTAGACCAAATTCGCTGCATAAAGGCCAAATCCTGCAGAAAAACGGCAATTGGAAGAATGAGGCACGCTGGTAAGGGGCTGACGAATAGGTCTGCTCACCATCTGGGGGGCTGCCTTTGTGGGGATGTAATTTTTGCGTCAAAAAGCATGGCGTCCTAATGATGAGAAGAGGCGGTGACGCCTCTTCGCCGAGCACTATGGGGCTTTACGACTATTGCCGGATGTTTACCGCCTGGGCTGGTTTTCCTTTGGGCGGAAGGTCTTGCAGAGGGTTTCTTCTGACCGGGTTGCCTTTTCGGACGCACCTTCGGCTGTAGGTCTGTTGTGAGTTCCTCCCGTATCCAGGGAACCTACTTCCATGCGGAAGGACTGGTTCCTGTTGTAGTCGACCAAAATGCTGTCGGCCTGGCAGATATCACCGTGCCCCCAGTAGTGGCACGAGCTGACTTTGCACTTTACGTCCGTCACGTCGGTCACCTCCTTTTCTTCACTGTGATAATTGTGCCCAGGCCGCGGTGAGGGTAATCGGGGTTAGAGGAAACGATCGTGGCGGGTAGAATTAGGCTGGAGGAGGGAGTCTCATGGCCAGAGTTAACCCGAGCATTTTCAGGGAGTATGACATAAGGGGCCTTGTGGGCGAGGACCTCACCCAGGATACGGTAAGGACCATCGGGCTCGCGTACGGTACATTTCTCAGGCGAAACGGGGTCACGAGGGCCGTGGTCGGGAGGGACTGCAGGCTCTCATCGTTCGCCTATTCCCAGGCCATAGCGGACGCTCTCCTGGAGACGGGCGTGGACGTCATCGATATCGGTCTGGTTACTACTCCCGTCCTGTACTTTGCCCGGATCCACTACGGCATAGAAGGCGGCGTAATGGTCACGGGGAGCCACAATCCTCCGGAGTACAATGGCTTCAAGCTCGCTTTCGGACCCGACACTCTCTACGGCGAGGGCATCCAGGAGATCCGCCGCATCGCCGAGTCGGGGAGCTTCATGTGGGGAAACGGGAAGATTAGGAAAGAAGACGTGATACCGGCCTACGTCGAGGATATGGCGTCAAGGGTGAAGCTAGGTCCCCGGAAGGTGAAGGTAGTGGTGGACGCGGGGAACGGAGCGGCCGGGCCCGTCGCCGCCAAGGTGCTGGAGCGGATAGGAGCCGATTTTGTGCCCATGTATTTCGAGCCCGACGGGACGTTCCCGAACCACCACCCGGATCCGACCGTCAGGGCAAACCTTGAGGATCTCAAAGCGGAAGTCCTCGCGACGGGGGCCCAATTGGGGATAGCCTTCGACGGCGACGCCGACAGGATAGGCGTGGTCGACAGGGAAGGAAACCCGGTGTGGGGCGACAGGCTGCAGGTGATCTACTGGCGAGAGATACTGGCCAAACACCCGGGCGCCCTGGCCCTCATCGAAGTGAAGTGTTCCCAGAGCCTGGTTGACGCCGTGGTCGCCATGGGCGGAAAACCCGAGTTCACGAGGACGGGGCATTCCCTCATAAAAGCCAAGATGAAAGAGAGCGGGGCTCTCTTTACCGGCGAGATGTCGGGGCACATGTTTTTCAGAGACGAGCACTACGGGTACGACGATGCCCTCTACGCGGCGGTTAGGCTCCTCAGGATCCTGTCGAATTCAGATGAGGACCTAAATGAGATGCTCCGGGATATCCCGGCCTACCATTCCACCCCCGAGATCAGGGTATATTGTCCCGATGAGGAGAAATTCAAGATAGTCGAAAGACTAACCGGCGAACTCAGCAAGACCTATGAAGTGATAACCGTCGACGGGGCGAGGGTCCTTTTCGGCCACGGTTGGGGGCTCATACGCGCCTCCAACACTCAGCCGGCCCTAGTGCTCAGAGCCGAGTCCCGGTCGGAAGAGGGCTTATCCGAGATCAAGAAGGTCATCGAGGAGGCGCTGGGTGGTTTTCCCGCGGTCGGCAAAATAGAATGGGACTAGGGAGTGGTGGGCTTGATCCAGGTGACCGTGGAGCGAGTCGGGTTTGACCAGGATAACGATCAAGCGGTTATCCTCCTTGCTGACCTTCACAAGTCCTACATCCTCCCCATTTGGGTTAGAACGCAGGAGGCGGCCGCCATTGCCTTTCCTCTCCAGGATATCAAGCCGCAGCGTCCGCTGACGGCAGACCTCGCCGTGGATATCATTGATAAGCTGGGGGCGCAAGTGGTGATGATCCTTATAACCGAGGTAAAAGACGAGGTTTTCTACGCCGTGCTCGTCCTGAACCACGGCGGGAGGGAGATCGAGCTGGACTCCCGCCCGTCAGATGCCATTGCCATAGCGCTCAGGACGTCTTCGCCGATCTACGTGGCGGACAGCGTGATGGCCGAGGCCGGAATACCTTCCAAGAGCACCGAGGTCCAGTAGGCCGCCCATGGCGATTTCCCCTCTGAGAATAGGGTCTCTCCAGATCTGGCCTCCCGTCATGAGCGCCCCTATGGCGGGATATACCGGCGGCGTATATCGGGAAATCCTGAGGGAGCACGGCTGTCCTTACAGTGTTACCGAGATGGTGAGCGCCAAGGGGCTCCTTTTCGGAGGAGATGAGTCAGAAGAGATCCTCGTACACACCTCCCAGGACAGGCCCCTGGCGGTGCAGATCTTCGGATACGAACCCGAGTCTATGGCCGCAGCCGCGGAGATGCTGTCCCGGCCCGAGAACGGTTTTGACGTGATAGACATAAACATGGGGTGTCCCGCCAGGAAGATAACGTCCCAGGGAAGCGGCGGGGCGCTCCTCAAGGACGTCGCCCGGGCGGCAGAGATAGTGAGCGCGGTGAAGGAGGCTTCAAGGCTTCCCGTCACCGTCAAAATGAGGCTTGGGTGGGACGACCCCAGCGGGGCCCAGGCGTTTGCCGGCGAGATCGCATCGGCCGGAGCTTCCCTGATAGTCGTGCACGGGAGGACCGTATCCCAGGGTTACTCGGGCAAGGCTGACTGGAATATGATCGAAGAGATCGCGAAGGCAGTCCCCGTGCCGGTGGTGGGAAACGGAGACGTGACGAGCCCGCTAGAGGCCCTTAACATCCTTGAAAAGGGGCCTTGCGCGGGAGTGATGGTGGGAAGAGCCATCCTCGGAAATCCGGTGTTTTTCGAAGAACTCTTAGCCCTCATTAAGGGGGAAGCTCCCAGGGAGTACAGTCCCGAGAGGAAAATGCGCCTCGCGAAAGAGCATTTCGTGCGTTCCATTGAGAGGTACGGAGAGAAAAAAGGGCTGCTTGAAATGCGGAAGCAGCTGGTTTACTACTTCAGAGGCATGAAAGGAGCTGCCCGGCTCCGGGAACTCGTCCTCAGGGAGAGGACTCCCGAGGGCGTGGTGAAGCTTCTCGAGGAAGGATGGAGGGCATATAGTTGAGCATCCCGGTCTTGCCTGTGACGAATGGCGCCATCCCCAGGGAGTCCATGGGGATAACCGGCGTGTTTGTCGATAAGCGGGCGAAAAAGATCTTCCGGTCGGGGCGAGGTTCGCTTGTCCTCCTATTGCCTTACGATTACAAGTCAGGCCTCTACCCGGTTGGGACGTTGGTTTCGGTACAGGACGTATGGGGGCAACCCGTCATCACCGCCCCTTCTTTAGAGGTCGTGGAGGCCTTGTTCGTCAAAGTCTGGGGCAAAGCGACCGTAAGGGCCGGAGGATTCCACCTATCGGGAGGACAAGTCTACGCAGGAGAGGTAGAGCGCCTCGACCTCAAACGTCTCAGAGAGGTTTACCCCCTCATAGACGGCGCCGGCTGGTCCGCGGTGGAAGGCGCCACGGAAGCGAGAAACCCAAAGGACATCAGGGTGACCATATACGGCGTCTCTCACGATGGTGAGGAGGTTTCCATATCCGCCAACCTGGGCGGGCTCGTGAGCGGCGAGATCGCCCATACCATCGAGCACGCGATCATCCGCTCTCTCCAGAGGTACGCCATGGTGACGCCAAAGACGCTGAGGGAATGTATGAAGGAAGAGACCGACGCCCTCAAGGCGTCCTTGAGCGTCGGGTACAGCCTCAAGATGCCCGAGCTTTTTGGGGTTACGCCCACCGGCATGTGCGGCAACCCCCTCACCGGGCTTGCCCACTTCTACCTGGCTACCGAGCTCCAGCGGAATCTTGAGCAAGGCGCGTCCTTCGCCCGGTCTTTGGAACAAGCGAGGCTAAGTACGCTCTCTAAGGTGACCGGCGAGCTTGAGCTAACCACGGAGGCGGGAACCCGGGTTATGCATGGGCTCAAGATGGGTATGATGCACGACGACACGCCCCAAGAGAGGGATGTCTTGAGGTCGGTCCTGCGACGCTTCCCGCTTTCGCCTTGGGACTGAGGGGAGCCTTTCGCCCGGCGGGCGTGTAGGTTTCACTGGACTCCTTCCCACGTTTCCTCTTGCGCACAGTGAGCGGCCTTGCTATAGTGTACACAGATTTGTGCACAACGCGAGGTGGGCCGCGTGGACTTCGTGCGCATCGGGGACAAGATCATAAGCAAAGAGAAAATACACGAGGCCATCGACGCCATCTTGTCCCTGAGATCCAAAGGGCAGTCGCAATCTGAAGTTGCCGACGCCCTGGGCGTAGACCGCACCTTTATCTCCAGGCTCGAGACCCTTGGCGAGGTCCGCAAAGGCGGCTCCATTGCCCTCGTCGGTTTCCCCATAGCTAACTGCGACGAAATCCGCGAAGTGGCCCGGGAAGAAGGAGTTGACTTCACCCTTGTCATGACCGACGAGGAGCGCTGGGCGTTCGTGCGCGAGAAGAGCGGGATCGACCTCCTCAACGAGCTCATGGCGCTCATCGCGTCGATCCGCCGGTTCAACAAGGTCATCTTCATCGGCTCCGACAAGAGGCTGGAGATAATGAAAGGCCTTGTGGATAAAGGCACGGAGGTCGCGACCATCGTCATCGGCAAGTCGCCCGTCATGGGCGACGTCTATCTCAATCCCGAGTTTCTCCGCAACGTGATACGGGGCCTTAAGGGCTAGGAGGTCTTGGATGTGAAACACGTGGTGAGCGTGAGCCTCGGTTCATCGAGGCGCAATAAGAGGACCGAAGCAGAGTTCCTGGGCGAGCAGGTCATCGTCGAAAGGATAGGGACAGACGGTTCCATCCCGAAGGCCATAGAGATCATAAGAGAGCTGGACGGCAAGGTCGACGCTTTCGGCATGGGCGGCATAGACCTCTGGATCGCATGCGGGAGATCCAAGTATATGTTGAAGGACGCCGTGCCCATAGCGAAAGCGGCGAAGAAGACGCCCATAGTTGACGGGAGCAGGCTCAAGGGGACGCTTGAAAGGCGAGTTATAAGGTACCTGAACGATGAGATGAGGGTGCCTTTCAAAGACCTTAAGGTGCTGCTCACGGTCGGCGTCGACCGCTTCGGTATGGCCGAAGCCCTGAGGGATACAGGCTGCAAGCTGGTCCTCGGCGACCTCATATTCGCCCTTGGGATCCCGATACCTCTTCAATCCCTTGATGCCTTGGATAAGGTTGCCCGCGTACTCGCGCCGCTTGTGGTAAGGCTTCCTTTCTCCATGCTCTATCCGACGGGAAGCAAGCAGGAAGAGCGGAAAGCGAACCCCAAGTTCGCCCGGTTTTACAAAGAAGCCGACGTGATCGCGGGGGACTTCCACTACATCGTGAAGCACATGCCGGAGGATATGACCGGCAAGTCCATCATCACGAACACCGTGACCGAAGACGACGTCAAGGAGTTCAGGGCGCGAGGCGTGAGCACGCTCATAACCACCACGCCCGAGATGGAGGGGCGGTCGTTTGGGACCAACGTGATGGAAGGGCTCATCGTATCTCTCCTGGGAAAGATGCCTGAAGAGATCACCGACGACGAGATAAACGGGATGCTCGACAGGCTGGGGTTTAAGCCCAGGATCGAGGTGCTTAATCCTCCGTCCATCATCCCCGGGCACGCAGTCTAAGCTGACACAGCCGCATAAGCACAGCATATGCATCCTCTGGAGGGGACGCGCGTGGGTACTTTTGGCTTCATCATCCATCCGATCGACGTAAGCGATGTGGCAAGGAAATTCCCAATAGCAAAGCGTCTTCCGGGAAGGCTGGTTGAGACGCTGGCCTCCTACCTTCCTCCTATGAAAGTGTCCCAGATCACAGGGGTCCGGTCCCCGTACGGAGAGGCGGAAGGGTGGTTCGTCTCGGTCCCCCTGGTTCCCCGGCTGATGCTCTCCCTTCCTGAAGACAAGGTGCTCCGGAAGATCATCGATGCCTGCAACAAGGCGAAGGACCTGGGAGCCAAAGTGGTGGGGCTTGGGGCTTTCACCTCGGTCGTGGGCGACGCGGGTGTGACCATCAGGCGGAACGTCGATGTGGCGATAACCACCGGGAACAGCTATACAGTCGCTACCGCCATAGAGGCTACCGAAAAGGCCGCGAGGCTTATGGAGATCGACATGGACGAGGCCAACGTGCTCGTCTTGGGGGCTTCGGGTTCCATCGGGCGGGCCGTCTCCCTCATAATGGCCGACGAGGGCCGTCACCTCACGCTCTGCGCCAGGGATATGGGGCGGCTTCAGAAGGTGGCCGATGCCATAGTCTCCGAGACGGGGATGGTGCCGAGGCTTACAAAGGACATCTCGGCGGCCGTGCGCGAAGCGGACGTCATAATGTGCGTGAGCTCTGCCCTGGACGCCATCATAGAGCCGGACGACCTAAAGCCTGGGGCGCTCGTGTGCGATGTCTCTCGCCCCAGAAACGTGTCGGTCGAAGTCAAGAAAAAACGGGACGACGTCCTCATTATCGAAGGAGGCATCGTGAAAGTCCCGGGAGATGTGGACTTCCACTTCAACTTCGGTTTCCCTCCGAAGACGAGCTACGCGTGCATGGCGGAGACGATGCTCCTGGCCCTAGAGGAGAACTACACGGACTGGAGCCTGGGGAGGGAGATGCCCGTAGCGAGGGTGAAGGCCATCGCCGAGCTCGCCAAGAAACACGGCTTCGAAGTTGCGGGGTTCAGGAGCTTCGAGCGCCCTGTGACAGACGAGGAGATACACCGGATAAGGGAAAACGCGAGACGGCGCCGGGCCGGAAAAAAGTGAAATTCCAGACCAGATAGTCGATTATATCTCAAAGGGACGTCCGCCGGGCAGGGTCTTCCTATTGACGGCGGAACATTCCTCCATTTATAATTCTGTCGCCGAAAACGGGCGTGACCACTGCAGCGGAGGTTGACTTGCAGGGGTCTTTGTCTATCTAAGGGCATCTCGAATAGACAAGGGTAGGCCGGACATACACTGATATGCGTTTATCTGGGTGCAGCGAGTTCCACGCCGCACCCTCGTAAATTCTTCAGGAAAGGCAGAGATTCGGGAGGATGGCAGAACGTGAGATTGTACTCTCTCCTGAAGGCAAGAAGAACCTTGAGGAAGAGCTAAACTACTTGAAACTTGTTAGAAGGAGAGAAGTTGCCGAAAGGATTAAGGCAGCTCGCGAGTTTGGCGACCTCTCTGAAAACTCTGAGTACGAAGATGCGAAGAACGAACAAGCCTTTGTGGAAGGTCGTATCCTTAGTCTCGAGAAGATACTTCGCCACGCTCGGGTCATAAACGACGGCGTGAAGAACCCCGAAGTCGTGACCGTGGGCTGCAAGGTCACTGTGAGGGACCTAGACAGGGACGAGATCAGCGAGTACACCATCGTAGGCGCCCACGAGGCCGACCCATCCAAGAAGAAGATATCCATGGATTCTCCGGTGGGCAGGGCCCTCCTCGGTCAGAAGCGCGGGGCGGTAGTGACTGTCGTGGTCCCTGCGGGCACATCCAAGTACGAGGTGCTGGAGATTACCGCGTAGCGGGAATAATCGGCGGGAGGTTGTTCAGTTGTTCGGCGATGCAGGCGAAAGGGACTTGCCCCGCTCTGGATTGGATGAAGAGTTCGAAAGAAGGCGGCGGAAGCTGGATCTGGCGAGGGCCAAAGGCATCTCGCCGTACGGCGGACGCTATGAAGTAACGGCCAAAGCAAAAGAAGTTGCCGAAAAATGCGATGAAATGACGGGTGTCGAGGTGAGCCTCGCGGGAAGGCTCACGGCTATCCGGGGGCACGGGAAAGCCTCTTTTGCCGACCTTAGAGACCGGACCGGACGAATCCAACTGCACCTGCGTTTTGACGTCCTGGGCGAGGAGAGCTACCGGACTTTCGAAGAACTCATCGACCTCGGCGATATCCTCGGCATAAAGGGGATCGTCTTCAGGACCAAGAGGGGCGAGCCCACGGTCGAAGTCCGGGAATGGACGCTCCTCAGCAAGTCCTTGAGGCCCCTCCCCGAAAAATGGCACGGGCTTACCGATGTGGACCTCAGGTACCGCCAGAGGTACCTTGACCTCATCGTGAACCCTTCGGTGCAGGACGTTTTCATAAAAAGAAGCAAGATCATTTCTTTTATCAGGCGGTTCCTGGATGAA
>DUSI01000035.1 GCA_012842685.1 Candidatus Fermentithermobacillaceae bacterium
CACCTCTTGGACGCCCTGGCCGCGGTCGTTTTCCTCGCCGGACTGGGGACCACTGTCCTCATCATCAACTGGGGCGAACTGAGGATGTACGTCCCCGTGACCATCTTTCTGGGGGCTCTTCTCACCCACGCTCTTGTGGGCGGCGCCGCCTACGGCGGAGCCCACCGGGTTTTCGTGCGCATAAGGCGTGGGCTCGACTGGAGCCGCCGGCGCATCATCACCCCCACAGTAACAAAAGCCCGGCGCACCGCCGCCTGGGTCAAGGCCACCCTCTTTCCTCCTCTCCCTCCTGGTGACGCCGAACCAGGCGAGGATGGAGACGAAGAGGATGACCCAGGGGAACCTCCCCCACCGCAAGGTCCGCCTCAGGCATGAAAAACCCTTGCCGCCCCGCCACAAGATAGCCTGGGTGATAGCCAAATCGACGGCAGGGGCCGTCATGGTACGCACCGGTCATTCCACTCCACCTTCGGGTTTTCAAAACTCTTTACCCTAAAAGAAGGACTTTCGAGCTCGATGTAGAATGGGGGTTGTACTAATTCTGTCCACAGATTGTGCATATTTTGTGGATAACAGCGGGGACAACTTGTGCAAATCGAGATCCGGGGCGCCGAGCGCCTGAGTTTCCGCGAGCGCCAGGTGGTGGTGCTCAAGGAAATGGGCTACTCGGCTGACGAGATAGCGAAGAGGCTCGGCATAAGCCAAGCCACCGTGGCCACCTTGTATAACCGGGCGAAGAGCAAAGGTTATCAGGTGGTAATAGTCATTTCCGGCGACCCGCTGAATCTATTCGGTGGCGAGGCACCTGAGGAGGAATCACTATGACCGAAAGGGTGACCAGGCCGAGACGCAGGCTCCTTCCGGGGATGGCCGTCACGGTATTGCTGGTGGCAGTGATCATCACATTTTGCGTGAGGCAGGCAGAGGTCATTGCTGCCCGGAAGCGTTTAGCCGAGATCGAAAAGGAGATCGAGTATTACCGGGCAATGAACGAAGCGCTCCGAGAGCAAGCCGAAAAGCTGAAGAGCCCTGAGTACATCGAGAAGGTGGCCAGGGAAAAACTCGGGCTGGTCATGCCCGGTGAAGTGCAGTATATGCTCGTGACAACAGAATAGGAAGCGCCCACTGATCTTGCCGCACCTCTACGGGCGGCTATCGTTTTCTCCCTCTGTAGTGCCGGAGATGATCTCGTACATCTCACCGGCGCTTTTTTTATCCGCTGATTCGGAGACCTTGAGGACTTTGTAGGTCACAGTCCTGGTACCAAAGGCGATCTCCAGGACATCCCCGGGGCTTACAGGCGTAGAGGGCTTCGCGACCCTCCCGTTTTTCTTCACGCGGCCCCCAAGGCAGACCTCCTGGGCAAGGGTCCTCCGCTTGATGATGCGGCTGACCTTTAGAAACTTATCGAGCCTAACTTGCGGTGCGGTAGAAGACGATCCAGACACCGTATGAACCCCTCCGATCCCCACTCCGGTTCACTGGCTCCGCCATCCCGGCATCGTGCGGGGGCATGATGCCTTTCGGGACCAGCAGATACCATTATGCCAAAGAGGGCCGGTCTGAGCAGCCGACCGGCCCTGTTCTCACGTGCTTCTTCTCTCGCGAGTCGCTTACATAGGCCGTTCTCCCGATACCGAATCGCGCAGGTTTCTGCCCGGCCTGAAAACCGGTACCCTCGCAGCCGGGATCCGGAGCGGTTCCCCGGTCCTCGGGTTGCGGCCTTCTCTGGCCGACCTTTCCCTGGCGAGGAACGTACCGAACCCCAAGATGGCGACCGGCTCGCCTTGTGCCAGGGAGTCTTCCACGACCTTGATGAAGCTGTTCAGAAACCTTTCCGTGTCCTTCTTGGTCATATTGGCCTCTTCGGCCACTTTCGCGATGAGTTCGGTTTTGTTCAAGATTGACCCTCCCATCAGGCTTTACGGACTCCGGTGACTCTGATCCCCCCGGCTAGTCTAGTTCTCCCTTCTCCCTATTCTTAGCCTGCTCCCACAGGCTATCCAGGTATTCCAAACCTTGCTCTTTCATATCGAGTCCCCGCCTGCGGAGCTCCTCTTCCATCTGTCTGAAACGGGCGGAGAACTTATCTATCGCCCCAAGCAGCGCTGTTTCGGCGCTGACCCCGAGCTTCCTCGCCAGGTTCACACAAGCGTAAAGCAAGTCGCCGACTTCGGCCCTGAGCGCGTCCGGCTCCCCTTTCAGCGCCGCATCTTTCACTTCCCTTAGCTCTTCTTCAACCTTGGAAAACACCGGCTCGGCCGAATCCCAGTCAAAGCCCACCTCGGCGGCCAAGGATTGCTGCTTCTCGGCCTGCATGAGGGCAGGGAGCCCCTTCTGCACCTCGTCCATGAGGGAATGGCCTTGCCGGTACCTGCCGGGCTCTTCCCTCTTTATCTCGGCCCAGCGTTCTCGCACCTCATCCGGTGTCTTGAGAGTCTCATCGCCAAAAACGTGGGGATGCCTCCTCACGAGTTTTTCGGTTATCCCCTCCAGCACGTCGGCAGGAGAAAAATCTCCCCGCTCTTTGGCGATTTGGCAGTAGAGGCCTACCTCAAGCATAAGATCGCCGAGCTCTTCCTTGAGTTTGGCCACGTCTTTCTCCAGGGCGGCGGAGACGAGCTCGTTGGCCTCTTCGAGGACGTACTTGGTGAGGCTCTCGTAGGTCTGCTCCTTATCCCAGGGACAGCCGTTCTCCCCTCTCAGCGCTTCAACTACGGAGAGGAATCTGGACCATGCTCGTTCATCGCTGCCTGGCCGGTTCATCTAATCTTCCCCCAATGAGATGCCACGTCGTTTTCCGGAGAAAGGCCTCCCGGCTATAGGATCGCCTAGTATGTTCACTTCTTTGACCCGATTACCCTTCCCAAGACGCGCCCTACGACTGGGAGAGAGGCCAGATCCTCAGGCGAGAACACCTTGAGGACCATGGCGAGGACGAAATAGGCGAGCGCCCCGGAAGCTATGGCGCCCACCGTCGCAAGCTTGAGCCCCATGAAAGGCTCCATCAGCCGGTAGGAAAGCCCCGCGACGACGGCCATGCCTCCACTTGCAGCGGATATCTTGAGTACCGCGCCCGGCTCGGCGTACGGGCCCATGTGACGCCTTATAGCCAGGAGGTTCAGGACTGCAGCCACTCCAAAATGGAGAGACGTCGCCAAACCGGCTCCCACCACGCCTATGGACGGCACGCCCACCAGGGCATACGTCACGATGGCTTTCACAGCGGCCGCCCACATCAAGTTAATGAGAGGCACGGTCACTTTGCCTACTCCCTGGAGGACTCCGGCGCTCACCTGCTGGAGAGAAAGGAAGAGCACCGCCGGAGCGCAGGCCATGAGCGAAGGCCCCACCTCCGGGTCGTTGTAGAGGAGGACCGGGATCTGCCGGGACAAGACCAAGATCCCCATGGCAGCCGGAAGCCCGAGGGCATAGGCGAGCGTAAGCGCTTTGCTTACCCGCCTCGATACGGCGGCGCGATCTCGAAGGGCGATGGCGGCCGAAACCGAAGGCACGATCGCCATCTGCAGCGCGCCTGTAAACACGGTTGGTATGTTCACGAGGGGCATAGCCCCCGCTGTAAGCTGTCCGAAAAGCCTGGTTGCTTCCTCCGTGCTGAACCCCGCGGCATGGAGCCTCCCCGGTACGAGGCCCAGGTCGATGATTTCGGTTATGCCGAATACGGCCGAAGCGAGTGATATGGGGAGCGCTATGGACGCTATAGCTCTTGCGGTCTCGCCCCACGTGAATTCATCCGGACCTCCGCTAACGGCGCCGGGAGTAGATGCCCCGCCGTCTGCTCCACGCCCTGCAATCCGGCGGCTACCCGGTCGTCCGTGTCGCCCCATCCAGTATGCGACCGCGGTAAACAGGACTCCCACAAGAGCTCCGACGGCAGCTCCAAACGTCGCGCCTGCGGCAGCGTGCTCGATGCCCCTCGGCATGAGGGCGCTGGCCAGGAGGAGCATGGTCACGAGCCTGCCCAAAGCTTCGAGTACCTGGGACACCGCGGGTACCGTCATCTCCTCAATCCCCTGGAACCAGCCCCGGAAAGCCGAAAGGACCGATGCGAGGAAGAGGGCCGGGGATATTGCTTGGATGGAGAGAGTGGCCCTCGCGTCATGACCCATCTTGACGGCTATCCACGGAGCGGCCTGGTACAGGGCGACCGACCCGAGGGCACCTATTATGGCCATGAGCACCAGCGAGATCCTAAATGCCGCCAGCGCCCCGGCGTGTTTCCCCCTGGCCCGCCGTTCGGCGACCACCTTGGAGATGGCGACGTTGAGGCCCGCAGACGAAACGGTGAGGAGTATCGCGTAGATGGGATATCCCATCTGGTAGAGGCCAATGCCCTCGCTGCCCAGGATGGAATAAAGGGGGATGCGGTACACGGCCCCGATCAGCTTGACCACAATGCCCGCTAGAGTGAGGATGAAAGCTCCCTTGACGAACTTGGTGTCCTGGCTTCCCATCGGTTTCTACCCCGAATATGAACGAAGGTGGCAAATGCGCCACCTTCGTTTCTTGCGTCAAAGTAGGTGCCGGTGCTAAGGCGCCGCACTATTTCATACTACATTAGACCAGACCGCGGTTCAAACGGATCCACTACTCTTCCATCTGCTTGGCCAGGAACCCGGCTGCCGTCTCGGCCAGTTTCAGCTCCAGCTCGCCGAGGGTTACTCCCGGTTCCCTGGTGCATATGATGACGGCTCCAATGGGGTCTCCTTCGGCGATAATGGGGGCAATCACTTCTGAGGTGAACTTGCAGCCGGCCTCATCGTCGGTGATGCACTCCTTGCAGTAGCGGTCATCACCAGGCTTCGTGATGAGGACAGGCTTCCTGTCTTCCATAATCCGTTCCACAGCGGGTGAAATCCGCTTGTTGAGGAACTCCTTCTTGGGCGCACCGGATACCGCGATTATCGAGTCGCGATCGGCGATCATGGCGATGTGGCCCGTGGCCTCGGCCAGCGAGTCCGTATACTCCTTGGCGAAATCTCCGAGTTCACCTATGGGGGAGTATTTCTTCAGTATGACCTCTCCGTCGCGATCGACAAAAATCTCCAGGGGATCTCCCTCTCTAATTCTGAGGGTACGCCGGATTTCCTTGGGGATAACGACCCGTCCCAGGTCGTCGATTCGCCTGACTATGCCAGTTGCCTTCACGTGTCTACCACCCCCTCGCAGGTCACACCTGTCGGTTTCTAGTATATAGGCGTTTTGGGACGGTTATTCACCGCGGGAAAGGTGTAGGGCCAGTGTAAGACATTGCTCAAGGGGGGTGCCCCGGGAAGGCACAAGAGGCACCGACAGGGTCTGAGCCCTCCGGTCAAACTCGGCGCCGGCGAATCGCTTATGCAAAGCGGCAGCTTTGTCAAGGGGAAACAAGTGAGGCACTTCTACTTTAAAGACGATGGTCTCGCGCCCGAGGACCACGTCCCTCTTGGCGATTGACACCTGGGTTACGCCCATGGAGCCCGCGAGGAGCCTTAGCCTCGCCACATCCAAGAGGTTTGAGACTTCATCGGGCATATCGCCGTACCGGTCGGTCATCTCGGCCCTTATCTCTTCAAGGATCTCCTCATCCTCGGCTCCCGCTATCCGCTTGTAGAACGCAAACCTCTCTCTTATGTCGCTTATGTAAGATTCGGGGATAAAGGCGTCCACCGGGACCTCGACCGCGGTGAGTATGCGCTCGGAGCTCTCGATCTTCTCGCCCTTCAGGCTGCGTACCGCTTTTTCGAGCATGTTAACGTACATCTCATAACCCACTTGTACCATGAAACCATGCTGCTCCGGCCCCAAGAGGTTCCCGGCGCCCCTTATCTCCATATCCCTCATGGCCAGCTTGAACCCAGAACCCATCGTGGTGAAATCCCTGAGGGCATTGAGCCTCTGCTCCGCAACGTAGGTCATGGCCCGGTCGTGCCTGTAGGTAAAGTAGGCGTAGGCTATGCGGTTTGAGCGCCCCACACGCCCCCGGAGCTGGTAGAGCTGGGCGAGGCCAAGTTTATCGGCCTCCTCGACGATGAGCGTGTTCACATTCGGGAAGTCAAGGCCCGATTCAATGATGGTCGTGGAGACAAGGATATCGTAACGGCCCTGGAGGAAATCCTGCATAGTCCGGGAGAGCTGGTGCTCGTTCATCCGGCCGTGGGCCACGGCTATCCGCGCCTCGGGGACCATGGCCTGGACCCTTTGCACGACGCGGCCTATGGAACGGATCCGGTTATAGACGTAGAACACCTGACCCCCGCGGCGGAGCTCTCTGCGGATGGCTTGGGCTAGGAGGGTTGGGTTCATCGGGACGACGTACGTCTCCACCGGGAACCTCCCTTCGGGCGGGGTCTCGATGACGCTTATATCCCGGATGCCTGAAAGGGCCATGTTGAGGGTCCTGGGGATTGGCGTCGCCGTCAGGGTGAGGACGTCGCAATCTTCCGATAGCTCTTTGAGACGCTCCTTCTGAGCCACACCAAACCGGTGCTCCTCATCGATGATTAGGAGGCCAAGGTCCTTGAAGACGACGTCCTTGCTGAGGAGCCTGTGAGTACCTATCACTATGTCCGCTGTACCGGACTTTGTGTCTTCGATTATCTTCTTTGTCTCACCCGGCGTCCTGAACCTCGAAAGGCAATGGATCGTGACCGGGTGCTCGGCAAAACGCCTGGTGAAGGTCGCGTAGTGCTGCTCGGCGAGGATGGTCGTAGGGACCAGTACCGCGACCTGCTTGCCGTCCATGACTGCCTTGAAGGCACACCTCATGGCGACTTCGGTCTTCCCAAAACCCACGTCGCCGCAAAGGAGCCTATCCATGGGCACCGGTTTTTCCATATCCTTCTTGATCTCTTCCGTCGCCCGCGCCTGGTCCTCGGTATCCTCGTACTCGAAGGCTTCCTCAAACTCCCTCTGCCACGGAGTATCGGGCGAGAAGGCGTAACCGGGTCTGGACTTCCGCTTGGCTTCAAGAATGAGGAGCCTCCTGGCCATATCCTCAACCGACGCCTTGACCCGGGCTTTGACTTTGGCCCATTCTCCGGTACCGAGCTTGTGAAGCTGCGGCGGTTTCCCTTCGGGACCTATGTACCTCTCGACGAGGTCTGCCTGCTCGATCGGCACGTAAAGGGCGTCTGTACCTGCGTAGCGGAGATGCAGGTAATCCCTCGTAACGCCGTTCACGGTCATCGTCTTTATGCCCATGAACTGGCCAATGCCGTGGGTATGGTGCACCACGTAGTCGCCGGGCGCGAGCTCCCGCCAATCGAGTGCCGGCCTCTTGGTCCTTTTCTTGACTTGCCGGACCTGGGGCCTACCATAAACCTCGGTCTCCGTAAAGACACAGAGGTCGAGGGATACCACGTTGAAGCCGTTTTCGCCTGACCCCGGGGCGAGAGTCACTACGCCCGCCCTCGGCTCTTCTCCGATCGATTCCTCAGTCAGGCTCGGCACTTCGTGCCTGCTGAAGAACCTTTCGAGCACGGCCAGGCGTTCCCGGTTTCCGGCAAGGACCACGACTCTCTTTTGCTGCTTGAGAAGCTCCCGGACCTCTTCCAAGAAATCGTTCCAGCGCCCAGCAAACCCTACTTGGGTAGACGTGCCCGGTTCGACTATCTCTTTGAAGGCAACCCCGTCTGAGGCTGATAGGACGAGGGAGAACATCACGTGGGCTTTCTCAAAGAGGCCAGATACATAAGAGGCCGGGAGGTAGACCGTCGCTTCCTTCGCCTCCATAGTCCCGGCTATCATCCTGGCCGAGGCTATCTCGGCGCCGACCCTCTCGAATTCGGCCACGACATCTTTGCACCGGGCTATCCGGTCGATCATGAGAAGCCCGGCGGGGCCCAGATAATCCAGGAGGGTGCTCGAGCCGCCCTCATCTTCCCCTCGGTCCTCTGCCCCGGGAGAGTCTGTTGCCGGAGTGACCAGGATCTCGGTTACCTGCCCGACGGAAACCTGGCTTTCCACATCAAAGGTACGTATGGATTCTATCTCGTCAAAGCCGAACTCCAGCCGGAAAGGGGCTTCGGATGAAGGAGGAAAAATGTCCAAGATGCCGCCCCTTAGGGCAACCTGGCCCTTCCCTTCAACGGAAAAAACCCGTTCATATCCTTCGTTCACGAGGTCTCTCACTATGTCCAGCGGGTTTGCCCTATCTCCCTTGGCGTACCTCCTACATCCCTTTAGGAACCTCTTGGGATGCGTAAGGCTCCGCACCAAGGCGGTAGCAGGCATCACGACGACGGGAGGCAGGTTGAGACCCGAGGACCCCGGCAGAAGCGTTGTACTCTCGAGGTCCTGCGACGCCTGTCCCTCTGGAAGAACAGGCGCGCCTCGAAGCTGCGAAGACCAGGCCAGGCGCGCCAGGCACTGGATCCGCATCCACAGGGCTTCCCGGTTGGTTTCTGCCTCAAAGGGCATGACTTCTCGGGCCGGGAAAAGGAGGACCCTGTCTGAACCGAGGAGGTCACCGAGGTCCCGCTTCGCGGTAACCGCTTCCTCGGGGGTAGGAAAGACGAGTACCGCCGGCCGCGAGGTTTTGTGTATTAGAGCCGCGGCAACCGCCAGGCGGGCATAGCCTTCCGCTCCAGTAACCTGGACGGGAGTCACTCCTTCGCGGACGGCCCGGATAAGTCTGTCTACTCCCTGGCTCCGGGCAATGAGGTCGAGGAAGCCGGGATGGGACATCAGCGCCCCCCGCTTTCCGGCACGTCCGGCCCGTTGTAGCGGGCCATGGCCCAACCGATACCCTTCACCGTGGCGTCCAATGCGGCAACTGCGGCCAGCCTTACGATTTCGACGATCTTCTCCGCATCTTGACCTTCAAACGGGCTCAGGACATACTCGGCGGCTTCCACACCGTCAGGAGGCCTCCCTATCCCGATCTTGAGCCTCGGAAAATCGGAGGTCCCCGTTTCTTCGATAATGGACTCGATGCCCCTGTGGCCACCCGAACTCCCCTTTCTCCTGAAGCGTACCTTCCCCAGGGGGAGGTCCAGGTCATCGTGGACCACAAGGACGCCCGAAGGTTCAATCTTGTAATCTCCCATGACCTCAGCTACGGCGATGCCGCTCGAGTTCATGTACGTAAGGGGGCGGACCAGCAGGAGTTCTTCGCCACCGTCAATAGGCAGCCTGAGCAAGGCTCTTTCCGAGAACCCGCCTTCTGTCCAAGTCAAACGAAACCGCCCGGCAATCTCGTCGAGCACCATGTACCCTACGTTATGCCGGGTGTTTCTGTACTTTTTGCCGGGGTTACCTAGCCCAACAATGCATTTCATAGAGTCTTAAGAAGCTTCCGGCTCCTTCTCAGGTTCGCCTTCCTCTGCGGCTTCTTCAGTAGCCTCGCCGCCTACTCTGGGCGCCACGGCAACCACGACCACTTCCGAGGCTTCCGTTACAAGCCTCACATCGTCGGGCAGAGGCAGCTCTCCCGCCGTCACCGGCTGTCCGGGCTCCAGCGCGGAGACATCCACGGTTACGTCCGCCGGGATCTTGGCGGGCAGGCACTCAACCGTGATCTCCCTGAGCTGCCACTGGAGGATGAAACCTCTCTTTTCCAGGGCTTCCTCTCCGATCACCAAGAGCGGGACGTTTACCCTGACTTTCTCGGTCATCGATATGCTGTGGAGGTCAATGTGGAGGGGTTTGCCCGTGAGCGGTTCGTAGGAAATGTCCTGGACCATGACATTTCCTTCAAACCCGGAACCCTCTACCTTCACGCGGTGGACGTGGGATTTGCCGGAGCCGGTAAATGCCTTGAAGGTCTTGGCGTCCACCATGACCGCTATCGGCTCGACCGACTTGCCGTAGATTATCCCGGGGATGAACCCTTCCCGGCGACACCGTCTCGCGGCTGAGCGTCCGACTTCTCTAGGCTTGAGTACAATGGAAGCTTCGGCCATAGTACTTCACCCCTTCGAGAGATTCGAAACTCATCTAAACATCTCCGAGACCGAGCGTCCTTCGTGGATCCTGATGATAGCGTCTCCCAGAAGCGGCGCCACAGACAACACTTTTACCAGAGGACGTATCTCCGGTTCAATGGGAATGGTGTTGGTGACGATCAGTTCTGAGAACTCGCACTTCTCGATGTTGGACTTGGCGTTGCCCGAGAATATGGGATGGGTGGCACAGGCCATGACGGACTTGGCCCCCATATTTCGAAGCGCCATTGTCGCCTGCAGGAGGCTGCCGCCTGTGTCGATCATATCGTCGAGCAGGATGGCGTGACGGTCCTGCACCTTGCCCACGATGTTCATGACTTCCGCGACATTGGGCTGGGGCCGCCTCTTGTCTATGAACGCCACCGGCAGCTTGAGCCTCTCGGCCATGTCTCTAGCCCTGGGGATGCTCCCTGCATCAGGCGAGACCACGACATAGTCGCTCAGGTCCCTGTCCTTGATGTAGTCGGCCAAGAGGCCAATGGCCGTGAGGTGATCCACCGGGATATCGAAAAATCCCTGTATCTGCCCGGAATGGAGGTCAATGGACAGAACGCGGTCGGCTCCCGCCTCTGTGAGCAGGTTGGCCACGAGTTTCGCCGTGATGGGTTCACGACCCCGGGTCTTCCTATCCTGCCTCGCGTACCCGTAGTACGGGATCACGGCGGTGATCCTATCCGCCGATGCCCTTTTCAAGGCGTCGATGAGTATGAGCAGTTCCATGAGGCTGTCGTTTACCGGCGTGCACGTAGATTGCACCACAAAAGCATCGCAGCCCCTGACGTTCTCATTGATGATTACCTTTATCTCTCCGTCTGAAAACCTGCCCACTTCGGTGTCAGCCAACGGGACCCCCATATACTGGCAGATCTCTTCGGCCAGAACCCTGCTCGTGCTGCCGGAAAAGACTTTCAACCGCTTGTCTCCATAAGGCGACAACTGCTTCTACCTCCCCTTCTGTCTTCTCTGGGCTACCCAACCTTCTTTGACAACCTGCCTCTCGCGGGCGATTGCGAGGGAAAGAGGCGGGACGTCATCTGTGATGGTCGACCCCGCCGCGATGTAAGCCTCTTTGCCGATGGTTACCGGGGCGATCAGGTTCGCGTTGCAGCCGATGAATGCCCCGTCTTCAATGACCGTCCTGTGCTTTCGGACCCCGTCATAGTTGACGGTAACAGTGCCAGCCCCGATATTCACCCCCGCCCCGATGGTAGCATCTCCCAAATAGCAGTGATGATGCGCTTTTGTCCCTCTGCCGAGCACGGTGTTCTTCACTTCGGCGAAGTTCCCGACAAGAACCCCTTCTTCCAGCGTGGCGTTGGGACGGATGTGGGAATAGGGGCCTATCTGGACGTTCTTCCCTATGTGTGACTCTTCCACAACCGAAAACCATACTCTGGAGCCGTCGCCCACGGTGGAGTTGATGATCTCGGTCCCTGGACCTATGACGCAGCCGGCGCCGATCCGGGTCGCTCCGCGGAGATAGGTCTGAGGTTCAATGACGGTGTCGAGCCCAACCTCAACGTCAAAATCCACGTAGGTAGAGGAGGGATCTCTCACAGTCACTCCGTCCAGGCAAAGCCTTCGCAGAATGGCTTTCCTCACCGTTTCTTCGGCAAGGGATAGCGCATAGCGGTCGTTAACACCCTGCACCGCTTGGGCGTCACCGGCCACATAAGCCGCAACCTCGAGCCCTCTCTTTCGGGCGATGTGGATGATGTCGGTCAGATAGTACTCTCCCTTGGCGTTGTCGCACCCGACCTCTGCCAGGAGATCGAACATGAGCTTCGTCTCCGCGAGGTAAATCCCCGCGTTTGCCTCGCGGATCCCCGCTTCGGCCGGGGTGAGGTCCCTCGCCTCGACTATCCGCTCTACTCCGCCTCGCTCATCCCTGACCACCCGGCCGTACGCCCCCATATCCTCGGGAGTGAAAGAGATGAGGGACAGAGAAGTCTCGCTTTTTACGTGGAAATCGCGAAAAGCTCGCAGGAGATCCGCCGTTATGAGAGGGGTATCGCCGTAGAGCACGAGGACAAGTCCCCTGGACGCCTGAAGAGATTCCTTGGCGCACAGGACTGCATGTCCCGTGCCTTTCTGCTCCCTCTGCCACGCGAACTCGAGGACCCCTGGCTCAGCTGCCCGGGGATTCCGGGGGAGCCACGTATTCCGGATCGACTCGATGACCTCTTCGCCCTTGTGGCCCACGACGACCACTATGCGGTCAGGCTCCAGCCCCATCGCGGCGTCCAGTACATAATCCACCATGGGACGCCCACAGATGGGAAACAACACTTTGGCGGCCTTCGACTTCATGCGAGTCCCTTCGCCGGCCGCCAGTATGACTACTGACAAACTATTGTCGGAAGTCATGTCAATCCGCTCCCCAGGCATTATATCACTTCGCGAGTTCACGGCGGCAAAGCTCCAAATCCGACGGCTTGTCTACATCGACTCCGACCTCTGGCCTCACGTTGAGTATCGCCTTGGGGTTGAGGCTCAGGAGGCTGCCGAACTTCTTCTCCAGGTCGGATACGGTAAGGGTCTTCAGGGCAAACCGGAGGAGGAACCCGGGGCCTAGGACAGAGACCATCTTGAGAGGCGACTTCCTGTACTCGATCATCTTCTCCGCCATGGGCCAGGCTTTCTCCACGCTGGACTTCCTGACGAAAAACATGTTGCCCCCGGTGAACGTGCCGTCTCTCAAAGTGACGTACGTCCTCTTCACTCCCGGGTAGACCCTGTCGCAATCTTCCTTCGACGACACCGGGTAGCAGAAATCGGCGCCTGACTCGAGGCAGCGGCGAAGGAGGTCCTGAACGATCTCAGGCGTTATGAGCGGTATATCTGAGGCGCACACAAGGACGCATTCCGTGCTCGCCCTGGCCAGCCCCTTTTTCACGTTATCCAAGAGACCATCTCCCGGCTCAACCAGGGTCACCCTGGGGCTCTTGTACCGGGCCAGCGCGTCCTCCGGGCCTACGAGGTAGACGGTACCGATCATCGGGACCCCGAGAAGCGCGTCCAGCACATAGGCCACCATCGGCTTACCGGCTATCTCTATGTTGGCCTCCCATTTCTCAGGGCTTGAGTCCTTCAGCTTCCCCGTGTTTTCCCGGCCCGCCAAAACCACTGCGTCAACAACCATTATGTTCCACTCCAGTCTTCACCACGATTACATCTCTAAGCCGAAGTCCCGCTCTCGCCGCTACACATTCCAGCCCGGTCCTAAGTCCCTCCGCCTCGGGCTTTGAACCGGCTATCCCGAAGACCGCCGAACCGCTCCCCGTCATGGAAGCGCCCAAGGCCCCGCAGTCGTAGAACATCCTCTTGAGCCTGGCGATCTCCGGCCTGATCTTGACCGCGGCCAGTTCCAAGTCGTTAAACAGCGCTCTCGATACCTCGTGGATATCGCCGCTGGAAAGCACATCCAGAAACTCCCGGACCCTGCCATCCAAGACTTCCTCTCCGGACTCCACGCCCGAAGACCTCGCGCAAGAAGATGTCCATCTGTAGGATAGCGCAGGCGAAAAGCTCGGGTTTTTTCCTTCGTTCCTTAGAGAGTCCAGTAGCGCGTAGGCCTGGCCGGTGCTAACGGGCGCGTCCGGAAAGGCGATGACGAGCCACATATTCGGGATGTGGACGGGCCTTACCTTCTCGCCTATACCAGTGCAGAGGGCGCCTTCCCACAGGGGAGGCCTTAGGTTACAGCCAACCAGAAAAGGTACGTCGGCCCCAACGGAGGCCGCGATGGAGAGAAGGTCTCCAGCGGAAAGCCTGTGCTCCGGCCGGGCGAGACAGTTTAGGGCAGCCAGCACCGCAGCGGCGTCGGAACTGCCGCCACCCAAACCGGCGCCCGGCGGTATCCGCTTGTCCACTGAAATAGAGACCCGGAGCCTCGCTCCGGTTTTTCCCAGGAACCGAGATGCGGCGATATATGCCAGGTTCTTCTGTGGGGGTACGTCCGGGAGCCCGGGACAAGAGAGGTAGACTTCAAGACCGGCGCGAGGATCACCCCAGGCGTCTCCTCCGGCTCTAACGTCACCCCTTGCGGACTTACTTGACATCCCGGCCGGCTCGGCCCTCACCGACACCAAGTCAAAAATCCCGACCGGCACCATCACGGTGGATATGTCATGGTAGCCATCAGGTCTTAACCCGCCCACAGCTAAGGCCAGGTTCACCTTGGCGTATGCTCTGTATTCGGCCCTAATGGTTTCCTTCTCCACGCGCATAATTTCGGCACCCGCGGGCAGCTTCCCTCCGCGTGTGCCGGTTTACGCTTAGTGCCGCTCGGGTTCCTTGGGGTCCCTACCCGGCCTCTTCCGGGCTCTTGAGCTCCTCGCCCTTCTCTCCTAGAACCTCACCTGCAGTAGATCGAGCACATTCTGGATCCGAGCGAATATGGACACCGTGTCTGACCCCGCAGACAGGAGACCTACCACTTTTCCTTCCTCATTCAGGACGACGGAACCGCTGTCTCCGGGTTCGGCCATGTGGGTGGTCACAACCTGATCCGCAAACACCGCGTCACCGGTATCTCCCATGCTCACCTTGATGGTCGCCTTCACGACCTTGACTTCACCGGTGTTCGTCCCGGAAGTGCGGCCGCTCTTTACGACTCTGTCACCCACCGAGACTTCCGCTATGCCCTTCGGTACCCCCAGGTCGATTATGTCCGGAAGGATGACGTCTCTGGATACGGGTTTGGCGACGGCGGCGTCAACCAGGTTCTCTGCCTCGTAACTCTTGAAGACCCTGAAGGAGTAGTTTTTCCTGAACCGCTTGACGATAGCGTTCAGAAACCTTTCAACGGTCGCGGCGATCCTGCAGTCTGAAGTACCGACGGCCATGGTTATCGGGACAAACCGGTAGAGATGCGCGATGACGTCGTGAGGCTCGCGGCCCGCGTCGTGCCGTCCGGGCTGCAAAATCGGATCGCCGATCTTGGCCCTCCCGTCCCTGCCGTTCGTGGAGTTGGCCAAGACGTGGTTGTTGGAAAGGATGAGCGGTTCGCCCGTCCTTATGTCGTATACGACGGCACCGAACGTGCCCGCGGTGACTTTGTAGTGCCCGATGCTGCTGCCGGGCCTCACCGGTCTCATCCTCTCGGTCCTGGCGAGAGCCCTTATTTTTCCGACCTCGATGACGTCGGTATCGGCATCCGCGATGCTCTTTGGGACGATTTCCGAGGATCCCAGATCTTTCTTGGGGAGTTTCTTACTGACGAGGACCGTGACGGCGGGCTTCCCGATGCATTTTCCGCAGACATGCTTCTGGCCTTGTCCGACTCCGACTACGTTGGGCAGCTCGAGGATCTTCGGCGCCGACTCCCGGAGAGCCTGCAGTACAGCGTCCATAGCCCTCCCTCCATTCTCCTGCGTAAGGCATGTGTAAACACCTTATGTCGCTTGAGTGCGGGAGGTTACGGTGGACGAGGGTCAAGGGAGGCAGACATGGAGTGGAGTACGGGGGAATGGATCGAGCGGGCCAAAAAAGAAGGGGGCCCCGGCAGTCCGGGGCCCTTATTCTATGTCCCTAGAGCCAAGGGCAGTTCAGCTTAGGACCTAGTCATCGCTGGCTGCGAACTCCAGTTCAACCGAATCGGTAAGGACATCCACATAGCTCCACGATACGCACACGGACTCTTCGTCATCGAACCTTATCACAAAGATAGAAGGGTAGGTCTTCTCCAGAATCCCTTCTCTCTCAAACACCCTTCTGCGTCCTTCGTTTGCCCTAACTCTTACTCTCTCGCCGAGATGGCTATCCAGCTTTTCCCGGATAGCCTGGATCTGAGCTTTCTGAACCACCGGCTATCCCTCCCCGATCTCCTACTTGGAGTACTTATCCGCCACCTGAGAAGCGCCATAAGCATCAGGCTTTATTTTTGCCGCGAACCCGCTGCCCACTATTTCCTGGACAAGCTCGCGGATCATGCTCTTGGTCTCTCCGTTTCTGCCCACATCGAGGTGGATCTCGACGTCCAGGTCAGAATGTCCGTTCTCGGATATAAGCTCCGCGAGCTTCGACGCCACATCTAGACTTAGGTGGGCTTCGTAAAAGATCCGCTGTCTCAAACTGGGCATTTTCTTCACGTGGGTCTTGGTATAGAAATACCGGCCGCCCTTGCCCAGCCTGTGGATTATCACCGCCGTTACAAAACACACATCGTCGCGAATCTGAGAATCGCTTCCTACTATGAGCTTATACGTCGAATGAGGGTCTTCGGTCATATACTCGCAGATGTCCTGGAACATATCACCAAGAGACATGCGTCCTTTGGTGGGACTCACGAAGTACATGCTGTCACCCTCCTTCGCCACCATGAATCAATTGTATCATTAGTAGGTTTTTGCGGCAAATTATCTGACAATAGCGGCTCCGAGAAAAATGGCGGCAAGTCAGGTGCTATCAGGGATTACTGGGAGGAGCCGGGAGACGGGAGGTCCCGGTTTACTACAGCTCCCGGGCGAGGGGCAAGAGAGCCTTGGTCAAGGCCACAAACCCGTCAACGCCCAGATCTTCTGGACGCAATGAAGGATCGATACCTGCCTCCTCCATCGCTTTCGATACTCTCTCTTTGTCAGGGATGATACCGGCTAGCCCGTTGGCCAGCGTCTTCCTTCTCTTCGAGAAGACCGAACGGGACACTGAATCGAGAAACTCCTCTTCTTCTTCGGACAAAGGGAATGAGTCTTTCATGAGGAGTGTTACCACGCACGAACCAACTTCGGGCCTCGGCACAAAACAGCCCGGAGGAAGGCGCTTCTCCAGAGAGATCTCGGCCCGGTACTGGCACCATAGAGAAAGCCTTCCGAAATCCCTGCTGCCCGGCCGCCCCGCCATCCTCTCGCCCACTTCTTCTTGGACGACGAAGGCCAGCCGGCTCCAGGGCGTCCTGGGGATCAGGGCTCTATAGAGGATTTCCGAAGTGATGTAATAGGGCAAGTTCCCCACCAGGGCAAGGCAGCTGCCAGGATGTTTCTCCCGGAGATCGCGACCTGTCAGATCGGGGGCAACAAGGGCATCTCCCCAGATCCAGGTGAGGTTGGGAAGATGCCCGGTCATCCACGCGCGTGCGCCCTCGAGGTCCCGATCCAGCTCGACAGCGTAGACCCATTCGGCTCTGGCGCAAAGTTCCCTGGTAAGCGTGCCTATGCCGGCGCCGATCTCCAAGGCGACCCACGACGAGCCTTCAGGAAGCATTAGCGCGGCTACGGTCCTAAGGAGTCCGGGATCGATCATAAAATGCTGTCCGAGCTTCTTCTTGGGACCTATACCGAACTCCCTCAGTATTTGACCGTAGCCGCGTCCTGGGCCTGTCATCATTCGATCACATAGACTTTGACTCGTTTCATACCCCATGCCAGGGCTTCTTCATGGGTGGAAAAACACAGGTCCACACGACTCCCTTTGATCGCGCCGCCGGTATCGCCGGCGACAGCGAACCCGTAGCCATCCACGTATACCCTGGAACCAAGGGGTATAACCCTCGGGTCGACCGCTATCACGCCTTTCTCCGCTACGAGCCCAGTATGGGTGTAGCCGTTGGCGTAAGGCCCACAGCACTTGACGCAGGGACAGTACGCAGTGGCCACGACTTCGATGGCCTTGTTGAAACGGATATTGTCGGAGCCACGGGTGACCTCCTGGAGGGTACCCACAAGAAGCACCTGCGGTGACGGCTCCCTGACCAGTTCCCTGGAGACCTCCTGGCGGGACACCTCAACTCCGTCCTCATAGCGGACGCTGTACTCCACCCTCGCAAGTCCTTCCTTACCTGCTGTCAGGGTCCTCACCAGACCGGCTTCCAGCGAGCCGTCGCTCCGGCGTTCGACGGTATAAGGGATGACCTCTTCCTCGATAACGTCGGCATATGTGACCCGCACAATCCTTATCCGCCCATCGTCAGGTACCCGCTCTTCCGCCGGGGGGATCACGGCATCTTCAGGGCCCAGCTCGACCCCTGCCTGGGAAAGGATCTCACCTACCGTGTCCTTTGCCGTCTCGATGGCACGGATACGTCCTCCATCGTTAATGAAAGCAAGAGACGCTCTCACTACTTTGATGTCGAGCCCCTGAGTGAGGGGCGCCTCGGGGGTAGGAAAACTGTAATCGTTGGGCCCGAGCACCACATTCGCTTCTTTCAGCGCATCGCCCACAGTGGCGGCCGATGTACCCAGCCTGACATATCTATCCCACGCCGTAACCGTCACAGTGTAGGTTCCACTGCCGGCTATGAGCGCGCAAGATGCCGCCAGGAGCGAGAAGCATGAGAGCGCGATGAAGACCAAGCGCCAAGGCGTTTCGACAAGCCGCCTGGTCGCTTGAGCCCAGCGCTTCATATAATCCCTCCTCAAATGGCAAGCTTCGGCATCCCTGCCAGAACTCCTTCACCGCCTGCTGCCAATAACTTACAGCTCCGTCCGTTTCCATATTCTACGCACTGGCAAGGTGCTTATGCGCCTCTACAGGCCGAACGCCCTCAAGGCATTATCCCTTGTTGTCCTCCCTACGTCTTCCGGCTCCTTCCCCAGCTCCTGAGATAGGACCTCCAGGATCTCCTTAACGTGGGCAGGTTCGTTCCTTCGCCCGCGCCAACCCTGGGGAGGAAGGTAGGGCGAATCCGTCTCGAGAAGCATACGGTCTAGGGGGATGTACTTCAATAGGTCCCTGAGCTCAGTATTTCTGGGATAGGTTATCGTGCCTCCGAGACCCAAATACCCGCCCATGTCCAGGCACTTTTTCGCGTAAGCCCGGTTCCCGCCGAAGCAGTGGAATATGATCGGGCGGTCTAACCCGTGATTTTTCAAGATCCGGAGAGTCGGGTCCTCAGCGTCTCTCTGGTGTATGACCACGGGCAAGTCGAGCTCCTTCGCCAGCTCAAGCCCCATCTCAAAGCACTCTTCCTGAAGGGCTCTCGGAGATAGGTCCCGGTAAAAATCCAGGCCTATTTCGCCAACCGCGACGACACGGGCCTTGGCTCCAGGCTTGCTTTCACCCCCGAGACGGTGCCGTGTTATGAGGCTCCGGATCTCGCGCCACGCCCAGGTTAAGTCTTCACACTCGGCCGCGTTGTGGGGGTGGATCCCCGCCGACGCCGCAAGAGCCGCCGTTTCGGCCAGCTTTACGGCCCTTTCCGACGAGGAGACATCATACCCGATCTCAACAAAGCCGGTGCCCGCAGACTCGGCCCGCTCGATCACGGCATCCCTATCGGCGTCGAACGCGGGGTCGCTGACGTGGGCGTGGGTATCTATGAGGTCAGGATACCGGACTTCCATTCTTCACTTTCCTGTCGACCGTGAGGATCGACAACGTCTCGTCGTCTTTGGCTGCAAGTAGCATCCCTTTGGACTCTACCCCGCGTATCACCGCAGGCTTAAGGTTGTAGGCGATCACTATCTGCTTACCGACGAG
Organism: Candidatus Fermentithermobacillaceae bacterium; assembly: GCA_012842685.1. Classification (GTDB taxonomy): domain Bacteria; phylum Bacillota; class Sulfobacillia; order Fermentithermobacillales; family Fermentithermobacillaceae; genus UBA3951. Next base: position 19,365 of record DUSI01000035.1, read on the forward strand.
GTCCTGAGGATCGTAGTGCTGGGCTATCCCGGCCACGATCTGCCTCTCTTCATCTCCCAGGTTCACGGTAAGTTTCAGGAGCTTATCGGCCCCCTTAACTTTCTCGGCCGCAAGGACCTCTGCTATCCTGAGCTGCACCTGGCGGAACTGGTCAATGGTGATGAGCCCCGTTTCCTCTCTATCTTCTGCGGCCGGCGCCGTCTTGGAATCCGTAACCTTTGCGCCGGTCTCCTGGGTCTTGTCCTCAGCCACCTGTAGTACCTCCTTTGATGCCTTCTCCTCCGCGGCCTGTTCTTTTTCGCCGGCCGGTTCCCTGTCTTCGATTTCTATGCGGGGGAAGAGGGGTTTGCCGCGCTTGGTAATCTGCCCGGGTTCTAAGAGCCCCCACTCTCCTGCGCTGTCCCAGGAATAGTTCTCGATCGGTTCCGGCATGCCGAGTGAATTCCAGATCGCGGACGGCGTGTTTACCATGAAAGGCCTCAGTACCGAAGCCGCGATCCTGAGACACTCACACAGGTAGTATAGGGTAGTCCCCAACCTGGGATCCCCCGTCTTGGCCAGGTCCCAGGGGCTCACTTCATCTATGTACTTATTGGCTCTGCCTACGACGTCCATTATCCGCTCGAGGGCTGAAGATATCCTGAGATGATCCATCTCTTCTTCCACGGCCTTCTTGAGCCCAAGGCATCTTTCCTTGAACTCTCTGTCTACGGGCTCTTCCCTGCCCGGCGCAGGGACCCTCGTCTTGCTGAACTTCCTGACCATGGTCAAAGTGCGATACACGAGGTTGCCGAGGTCGTTGGCAAGGTCAGAGTTTATCCGGGCCACGAGGGCCTCTTCCGTGTAGTCTCCGTCCGCTCCGAATGGGACTTCCCTCAGTACAAAGTACCTAATGGCGTCCAGAGAGTACCTGCGCACGAGCTCCACCGGGTCAACGACGTTGCCCATGGTCTTGGACATCTTCTTGCCGCCAAGGTTGAGCCACCCGTGGGCGAAAACCTGCTTAGGCAGGGGGAGGTCAAGGGCCATGAGGAGTATGGGCCAGATCACTGCATGGAAACGTAGGATCTCCTTGCCGATTAGGTGCACGTCCGCAGGCCACCATTTCCCAAACCTCTCCATGTCGAACGGATACCCGATGGCCGATATGTAGTTGGTCAGGGCATCAATCCAGACGTAAACCACGCTGCCGGGGTCGAAGGGCACAGGGATCCCCCAGCTGAATGAGGTCCTGGAGATACATAGGTCTTCGAGCCCCATCTTGATGAACTGAACAACCTCATTCCTCCGGGATACGGGCTGGATGAAGTCCGGGTTTTCCTCGATGTGCTTGAGGAGCCTATCGGCATACTTGGAAAGCCGGAAGAAGTAGCTTTCCTCCTGCACCCTTTCGAGGGGTTTTCCGTGGTCGGGGCACACCATACCAGGGAACGACCGGGCTTGTGTTTCCGTGTAGAAAGACTCACATCCCACGCAGTACCAGCTTTCGTAGTTCTTCTTGTAGATATCCTGGTTCTCGTAGAGCTTGTTGAAGATCCACTGGACCGTCCGTTTGTGTTCGTCATCGGTGGTCCTTATGAACCCGTCGTACGTTATGTCCAAGACCCGCCACAGGTCCTTAATCTTCGCGACAATCCCGTCGACAAATTCCTTAGGGGAAAGACCCACCGATTCGGCTTTTCTCTGGATCTTGAGCCCGTGTTCGTCGGTGCCGGTCAGGAAGAATACTTCATATCCCCTGAGGCGCTTGTACCTGGCGATCGCGTCTGCCGCCAGAGTCGTATACGAGTGGCCTATGTGGAGATCGCCCGATGCATAGTAAATAGGTGTTGTTATATAATAAGTCTCGCTCAAGAGCCGTTCCTCCTGAATGTAGTGTGCCTTCCGACATTCTAGCACTCTTATCCTAAATAAGAAAGTTTGTCCACCCCATCCAAAAACAACGTATTCTGCCTAAAATCTCTTGACGGTTTCTGGCACTTCTGGTATCTGTTCTATGATACCTGTTGTCGAAAGATGGAGAAACCGGCGGGAGGTGAGTGCAGGCATGATGAAGTCAACAGGCGTAGTCAGAAAGGTTGATGAGTTGGGCCGCGTCGTCATACCCATTGAGCTCAGGAGGACACTTGATATAGGAGAAAAGGACTCTCTTGAGATTTATGTCGACGGCGAGAGCATCATCCTCAAGAAGTACGAACCTGCTTGTGTCTTCTGCGGTAATGCTGCCGACGTAGTGATATACAAGGGGCGGCGCGTTTGCAAGCAGTGCCTGGAGGAGCTTGCGAGGATAGTCAAGTAAGCACTTGACCCCGATTGCGTCAACCTACTGTAGGAATGCCACCCCACCACCTGCATGCCGGTGTCACAGAATACTCGCATGACTGATTGACCTAAGCCACTGTCGCAGCGGGGTTACCTTCCCCGCCAACACTGGCA
>DUSI01000036.1 GCA_012842685.1 Candidatus Fermentithermobacillaceae bacterium
CTGGAAACCCGTTCGAGAGGCTGCGTGGAAAAATGCTGAGATACGTCCTAAGGCGACTTGGCCAATCAGCGGTGACAGTGTTCATCGTGATTACGGTAGTTTTCCTCCTGATGCGCATGCTCCCCGCTGAAGGCTATTTCGAAGAGAACTACGATAAATTGACTCCCGAGCAGAGGGAGAACATCCTCCGGAGCATGGGATTGTTGGACCCGTGGTATGTCCAGCTCCAGCGGTTCTATAGAGACCTCCTCAGGCTCGACCTGGGCAAGTCCGTTGTATACCGGCCCAAAGTTCCCATAACCACGATACTCTCCCAGAAGATCCCCTACTCTGTGCGGTTCGGGCTCGGGACATTGTGCCTGTCGCTCACATTGGGACTCGCAATGGGCATCACTCAAGCCAGGTATAAGGGCAAGTGGGTGGACAGGCTCTTTACTTGTTATATCGTCTTCATAAACGCCGTGCCTGCCGCGGTGTATCTCATATTGATACAGCTTTACGTCTCCAGGGGCCTCGGGCTCCCGATCCTGTTCGATAGAGGTAAGCCTATCAGCTGGATATTGCCGGTGGTGTCTGGGTCTTTGGGCGGCATTGCCGGGAATGCCATGTGGCTCAGGAGGTACATGGTAGACGAGCTGAACAAAGACTATATCAGGCTGGCCAAGGCGAAAGGGCTTTCCAGCGCCACCATCATGGTGAAACATGTCTTGAGGAACGCCTTCGTTCCCATGGCTCAGTACCTACCCGCGTCCGTGCTCTTTACCATATCCGGTTCCATCTACATCGAATCCCTCTACTCCATCCCGGGCATGGGAGGGCTCTTGGTTGACGCCATCAGCCGCCAAGATAACACGCTGGTCCAAGCTCTGGTACTTATTTTCTCCAGCCTGGGTATCATAGGGCTCTTCCTCGGAGACCTCGCAATGGCCATCGTCGATCCTCGCATCAAACTTGTCAGAGGAGGGGGAGCGAGATAATGACCGCCAAAGAGAAAGAGACGCTGCAAGCGATCGAAGACCTCTCCCTGTTCGAATTCGCCGAGTTTGATGAGCAGGCCGGAGAAAGGATAGGCTATTCTGATTACTCCTACTGGCGTTCGACCATCAGGATGTTCGCCAAGAACAAGAGCGCCATGTTCTGCCTATGTCTGATGATTGCGCTCTTGGCCTTCACGTTCATACAGCCTTACCTTCCCAACCAGAAGGACCCGACCAAGGTCCACATAGACCCGGCGACCGGGCGGCAGATGATGAACCGGCCTCCCGACAAGGAATTCTGGTTCGGGACCAACTCCATCGGGCAGGACCTCTGGGCGCGGATCTGGGATGGCACCAGGAGGTCGCTCCTCATAGCGTTCATCGTCGGCGTCTGGGAAGTATTCTTCGGCATACTTTTCGGGGCCGTGTGGGGATACGTGAGGCAGCTCGATGCCATCATCACTGAGATCTACAACGTGATAAACAACATCCCGACCACCATCGTGCTGACGCTACTCGCGTACATCATGAGGCCGGGTTTCTGGACCATGATATTCGCGATGTGCGCCACCGGATGGCTCGGGATGGCAAGGTTCGTGCGGAACCAGATAGTCATAATACGAGATCGCGAGTACAACCTCGCTTCGCGGTGTCTGGGAACCCCCACGTCCCGTATAATTACGAAGAACCTCCTTCCCTACCTGGTGTCGGTCATCGTGCTCAGGATCGCCCTGTCTATCCCGGGCACCATCGGGTGGGAAGTGTTCCTCACCTACATCGGACTAGGGCTCCCGGTGAACACACCTTCTCTTGGGAACCTGGTTAACGAAGGAAGACGCTACGTCTTGTCTCCGAGTCTCAGGTACCAGCTCTTCTTCCCGGCGATCGTCCTGTCCATAATCACCATATCGTTCTACGTGATGGGCAACGCTTTTTCCGACGCTGCCGATCCTCGTAATCACTACTAGAGGAGGAAGAAGCGATGAGCGAACCCATCTTGTCTGCAAGAGATGTAGTAGTGAAGTTCAGCCTAAGAGGGCAGATCCTGACCGCGGTGCGCGGTGCCTCCCTCGACCTCTATGAGGGCAAGACCGTGGCGATCGTCGGAGAGTCCGGTTCTGGGAAGAGCGTTTTCACCAAGACTTTCCTGGGCATGCTGGATGCAAACGGTTGGGTGGATTCCGGCTCGATAATGTTTGAAGGGCAGGACCTGGCGAAGTTCAAGACCGAGAAAGAGTGGCTTACGATCAGGGGCAAGAAGATCGCCATGGTCTTCCAGGATCCCATGACGGCCCTGAACCCTCTCAAGACCGTCGGCTCCCAGATACGCGAAGTGCTGGAGCTGCACCAGGGTCTCCGGGGCCAGGAGGCCAAGAACCGTACCATTGAGATCCTTGGGCAGGTCGGCATAGACAACCCCGCCATGAGGTACAACCAGTACCCTCACGAGTTCTCCGGCGGTATGAGGCAGAGGGTAGTCATAGCCATCGCGGTTGCGTGCAACCCGAGGATCCTCATCTGCGATGAGCCCACGACCGCTCTGGACGTGACCATTCAAGCCCAGATTCTGGAGCTCATCAGGAACCTTCAGAAGCAGCTGAACCTTAGCATCATCTACATCACCCACGATCTGGGAGTAGTCGCGAATGTGGCCGACTACGTGGCGGTGATGTACGCGGGAGATGTCATCGAGTACGGCACCGTAGAAGAGATCTTCTACGACCCGAGGCACCCCTACACATGGGCGCTCCTGTCGTCCCTCCCGCAGCTCGGCGTCAAAGGTCAGCCGCTGTACTCGATCTCGGGGACGCCGCCGAGCCTTTTCGCCGATATCAAGGGAGACGCCTTCGCGCCGAGGAACCCCAAGGCGCTGAAGATAGACTTCGTCTACCGTCCTCCCTACTTCAGGGTGTCACCGACTCACGTCGCCAGGACCTGGCTCCTCGACCCGCGGGCGCCGAAGGTCGAGCCGCCTGAGCCCATCAAGGCCATGCGACGAAAATACGAGAGGTATGCCACATGATGACCGAAGGAAGAGAAGTATTACTCGATGTCCAGAATCTCCGGGTCCAGTTCAAGGTCCGGGGCAGCCGGAAGCCCTTTGTGGCCGTCAAAGACGTGTCTTTCCAGATCTACAAAGGCGAGACGTTCGGCCTCGTGGGAGAGACCGGATCTGGGAAGACCACCATCGGCCGAGCCATAGTCAGGATCAATGAGACCGCCGGCGGGGTCATTAAGTTCAAGGGCATAAAGATAAACGGGGTAATACCCAAGGAAGTCGACCGCATGGTGACCCAGAAGATCCAGATGATCTTCCAGGACCCCATGGCGTCCTTGAACGAAAGGGCCAAAGTTGACTATATCGTCTCCGAAGGCCTCTACAACACGAGGAACTACAAGGACGAAGAAGACCGGAAGGCCAAGGTATCCAAGGCCCTCTTGGAGGTAGGGCTCCTTCCCGAGTTCGCCTCCAGGTTCCCCCACGAGTTCTCCGGCGGGCAGAGACAGCGCATAGGCATCGCGAGGGCGCTCATCATGGAGCCCGAGTTCATCATCGCCGATGAGCCCATATCGTCGCTGGACGTATCCATCCGGGCCCAGGTTCTTAACCTGCTGTCTTCGCTGCAGAGAGAAAAGGGCCTTACCTATATGTTCATCTCCCACGACCTGTCGGTTGTGAGGTTTATAGCCGACAGGGTAGCCGTGATCTACAAGGGAGAGATCGTGGAGCTTGCGGAGACGGAAGAGCTCTTCAGTCACCCGCTCCACCCGTACACGAGGGCCCTCCTATCGGCGATCCCGATCCCCGATCCCGTGGTTGAGCGGCAGAAAAAGGTACTGGTCTACGACCCGTCGGTCCATGACTACTCTAAGGATAAGCCGAAGTGGGTGGAGATCAGGCCGGGCCACTTCGTCATGGCGAATAATGCCGAGATCGAGCAGTACGAGGCGATGCTCAATTAGAAGTAGTAACTGGCGCCGACGCCGAAATACCAGTAGAGGAAAGTGGCCAGGAGCGCCAGCTGGAAGGCCGACCAGAGGAGAGCCGGGATGGGGTTCTTGAGGAAAGACTCCACCCGGTTGTCCGGAAGGTCCGGCCTTCTTCGTAAGAGGCCGCTCGGGTCCCTCCTGCCCAGGAGCTCTGCGCCGGAAGCCTTGTCCTCGTCGATATCGGTGACCGACTCTGTGCTCGGCGTGTAGTAGGCCAGAAATCCCGTCTTCCTGAGGTGCGTAAACCAGGCCAGCAGGACGTAGGAAGACATGCACACCGGGAGCATCACCGCCAGGTAGTACGTGCGCTTAAGGCCCCAGAACGAGACGGCGGCCGAAACCGCGCACGCGATGGCGGTCAGGACCAGGCCCTGGGCAAAAGCCTTAAACCGAGCCATGTAAGGATTTCCTCCAGACAAAGGGATAGGACACGTATATTATTAGCTTACACGCCGGCCGTTGTACAGGGTTGGCCGGCTTTTTGGAAATGAGGTGCGGTCTCAATGATTCGCGGTAAAGGCGCTCTTCTCTTCGTTCTTGTCCTGGCGGCCATCGCCGTATACCTCTCTGTCCCAGGTTGCTCGCCCGAAGCCCGGGGAGCCCAAGGGGCCCCGGCGCTCGACGACGCGGAGATAGGCCGCCTCGTTCGAGAAGCCGTGGATGCTTACCTTGATCTCTTGGACCTTGACCCCCGGGAAGCCATTTTTTCGGTGAATACCTCGGTGTCCCAGGGCGTCGTCACGCTTTCGGGCGAGACCTCTGAAGAGTCCCTGAAGGAAGGCTTGCTTGGACGCCTGGGGGAGATCTCCGGGATAACCTTGGCCGATGAGTTGGAGGTCCTCCCTTCCCCATCCATGGGCGAGAAGGTCTTCGGCATCGTGAAGGTCCCGGTCGTAGACCTGGGCGATGGACCCCGGAGCTCGGGTGGATCCCATACCGTCACACAGGCTAGGATGGGCGACATAGTGAAGCTCCTCAAGGAGAAAGACGGATGGTTCCTGGTCCAGATGCACGACGGCTACCTGGGATGGGTTGGTCCTGAGTCGATCCACCGCGCGTCAGGCGAAGAAGTCCAGTCCATAAGGACGGGCCGGGCAGCTCTGGTCGTCGCCAAGACCGCCCACGCCTACTCAGAGCCCGGCGGAGAGCCTCTGTTTCCCAAGGCCCTCGTCCAAGGCAGCGTCCTCCCTCTCCTCGCGGAAGAAGGGGGATGGGTCAAAGTGGGCCTCCCGGGTGGCCCGGCTGCCTGGATGGAATCTTCAGGCGTCATGGTTTTTGAGGACATGGACTCGGTGTTTTCCGAGGAAAAGGGCGTCCATGCGGTCATCGAGACGGCCAAACAGTACCTGGGTCTTCCCTATCTCTGGGGAGGGACTACCGCCTACGGTTTCGACTGCTCTGGGTTCACCCAGTTCGTCATGAGGATGAACGGCTACTTCTTGAGGCGCGACGCAGATATGCAGTTCGAACAAGGAGAAGAAGTACCGAGCAGGGACGAACTCCAGCCTGGCGACCTCGTCTTCTTCGAGACCTACAAGAAAGGGCCGTCCCACGTTGGGATATATATCGGCGACTCCCAGTACATCCAGTCAGGGAGCCAGACGGGAGTCTCGATACAGAGCTTTAACCCAGACCACCCCAATTACATGGAAAGGCTGGATAAGGCCTATTTGGGAGCCAGGAGGATCATCAAGTAGCGCTGCTTAAGGCGCGGGAGAAGACTCTTTGGTCTTGGCTTCCCATTGCTAGGGCCGCCCGGTCTGTGCGGGGATCCCCCGGGGTGCCGGGCGGCCTTCGCTTCCAAAGGCTTTTTCGAGTTCTCGTCTAGCCTACCGCTCCCGGAGCCGGGATGAATATGACCTGGCCCGGGGTGAGCGTGTAAGGCGGCGACAGCTGGGGGTTGAACGCCGTGAGCTCTCCAACGTTCATCCCGAATTTCCTGGCTATATCCTCGATCGTCTCGCCTTCCATCACCACGTACCGGCGCGCCGCGCTCGAGCCTCCCGTCCCAGGCGCCACCGGCGTCACGTCGTCCATCGCCATGTGGGGTCTGTGATGGGTCGGGACGTGGACGACTTCGCCAGGGAAGATGACATCGGGGTTCCTTATCTGCGGATTGGCCCTGATGAGCTCATCCAGCGAGACGCCGTAGCGCTGGGCGATTAGGAACATGGTGTCGCCGGGCTGGACGACGTACTCTATGGTTCCCCTCACGGGCGGCCTCTCGGGAGGCCTGTGAGGATGGTGGTGACGGTCATCGTGGTCGGGACGGTGGTGCGGGTGGCCCGGGACGACTATCAAGGTGATGTTGCACCGGCGCGCTATTTCCCGGAGAAGCTTGAGTTTGCGGTCTTGTCGCCCGGTGCCCCGGATGACTACGGCCCTCCCGGCTTCGTCGTGGATGAAGCGGTCAACCCGCATCCATCCCATCTCCATCGCCTCGTTCTCCCTGGACCACAAGATGGGCAGTATGTTGTGCAGGTCATCGGAGAACTGGATCTCGTTGAACTCCCCAGGAATCTGACAGCCTACGCAGGCGAGGAGCTCATGGCAGTCATCCCTCTGTTTCCTGTGCAGGTCCACAAGTTCGCGTATAAGGTCAATACAGTCGGAAGACACGCCTAGCACCACGAGCCTCTCATAAAGGGGCGTGAGCTCCCGGTTCCGCATCCAGACGTACGTTGTAGCCTGAACGACCTCCTGGTCCGCCATAATATTCCCCCTCCAAGTCATGAGCGGAATCTCCTATTCCATCCAATTTATGAGGCGGAAAGCGGTTTTGTGCCCAAACGAAAAAGCCCTCCCGCAGGAGGGCTGCATGCTGGCTTTCTTGCGCCGTCTATGTCTCCGGCGTGTTTGGGTGCCTGGAGCGCCTCTTGGGCGGTTCAGGCCACGGCCACATACCTTCCTCGAGCCAGTAGGTTTCAGGTTCCCGCCAGTACCATTCCTCTTCAGGGTCTTCTATCCTGTCTAGGTCTTCCGGCGACGGAGCCTCGTGCCGCGTGTTATAGAGGTCGAGTTCTTCCTCGTAGAAAGGCAGTTCCGGTGGGTTATTGCTTCGCCGGGGCGGCCTGCTCTTTTCGGCGGGCTCCCGGGGTCCAAGCGGCTCCTTTTCCATGAAAGGCGTCCCTCCTTTCACCTACCTGGCATAGCGTACCCACGACGAACCCATGTATGTACCGTTCCTCGCGAACGTTCGACGGCACCGCGCACACCCAAACCGGCGTTTGCTTTCGCCCGCGAGCCATGCTAAACTTTTGTTCGAGGTGGGAAGACGAGGAGGGGCTCCATGGCTAACCTTACTGAACAGCAGGCGAGAGTGCTTGAGGTCATCCGGGAGAGTATACGGGAGCACGGGTATCCTCCTTCGGTCCGCGAGCTCGGGGAAAAACTGGGACTCAAGTCAACCGCGACGGTACATACGCACCTCAGGAACCTTGAGCGAAAGGGATTCCTTAAGAGGACCGCCCAGAAGTCCCGGGCCTATAACCTCACTACTGCGCCGGATGCCAGGGAAGCCGGACCCGTCGTGATGGTGCCACTGGTAGGGATGGTGCGCGCGGGCACTCCGGTCCTCGCCGTCGAGAACATAGAAGACATGGTCCCGTTCCCCAGGTCGTTCGTGAGGTCCGAAAACGTTTTTCTCCTCCGGGTACAAGGCGACAGCATGATCGAGGCAGGCATATTTGACGGCGATTACGTGCTGGTCAGGCAGCAGGAATACGCGGAAAACGGCGACATAGTGGTAGCCCTCTTGGGAGACGAAGCCACCGTAAAGGTGTTCTACAAGGAGAAAGACGGGGTAAGACTCCAGCCCCGAAACTCCCGCCTGGCGCCGATCGTGACCAGGGATGTCCGCATCATAGGCAAGGTTGTGGGGCTGTACCGGAGCCTGCACTAGCGAGAGTCGAGCCCGGTCCTACGTGGTTAGGACTATTGTGGCTGCTTTCTTCACTGCAAGCATAACATGTTCTTTTGTGAGCCCGCCCTGGAGATACGCGATGTAAGGCTCGGTAAACGGACCGTCGCACGAGAGCTCTATGGACGACCCCTGTACGAACGTCCCCGCAGCCATGATAATCTTGCGCTCGTAGCCCGGCATGTCCCAAGGTTCGGGTGTTGCGAAAGAATCCACCGGCGATGAGGCCTGGATGGCCTGCGCGAAGCGCCTGAGCCTTTCTGGCGAACCCAAGGTAACTGCCTGCACGATGTCGGACCGTTCCTCGAAAGGCCCGGGATCGACTTCGAAGCCCAGGCGGCGAAGGAACGAGGCGGCGAACGCGATCCCCTTGAGGCACTCTCCCACCACCTTCGGGGCTAAGAACAGCCCCTGGTAGATGTCCCTGTATCCCGCCGGGCAGCTCCCTGTCTCGGCCCCGAGCCCCGGGGCGTAGAGGCTTTCCGCCACCCTCGCGACGGCATCTCTGGAGCCTACCGCGTAGGCTCCCGTGGGCGCCAGCCCCCCTCCCGGGTTCTTTATGAGGGAGCCGACGGTGAGAGAGACTCCCAACATGGGAGGTTCTACAGTACCCGTGAACTCGCAGTAGCAGTTGTCCACGATAGTCCAGATGCCGGGGAACTTCTCCCGCACGACGCCCATGAAGTCCTGGAGGGACCCGACGGAAATGCTCTTTCGGGGAGTGTAGCCACGGGAGCGTTGGATGTAGATGACTTTCGTATTGCTCCTCAGGTTATCCGCGAGCTCCTGTTCTACCGAGTCAATCCCTATGCTTCCTTCTTCGTACCTGAGGAGGCAGTCGATCTCTCTGTAGGTTATCCCGAAGTCTTTGAGCCCGCCCCTGCCCGCGCCCGTCACGGGCGAGAGGGTATCGTAAGACGGTCCGGTGACGCACAAGACGTCGTCTCCAGGCCTCAGAAGGGCAAACAGGGCCGTTTTCAAGGCGTGGGTCCCCGAGGACCAGTGGGTCCTGACGAGCCCGCTTTCTGCCCCAAAAACCCTGGCGTAGAGGCGGTCGAGGGTGTCCCTGCCTGCGTCGCCGTAGCCGTACCCAGTGGAGGGAGACATGTGGTGGAGGGAGACTCTTTCGGCGATGAATGAATCCAGCACTCTTTCCTGGTTTGTCATCACCGTGGCGTCTATCCTCTTCCAGACAGACGCCATTTCTTCTTTGCTTTCCTCAAAGGCTCTGTCGATCAGGTCCATTGCGGTCATGTTTTCCGTATCTCCAGTTTTCTTGAGAATCTCTCGGCATCCTCGGGCAGGAGGTCGACGTTTATGAGCGCTCCTTCGTCGTCGTGGATTTCGCTCCTTACGTTCCCGACTCTCTTGATCTCGAAGACCAAGTCCCATTTGGAGTAGGGTATGTGCCAGGATACGGTCACCCTTTTCTCAGAGAGCCCCTCTGCGACGGCTAGAGCCAGCTCGTCCAGTCCATCTTCAAACAGGGCGGATATGGCCACGCTCCCACGGTGGACGCGCAAGACGGAATCCAGCTCTTGAGGAGATACCCGGTCCTTCTTGTTGAAGCACACAACCCGGGGACGCCCCTCTACTCCCAAGTCGGACAGAACCCCATTTACCGTCGCCATCTGCTGGGGCCATGCAGGGTTGGACACATCCACCACGTGGATGTGTAGGTCCGAATCAACTGACTCTTCGAGGGTGGCCCTGAAAGCGGCCACAAGCTCGTGGGGAAGTCCCTGTATGAATCCGACCGTATCCACCAAGAGCACCACCTGGCCGCTTGGCAGCCGCCACCTGCGAGTCCAGGGGTCGAGGGTGGCAAAGAGCTTGTCGTCGGCGTAAGCCTCATCACCCGTGAGGGTGTTGAACAACGTTGATTTCCCGGCGTTTGTGTAGCCCACCAGAGATACGATGGGGATCCCCGATTCCCTGCGCTTCTTGGTCTGTTCCGCCCTCTGCCTCGCGACCTTCTTCAGCTCTCTGTTCAGGGAGGCTATCCGGTTCCTGAGGACCCTCCGGTCCATCTCGATCTTGGTCTCTCCCGGGCCCCTCGTGCCTATCCCAGCTCCGGGGTTTGACATGTGCACTCCGGTCCCGGCCAAGCGGGCCAGGGCATGCTGGGCTGCGGCCATCTCTACCTGGAGCTTCCCTTCTGCCGTACGGGCGCGAGCGGCGAATATCCTGAGGATGAGGTCGGTCCTATCCATCACCGTGACGCCGGTTATGTCCTCCAGGTTCCTGAGCTGGGTAGGCGACAGACGGCCGTCTACGATGACGCACGTGGCGCCCTCGTCGGCCACGACCTGGACGAGCTCCCGGGCTTTGCCCGTTCCAAGGTAGGTCTGGGGGTCGGGAGCCTCCTTCTCCTGGGTCACCTGGGCTACTACCTCGTAGTCCAGGGTTTCGGCGAGGCGGGCCAGCTCCCTCATGGATTCCTTCCAGGAGAACACATAATCCCGCGAAGACACTATGCCCTTACGGTCATGGATGCCCACCAACACAGCCTTGGGGGCCGAGTCCCTCGTGAGATCTACAGGCGTCCTTGGCACGATGTCCTCCCGCGGATCAGGTCTGGAAGCAGTTCCAATTATACCAGATAGATGGAAGCCTCCAGTAGTTCGCGGGCGGTTATGGTCATGAGGTCTTGTTTGGTGAACGCCCCATCCCTGATGAGCCTTACAGCCTGCCGTCTTATGGCTTTTTCGATGAGGTTCCTAACCATCCGGGCGTTGGACGGGACTATCTCCCGCGCCTTTTTCTCGCGGATGATGTCCTCGAGGAGGGATTTTGCGTCTTCTGACAGCCGGTATTCTCTCTTCCTAAGCATTAGCTCCGCGATCTGGGTGAGCTCGCCCACGGTGTAGTCGGGAAACTCCAGGTGTATCGGGAAACGGGACCTGAGGCCGGGATTGGTCCTCAAGAACTCTTCCATCTCCGCGGGGTAGCCTGCCAGGATGAACACGGTTTCCTTCGCGTGGTCCTCCATGGCCTTGACGATGCAGTCTATGCACTCCTTGCCGAAATCTTTCTCCCCGCCTCTCGAGAGGGAGTAGGCTTCGTCGATGAACAGTATCCCGCCTTGAGCCTTCTTTATCTGCTCGCGGGTCCTTTGGGCGGTGTGGCCGATGTACTCGCCAACGAGGTCTGCCCTCTCAACCTCGACCACGTGGCCCTTCTCGAGTATCCCGGCGTTATAGAGGAGCCTACCGAGGATCCTGGCGATTGTCGTCTTGCCGGTGCCGGGGTTTCCCTTGAATATCATGTGGAGCACTACCTTCTCGGCGCTGAGCCCCGCTTTTTCGCGCTTCTTCTGGACCTCGGCGAAGGCATAGATCTCGTAGATTAGGTCTTTCACTTTCTCGAGGCCGATCAGAGACTCTAGTTCCTCCAGCACGACCTTCTGATCCCGGGACTTGTGGGCGGGCGGCAGGTTCTGAACCTCGGCAGTCTCCCTCTGAGGCACGACGCGGAGATATGGGGTCCTCGCTGACCTGAGTAGGTTCTGTCCCAAGACAACACCCCCCGACTAAGCACATATCTTGCGGCCCAACAGTATACGCGGGGAAAAGGAAAACCGCCCTAGTTTCGGGCGGCATTCCGGCTCATTCACTTGCGCGCTTTCTCAGCGAGGCCTCTCGCTTCTTTTCTCTCTGTTTCCTCTGAGGTCGCTCCGGCTTTCTCTGCTCTCGAGCCTCTGCTGTTCCCTGCTCACATAGCTTTCCGGGTTTCTATCGAATTCCTCACGGCATCTGTCCGAGCAGAAGCGGTACTCCCGGCCCTTGTACTCCGACCTCAGATTGCTGGGGCAGTCTTCCTTCACGTTCATCCCGCAGACCGGATCCCGAGCCATACACTCACCTCCCGCCGCCGATCTATCGTCCGGCAACGGGAAGTTTGCCCAGCCTGGCAAGATCGCATACTATTCGGTTTTTTCCTGCTTGGGTTCCTGCGGGCTCAAGTTAACGGATTTCTGTGGTGTGATGGTGGACATTGCGTGTTTGTATATGAGCATCTGTTTTCCATCGCTTTCTAGGACTACGGTGAAGTTGTCAAATCCTTTGACCGTGCCCTTAAGCTGGAATCCGTTAATCAGGTATACCGTGCATTGGATTCCTTCTTTCCTCAGCTGATTCAGGAAGGCGTCCTGAAGGTTCACCGAATTCTTTGCGGTCACTGCTATTCCCTCCAGCTCTCTCCACTATGTCTCCACTGGTAGCCTGAGCTCAGCCCCGGCCCGAGATATGCGAATGTACGCGATAAGCCGCTTCCCGGAGGAGGTCGTCCCAGTCCCTATCCTGGCTTGCCTCCATCCATGTTATTCCTTCTTCCCGGGAAAACCAAGTGAATTGTCGCTTGGCCAGTCTTCTTGTGTTGCGTTTTATGAGCGCCTTCGTCTCGTCGAGGGAGAGAAGTCCGTCGAGATAATACCCGATCTCCTTATACCCAAGACCCTGCATGCTCGGTAAGTCGCTCCTAAAGCCGAGTCTCCGCAGGCGAAGGACTTCCTCGACAAACCCTTCCCTAAATTGGTCCTCGACCCTATTATCGATTCTCTTACCAAGATCTTGACGGTCCCAGCGGATAGCCAGTTTCAGCGGGTCATAGGGAGACGCGGGGCTCTCCAGACGCCTCGCCGAGATGGGCCTTCCCGTGGCCCTATGGTATTCCAGGGCTCGTATGACCCGCTTCAGGTCGTTCGGGTGCAGGGTCTTCCACGCCTCCGGATCCTTGTCCTTGAGGAGGGCGTGCACGGCCTGTTTCCCTTCTCTTTCCGCGAGGGCCTTCATGGCCCCGCGGAATTCGGGATCGGGCGGAGCGTCCGTAAGCGGGTAGTCGCTGAGGAGGGCCCTTATGTACAGCCCCGTCCCCCCGACTATGAAAGGGATATTGCCGCGGCCGCATATCTCCTCGATGGCCTGGGAGGCCCTCTCCTTGAACTCCTCCACGCTCCAGGGCTCATCGGGGTCTTTGATGCTCACAAGGTGGTGCCTTATCCGTGACATCTCCTCCGGAGTGGGTTTTGCGGTCCCGATGTCCATGTAGCGGTAGATCTGCATTGAGTCGGCGGAGATGACCTCGAGAGGGAAATAGCGCCCGAGATCCAGCGCCAGTTTGGTTTTCCCGGTCGCGGTGGGGCCGCAGATGACGATCACCTTTACCAACGCGCCTGCTTCCCCCCACCGTGCGTACTCAAGCCTCAGCATGTGCCTCTTGGATTATACTCGGGTTCTACCTTTACGGGAAGATCTCCCAAAGTATTCTCCGATTTCTTCGAGAGTAAGTTCCCAGGTGGCCGGGCGACCGTGGGGACATGTGGCGGCTTCGGGCTGCGCCTCCAAGGCGATGACCAAGGCTTCTGCTTCTTCTCTTGAGAGGGGTTCTCTGGCCCTCACAGAAGCGTGGCAGGCGGCGGTCGCCATCCGCGCGGCGTCCAGCATCCTTTCGGGAGACACCCGGGGGTTTTTCCCCTCGGCGGCGAGCTTTTCCAGGACTTCCTTGATCGACTGAGGAGGCAGGGCTTTTCCGAGGACCATGGGCACCGAGGTTACCATGACGGTCCTTTCCCCCACCAGCCTTGAACCAAACCCAGTTTCGGCCAGCACGTCCGCGTAGTCCTCATAAACCGAAGCCTCAACCGGGTCGAGCCTTATGATCTCGGCCATCAGGAGGTCCTGGGAGCCGCTTTCCCCTTTCAGCATCGCCCGGTATACCAGACTTTCCATGAGGGCGTGCTTGTCGATTATGATGAGGGACGACCCTGTGGAGGCTAAGAGGTACGTGTCCGCCATGGAGCCCAGGTATGCCCACGAGTGGCCCGTCAGGCCGGCCTCGGCATTTTCCCCGGTTAGGGATGGCGCCCGGGGAGGCAGTTCCCCTCCGGCGGTCACCAGTTCTCGCAGGGTAGAAAGGGGATCCCGGTACTGTGGGGGGGCTTCCCGGGCTTTCCCGGGGAACGTGAAACCAGATGGCGCCTGGTAAGACCCGGCCGCCGGTCCTTTACTGGGGCCCGAGCCGGTCTCCAGGGGCCATTCGTCTTCCCGTCTTCCGGCTGCGAGCGCGCGTCCAGAGAGGGCCCCGGCGATGGCGTGTCTTATGCCCCTGCGCAGGGCGTGTTCGTCCCTGAACCTCACCTGGGCCTTCGTGGGATGGACATTCACGTCAACCTGGTCGTAAGGGAGTCTAATATCCAGCACCGCAGCCGGATAGGTGCTGTGGGGTATGAGTCCCAGATAGGCGTAGTCGAGAGCTCTCCCCAGGACGGGATCCTTCACCGGACGGCCGTTTACAGAAAAAACCTGCCTGTCCCTTTGCCTGCGGTAATACGAAGGGTTGCCTGCAAAACCGCTTATCTCGAGCCCCCCTTCGCACCACGACACCGGAGAGAAGGACGAAGCCGCCTCAGGCCCAAAGACGTCCATGAGGGCGTTCTCGAGCCCTTGGCCCGACGTCCTGAGGATGGTCTTGCCTCCCGTCTTGAGGGTGAAGGATACGTCTGGCCACGCCAGCGCAAGGCGCATCACGGTGTCCACGATGGCCTGCTTCTCGCTGGAACGGGACCTTACGAACTTGAGCCTGGCAGGAGTATTGTAAAAGAGGTCGCGTACGGTGACGGTGGTGCCTTGAGGAAGGCCTTTTTCCGCTGACCGTACCAGGACCCCTCCTTCAACCAGGACTTCTGTCCCTGTGTCCCCGTCTTCTCCCCGGGTTTCGAGGAGCAGCCGCGAACAAGAGGCGATCGAGGGCAGCGCCTCTCCCCTAAATCCCAGAGAGCCTATGCTGGAGAGGTCATCGATGGAAGATAGCTTCGAAGTGGCGAAGCGCTCCGTGGCGAGGAGGGCGTCTTCTCTGGACATGCCGCACCCGTTGTCAGATACGCGGATCATCTCGAGTCCCGCGTCTTCGAACTCCACCAGTATCCTCGTGGCGCCGGCGTCGAGGGAGTTCTCAACGAGCTCCTTTACCACCGACGCAGGTCTTTCCACGACCTCGCCGGCGGCTATCTGGCTTGAAACGACCGGGTCAAGCCGCTTTATCCGTCCCAAGCCTATCTCCCCTCTTCCGCGATTTTTCTCTTCAGCTCGTAGAGCTTCTGCAAAGCCTCAAGGGGCGTCATCCTGTCCACGTCTAGGCTTTCCAGCTCCTGAATGACCTCGGCGGCCTCGGCGGGAATCTCCGGGGCTTCAGACCCCTGGCCTACGCCGTCGAAGAGGGAGGCTTGTCCGGGGAGGCCGTGCAATAAGAGCGGCGAGGAGGTCCTCGACGCGATCTGCCCGAGGATCCCAGTCCTCCACCTGGCTCCCCGCCTGGCTTCGGCCTCGAGGCCCGCCAGGATCTCCCGCGCCCGCTCCACCACCTTGGGAGGGAGGCCCGCCATGGCCGACACGTCTATGCCGAAGCTCCCTTCGGCCACTCCCTTGGCCACTTTTCTGAGGAAGACTATCTCCTCTCCGGTGCGTCTCACGGATACACAGTAGTTTCGCACGCAGGGCCTAAGGTCCGCGAGGAGCGTGAGTTCCCGGTAATGGGTAGCGACCAAGGCCCTCGGCCCGGTCTTCGAGCCCGGCTCGCCGGAGAGAAACTCGACCACGGCCCAGGCAACTGCAAGCCCGTCGAAGGTGCTGGTGCCGCGGCCTATCTCGTCGAGCATAACCAGGCTCTTGTCGGTAACCGACCGGAGTATGCGCGCCACTTCCGCCATCTCCACCATGAACGTGGACTGCCCCAGGACGAGGTCGTCGTAAGCGCCTACCCTGGCGAACACTTTGTCCACGCAGGCTACGGCAGCCTGCTTTGCCGGGACGTAGGAGCCCATCTGGGCCATTATGACGATGAGGGCAGCCTGCCTGCAGTAAGTCGACTTGCCGCCCATGTTGGGCCCCGTTATAACCAAGA
The DNA here is from genome assembly GCA_012842685.1 of Candidatus Fermentithermobacillaceae bacterium. GTDB lineage: Bacteria > Bacillota > Sulfobacillia > Fermentithermobacillales > Fermentithermobacillaceae > UBA3951. The sequence goes on from DUSI01000036.1 coordinate 15,787, forward strand.
TCCGGTCATCGTCGTCCATCTTGAGGTCGTTGGGCACGAACGTCCCCGGCGGCAAGACCTGTTCCACGACGGGGTGCCTTCCTTCCTTGATGAAAGTGGGTCCGTCCGAGGTTACTTCCGGTTTGCAGTAGTTGTTGGCGACAGCTACCTCCGCCAGAGCGGCCAGGACGTCTATCTGGGCGAGGGCTCTTGCCGTGCCCTGGATCCTCTTCATGTGCCGGGCGACGAAATCCCTCACTTCGCAGAACACCCGCTGTTCTTCCCTGCGGAGCTTCTCCTCGGCTCCCAGTATCGCCGCCTCTTTTTCCCTGAGTTCGGGAGTGATGTACCTCTCGGCAGACGCGAGAGTCTGCTTCCTTATGTAGTCATCGGGCACCATCGACTGGTTAGCCTTGGTGACTTCGATGTAGTATCCGAACACGCGGTTGTAGCCGACCTTCAAGGACTTTATGCCCGTCCGTTCTCGTTCGCGGGCTTCGAACTCCAGGACCCACTTCTTCCCCCCAAGGGCCAGATCCCGGAGCTCGTCTATGTCCGGGTCATAACCTTCTCTCACTATGCCACCCTCGGTTATCACGGCCGGGGGATCGTCCACGATGGCTTTCCTTACGAGCTCTCGGGCTTCCGGAACCGGGTCCAGAGCTTCGGACAGGTTCGCGAGGAGGGCGATGTCCTTCTCTCCCTCGAGGAGCTCTTTGAGTCTTGGGACGGCCTCGAGGGACTCGGCCACTGCCACGAGATCTCTCGCGTTCATTGACCCGTAGGACATCTTCGTCATGAGCCGCTCCAGGTCTCTCACCCTGCCAAGGGCCTTCCTAACCCCGAGCCTCAGGCCGCTTTGGGTAAAGAACCGCTCCACCGCCGAGAGCCTTTGGGATATAAGCCCGGGGTCCCTGAGGGGCCGCTCTATCCACTGCCTGAGGAGGCGGGAGCCCATGGTCGTGCACGTACGGTCCAGTACCCAGAGGAGCGACCCTTCTCTCCCACCTTGGAGCCTCTCCGTAAGCTCCAGGTTCCTCCGGGTGGAAGGGTCTATTTCCAGGAAACCTTCTTCGAGATAGAACACCGGGGTCTTGAGGTGGCCCAGGCTCACCATCTGGGTTTCCCGGAGATATCCCAGGAGGACGGCCAGCCCGCGCAGCGCGGTAAGTCTTCCCTCTTCCTTGAGACGGTCGACAAGGCTTGTCCCGTACACGTCGGTAATAACGTCGAAGGAATGACCCGCGCCCGCGGACGCTCCCGAGACAAATATCCCGGGCAATACGCGGTTTACCGCGTCACGGAGACCCGGAGAGGCGCCTTCCGGCAACACGAACTCCTTGGGCCGGAGCTTTGAGAGTTCGTCCCATAGCTCGCGGTACTCATCTGCCGGAACCTTCCTGCGAGCCCCGATCTCTTGTTTCCTGGTCTTCTTGAACTCCGCGAGGAGCACTTCGCCCGTGGAGAGGTCGCAGGCGGCCAGAGAAGCCTTTCCTTCGGCGGCTTCTTCCATCCATACGGACGCGATGTAAGATTGCTGGGACGCCTCTGCGCCCTCCCAGTAGGTTCCTGGGGTTATTACCCGGACAACGTCTCTGTGCACGAGCCCCTTGGCCTGGGACGGATCTTCCAGCTGCTCGCAGATGGCGACCTTGTAGCCTTTATCGACCAGGATCTTAATATAGTCGTCCACCGAATGGTGCGGGACGCCGCACATGGGAGCCCGTTCTCCCTGTCCGGCCACGCGGCCCGTGAGGGCTATCCCGAGCTCCCTCGCTCCCGTCTCGGCATCCTCATAGAACATCTCGTAGAAGTCGCCCAGACGGAAAAACAAGAGAGCATCCGGGTATTTTGCCTTGAGCCTCTTATATTGGGACATCATCGGGGTTCGTTCTTTCATGTCCGGCGTCAGCCCTTTATCTAGCTAGTACCTGCTTGATGGGCCCCTTGAGGTGCCACTGGCCCGCTTCCCTAACCTCGACCGAGACCAGGCTACCCACGAGGGAGGATTCTTGGCCTCCTTCAGCGACCACAACCTTGTTGGTCCGGGTGCGCCCTTTCCAGGCGCCGGGCTCTGACGGGTCTGGTTCTTCCACCAGCACCTCGACTTCACTGCCTATCAAGGCCCGGTTCTTCTCGAGGGTTATCCCGGCCTGCACTTCTACCAGGCGCTGGAGCCTCCTCGACTTCTCGCTCCTCGGGAGCTGGCCCTTCATCTTGGCCGCCGCAGTCCCCTTTCTCGGCGAGAAGATGAAAGTAAACGCGCCGTCGAAGCGGGCCTTGCGCACCACGTCGAGGGTTTCCTCGAAATCTTCTTCGGTTTCACCGGGAAAACCTACAATTATGTCCGTGGTGATGGATGCTCCCGGGACCTTCTCGTAGATGTAGCCGATAAGGTCCAGGTACTGGCTCTTGGTGTAGCCCCTGTTCATAGCTTTGAGGATACGGTCGGAGCCCGCCTGGACCGGGAGATGGAAATGCTCGCACACTTTCTCGCACGATGCGACCGTGTCGACCATTTCCCTGGTGAAGTCCCTGGGGTGGGACGTGAAATACCTAATCCGGTAAAGGCCATCTATCTTGTTGAGCTCCCTGAGGAGGCCGGCGAAATCCAGCCTCTCGGGCTCCGGGACGCTCGAGTCGAGCCCGTACGCGTTCACGTTCTGGCCGAGGAGGGCGACCTCTTTGTAGCCCCACTGGACTAGGTCCTCAACCTCGCGGACTATGTCGCCCGGGTGCCTCGATACCTGCGGTCCCCTCACGAACGGGACGATGCAGTAAGAGCAGAAGTTATCGCAGCCGTACATTATGGTGACGAAAGCGCTCACGCCCGGGACGTTCATCCGGGGGAGGCCTTCGGGGAGGATCTGTGAGGACTCGTCGCGGCTTACTCCGGTCCTCGGCGGAGAGACGGCCGTATACAGCCTGGGTTTTGCGTCGGACATGGCTTTGAGGGCGAGCTCGGGGATCTTGTGGATGTTGCCCGGGCCGCTCACCACTTTGACGTAGGGGAGCTTCTTCCTAATACGCTCCACGGTCTCGGGGAGCTGGGCCATGCAGCCCGCGAGGACGAACACGGGCTCGTCCCCCTGCCTCGACGCGTGCAGCTGTCCCAGCCGGCTCCAGACCTTAGCCTCGGCCGACTCCCTGACCGCGCAGGTGTTGACTATGATGATGTCAGCGGTCTTGGGGTCAGATGTGGGCTCCAGGCCTTGCTTTTCCAGGAGAGCGGTTATTGTCTCCGAGTCCCTCTCATTCATCTGGCAGCCGAAGGTCTCAATATAGAAACTGGCGCGGGGATGCACTCAGACCACCTGTCTTTGGCTTGTGTTCTCCGCAATTATACTTGTTTTACGACCGGCGGCACAAATGCGGAAAAGGGCGGCAAGACAGGCTGCCGCCCAGCCTATCCAGTACGTCCCACTGCCATGGATACCCGTTGGGTCTCGACCTTCGGCCCTAGGCCAGGTGACACGCCGCGAAATGGCCGGGCGTGAGTTCCCTGAGCTCGGGACGCACTTCCTTGCAGTCCTCAACCGCCTTCGGGCACCTAGTGTGGAAGGGGCAGCCCTTCGGGGGATTGAGCGGGCTCGGCACGTCGCCCTCGAGGAGGATCCTCTGCTTCCTCATGTCGGGATCGGGCACGGGGATCGCCGAGAGGAGCGCCATGGTGTAAGGGTGCCTTGGTGAGGAGTAGAGATCTTCTTTCGGCGCCAGTTCCACCAGGTGGCCCAGGTACATCACCCCTACCCTGTCGGATATGTGCTGGACCACGGCAAGGTTGTGGGCTATGAAGAGATAAGTATGCCCGAACTCCTCCTGGAGGTCCGAAAGGAGGTTAAGTATCTGGCTCTGGATCGACACGTCCAGCGCCGAGACGGGCTCGTCGCAGACGATGAGTTTGGGCTTTAGAGCCAGAGCCCGGGCGATCCCGATCCTCTGCCTCTGCCCTCCGGAGAACTCGTGGGGATACCTCCGGGCGTGGTATGGGTCGAGCCCTACTTTCTCCAGGAGTTCCTGCACCTTCTCGGTGCGCTCTTTGCCTCTTGCGAGGCCGTGCACCGTGAAAGCCTCGCCTATTATGTCGCCCACGGTCATCCTGGGGTTCAGGGAGCCGTAAGGATCCTGGAAGATGATCTGCATCTCCTTCCTGAGCCTGCGCATCTCGCCGCGGCCAAGGCTCAGGATATCCTGCCCGTTAAAGATGACTTCTCCGGATGTAGGCTCGATGAGCCTCAGTATGCACCTCCCGGTGGTCGTCTTGCCGCAGCCGCTCTCGCCCACAAGTCCCAGGGTCTCGCCGGGGTAGATGCCGAAGGACACGCCGTCCACAGCCTTGACCCAGTTTGTCACCTTGGAAAAGACTCCGCTCCGGACAGGGAAATGTTTCTTCAAGTCTTTGACTTCCAGCAAGTACTCGGACATCTATACCACCTGGCCTTTTGCGCTGACGGGATTGAAGCAGCTCACCTTGTGGGTGCCGCTCACTGCGGTCACCTCTGGCTCCTTCTCCCTGCACTCTTCCGTCGCGTAGTCGCAGCGGTTGTTGAACGGGCATCCCTTGGGCATGAACATCGGGTTCGGGACGGTGCCCCTGATGACGTGGAGGCGCTTCTGGGCCCTGTCCATCCTGGGTATAGACCTTAGGAGCCCCAAAGTGTACGGGTGGAGCGGGCGGTGGAAGATGTCGCCTACCGTCCCCTCTTCGATCACTCTCCCGAGGTACATGACGGCCACCCTGTCCGCCATCTCGGCCACGACGCCCAGGTCGTGGGTTATGAGCATGATGGCCATCCCGGTTCTCTTCTTGAGTTCCTTGAGGAGTTCGAGGATCTGCGCCTGTATGGTAACGTCGAGGGCCGTGGTCGGTTCGTCGGCGATAAGGAGCTTCGGGTCACACGCCAGCGCCATGGCTATCATGACACGCTGGCGCATGCCCCCTGACATCTCGTGGGGGTATTGCCTCACGCGCCTCTCCGGTTCCGGTATGCCCACCGCGCGGAGAAGGCTTACGGCCTTCCCCATCGCCTCTTCGCGCGCCATGCCCATGTGCTGCTCGAGCACTTCAGATATTTGATCTCCCACCGTATACACCGGGTTAAGGCTCGTCATGGGCTCCTGGAAGATCATGCTTATCTTCGAGCCCCGGACCTTCCGCATCTCCTCGTCGGTGAGCTTGAGGAGGTCCTGGCCTTCAAAGCACACCTCTCCCGCCTCGATTCTCCCGGGAGGGCTTGGTATGAGGCGCATGACCGAGAAAGCGGTCACGCTCTTTCCGCATCCCGACTCGCCGACGACCCCGAGGGTCTCCCCGGGTTCTATGTCTAGTGAAACCCCCCGCACGGCGGGTACCCGGCCGTCAGACGTATAGAACGTTGTGTGCAGGTTTCTTACGGACAGCAGTGGTGCCACCTGAGCCGCCTCCTTCCAAACTAGTCCTTGAGCCTCGGGTCGAGGGCGTCTCTGAGCCCGTCGCCCACGTAGTTGAAGGCCAGCACGGTGAGGAAGATGAATATCCCGGGGAAGGTGGTGATCCACGGGGCCTGGAGGAGGTAGTTCCGGCCGGCGTTCAGGATGCTCCCCCAGCTGGGGAAAGGCTCAGGCACGCCGAGTCCCAAGAAGCTGAGGCTCGATTCGGAAAGGATCGCCCCGCCAATCCGCATGGTTGCCGAGACGATGACCGGCGCCATGGCGTTCGGGAGGATATGGCGGAAGATGATCCGGGCGTCGCTCGCCCCGAGGGCCCGCGCGGCTTCGGTGAACTCCTGTTCTCTCAGGGAAAGGATCTGGCCGCGAACCATCCTGGCGAGAGAAGGCCAGGAAGTCAGGCCGATGACCAGCATTATGTTGAAAATGCTCCGCTCCAGTATGGATACGATGGTAAGGAGCAGGAAGAATGTGGGGAAGGCCATGACGATCTCGGTAAAGCGCATGAGGATATCGTCCACCCATCCCCCGAAGTAGGCTGCCGTGGCCCCTACCAGCACCCCCAGAGTCACCGCCACCGCCGCCGCGACGAAACCCACCGACAGGCTTATCCTGCTCCCCCAGATGACCCGGGAAAAGACGTCGCGACCCACGTGGTCGGTGCCCATCAGGTGTTCTCGCGAGGGCGGCTTGAGCTTGTTGGGCGGGTCGACCGCTTCGTAGGACTGGGTGGCTATCATGGGCGCGAAGATGGCCAGCGCGTACATGAAGATCAGGACGTACAGTCCCGCCATGGCCAGTTTGTGCTTCTTAAAACGGCGCCAGACCATCCTCCCGTAGGATTCGGGCTCGGGAGTAAGAGCGTCTCCGCCGTAGCTATCGCGCAGTAGGATTCTCTTTTTCTCTAGTTCCAGCATGTCTCCGGCCTCCTCAGGAGTATTTGATCCGCGGATCAACCACTACGTACAGGAGGTCCGCAAGGAAGTTGCCGAGCACCATAAGGGTGGCGCCCATCATGTTGATGGCCATGACGATCTGGTAGTCTCTCTGGAATATGGCCCGGATGGACAGAAGCCCGATCCCCGGCCACGAGAATATCGACTCGATCACCACGAGCCCGCCGAAAAGGAGCGGGAGCTCGTTCCCGAGGAGGGTCACTATCGGGAGGAGGGCGTTTCTCAATGCGTGCTTCACGATGACGACTTTTTCGGGAAGTCCCTTTGCCCTGGCGGTACGCACGTAGTCCTGTCTTATGACCTCAAGCATGCTCGACCGCATGTACCTGGCTACGCCCGTCAGGCTCCCAAAGGCCACCACGATCACAGGCATGACCACGTGGGCCGCCCTGTCCACGAAAGTGGCCCAGAAGCCGGCGGTCCTCACGTTCAGGCCGATGGTGCCCACGCCGGATATGGGCAGCCAGTCGAGCTTGAGGCCGAAGAAGTATATGAGTATGAGGCCGATCCAAAAAGACGGTACCGCCTGCCCGAGGAAGGCGAGGGTCGTCATTATGTGGTCGAACTTCGAGTACTGTTTGAGCGCGGATATTATCCCTATGGGGACCGCTACCGCATAGATGACGACCATGATGAGGAAGTTGAGGTACAGCGTGTAGGGCAGCCTCTCCAGTATGGTCTTGCTCACGCTCTGGCCGTCTACGAAGCTCTTGCCGAAATCTCCCCTCAGGACGTGGGAGAGCCACCTGAAGTACTGCACGTAAATGGGATCATTGAGCCCATAGAGCTCTCTTATCCTTGCCCTTTCCTCTGCCGTGGCGTTTCTCTCGACCAAAAGGTCTACCGGATCGCCCGGGGCGAGATGCATTATCGTGAAGTTCACTATGGAGATCCCGATCAGGAGCGGGATCATTTGGAGGAGTCTCCGGATGATGTAGGTCCGCATATGCAGTCTCTCCCTCGAAATCCCGGACCGGATTGGGAAGCGGCTCTTTTCCCTCCCCAATCCGGTCCGGACGGTCTATCTCTTCAGGCGACGGCCGCCCGGCCTGGTCAGGCTACTCTTCGATCCACCACTTCTCCGGATAGAGCGGCCCGGTGGCGCCCCAGACGACGCCCTTCACTTTCTTGTGCATGGCGGCGGGGCTGTTGTTGGTGTAGAGGAACACGTAGGGCAGTTCCTCGTTGATCAGCTTCTGGATATCGGCGTAAATCTCCTTACGCTTCTCCTGGTCCATCTCGGTGCGGCCGAGCTCCAGGAGCTCGTCGAGCTCTGGGTTTTTGAACTCTACGTCGTTGAACCCTACCAGCACGCCGTTTTCGTCAACCGCCGCAGCCGAATGGAAGTACAGGTAGCAGTCGGGGTCCACTCCCAGGCTCCAGCCCAGGGCGTAGGCCTGGAACTTGGCGACATCCAGGTACTGGGCGCAGAGGACCGACCACTCGATGTACTCCACGACCACGTCTATCCCAAGGTCTTTCCAGTTCTGCTGGGTGATGAGGAGGGCCGACTCCAGGATCCTGTTGCCGGTGGAAGTCAGGATCTTGATGTGCATCTTCTGGCCGTCTTTCTGGCGGATGCCGTCGGGGCCCACCTTCCACCCTGCTTCGTCCAGAAGATCTTTGGCCTTCTCGGGGTTGTACTCATAGGGGTTGAGCACGTCGCCGGCGTAGGCCCAAGAGGACGGAGGTATGTTGGCGTTCATGACATCGCCGTATCCCTTGAGCACCTCCTGGACTATCTGGGCCCGGTTGGTGCCGTACATGAGGGCCTGCCTCACGAGCTTATCTTTGAGTATGGGATCGGTCTGCTTGAGCCCGATGTAGGTATAGCCGTTCTGGGGTATCTGGACGAACTCGTGGGTATTTGCCAGCGCCTGCTGGACCCTCTCCACGTCGTCAGGCGGGATGGCGCCCATATAATCTATGTCGCCCTTCTCCAAGGCCGCCAGCATGACCTGGTTGTCGGCGTAGAACTTCCAGATAACCTTCTGGATGTAGGGGCCCTCTCCGTAGTAATCGGGGTTGGCCTCAAGCAGGATGTACTGGTCCTTCTGCCACTCCACGAACTTGTACGGCCCGGTGCCTACAGGCTTCATGTTGGCCGGGTTTTCCCGCATGTCCTTGATGGGAGTTTCTTCGAATATGTGCTTCGGGATGATGCCGATGGTGAGCTTCGAAAGAAGCGGCGCGTAGGGCTGGTTCAGATGGAGCACGACCGTATAATCGTCGGGCGCCTCAATCTTGTCTACGGGCTGGAAGTCGGTCCTTCTCACACCCGTGTAGTCTGGGTGCTTTATGGCGTCATAGGTGTACTTGACGTCCGCCGAAGTAAAGGCCGTCCCGTCGTGCCACTTGACGTCCTTTCTCAGCTTGAACGTCCACGTAAGCCCGTCAGGCGAGAACTCCCACGACTCGGCCAGGTCGGGGATGAGCTCCATGTTCTCGTTGACTCTTACGAGACCACTGTAGACCCTGCCGTTGATTTGGGCAGACGGAGTGTCGGTCGCCAAGATCGGGTTGAAAATGACTGGGTTGCCGGTGAGACCAAAGACGATCTGTCCGCCGGTGGTCTTCTCGCCGGTCTTCCCAGCATTGGGCTCTCCTGCCTTGGGGCCGCAGGCGCTCGCCAGGAGCGTGAGAGCCAAGAGAGACACGATGAAGACGGTGAGGCTCTTGCGCATTCGTTTTCCCCTCTCTCGAAAACTAGAACATTGGGATGAAGTGTAACACTAACAGTGATATGAGTAAAGACTCATGGCCATGTTTTTTTATGCAAGCTGTACTGGAGGTGATTATGCGGAGGTGAATATCCATACCATTCTGGATCAACGGCGAGACCTAGCGGCACCTAAGGAGTTCTCGCGGGCCCTTGACCCGGCCATTTGGAACCGTGACCGTGAGAGTTGATGGCGGCCCCTTGAACACTGATCGCGGGGACTTCAAGATGGCCTGACTGCCAGTCTCACTTGAGTCCCCGCGTCGGTTGCCTGCTTCGCCGCCAGAGCCCATACCTCGGGCTATCCTGCGTTGTTGGCTACCCGCAAGATCTGGGCCAACCGGACTATCTGAGGATTCCAGGAGTAACGCGAATATGCCTGAGCTGCCGCTTGCCTCGCCATGTCAATGAGATTACACTTCACGAGCGAGTCTACGTAATAGACGCTGTCTTCAGGACTAAGGGGCATTAGAGATTCCAGAGCAGCGTAGCAAGCGGTGGACTCGTGGTAGATCCCAAGGCTGTACGCCATCCTCGCCTTCCAGGGAAGGTAATCCGGTGTGTCGCCTAAACTCTGGATATGCCTATACGCGGTCTTTAGTCTTCCCTTCTCATAGAACGTTCGTGCAACCAGGAATTCGGCGGCCTCACCGATGGGCCGGACACTTCCTGCCACGGTTTCCGCCACGTCGTCTCTGCCCATGTCCAGCAGGAATCCCAGGACCTTCACTGCCGTCTGAAGTTCGGAGATGCCGCAAGGTTCTCCAGAGAGTAGCCTTTCCACAAGTCCTCTGGACGAAGAGGCATCTGTCTGGATGCGGCTAGCGAGACCGCAATTCGTGAGGACATCCGCCCTTATGCGGTCCCACTCATCCAGGGAGCTGCGCCAGCATTCTGCCCCTTCTTCGTAGTTTCTTGCCGCCAGGTGGACTTCCCCCGCCGCGCCTTGATCTTTCGAGGCGATGGCGAGTTTGAGTGCGAGATCCTTATTCCCCACCACGAGGCATCTGAGTACCGCAGGCCTTACTGAAGACATCCCGCCGAGTACTTCCACCGCCCGTTCAGGCCAATGGTCTATAAGCAGCGACTGGGCGGGTGCGTAGTCAGGTTTGTGGTCTAGGGCTTGGATGACATGTTGGTAAGCCAGGTCTGCCTGTCCTCGTGCCAGTGCGAGTCGCGCGTGGACCAGGTGCAAACGGTAGGTATCGGCTCCCTCACTCTTCGGGAGGCCTACTGGGCTCTTGCCCGTTTGCACCGACTTGAGTACCTTCTCAGCGTCTTCTGGCCTACCCTTGTTGAGAAGCGCCTCTGCTGCCGACACCGCGATATCCATGAACCCCGGATATTCGGCGAGGATTCGCAGGGCGAAGGGCACGACATCGTCTATTCTGTCCTGCTTGATGAGCGCGCTGCATACGTGCATAGCCGCAACGGGACGGAAAGGGACGCTTATGTCCGTGTTCTCGACTACCGCGAGCATTGCTGGCAATCCTTCGCAGAAGTTTCCAAGATGAATGAGCTCCACTGCCGCCTGAAACTGCAAGTAAGCGTTGCTTTGATGAGATTCGTCAGAGGCAAAGGCTTTGCTCAACAACTGGATATTTCTCTGGCGTTTTCCCTTGGCGACGCTGTGAGCCGACTCATATCCGACGTGTCTCATAACTAGGGGTGCAGAGACGATTGATCCTTTGATGCAGTAGGCGATCTGCTCATGGATCCTCCCGGAGTACCTGTGGTGAAGCCGGTTCCGGAAAAGACGCAGGATGGGCAGGTCTGTGGCTTGTCGGCTCACCTCGTTCCGGATGGTGGTTATGTACCCCTCATGGCCTTCTGCCAGCTTCGTCTTGGTCTCGACGATCGTTTCACGCACGAGACGCTCGTCAGCGTCTATGGTCAGGACGTAGCTGCATCGTGCCTCGGCTAGCGCATCGTTCCTCGCTTTCGCGAAGTCGTCTTGCCATACGGTATTCAGAACTCGGGCGCCATACGCCGCGGCAATCTCAGGAGTGCGGTCCAGCGAACCGGTATCGTTTAGTATAGTCTCGTCGGCGAATGCCACGAGGGATTCCAGGCACTCTTCTATGACGCCTTCCTCGTCCCGGGCGATTAGGCAGGCCGATACCGTGGGTACACGAGGAGATACAGGCAGCGACCGCGTCTTGGCGCACAGCAGCCTCTCAAGAACGTCAAGTTCCAGGGGGAACACGTTACGGCCTGCAATGGACGTGTTGCCCATTATGAAGTCCGGTATGAAAACACTGCCCGGATTAGATTCCACGGTGTCTTCCTCTGCCACAAGAGAGATGCACCTATGTCCGGCCAAGACTAATCCGGCCGTGACATCTAGACCGAAGCAGATGATGGAACCCCGCCCCGACAATTTGCTCGTGTAGGATTCCAGAGGTCGTACGTAGTGTATGAGGACACCCTCCTGGGTGAGCCCATCCCAAACCGCGGGAAGCAGCCTGGAGACGACGTGAACTTCCCATCCCCGTGAGGCCAGCTCGCGGGCCAGGTTCGCGGGGACTTCTGGACGGCAGGAGAATTCGGGAGCGACCAGCCATACGATGCCGGGGTTGGGCACGGTGCGCGCGACGTCGAAGTTGTCCAGCTTCCTGGCTCGCTTCATTCGGGCGCCTGAGTGGCCATCAGTCTTCACGAAAAGCTTGAGGATGATCTTCTCTTTGAGCCTGGCCTCATCCAAGTAAGAATCTGATGTTATGAAGGATAGTAGCCTTTCTTCTCCTCTTAGGTTGTGCATGTCTCTCCCCCCGGTTCCAAGGACTATATCGACACGGGGCTCGATTTGTTACAGCCTTTGGGTCCATCTAACGAACGTGGAGGCCCAGATCATCTGGGCCTCCACGTGGCTCTTCTAGACGAGTCAGTGATTAGCCAAGTAGCTTCAAGACCGACTGAGTTTGAACATTGGCGTGCGCAAGCATCGCCGTACCGGCTTGCTGCAGGATCTGGTGCCTCGTGAAGTTCGCCATCTCGAGGGCCATATCTACGTCGCGTATTCTGGATTCGGCCGCCGACAGGTTCTCCGCCGCAGTCATGAGGTTGTTGATGGTGTGCTCCAGGCGGTTCTGGTAAGCACCAAGGTTGGCCCTGTTCGTTGACACCTTGTTGATGGCCTCGTCCAGCGAAGCGATGAGAGACGCAACTGCAGTGGAGTCAATGGTTCCTACCGGGACCTGTACACCGAGCGAGGCTGCGTCCATCGCCTCGATGGAAATCTGGAAGTTGTCAGCGACGGTGTCCGGCCCGACCAGGATCGTCTTGCCAGTGAAGTTGCCATCGAGAAGCTTGGTTCCGTTGAACTTGGTCGACTGGGCGATCCTGTTGATCTCCGACACCAGCTGGGTCATCTCGGTCCTGATTGCCTCAAGGTCGGTGTCTTCCAGTGTAGATGACCCGGCCTGCTGGGCAAGCTCGCGCATCCTCTGGAGGATGCTGTGAACTTCGTTGAGCGCGCCTTCAGCAGTCTGGATGAGGGAGATCCCGTCTTGGGCGTTGCGCTGGCCCATGCGGAGACCGTTGATCTGCGCCCTCATCTTCTCGGAGATGGCAAGACCAGCAGCGTCGTCGGCTGCTCTGTTGATGCGGTAACCGGAAGACAGTTTCTCAAGCGACTTGGTCATGAGGCTACCCGTGATCGCGAGGTTCTTCCACGCGTTCAGGGCGCTGATGTTGGTGTTGATCCTCACTTCGTATACCTCCCTGTATACTTCTCGCCCGCATCCTTTGCGGGGTTTTTCGGCCTGCCCTCAGGAGCCAGGATACTTCCCGCTTCCTAGGGACTGGCCCATTTCCACTCTTGTTATCGGACAGGGTCCTCGAGGTTATAGAGGTCTTGCGGGTTGAGAGGCGGAAAATGAGACTGCAGTCCCAATGAAAATGGGCATCGCTCTGGTAGCCGAATGGCAGAGATCGACGCCGGCACGTTACTCCGTCAGCGTCTCTATGTTCCGTACGCACTCTTCGACCAGTTCGTCAACGGGCAGGTCCTTTTCGGCTTCCCTTACGCGCTCGATTCTTGGCTTTGTCACCGGGTGCTTCGGCACAAACACCGTGCAGCAGTCTTCGTAAGGCAGGCACGAGAGTTCGTAGGTGCCTATCTTCTCGGCGAGTTCCACCGTCTCCCGCTTGTCATACGTGAGGAGCGGGCGAAGGACTGGAAGTCCCGCGGTGTCTTCGATGGCTGCCATGCTCTCCAGGGTCTGGCTTGCCACCTGGCCCAGGTTTTCGCCGGTGAAGATGGCGAGGGCTCCAACCTTTTCAGCCAGTCTCGTGGCAACCCGCATCATCATGCGCCGCATGATCGTCACCCGGTATTTCTCCGGGCAAAGCTCCATGATTGCCGTCTGTATTTTGGTAAAGTGCGCGATGTGAAGTCGCATTTTGGGGTCGAAATCCTTGAGGACTTGCCAGATGCGCACCACTTTGTCTTTGGACTTCTCTCCGGTGATTGGGAAGCTCCAGAAGTGCAGGGCCTCCAGGGCCACCCCCCTCTTCATGGCCAGATAAGCGGCCACGGGACTGTCTATCCCTCCGGAAAGGAGGATTATGCCTTTTCCGGACGATCCTATTGGCAGTCCTCCCATGCCCTTCACTTCGGTCCAGTAGAGGAACGTGCCGTTTTCACGCACCTCGACTTGCAGGATAAACGTCGGGTTGTGCACGTCCACCGTGAGGCCTAGACCGGCGGTCAACACCGCAGAGCCAACCGCGTGGTTGAGCTCGGGTGACTTGAGCGGGAAGGACTTCAGCGAGCGGCGAGATTCCGCTTTGAAAGTGACCTTTTTTCCTGATTCCCCGAGGGTTTCGACGGCTCTCTTGGCTGCTTCGACTGCAGCTTTCCTGATCTCTCCGACGTTGTTTTCTGTTTTGAGCGCAGGCGCAACCGCGACGATCCCCGGGACTTTCGAAAGGCGAGATAGAAGCCTCGTGTCGTGGGACGAATGGATATAGAGCCTGCCATGGGCCTTTTCAATGCGTGCCCCTGGGTGTTCCCGGAGGATCCACTTTATGTGGTTCAGCAAGGCCTCTTCGAATTCAGGACGGTTTTTCCCCTTGAGGCTTATCTCACCGTATTTGACGAGAAGCAGTTCCTCCATTGGGACCCTTCATACCTCCGTGTTTCGCCTGTCCCACATGTCTCCCGCAGCGAGCCTCCAGGCGGAGATTCTTCCTCTCTCATCGCTTTTTCCTCCAGGCGGCGAGCTCCTTGAGGCTCTCGTCGACGGCCTGGATCGCCCTGTCGATGTCCTCCTCCGTCGTGTACCTGGACATTGAGAACCGGATGGACGAAAGGGCCTCGTCTTCGCTTCTACCGAGAGCCAATACCACGGGGCTCGGCTTTGCCTTGTGAGACGAACAAGCGGAACCAGTCGAGACAAAGACGTTCCTGGCCTCAAGCGCGTGCAGGATGCTCTCTCCCTTAAAGCCGGGGAAAGAGAAGTGGACTATATGGGGAGCGACTCCTTCTTCGACCGGGCCGTGGAGCACCGCTTCAGGGAAGACACTCTTGATGCCGGTTACAAGGCGCTTTCTGAGGGTGGTCAGCCTCGTCATGACCTCTTCACTGTCTCCCGCCCAGATCTTGCAGGCCTCGCCGAATCCGACGATCCCCGGCATGTTTTCCGTCCCAGACCTCATGCCGCTTTCCTGACCTCCGCCGAACACGAGGGGCTGGATGTTCACGCCTTTCCGGATGTAAAGCGCTCCTGCGCCTTTTATGCCGTGGATCTTGTGGGCGCTCATGGTCAGGAGGTCTACGCCCCAGTCTCGTACGTCTATCGGCAACCTGGCGAATCCCTGGACGGCGTCCACATGGAACCTGGGCTTTTTCTTTCCGAGATCCATAAGCCGCCTTCCGATCTCCCTGCAGTCTTGGATTGTACCTATCTCATTCTGGACGAACATTACGGACACGAGGGCGGTGTCTTCCGTAACGGCGTCCATCACCTCGTCCGGGTCTACCCTTCCCTCTGAATCCACACCCACCAAGGTTACCCTGAAACCTCTCTCGTGAAGGTGATCCAGCAAGGCAATTACCGACGGGTGCTCAACCTTCGTGGAGACGATGTGCCGCTTGCTCCCAGGAGCAACCGTCCCCCATATCGCCCAGTTATTGGCCTCTGTGCCGCCTGAAGTGAAGTAAATCTCGGAGGCATCGGCGTTAATGAGCCGCGCCACGCTCCCCCGGGCATTTTCCATAAGCCGTTCCGCCTTGGCGCCAAGCCTGTGGAGAGACGACGGGTTCCCGAAATCCTCTTCAAGGACCTCGGTCACGGCCGCCACGACCCGGGGATCCGGTCTTGTGGTCGACGAGTTGTCTAGGTAGACTACGTCTGCGTTCTCTGCGGCTTTCGCCAAACGCTACACCCCGCTCGACTGAATAGTCCGGTACCTGTACTATCATAGCATGACGATCTAAAGCGAGAACGATGTACAATACCTAGCGTTGGAGGCGATCTCTCTCATGCCAAAGGATCCGGCATGGTTCCTATATAGATACCTGGGACAGGCGATCCACGACTACCGCATGATCTCCGAAGGAGACTCCATACTCCTCGGCATTTCGGGCGGGAAAGACAGCCTGTACATGGCATATGCCCTCGACAAGCTCCGGAGGAGGTCCCCGGTCAAGTTCAACCTGGCCGCCATCACGATAAACCCAGGTGAGCCGTCGGGGTTTACGCCGGAGGAACTGGAGACCCTGCGGAAGTTCTTTGAGTCCATGGACATACAGCACCACGTGGTTCCCACTCACATTGCCAAGATCGTGGAGGAGTACCCAACAGGGAAAAGCGCATGCAGCCTGTGCGCCAACCTGCGGAGGGGAGCCCTCTACAAAGCCGCAAATGAACTCGGGTACAAGAAGGTGGCGCTGGCCCACCACCTGGACGATGCCATCGAGACCCTGCTCCTCAACATGTTCTACCAGTCCAGGTGCCGCTGCTTCGAGCCCGTCACGCACCTCACCCGCCGAGACGTGTTCGTGATCCGTCCCCTGGTCTACACTCCCGAGAAAGACATCATCCGGGTAGCCGGAAAGCTGGGACTACCGGTCATAAAGACCAGGTGCCCTGTGGCGGGAACCACTTGCCGGCAAGAGATGAAAGACCTGGTTAAGCTTTTGTCCCACAAGATCCCGAATATCAGGAACAATATGCGAGGCGTGCTGAAGGATCTGTGGATGAACAAACCGCGCGTTTCTCAGGGCGAAGCAGAGGAAGGCGTCTTTGAGCCAGAAGAATCAGCCGTGTAAGAGCCGGCTCAGCGTCTTGAGCCCCCTTTTTCTGTCCTTGCGGGACGCGGCGAGCAGGAAAGCGTAACGCAAATCCCGGACTTCCATGGTGAGTTTCCGGACGCACTGGGTCAGCTGGAGCAAGATCTCTCGTTCTGCGTGGGTGTTCATGGCGATCTCCCGGCGGAGGTCTAGGACCAAGTCCCGGACGGCCTCTAAGGCTTCGTGAGAGGGATCACTTTGGGCCTGGTCGCATACGTCTTGAGACTGGACCAGCCTCCACGAAGCTGTCGTGGCCGCCTCTTCCATCCTTGTAAGCACGATCTCCGGCCAGCCGGGGTCGTCCGTCTTGGCGCACGTCTCGCGCACGGTCGCGCAGGATCGTTCTGCTTCGGGCTCTCGCCCCTCGGCTGCCGGTCCGGCGAGCTCCGGCTGGTTCTCGGCGGCTTTCCTTCCAACAGTACCTTCCACCGTGCCCTCGTTCACCGGTCCTCACTCCCAATAATTACCGCTACTTACACATTCCCCCTTGCTTCCCGGTTTTCCTCCTGCCTTTGGATAATCCTTGCGAGGCTTGTTACGGCCAGTCTCCGTTACCACAATTCGTGAATTGTGTTAGAATGACTCCTGGTGATCGGACCCGCTCCAAAACAGTAGAGGAAGGTGCGTACATATCGGATGAGTGACCTAAGATCGCTACTTCATCCCAAGTCGATAGCCGTTATCGGCGCATCCAAAACTCCCGGCAAGATAGGCAACGCAGTCATCGAAAACATCAAGGCCAGCGGATACACCGGTGAGGTCTACCCCATCAACCCCAAGGAAACGGAAATCGCAGGCTACAAAGCTTATCCCAACATCAAAGACGTTGGGAAGCCCATTGACGTAGCAGTTTTCTGCGTACCTGCTGCCGCGTCCCTGGCCGTGGCTGAAGACTGTGGACAGGCCGGGGTGAAACATCTCATCGTCATCACGGCAGGCTTCAAAGAGATCGGCCCTGAAGGCAAGAAGCTCGAAGAGGACCTCGTCAAGATCGCCCGCAAGTACGGCATGAGGATCACGGGTCCCAACAACCTCGGCGTCATGGATACCCATACGCCCATGAACGCTACGTTCGCCAAGGACTTCGCCTTGAAAGGCAACATCGCGTTTATCTCACAGAGCGGCGCGTTGTGTGTTGCCATCCTCGACTGGAGCTTCCAGCGCGGGCTCGGCTTCAGCCAGTTCATAAGCATCGGCAACAAGGCGGACCTCAACGAGGCCGACTTTATCGAGGCCGTGGCGGAAGACCCCAACACCAAGGTAATCTGCCTCTACCTTGAGGACGTAGTGAACGGCGACAGGTTCATCGAGGCTTGCCGCAAGGCCACTCCGAAAGTACCGGTCATCGTCTTCAAGTCGGGTATCACCGCAGCTGGAGCCAAGGCCGCGTCGTCCCATACCGGCGCTCTCGCAGGGTCCAACACCGCTTATGACGCGGCTTTCAGGCATGCAGGCGTGATTCGGGCCAAGACCATGACCGAGCTTTTCGACCTGGCCGACGCCTTCACCAAGCAGCCCGTGCCGAGGGGCAAGAACGTGGTCGTGGTCACCAACTCCGGCGGCCCGGGAATCGTTGCTTCGGACGCCGTCGAGACCCTCGGACTCACGATGGCCCGCTTCACCGAGGAGACTCTCAAGGAACTCCGGGAGAAGCTGCCTCCGACCGCCAACATCCACAACCCCGTGGACGTCGTCGGAGATGCCCATGCGGACAGGTACAAGATTGCCCTTGATACCACGCTTAAGGATCCGAACGTCGACGCCGCAGTGGTGCTCCTCAGCCCCACCGCGGTTCTGGACATCGAAGAAGCTGCCCGCATAACCATCGAGGCTGCCAAAGCTCACCCGGACAAGGCCGTCGTGGCCGCGTTCATGGGAGGCGCCAAGGTGGACGCCGGCGTCAAGCTCTTGCAGGCCAACGGTATCCCCACCTACACCTTCCCGGAGCCCGCTGTCGCGACTCTGCGCGGTATGGTGGAGTACGGGAAGCTGCGTAGCGAAGTCGCCGCGAGCACCGAGTGGACCTTCGACGATGTGGACAAGGCTGGAGTCAAGGCGATATTCGACAAGGTACGTGCCGATGGCAGGGACCTCCTCCTTGGGCCCGAAGCCGCCCAGGTTGCAGAGCTCTACAAGATCCCGGCCGCGCCTTCCAAGCTGGCAACTGACGCGGACGCCGCCGTTGCCGCCGCCGAGGCCATCGGTTACCCGGTGGTTATGAAGATCGCCTCGCCCGACATCATGCACAAGACCGATGTCGGCGGAGTCAAGGTCAATCTCAACACCAAGGAAGAAGTTGTCGAGGCCTTTGGCGCGATTATGGAAAGCTGCAAGAAGGCCGAGCCGAACGCCCGCATCTACGGCGTGGAAGTCCAGAAGATGATGCCCAAGGGCGACGAGCTCATCATCGGTATGACCAAGGATCCGACCTTTGGACCGATGATCGCGTTCGGTTCCGGCGGTATCCTGGTGAACCTGCTCCAGGATGCCTCCTTCAGGCTCGCCAAGGGGCTTTCCAAGAGCGAGGTCGAGCAGATGATCACCGAGACCAAGGCGTA
Source organism: Candidatus Fermentithermobacillaceae bacterium (assembly GCA_012842685.1). Lineage (GTDB taxonomy): Bacteria > Bacillota > Sulfobacillia > Fermentithermobacillales > Fermentithermobacillaceae > UBA3951. The sequence continues at coordinate 34,723 of DUSI01000036.1, forward strand.
CACGCTGCTTAAGGGCTTCAGGGGTGCTCCGCCGGACGACATCCCCGCCCTCGTGGAAGCCATCGGTCGCGTGGCCCAGCTCTGCAGGGACTTCGACGAGATCGCCGAGCTCGACGTGAACCCGGTCTTCGCGTATCCGAAGGGACTATCCGCCCTCGACGTGAAGATCAAGCTGAAGTAATGCCTGCGTAAAGATGGCGCCTGGCGCTCGTAGATGGGCAGGGCGCTGTTCGAGGCAACTCGAGGCAGGCTGAGAAAGTACGGCATGAACAAGACGGCTGCTCACGACAGTGGGCAGCCGTCTTTGACTCTCCTTCTGGGTCTGGACGGTCGGCGGGTCCCTGGCTGATTCCGGTGTACATGAAACCTGCTCAAGTACCGCCTTGGGAAATCCTGTGTCCGGTGAGGCTAGAACTCAGTTGTCCCGGTAAAGGTGAATCCCCGGACCCTGATCGCCGGGCAGACCACCGTCAAGATCCCCGTGAGCACTTTCTGGGGCGAAAGGGCATCTACCCTTGATAGAGCGCCGAGCACGCTTTCGGTAAAGCGGAGGTTCTTCACTCCCCGGACGATCCTGCCGTCTTCGATGAGGAAAGTGCCGTCCCTCGTCATACCGGTGATTATGGACTTTACAGGGTGGACCACATTCACGTAGTGGAACCGCGTGACCAGTACGCCCTTCTTAGTGGACGCGATCATATCTTCCACGCTGGTTTCTCCGCCGGCCATGAAGAGGTTTATCGGGAGCGACGGGATGAAAGCCATCTCACCCAGGGAGTGGCCGGTTGGCTCAGTCCCCTCCTTGGCGGCAGTCAATGAGTCGTAAACGACGCCTCTTGCCACTCCGTTCTCAATGAGCATCACTCTCTTCTTTGGGACTCCCTCAAAGTCGAAGGGCATCGGGCAGCCGGCGGGATCGAGGCCATCGTCCCATATGGTGATATTATCGCCCGTTATCTTCTCTCCCATCTTGCCGGACATGAAGCTGGCTCCCTCGCGGTAGCTTGCGCCAGAGAATCCCATAAAGGCGAGGTACATGAGCATATCCCTCACCGCCAGAGGCTCAAGGATGACGTCGTACTCCCCCGCCGGGATAGAAGTGGGCTCCTGTCCGGCCAGGCACTTCTCTATCGCTGTGTGGGCAACCTCGCTGGGGTCAACGCGAGCCACATCCAAGCCGGCGCTCTCGGCGTAGCCCGTCGAGGTAGGGCCCATTGCGACGCATGTCATGGATGCCTCAGAACGGGCGTAGTATGCTCTCACGCCCTTTGAGCTTCCCACCGCGAGCTCAAAGGCTCCGGTTGAGAGGGCTCCGGCGGCCGAGATACCCTTGGCTCTTGCCATGCTCACCGCCCTGGCTACGTAGGCCGCCCTGAGGTCAGGCGGGCAGCTCAAGGTGGAGTCGTAGAGGGCCACCGGTCCTTCGGGTATGGGCATGGGTTCAGGCAAGCCCGGGAAATCGGGTTCTTCGGGCACGAGCCGGGAAAGGGCGTCTGCCGCGAGGACCGTCTTCACGAGTGATTCCCTGTCGACCTGGTTGGTAGACGCCTTCCCGATCCTCTTGCCGTTCACGGCGCGGACTATCACTTCAGTATCGCTCTGGGCGACGTTTTGGTGGATGTGGTTCTCGGTGTACCTGGTGAGGCTCTGGTCCTGCCCCATGATCACGACCTCGAGCTCCTGGGACTTAGACGCCTCAAGGCAGGTATCTATGACCCACAGGGCTTTGTCTTTTCCGAGCACGGAAACCACCTCTTTCTTATGTGAAGGGGGCTTTCTCGCCGTAAGGGGCTACCGGAAAGACGCCTGACCTTTCCCGCGCGGCGACTATGCGCCCGGCACTCGGGCGTTCAGGTCTACTTCCCTGCCGCCTCTCTAAGCCGCTCGACCACTTCGTAGGGTACAACGACGCTTCCCAGATCTCCTCCCTCGCCCTTGCCGAGGCCATGGAAATCCGACCCGCCGGTGGGGATGAGATTGTACTCCTTCGCGAGGTTCAGGCATTTTTCCACCATGGAATGGTCGTGTTCGGGGTGGTATGCTTCGATTCCCTGGAGGCCGTTTTCAACGAGGATCTTGATGATACTGAATGAGCGAGCGGTACCTGGGTGGGCCCACACCGGTACCCCGCCGGCTTCCCGGACCGCCCTTACGCACTCTTCGGGACTCAGGTGGAAGCGTTCTACGTAGGCGGGCCTCCCCATTCCGAGGTAGCGGTCGAAGGCGTCCTTTATAGAGGTCACGTACCCGCGCTCGAGCATCGCCTTGGCAACGTGAGGCCGGCCTACCGACTCCCCTGAGGCCAGCTCGAACACCCTGGACTCTTCTACCGGCATGCCCAGGGCCTTGAGTTTCTTGACGGTTTCGGCGACCCTCCGTCGTCGCGAGTCCTGAAGGCGCGTTAGGAGGTCGGACAAAGGCCCTCGGGAAATAGGGATGTAGTACCCCAAAATGTGGAGTTCTCTGCCTTTCCATTCGCTGTTCAGCTCAACGGCGGGGACGACCTCTACTGAGGAGATAGGAGAGGATAGCCCTTCCAGAGCCCTGAGCCCGGCTGTGGTATCGTGGTCGGCTATCCCCACTGCCTTTAGACCCTTTGAGGCCGCGTAACAAAGGACTTCCTGGGGCGACAGAAGCCCATCTGACGCCGTTGTGTGAACGTGAAGATCGCAGGCCTGTTTCGGAGTGGCATCCACTAGTCTCTAGGTCCCACTATAAGCTTTATGGCCGTCCGTTCCTGACCGTCGATGATGATGTCCGTGAAGGCCGGGACGCAGACCAGGTCGATGCCGCTGGGGGCTACAAATCCTCGGGCTATGGCTACCGCTTTAATGGCCTGGTTCACGGCGCCTGCCCCGATCCCCTGTATTTCCGCGTATCCCCGTTCTCTGATAACTCCGGCCAGGGCACCGGCCACCGCGTTAGGATTTGACCGAGACGAGACCTTGAGAACTTCGACCTGTGGCGTTTCCTGACGGTCTACGTTGCTTACTCCCACGCTTATCCCCCCACGTGCTGTGACAGAAGTTGTATGAGACATCAAGTTATGGTAGTTCATTTCCAATTCTAAGACGGCAGGGTGATTTTGGCAAGAGAAAATTGTTTGACGAGCACAAAGGGCGTTTCTATTCCAAAATCCTGAATCGTTCGATGGAGTGGGCCTTGCCCTTTGTGTCGATGGAGCAGAATACGCCGCAAAGCTGTCTCTTTCCTTTTGCGGGTTCGTGTCTTACAGGCATCTGGGTGAGGAATCGTTTGAGGATGATTTCCTTCTTGACGCCGATCACTCCCTCGTAGCTTCCGGTCATCCCGACGTCGGTGATGTAGGCCGTGCCGCCCGGGAGTATGGTCTCGTCGGCGGTCTGCACGTGGGTGTGTGTGCCGAATACCGCGCTCACCCGCCCGTCCAGGTAGTACCCCATGGAGATTTTCTCCGAGGTGGCTTCGGCGTGGAAGTCGACGACGATGACCGGCGTCGTTACCTTCAGCTTTCCTATCTCTACGTCGAGGGTCCTGAAGGGGCAGTCGAGGTCCTGGGGCGAGTACACCCTGCCGCAGACGCTTACGACGCCCACTTGCTGCCCGCTCCTCGTCTGGAATACTCCCGAACCCTTCCCAGGCACTCCGGGAGGGAAGTTGGCGGGCCGCAGGATCCTCTTCTCGCTGTCTAGTACGGGATATATCTCTTTCTTGTCCCAAATGTGATTGCCAGAGGTCATGACGTCCACGCCCATGGCGAAGAGCTCATCGGCGACCTCTGGGGTGAGTCCGGCCCCTCCCGCTGCGTTCTCGCAATTGGCGATGACCAGGTGGGCGTCGTAACGTTCCACGAGGCCGGGCAGTTGCTCTTTCAGGAACGACCTCCCCAGAGAGCCGAAGATATCGCCGATGAAAAGGATGTTGATCAAGACGCCCACCTACTTGTCAAACACCAGCACTTTTTCGCCCTCTCTCAGGGCGACCAGCTTGCGGGTGCTTTCCAGATTTCTCACTTGGTTTACGCTGTCCTGGAGAAAGACTCTCGCCGAGGCGTTCATATCGTCGCCGTAGGCGGAGGCGTCCCCTTCGCCTGACGCGTAGAGGATCTTCACCTTGCTCCCAAGGAGCTCTACGGTTAGGTTCAGCTCACCGGGCGAAAGAGACGCGATGTCGCGCTCGATGAGCAAGCAGTAATAGCCGTCCATCTTCTCCCACATGCATTCCGTGATGTGCGCCCTCGTGCCCGTGAGGTCGAAATAGACGCCCACGGAATCCAGGTAGGACTTCACGACATCTTTCCTCTTCTTGGCGCTTATGGGCCCCTTGCAGAGGAACGCGAGGTTCAGCGCCTTCCGCTTGGGGTCGTACGTAACCCTCGATACCTGAGGGTAGGCCACAAGGAGGGTTGCGAGTATCTCCACGTCCTTGCTGGACGGTCTAACGGAACCTGCCTGGGGGATTCCCCCATTTCTCACGGGTGCTCTTCTTGCCAACGGTATCTCTCCTTGTCGCCTGCGACCGGAAAGGCCGCAGGCGACGGGTTAATGCGTGAGGCGGCTACTTGGCGTAGCTAACCGCTCTCGTTTCTCTGATCACTACGACTTTGATCTGGCCCGGGTACTCTATATCCCTCTCGATCTTCTTCACTATATCCCGTGCCAGCCGTACCGCCCCGAGGTCGTCGATTCTCTCGGGTTTTACCATGATCCTGATCTCGCGTCCCGCCTGGATGGCGTAGCTTTTGTCCACTCCTTCGAAGGAGTTGGCGATCTCTTCTAGTTTCTCCAGGCGCTTCAGGTACATCTCCAGGGTCTCCCGGCGCGCACCGGGCCTGGCCGCGGAGATGGCGTCTGCGGCAGCCACCAGGAACGCCTCGATGGACTGGGCCTCGACGTCTCCGTGGTGGGCCTCCACGGCCCGGATGACGTCTTGGGACTCGCGGTACCTCCTCAGGAGGTTCACGCCTATGGCGACGTGGGACCCTTCGACCTCATGGTCCACGGCCTTGCCGATATCGTGCAAGAGCCCGGCCCTCTTCGCCACGGCCACGTCGGCCCCGATCTCGGCCGCCATGGTGGCGGCAAGCTGGGCGACTTCAATCGAGTGCTTGAGCACGTTCTGGCCGTAGCTGGTGCGGAATCTGAGACGTCCCAGGAGCTTTATGAGCTCCGGATGCAGGCCGTGCACGCCCAAGTTCAGAGCCGCCTGCTCGCCTTCTTGTTTGATGAGGGCCTCGACCTCTTTCTGGGCCTTCTCCACCATCTCCTCTATGCGGGCAGGGTGTATCCTGCCGTCGGAGACCAGCCGCTCCAGAGCCAGCCTGGCGACCTCTCTCCTAATGGGGTCGAACCCCGACAGGATCACCGCCTCGGGGGTGTCGTCGATGATGAGGTCTACGCCGGTCAGAGTCTCCAAGGCCCTGATGTTCCGCCCTTCACGCCCGATGATCCGCCCCTTCATCTCGTCGTTGGGGAGCTCGACCACCGATACGGTGTTCTCCGCGACGTGATCGGCGGCGCACCTCTGTATGGCAAGGCTGATGATGCTCCTCGCTTTGGCTTCGGCCTCATCTCTGGCCTGGGCCTCGGCGTCCCTGATGAGACGCGCGGTTTCCTCTTTCAGAGCGTCCCTGACTTCGCCCAGGATGCGCTCCCTGGCCTCATCCCTGGATAGCCCGGAGATCCTCTCCAGCTCCTTGAGGGCTTGCTCGTGGAGGGCCTCCAAGGCCTTGCTCTTCTCCATGAGGGCCCTCTCTTGCCTGGCCAGGTTCTCTTCTTTCTGGCTGAAGAGCTCTTGCCTGCGGTCGAGGGCTTCCTCCTTATTGATAAGGCGCCTTTCGATGCGCTGCAGTTCCTGGCGGCGTTCCCGTACTTCCCTTTCCAGCTCTTCTCTCAGTCTTCCGGCTTCATCGCGGGCTTCAAGCAGTATCTCACGCTTTTTGGTCTCGGCAGCCTTGATCGCGTCGTCTACAATTCGTTTGGCTTCTGCTTCCGCCGACTTGATCTTCGCCTCTCCGACGGCTTTTCTGATAGCGTAGCCCGCTAGCGTACCTACGAGTAACGTGATCAAGGGTACGATCCACTGCATCCAGGTCACCTCCTCCAAGAAACGCGAAAAACCAGACAGCCACCGGCTTATCTGGCAGGACGCGAAACTCAGGCCGAATTGGAGGTGCTTCTGGAACTCTCTAGCTCAGTTCCTCAGGTGAGATATAAAGCCTCGCCCTCGCCGGCGGTGAAGCCCGCCCGGGGCTAAGCCAAAGGTTCGCACAACTCCAATCGAAACGCACAGCGTACGCCCAGTGGGCCTGCCCGCTGCGCGAAGCGCTAAGGTCTCCATTAACCAAGTTATCTCGGTCATAGATGTCAGCCGTCGCTTATGCCAGAATCCAGTTGGCCGTCCCCGGCGGCTGGGCCGGTCCTTCTGAGCGCCGAGGATATCGCCTCGTAGCCGAAGCCCCGCCTTTGGAGCCACCGGGCCAACCGTTCGCGTTCTTTTTCAGTTGTCAGTCCTCTTCTCTTTTCGCCGAGGTACTTCCGGACTGCCAGGGTCGCCAGTTCCTCTTCCCTGAGTCCGTCGAAGACCTCGCCCACAACTTCCTCGATCAGCTCTTTGTCGAAGAGCCTCTTGGAGAGTTCGAACACCGCTCTCTTTCTCCCGATGGGGCACGTGTCCATCATCGAAGAGAGGATCTCCCGGCAGTAGCTCCTATCGTCCAGGTATCCCCACTCGATAAGTTTTCCTATCGCGGTCTCGGCGTCGCTATCTGAATATCCTTTCCGCCTCAGAGACTCTCTCATCTGTCCTCTTGAGACCCGCCGTCTCGAGAGGATCCCCAAGGCGGAATCGATAGCCGTGCCCTTTGAACCTCCGCGTGCCATCGGAAGTTATTCCGTCTCGACCAGGTCCGTAGCGCTTTCGGCCCTGAGCGTCCCGGCCTTCAGGCCCTCACGGATTCTCTTTTCGATCTCATCCGCTAGTCCAGGATGTTCCTTGAGGAACGCACGGGCGGCTTCTTTGCCCTGCCCGAGCCTGGTATCGCCGTAGGAATACCAGGTGCCCGTCCGGCTGATAACGTTCTGGGACAGGCCAACGTCCAAGAGGGAACCTTCCTTTGAGATGCCCTCTCCGAAGATAATATCAAACTCGGCCTGCTTGAAGGGAGGAGCCAGCTTGTTCTTCACAACCCTGACTCTGGTCCTCGCCCCAATGGTCTCTTGGCCTTGCTTGATATTCTCTACCCTCCTCACATCCAGACGGATGGAGGCGTAGAACTTAAGAGCCCTTCCTCCGGGAGTGACCTCCGGATTCCCGAACATCACTCCCACTTTCTCGCGGAGCTGGTTGATGAACACCGCGATCGCCTTGGACTTGGATATTACCGCGGTGAGCTTCCTAAGCGCCTGGGACATAAGGCGCGCCTGTAGGCCTACGTGGGCGTCGCCCATCTCTCCCTCGATCTCGGCCCTGGGCGCGAGGGCAGCGACTGAGTCCACAACGATCGCGTCGACGGCGCCGGACCTCACCAGCGCATCCACGATCTCAAGTGCCTGCTCTCCGGTATCCGGTTGAGATATAAGGAGGTTATCCACATCAACGCCTATCTTTCTCGCATACACCGGGTCAAGGGCGTGCTCGGCGTCGATGTAGGCAGAAATACCGCCTGCCTTCTGCGCTTCCGCGATTATGTGGAGCGCCACCGTGGTTTTCCCCGAACCTTCGGGGCCGTATATCTCTATAATCCTACCTCTCGGTATTCCTCCAACACCTAAAGCGATATCCAGCGCCAGGGAGCCGGTGGGTATCACGTCCACGGTCGCCTTCTGGGTCGCTTCTCCCCACCGCATAATCGAGCCTTTCCCAAACTGTTTCTCTATCTGCGCGACTGCTAGCTCGAGCGCTTTTTCCTTTTCGAGCATTCACTCAACCTCCAGATTCTGCCACGTCCCTGGCAGCACCTTCCTATATGAGTATAGCATCACGGCTCCCGGGTCACAACGAATGAGTACGTGTGTTCGATAGGCTTCGTACTTCCGTTCCGGGGAGGTCTATTGCCGCGAGCGGGGTGTACTGTGCCCCTTCCGGCCGCAAGATGCTCCGCATGAGGACGAGATCCTTCACTTCCCACTCGGGCTTCGAGCCCTCTTCCTTGAGAAAGCGGTCGAAACAATCCTTCCAGGCCGAACGGACGTCCGCCGTCCGGTGGCCCGTCCTCTGATAGCCCCGGGCGTTGGGAGGAGTCCCCCTTCTCTCCCTCGCCAAGGTGATGTGAGGAGCGAAAGGCTTGGAATCGCCGTAACCGAGAGCGAAAAGACTAGACCTTACGTCCCGTGCGAGGTCCGATAGGGGTTCTCTCCCGCCGGTCGCCGCAATGTGGAGGATCCGCGGCATTCCTCTCTCCGGGAACGCGCCCGCCTCGCAGAAGCTGACCTTGAAGGCCTCTTTGGCTCGAGATGCCCTGGAAAGGGCCTCAACGATGTCCTCGACCGAACTGCTGGGCACTTCTCCCAGGAACTGGAGGGTGATGTGCCAGCTCTCCGGGGCCACGAACCTGTATCCGGGGAAAAGATCCTTTACCTTCCCTACGAATGAGGCCAGGAGCTCCCGGGTTTCTTCAGGGAGAAGAGCGGCGACGAACAGGCGCAATCTTTCGGTCTCTGGATTCAAGGGCATGCCTCCTCACTTGAGCTCCGGATTTTTCCCGCTCCGGCTGAGTCTCCTCCACAAGACGTATAGGGCCCGGACTGCCCCATACTCTTTGACGTCGATCCTGGAACCGGAATACACGAACCTCTCGACCTCGGTACCGCTCTCGTCGGCGACCGCTACGTAAACTGTTCCAACTGGTTCCTTATCCGTCCCTCCGGTGGGACCTGCGAATCCGGTTGTAGCCAGGCCTATCTTAGTTCCTGCCAAAGACTTCACTCCTAGTGCCATGGAAACGGCGGTCTCGGCGTTCACCGCCTCGTCCTTTCTGAGTGCCTCGTCGGGGACGCCCAGGCAGGTGGCCTTGATGGCAGGGCTGTAGGCGACCATGCCCATCTTGAAGTAGCGGGAACTGCCGGGCACATTAGTGAGCTTGTGCGCCACCAGTCCGCCGGTTACAGACTCCGCTACCGCGATACTGAGGCCCCTCCTGGTCATGATCTCACCGACCACGGATTCAAGCGTGTCGTCGTCTTCACCGTAGATGTACTCTTTGAGGCGGCTCCTTATTTCCCGAGCCATCCCGTCCACCATTCTCTTCGCCTCTCCAGGCTCCTTGCTGCCGGCCGCGATCCTGATCCTGATCTCGCCCCGGCTCACATAGGGGGCCACCGTAGGGCTTGCGGACTCCATGAGGTCTTTGATTATCTCACCGACCCGTACCTCGGGGAGCCCGGTGAGCTTGAGGTTCTTTATGTAGAGAGGCACGAGATCCATAAAGGTGCTTTTTATGAGGGGGACGACGTGCTCTTCGAACATGGGGATCATCTCCCGGGGCGGTCCCGGAAGTATGCAGGCCAGCTTGCCGTCCTTGAAAACTGCCTGGCCGGGAGCGGTTCCTACCTTGTTCCTGAAAGGTATCCCGCCTTTTATGATCATGGCCTGTTTTCTGTCGCCTGGAGACGGTTCCCTGCCCCTCAAGGCGAACCACTCGAGCATGTCTTCCCAGGCTCCCTCGTGGAACTCGAGGGGTAGTCCCAGCGCTTCGGCCAGGCATGCGGCCGTGAGGTCGTCGTCCGTGGGGCCAAGACCGCCCGTCGCAATAACCAAGGAGGCGCGGCCAAGCGCCTCCCTAAACGCTCCGGTCAGCCTCGACCGGTTGTCTCCTACGGTTTGTCTCCGGTAGACCGAGACACCTATCTCCTTGAGTCTCGCCGATATATACTGTGCGTTTGTATCTACTATCTCCCCGAGGAGGAGTTCAGTTCCTACCGACAATATCTCGGCATGCAAGGGTCTCACCCCCGCGCCGCTTCTTCTACCTTAAGGCCCCGTTTTCCTCTGTAAGAGGGCATTCTCCGCCACCGCCAGCGCGGCGGGCCGCCCGCTTCAAGCATCTTCCTCAGCTCCGAGCCTGGCAGGCTTTCGCGCCTTATCAGCTCGTCGGCGATCGCCTTCACCTGGGCGCGGTTCTTCTTCAGGATGGACGCCGTGCGGTCCTGGCACCGGTCCAGTATCTCCCTGGTGACCTTGGCCAGCGCTTCGGGCGAGGCGGTATCCCGGTCCACGACGCCCAGGGGCGACATCCCGTACGAGACGATCCTCTTCGCAAGGTCCAGCGCCCTCTGAAAGTCGTTTGACGCCGTGGTGCTCTTCGAGCCATAGTGCATCTCTTCGGCCCCGGCTCCGGCGATGAGGATGCAGATCTCCTCTTCTATGGCCTCCTTCGGGTAGACGTAGACGTCATCCTGGGGAGCATGACGGACGAAACCGAGGGCGTTCCCCCGCGGCGATACGGTTACCTGGGCCACCGAACCCGGCCTCAAGGTCTCCGAAACGACCGCGTGCCCTGCTTCGTGCACCGCAACCCTGCGGAGCTCTTCAGGTGAAGGCAGTCTCTCCAGCCTTTCACCCATGAGGACCTTGTCCAGTGCTTCCTCCAGGTCTCTTTGAGTTATGGCGTCGCTTCCCCTTCTGAGGGCCAATATGGCCGCCTCGTTGCACAGGCTTTCGAGGTGGGCTCCGGACAGGCCGAACGTCTCCCTGGCCAGGTCCTCTATGCTAACCTCGGGCGAGAGGGGTTTGTTCCTGAGGTGGAGGCTCAGGATCTCAGACCTTCCCTCTTTGTCCGGGAGGTCGACCCTCACGGTCCTGTCGAACCGCCCGGGGCGCAAGATGGCTGGGTCGAGCAGGTCGGGCCTGTTTGTAGCCCCGATCACCAAGACCCGCACTTCGTCTTCGAGCCTGAGGCCGTCCATCTCCACCAGGAGCTGGTTGAGGGTCTGGTCGTACTCGAGGTGCCCCACCTGGGCTCCGCGTCTTCCCGCGAGGACTTCAACCTCATCGATGAAGATGATGGCCGCCGTCTTCTTCTGGTCGCGGGCAAGTTTCCTCGCGCTTTCGAAGAGATTCCTCACCCTCTGGGCTCCGAGTCCGGCGTAGACCTCGATGAACTCAGAACCCGAAGCCGATATGAACGCCGAATCAGTGTAGTGCGCTGCCGCCTTGGCCAGGAGCGTCTTGCCCGTGCCCGGAGGCCCAGCCAGGAGGATCCCTTTGAGAGGTCTTATCCCCAGGCGCTTGGCCCTTTCATAATCCCTGAGGAACTGGAGGGCTTCCATGAGCTCCCGCTTGGCGACCCTTTGGCCGCCGACATCATCAAAGGTGATCCGCGAGCTGCCTCCTACGACCGCCCCCACCTTCTTGCGCCCGATGTCGCCAAGCTGACCCCGGGTTGCTACGAGGAAGTAGGTGAGGCCCAAGAGGAGGAGCCAGGGCAAGAGGTTATAGCCCCGAAGGGTCAAGAACGCTACTACCCCGACGGCAATGCCGGCCAAGACCTCGAACTTCTTCATATCCCGGCCCCTCCTTTCTCAAGAATGCGGTCTACTATCCTGTAAAGATAGGCCCCTTCTTTGGCTATCTGGACGTAGATGCGGCGCGCGCCGACGGAGATCTTGTACTCGCAGCCGGCTTCATCAAGCCTACTGGAAGATTCCCGGATCATCTCGCCGAAAGTTCCCCTCACGGAAGCCTCCTCGATGTAGTAGTGGATCGAGTGGTAGGCCTCCTCGAGGAAGGGCGTCGCCCCATCGGCTATCTCGATGCGGTAAGGGGCGGTGCCCAGGTGCTTGGCGGCGATCCTCTCGAGGTCGGCATAGGTCTTGGAGAGGTCCGGCACCTTCCTGAGGTCCACTCGTATAACCGCGACTGTCCCGTCCTTCTCCCAAGAGACGCCCGCCACATCGCTGTGGGCGACGAGCTCCGAGATGAGGGGTCTCTTTACCCCGACCTTCTCGTAGGAAGAGTAGGAGAGGCTGAGCACGGCCAGAGTGATGGCGGCCGCCACCGCCACATGGATCCATTTGAGCCCTCTCGGCACCTTTAGCCCCTCCCCATCGTCAAAACGAATTGGAACCGGGCTTTCTGAGAAAAGCCCAGTTCAGAAAATAGTTAACATAATTATATCAGGAGGGGACGGAGCGGTCCCATGGAAAACTATGGTTAACTCCTGCTAAACAGAGGTTTCCTTTCCGAAGAGGGTGAGGATCCCGGAGTTTGTGACCCTGGTGCGCAGGACAGAGCCCTTGCAGCCGGCTGACGTCTTCACGTACGTCACGCCGTCTACTTCCGGTGCCTGGTGGGGCCCGCGACCGATCCAGTAACCGGGGCGCATAGAAGGCCTTTCGAGGAGCACCTCCACCTCTTTCCCCACCATCTCGGCCCCGCGTTCCGAGGCGAGGCGGAGCCCGTGCCGCCGGATAGCTTCGGCTCGCTCTCGGGCTTCGGTTTCAGGCACCTCACCGGGGAGGTCATAGGCAGGCGTACCTTCTTCCCTGGAGAACGGGAATACTCCCACGCGGTGCGCCCGTATGGCTGATAGGAGCTCCATGGTCTCCAAGACGTCTTTCTCTGTCTCTCCCGGGAAACCGGTGATGATCGTGGTCCTCAGGTAGAGGTCTGGCACCGCGTCCCTCAGGAGTTCAACCGCCCTCAGGATTTTCTCTGGCCCGGGCCTCCCCATGAGCCTCAGGATCTTGGGAGAGCCGTGTTCGATCGGGAGGTCGATATACGGCACCACATTAGGAAGGGTCATGGCCTCGGCGAGCTCTTCATCTACACCGTCGGGCCTTACGTAGAGGAGCCTTATCCACTTTACTCCGGGTACGGCGCTAAGCTTCGTAAGGAGCCTCGCGAGACACCTCTTCCCTATGAGGTCGAAGCCATAGTCGGAGAGGTCTTGCGCTATCAGGTTGAGCTCCTTTACCCCCAGGGAAACGAGGTGCCCCGCCTCGGCCAGTATCTCATCTTCGGGGCGCGACCTGAGCGGGCCCCTAATCGAAGGTATGGCGCAATAGGTGCATAGGTGGCGGCATCCCTCGGCCACCCTGAGGTACGCCCAGGGTTTCGTGAGGTACCGCCCGAACCGGTAAAGCCCTCCGCCGGGAGCTCCTCTGCCCGGTTCCCCTACGTAACGGATGCGGCCCTCCCGCGCTTGAGAAGGCCCATCCTTCTCGACTGCCTGAGGGGAGATGCGCCTTTCAAGCACTTCACCTACGATCCTCACAATATCCCTGGGGGCGGCTGTGCCGGCGACCCCAGAGATCTCGGGTATCTCCTTGAGAAGTTCATCGGGATACCTTTGGGAGAGGCAGCCCGTCACGATGACCGGGATGCGGCCTCCGGGCCTTTCCGAGGCCTCCAGAGCGTGGAAGATGCCTTCGATAGACTCTCTCTTGGCGTCTTCTATGAAGCCGCAGGTGTGGACGATGAGCACGTCGGCGTCGTGAACATCGCCGGTCACTTCGTACCCTGCGGCGGTGAGCCTCTCTGCCATCTCTTCGGCATCAACCTGGTTCTTGGCGCAGCCGTACACCGCGATTGAGCACTTTATCTTGTCTTTTCCTGTGGACGAAAGTCTCTCTGTTTCCATAGCGTCTATCTTAATCGAGGAAGGCGCCGGGCTACAAGCCCGGTCGCCTTCCAAAGGTTCTTGATGTCTCTCAGATATGTACGTTCTAGCGACCGAAGTAAGCTACGATCCCCGCGGCTATGCCCTGCGCCACCTTATCCTGGAACGACCCGAGCCTGAGGGACAGGACGTCGTTCCTATTGGTCATGAAGCCCACCTCGATCAGGGCGGCGGGCATGTAGGTCCTGTTCAGCACGTAGTACGGGCCTTGCTGGACGTCTATCATCTTAAGGCCCGAGGACGCGTTCACCGCCCAGGCGATCTTTGAAGCCAGCGCATAGGATTCGCTCGAGCCCCGCCTGTAGAACCCCATCACTCCCGAGACTCCCGGATCCTGGGGATAGGCGTTTATGTGGATGCTTACGAAGATGTCCGCCCCGTTTGAGTTGGCAATGGAGGCCCTGGCCAGGAGGTCATCCACGGGGTAGCCCCAATCGCTGCCGGGAGGGTAATCGCCGTAGCGCGTCAAGACCACGGTCGCGCCCATCTCTTCCAGGAACCTTCTGGTCTTGAGCGCGATGCCAAGGGTGAAGTCTTTCTCCTTGTCTCCCCAAGGCGAGATGGCCCCGGGCTCAGACCCGCCGTGGCCCGCGTCCAAGACTATGAGCCTTCCCCGCAAGGGGCCTGTCTTGCCGCGGCTTACCTCTCCCACCCGTTCCAGTGCAGCCCACGTCAGGGGCCCCACTATCCCGTCGGGCACGAGGCCGGAAGCAGACTGGAAAGCCCTTACCGCCTTGTCGGTAAGTGGACCGAAGATGCCGTCTACACGTCCCGTGTAGTAGCCTAGGCCCGAGAGGATTTCCTGGACGATCGCTACGCTTTCTCCTGTGGAACCCGCGCGGAGGAACGGGCCAGCCTGGGCTCGAATAGGTACCAGGATCGCGAAGCACATGGAGGCGAGGAGGAACACTGAGGCAGCTCTTGCCGTTTTGAACCATAACTGCCGTCTTTGTGCTTCCATGCCTTTCACCTTCTTCTAGTGTTAATTGGTGGGGCATGTCCGTATAGTACCGAATCCCGCTTTCACCAGGCACCTCCCTTGAGGCGCCCTGGAAGGTGGCCTTGAGACGGGTAAGGGCGGTTTTCTAGACGCGGCTCTTCGTGGAGCATGTTTTCGGGGGATTTCCAGGGATCTCCTGTGAATGGGATAAGAAGGGAGGCGCATCTCCAGGAGGCCATGAAAAGAGATGTCTTATCAGTTCTCGAAGACCTGAGGGCCGATCCCAGGTTCCTCTCTGGGATAACGGCCTGGCACAGGATCCCGGCGAGAGAGGGCCAGTACGCGCCCCTCCCTGAAGACATACACCCAAAGCTTAAGGAAGCCCTCGCTTCCAAGGGCATAAGCCGCCTCTACACGCACCAGCGTGAGGCCTATGACCTCATACGGGCAGGGAAAAACGTGTGCGTTGTGACGCCCACGGCCTCGGGGAAGACGCTCTGCTACAACCTCCCCGTGCTCGATACGGTGCTCAAAGATCCCGAGTCCAGGGCGCTCTACATATTCCCGACGAAAGCCCTGGCCCAAGACCAGCTGGCGGAGCTTCAGGACCTCAAGAAGAAGGGCGGTTTCGCGCTGGAAAGCTTCACTTTTGACGGGGACACGCCTCCCTCGAAGAGAAGGCTCGCGAAAGAAGTGGGCCAGATAATAATCACCAACCCGGATATGCTCCACCAGGCAATCCTCCCGCACCACCCCACTTGGGTGAAGCTCTTTTCCGGCCTCAGGTACGTCATCGTAGATGAGATGCACGGATACCGCGGGGTTTTCGGGAGCCACGTCACCAACGTCCTGAGGCGCCTGGTGCGGCTCGCCAGGTTCTACGGAGCGAGTCCCCAGTTCATCATGGCTTCGGCCACCATCGCGAACCCGGGGGAGCTGGCGGAGGCGATGGTGGGAGCACCCTGCGAGGTAGTAGATAAGAACGGCGCCCCGTCCAGCGAGAAAATACTCGTGTTCTGGAACCCGCCGGCCCTCACTCCGGACGGTTCCGTGAGGCAGTCTGCCATCGACGCGGCATCCAAGATAGCGTCCAAGTTTATCGCGGCCGGCGTCCAGACGATAGTCTTCGCCCGGTCAAGGATAGCGGTAGAGCTCTTGGTCCAGTACCTGAGGGACTCCTACAGGGAGCGCTTCCAGAAGGACAGGATAAGGGGGTACAGAGGGGGCTACCTGCCCAATGAGCGAAGGGAGATCGAGAAAGGGCTCCGCGAAGGGGAGATCATCGGCGTTGCAGCCACGAACGCCCTCGAGCTCGGGATCGATATAGGGAGCCTCGATTGCGCGGTGCTGGCGGGTTACCCCGGCACCATTGCCAGCACGTGGCAGCAAGCAGGCAGGGCCGGCAGGCGGTCGGGCGTGGCGGCAGCGATCCTTGTCGCCGGACCAGGGCCTCTCGACCAGTTCATCGTCAGAAACCCGGATTACTTCTTCGGCCAGAGCGCCGAATACGCGCTCATAAACCCCGACAACCCGTATATCCTTGGCGAACACGTGAAGTGCGCGGCCTACGAGCTCCCCTTCAGAGACTCTGAGGAAGGGAGGCTCTTCGCGGAAAGGGACGTATCGGCCTACCTGGAGCAGCTCAAAGACCAGGGCATACTCAACCATTCGGGTGGGAGGTGGCACTGGTCTTCCGACTCCTTCCCGGCAGCCGGAGTGAGTCTCCGTTCAGCCTCCACCGATAACTTCGTGGTCATAGACGAAACAGACGGTGGCGCCGAGGTGATCGGGGAAGTCGACTGGTTCGCGGCTCCCATGCTCATCCACGAACAGGCCATCTACATGCACCAGGGGCAGCAGTACCACGTGAACAGGCTGGATTACGACGCCAAGAAGGCGTACGTTAAGAAGGTGAAGGTTGATTACTACACCGACGCCAACCTGGCAGTGGGAATAAGGGTCATGACGGTAGACAAAGAAGACGACGAAGGGTTCTTCCGCCCGAAGTTCGGCGAGGTTTCGGTAACTGCCCTGGCCACCATATACAAGAAAGTAAAAATGTACACCAACGAGAACGTAGGATGGGGCCAGATAGCCATCCCCGAGATGAACCTGCACACGCAGGGTATGTGGTTTACCCTTCCCGGACACGTCGTCTCCTCGATGAACCCGAGGCTCGTGGGAGGGGTTCTCTCAGGCCTCGCCAACGTGATCCTCAATATAGCGCCGCTTTTCCTTATGTGCGACAAAAACGACCTGGGGGTGGCGGTGGAAGTCCGTTCCCCCCACGACGGGAAGCCGACAGTGTACATGTACGACTCGTACCCTGGGGGAGTCGGGCTTTCGGAGAAGGCCTATTCCCTGCTTCCCCACATCCTCAAGGCGGGGCTCGAGCTGATAAGCGCCTGCGACTGCCTGGATGGCTGTCCGGGGTGCGTCGGACCGCCCGGAGAGGCGGGCGAAGGTGTGAAGGGCCTCTGCCTCAGAGTCCTGAAAGAAGGCCTCGGGGTATAGGGCTTGCGGAAAAAGGCAATAGTGGCGTGGGTGGAGTGTGCCTTGCCTGACAAAGAAGTCCTGGAACGGCTCAGGAAGATGATAAGGGAACTGGAGTCCAGGGCGGCGGTTTTCCCTTCCGGACAGCAGCCCGCTCACGGGTTTGTCTCTGCCCGGGGAGGGCCACCACCCCTTCCCGGTCCGTTTTGTCCGGCACCGCCCGTGCCGGCTGCCGGAGGGGAAAGCGTACTTCCACGGGCACAGGCCTCCCGCAGGGATCCTCTTCCTCTCTCGAGCGCGGTGACCGAAGGGGACGGCTATTCGGTGATGAGGACCGTCTATGGAGAGGGTGCCTTTCCGGAGCTCTACATGCCGTCTGCCGGGTCCCTGGAGGGTTTCCGCGCCCTGGAGCCGTCCCTGGCTTCCCTTGAAGGCTGGGTCTACCTTGACATAGAGACGACGGGGCTGATTGGTGCGGGTACAATAGCGTTCCTCGTCGGATTGGGCCGGTGGACGGACGAAGGCTTTGCCGTGGAGCAGTACCTCCTCACTTCCAGGCAGGGCGAAGAGGCAATGCTGGACTCGCTGGCTGGTGCCCTCATGGGAAAGAGCGTCCTGGTCACCTACAACGGCAAGGCGTTCGACGTCCCGGTGCTCCAGTCCAGGTACATCTTGGCCGGTATGAGGTGCCCCTTCCCCCTAAAGGCTCACCTCGATTTCCTCTCCATCACCAAAGCCCTTGGACGAAGGGCCCCCTACGGGCAGAGCCTGAAGGAGGCGGTCAGGAGGTTTACCGGATACACACGGGAATCGGACATACCCGGAAACATGATCCCCGCCCTTTACTTCATCTACGAGAAAGAAGGCGACCTCTCGGTGCTTTCCCCCGTCCTCAAGCACAACTTCCTGGACGTTGTGAATATGGCGTGCCTCGCCTACGTGTTCGGAGAGATACTCACCGCCGGTCCTGCTTCGGGCGACCCGGAAGCTTTGTCGGGGGCAGGAAAGCTTCACCTAAGGCGCGGGAACCTTGAGATGGCCAGGCGCTGTCTGGAGACGGCGGGATCCTGTGCCCCCGAATGGCGCAGGATGAAGGGAGATGCTGAAGCGTCGCGGCTCAGGCTCCTGGCCAAGGTGTTAAGGAGGCAGGGAGACTGGGAAAGGGCCATCGATGCTCTCGAGACGCTGCTCTCTCTTGGTCCCGCCAAGGACGAGGATTACCTCTTTCTCGCCAGGTGCTACGAGCTCGGGCGGGGCGATCTGGACAAAGCCATGGAAATCGTGTCTTCGGCGCTGGAAAGGTACGCCGGAGGAACCGGCGAGGTCCCTGAGAGCCTTCTGAAGCGCAAGCGAAGGCTTCTCAAAGCCATATCCCAGCGCGGGCGGGTCCGGGAAGCCTAGTCCCACGCCTCGTTATACCCTCCCTCGCGCCCGAATAAGTATTAGTTAACCGGGCAAGGGCTCTTCTCACGTTCTCCGTTCAAACTCGCTGCGTGTAGAGGCCTTGCTTTTTCCCCGAGGAGGGCTGGGCACAGATGCTTGTCTACCTTAAACCTGCCACAAAGATACGTATAGCGGCGATCCTTTCCGTGATCTTGTTGGCCCTTGGGGTGAGGGCCGGCCTTTCGGTCCAGGGGGCTTCCCTGGAGACCGCGGCCAGACTGAGCCCCCTGAGCCGGGTGGAGACGTCTGAGCTGGAAGTGGGTCTTGTGGTCGACGTGACCTCAGCGAGCTCTGAGGAAGTCATGGCGTGCCTTCAGGTCCTCGAGAACCTCGAGGTAAAGGCCACCTGGTTTCTGACGGCGACCTTTGTCGAAGCTGCGGAAGGTACGGTCAGAGAGCTGGTTTCCAAGGGGCATGAAGTGGGGATCAAGGGTACCGACGAAAAACGCCTGGATAACCTCCCACAGGCGGAGATGCTGGACAGGATCAAGCGGTCCAGACAGGCGCTCATGAAGACCTCTGTGCCGACGGCGCCCTTTTTCTACGCTCCGGGCGGCAGGTTCAGCGATGCCCTGGTATCGGTGGCGTTCCAGGAGGGGTACCAGTCCATAAGGCCAGGCGTGGACCTCACAGGGATGAAAGGAAAAGAGGCGGACGCCGCGCGCAAGATGGCCGGCCGGATATCTCCGGGAGATATACTGGGGATAAGGGTCGACAAGAAAGGGACTTTGCCTGCGGAGAAGTACCTGTCTGCCCTGGTCGGGCGGCTCAAGGAGATGAACCTGTCCGTTGTCTCCCTCTCGCGGCTCTTCAAAGGGGTAAAGTGAGCGAGGGGATTTGCCTCCGGTTCCGTTCTAGAGCCGCGGGGAGGCCGTCCCTAGAAAAGCCCCATCCGGACTGCGTTTTGGGTGATCCACGCCCCTGCCCTGCCGATCAATGACGCGGGGGTCTTGGGCATGACCCATTCGCCCGTCATGAGGTCGGCCCTCCCCACTATGTCCTTCCCCAGGAAAACCAGGGCCCTCCCTATCACGGTACCGCCCCGGCACGGGCTGACCCCTTCCGGCAGTTCAAACCTGAGGTCAAGCCCAAGCGCGTTTCGAGGCACGAGGCACAGGAGGTCTGTCTTGGCCACGACTGGGACCGTGTCCTGGATGGCGCCCCTGCAGGGCAGCTCCAGGAGCGTATCTCCGGCATTGGCCAGGCGGAGGAGCCTGAAGTTGTTGAACCCATAGTCGAGGAGGGCTGCCGAGTCCGCCCACCTGTCCTCGCTCGCGAGTACGACCGAGAGGAGCTTCATGTCTCCACGCGTGGCTGACGCCACGAGGCACTGCCCCGCGGCCTCGGTCGTGCCCGTCTTCACTCCGTCGGCGCCCGAGTAGATCCAAAGGAGCCTGTTGGTGTTGGCGAGGATAGACTCAACCTGCCCGCTCGCGTCGATCACTTCTTTTTCCCGGGTGGATACCAGGCGCCTGAAATAGGGGTGCCTGAGGCACGTCCTGGCGATGAGGGCGATATCGAAGGCTGTAGTGTAGTGGTTGGGGTCGGTCAGGCCGTGAGGATTTCGAAACTGCGTGTTTATGGCCCCGATCTCACGGGCGCGCCGGTTCATCATGTCGGAAAACGCATCGGCCGTCCCGCCGATGTGCTCGGCGATGGCCCACGCGGCATCGTTTCCCGAGTTCAGCATGAGGCCGTACAGCAGATCTTCAAGGGTGTAGACGTCCCCCGCCCGAAGGTACATGCTCGAGCCTATCTGGCTCGCGGCCTCTTCGCTCACGGTGACGAGGTCTTCGAGCCGCCCGTTTTCCAGGGCCAAAAGGGCGGTCATGATCTTGGTGATGCTCGCCGGGTGCATGCGGACGAATCCGTTCTTCTCGTAAAGGATGGTCCCCGTCTGCCACTCCATGAGGAGCGCCGCGTGGCAAGTGAGAGAAGGTACCTCCGGAAACGCTTGCGGGCTCGCGAGGACCGTCGTTGCGGCGCTTGGGTGCGGCCCTTCGCCGGGTGCAGGGGAAACAGAAGAAATCATCAGAAAAAGGGCACAGAGAACAAGGGCGGCAAGACCTCTGTCCCATACTAGGCTTCTGAGCCGTCTCGGAAGGTCTCTTGACATCAGGGCACTCCCTCTGGGCCGTGGTGAGAGATCGGGCTACTAGAGATACTATTGGGTGGGCTTCTGGCCTATGAAAGGAGGGCCCATCCGTTTTACTCTGACTTCAGGTTTGAACGGAAGACCAAGTCTTTCACCGGTCCCAACTCGCCACCGGGCCCTATCTCCTGGCCGTTTAGTATGAGATCCATCTCCCACGGTTTTCCAGCCCTGATGGTTATCTCGGACTCTGCCTTGAGCTCAACTATCTCTCCAGGCACCAGAGTCCGTTCGAAGGCGTACTTCCCGTCGGTGTAGACGCTTACCCAGCAATATGACTCTTGAGAGCCCCGCATCTTGATCGTCAGCTCCAAGGGAGTCCTATCCACCGACCAGATGGTCTTCTCCGCGTTCGGATCTTCTCTGGCTATGACCGGCGCCGGAGGCTCCGTCGGGAGCTCATCTACGGGCCCTGCCGGCTCCGGCAAACCCGGTTCTTGGACCTCGCCCGATGGAGGCGTGGTTGCGGGTGCCTTTTCTTCGCCCATCTGACCACCCGGCCCGAAGATGAAGGACGGTCGTGCGCTCAGTACATAATAGACCGCCGCCGCCAACAGGACCAGCGCTATGACCGCCCAGCCGGCGCCGCTTCTCCTCCGCTTTGCCCCAGTGGGCCTGCGCCTGGAGCGAGCCGCCTGGGCTTTGTGGGACTGTGCCGCCGTGCCTGCAGGTATCCGAGAGGTCTCCCCCGGCGATGAAGGCCCAGCGGCTTGGCTAGTCTTCGCCGCGGGATGAGCGGCCACATCTTTCTCGGGCGCCGGTTTCACCTCGGCTGCCTTCCTGGGCTCGCCACTTTTCGATTGCTCCACGATCTCCTGGTATTCTGCGGAGAACTTGGAACCGTCGAGACCCAGGAAGGAAGCGTACGTCTTGAGGAAGGCCCGGAAATAGGTCCGCCCGGGCGAGATGGAGTCGTCGCCTTCTTCAACGGCGATGAGGTACCGCGAGCGAATCTTCGTCTTCTCGGATACCTGCTCGATCGCCAGCCCAAGCTCTTCTCGTCTTGCCCTAATACGCGAGCCCAGCTCTTTCAGTCTCTCTTTTTTCCTCTCTTCGCCGTGAGACAAGGCGCGCACCCCCGTTTCTCATCCCCCGGACCCTTGGTTAGGGCCTTATCCTGTTTATCATCCTCGGGAACGGCGAGGCTTCCCTCAGGTGGTCCAGGTGGCATATCCACGCCACGAACCTTTCGATCCCGAGTCCGAAGCCGCTGTGGGGTACCGTCCCGAACTTCCTGAGGTCCAGATACCAGTCATATGCCTCCATGGG
This sequence comes from Candidatus Fermentithermobacillaceae bacterium, assembly GCA_012842685.1. GTDB lineage: Bacteria > Bacillota > Sulfobacillia > Fermentithermobacillales > Fermentithermobacillaceae > UBA3951. Next base: position 56,617 of record DUSI01000036.1, read on the forward strand.
CAGGTTGTGTTCTCTTATGCGCTGGAGCAAGAGGTCATAGTCGTGGATCCTCTGGCTCCCGCCTATGATTTCCCCGTACCCTTCAGGTGCCAGCAGGTCTGCCGCCAGCACGACCTCGGGCCTCTCGGGGTGAGGTTCCATGTAGAAAGCCTTAGCTTTGGTCGGGTAATGGGTCACGAAAAGCGGGCGGTGATGCTGGCTCGCCAGGAATGTCTCGTGAGGAGCCCCGAAATCGTCTCCCCATTCGAATTCGAAACCGTTCTCATGCAGGAGCTTCACGGCATCGTCATATGTCATCCTTGGGAAAGGCGGCGCGATGTCTTCTAGATCCTTGGGATTCCTTCCTACGTCTGCCAGCTCTTTAGAGCAGCGGTCCAGCACCCGGTGTACTATGAAGGAAACCATCCGCTCCTCAAGGTCCAGGAGCTCTTCGAAGGTCATGAAGGCGGCTTCGGGCTCCAGCATCCAGAACTCGGTGAGGTGGCGCCTGGTCTTGGATTTTTCCGCCCTGAACGTTGGGCCGAAACAGTAAACTTTCCCTAGGGCCATGATGGTTGCCTCGTTGTACAGCTGGCCGCTCTGGGAAAGGTAGGCCATCTCCCCGAAGTACTCAGTGGCGAAGAGAGTCGAAGTCCCTTCGCACGCGGACGGCGTGAGGACGGGGGCGCTCACTTCCACGAAACCTTCACTATCGAGGAACTCCCTTGCCGACCGCATGACTTCGGCCCTTACCGTAAGGATGGCCCGCTGCTTGGGAGTCCTTATCCAGAGGTGCCTGTGATCCAGGAGGAACTCGGGACCGTGTTCTTTCAGGGCTATGGGATAATCCGGCCAGGCCTGGGAGACTATCTCGCAGCTTGTCACCTGCAGCTCGTAACCGCCGGGCGCCCGGTTGTCTTTATGTACTGTGCCTTCGACGATGAGCGAGGATTCCTGGGTCAGGCCGTCGAGGTTCTTGAACATCTCCTCGCCAACATCTCCCTTGCTCGCGACACACTGGATAATGCCTGTCCCATCGCGGACTATCAGGAAAAGGATCTTGCCTGAAGAGCGCTTATTGTAAAGCCAGCCCCTTATGCGGACGAGCTTTCCCTCGAAGTTCTTGACTGCAGATATTGTGGTAGTAGTTGCCGTAGGTCTTTCTGTCATCTGAACTCCCCTCCAAGCCACGTTCCCCGGATAGCCGGGGTTCAGGCAACCGCAGGTTGTCTGTGTATTTTACCACTAACGATACTTGCAGAGGTTATACCGGGTGTCAAGGAATGGCACTCGATGATCCCTCTGGAACCGACGTCGCGGCCCCTGGCCCGCCGCCCGTCAGAGCCGAAAGCTCCCTGAGGATCCGTCCCAGCTCTTGGATGGCCGCGCCGTAGCCGGCCCAGTCTCCGCTCCGGAGGGCTTCCTGGGCCTCATCCCACAAGGCGTTGGCCCGGGCGACGAGGCCAGGAACGTCGGCAGCCACCTCCCGGGGTTCGCCGGGAGTTTCCAGCGGCAAGTCCTCGCCAAAGAGCTGAGACAGCGCGTCTAACGCAGAAGTTCCCATAACTACCCTGCCGCCGTAGTACATGAGGACTAGCTTGAGCTCTGGGATCTTCACCGTTTCCGCCTGCAGGTATAGAGGTTCCATGTAGAGGAGCGAGTCGCCTACGGGGTAGATAAGAAGATTACCGCGTATTACCTGGGCACCTCGCTGGCTCCACAGAGTGATGTTGGCGGCGATTTGGGGGTTCTGGGAGAAGAGCGATTCAACCTGCATCGGGCCCGGCACCAAGACGTCCTTAGGCACGGCGTAGAGCGTAGCCTTGCCGTAGTCCTGGAAGCCGCAGCGGATCCCTAGCCACGCCGTCATATTGGGCTTTCCCCTAGGAGTGAAGGATGTCATGAGCATGTACTCGGGTTCGTCCTGATCGGGGACGTCTATCACTATGTAATAGGGAGTCACGACCTGCTCACCCGTGTTCCCCCCATAGATCTCCCTGGGAAGCTCCCAGTAGTCTTCCTTGTTGTAGTAGACATGCGGATCAGTCATGTGATAGGTAAGCAGGGTCCTGGCCTGGATCCTGAACAGGTCTTCTGGGTAGCGTATGTGGGCCTTCAGGGAATCCGGCATCTCCGAGATAGACCTCAGGAGGTCCGGGAAGATCTTCGCGTATGTCCTGATTATCGGGTCTTCTTCGTCGGCCAGGTAGAACGTGACCGTCCCGTCGTACGCGTCTATCACCACTTTTACCGAATTCCGGATATAGTTGATCCCCACCACCGGGTCGGGTTGGCTGTAAGGGTAGTTGGCGGATACCGTATATGCGTCGACCATCCAGTAGAGCTTGCCTTCGGCTGTCACTATGTAGGGGTCTTGGTCGTACATGAAAAAGGGCGCTATGGTCTGGACCCTCTCCATGATGTTCCGGCGCATGACCACTCTGGATTCGGGGGTCAGCGCCCCTGACACCAGTATCTGATAGTCTCTGAAGCGGAGCATGAAGGCGAGCCGCCTCAGGAAGCCTCCTACGGGTATGCCTGCCTTGCCCTGATAGAAGGTAGGTTCCAGGGCTTCCGTCCCGCTCCTCGGGTAGTCGAACTCGGGTTCCTTGGTATTCACCACGATATAGTGGTTGGTGAGTTCTCCGAAGTAGATTTCAGGCCTCGTAACGGAGACGTCAGCCGAAGGCCTGGGCGGGATGTCTTGCAGGTAGAAAGCCGGCATCCCGTCGCGAGTCACTTCAGATGCGGGGCTCATGACGATACCGTATCCGTGGGTGTACTTGAGGTGGATATTGATCCAAGATCTGGCCTCGGGCGGAAGCGACGAGATGTCCAGTTCTCTGGCAGATACGAGGACCAGCCGGAGGTCTCCGTCTACCACGTAGCGGTCTACGTCCACGTCGTTGAACTTGTAGTACATGCGGATCTCCTGGACCTGAGTGTAGGTGTCCTTGAGGACCCTGTAATCCCAGAGCCTGAAGTTCCTGAGCGTCGCGGCGTTCTCGGTGAGATCCGCTCTGGTTATGTTGTCCGCGGCGGCGAAGGGCACGCTCTCTATGTCGTCTATCCCAAAGGCGTGGCGTGTGAACTGGATATTATGCTCGATAAAGGGCAGTTCGTACGCAAGTTCGTTCGGGGATACGGTGAAGTTCTGCATGAAGGTCGGATAGGCGTAGCCCGCTGCGAGAGACAAGATGACGAGCCCCACCACCGAGTACCCCACGAAACGAAGGCTTCTCAAGAATAGGCCGGAAAGGGAGAGGAGCGCCGCGACGATGCAGGCAAAGATAAGCGCCTTGTACGCCGGGATCTGGGCGTGGATGTCCACGTAGGACGCACCGTAAGCCACGCCCCTAGGAGAATACATGAGATCCCAAATGCTTATCTGGTAGCCCCACGCCCGGAGCGCAAACAGGGTCGCCGCCAGGATGGAGATGTGGATCCTTGCCCTCCTCTCAACCGCGAGCCTGCGCGGCGCGAACCGTATGTCGCCTAATATGAAGTAGGCAAGGCTTGACACGGCGAGCGACGCCAACAGGGCTACCCACAGGTGCTGCTGGACGAGCTTTACGAAGGGCAAGGAGAATATGTAGAAGCCCACGTCCTTCGCGAAGAACGGATCGCTTATCCCGAAGGGAGTCTGATTAAGGTAGGCGAGCACCACGTGCCACTGGGTGAACGCGGCTATCCCTCCCAAGACCCCCACCACCGCCGAAGGCAGCAAGATCCACCTCCGCAGGTTTCGGGGGAGCGGGATGGATACCGGCATCACCAGCCCCGCGAGCACCGTGAGGTTTTCTCTTTTCCATAGGACCGCCCGGAGGTTTGCGAAGGTAATCACGAAGAAAAAGAGGCCACCCACGAGTGCCGTGACCATCCGCGCGGTTAGAACGGTCGTGAATACGCTCAGGTAGCCGACTTCCTGGAACCAAAGAATGTCGGTGTAAAAGGTGGCCAGGGTTGTGGCTCCAATTCCAAGGACCAAAGCGGCTCCGATAAGTATCCATAGCCAGTTTTGCCTGAGCACCGTGAGGCCCCCCTTTCGTCAGGCTGCCCATCTCCCAAGTGACATCTCCTTGGAAAGCCGAGCCAGCCCGATCTAGGATTTCCCTTCGCAGACTCTTTTAGGATTGAGGCTTCTCAATAGATTTTTTCTGGCAAGGACTTCATTATCCTGCTCCATGAAAGCGAATAAGTCGGCGGAGACGATGTCTAGGGAAACGGTGCGGCACCCCGGCAGCCTGGGTGCCTATACCTCGGGAGAAGGGTTCAGGACTACTACCAGGAAACCCGCGAAGAAGCCCACTATAATCACGGAAAGGAGCACATTTCCCGTGATAAACGTCGTTATGTCGGAGAAAAGGGCCCCGAAAACCGCCCAGGCGATGTCGGTCATGAGGTCTTCGAGGCTTCCTCTTGACGGGTCGGCCGCCATCTCGCCGAAGGCGAAGGCAACGGCGGATATGGCCCCGTAAAGGACGGATTCCACGAGCCTGTCGAAATCCAGCCCTTTTTCGGGCGTCTCTTGCGTAACGTGTCCTGGGCTCATATCCCGGTAATCATCGTCTTTGTCCCAAAACGGAAAGGCCGCCGAAGCTTTCATCTTCTCGCTCCCCGGCTCGGAGTCGAGACATCATATTCTCCGGCGGCCACTACGTGTGAAATCCCTATTTGAGCATGGGCATCTTGAGTCCGTGCTTCTTCGCGGTTTCCACGGCCTTTTCGTAACCTGCGTCTGCGTGGCGGACCACACCGATGCCCGGATCGGTGTTCAGAACCCGTTCAAGACGCCAGGCCGCGTCGTCGGTCCCGTCGGCCACCACTACCATACCGGCGTGGATCGAAAGCCCAATTCCGACTCCGCCGCCGTGGTGGACAGAAACCCAACTGGCGCCCGAGACGGCATTGAGGAGCGCGTTCAGCACCGGCCAGTCGGCTATGGCGTCGGAGCCGTCTTTCATCCCTTCGGTCTCCCGGTAGGGCGATGCCACCGAACCAGTATCCAAGTGGTCGCGACCTATCACGATTGGCGCCTTCAAGATACCGCGCCTCACCATCTCGTTGATCTTGAGCCCAAATTTCCGGCGCTCGCCGTACCCCAGCCAGCAGACGCGGGACGGGAGGCCCTGCCACTTAACGTGCTTCTCGGCCTTGGTTATCCACCGGGCGAGGGACTTGTTTTCCGGGAAGAGCTCCAGGACAACCTCGTCGGTCTTGAGGATGTCTTCGGGGTCACCAGATAGGGCGGCCCACCTGAACGGTCCCCTGCCTTCGCAGAACAGCGGCCGTATGTACGCCGGCACGAACCCCGGATAGGAGAAGGCTTCGTCAAATCCGGCGGCCTTCGCCTGTCCCCGCAGGTTGTTTCCATAGTCAAACACAACCGCGCCTCTCTTTTTCATCTCGACCATGGCCTGGCAGTGTCTCTTCATGGATTCCATGGAGAGCCCCACGTACTTGGCCGGGTCCTTCTTTCTGAGCTCGAGTGCCTCTTGGTAGGACATCCCTCCGGGGACGTACCCGTCGAGGGGGTCGTGGGCAGAGGTCTGGTCAGTGACCACGTCCGGTATGACGCCCATCTCCAGGAGGCGCGGGTGGGTTTCGCTGGCGTTGCCGCAGACCGCTATCGAGAGAGGCCTGCCTTCCTCGAGCGCAGCCCGGGCCATAGCCACGGCTTCCTCCAGAGAGCCGGCCTTGCAGTCAACGTAGCCCGTCTGGAGGCGCCTTTCTATCCTGTCGGGGTCGACTTCCACGAAGATGCCGACGCCCTCGTTCATGGTCACCGCCAGGGGTTGGGCTCCGCCCATGCCGCCGAGTCCCGCAGACAGGACGAGTTTTCCTTTTAGGCTCCCACCGAACTCTATATTGGCGAGGGACGCCAAGGTTTCGTACGTCCCCTGCAAGATGCCCTGGGTCCCTATGTAAATCCAGCTGCCTGCGGTCATCTGTCCGAACATGGTGAGGCCCTTTTCTTCGAGTTCCCAGAAGTTCTCCCAAGTGGCCCACTTGGGGACCAGCATGGCGTTGGAGATGAGGACCCTGGGAGCCAGGCGGTGGGTCGGAAAGACGGCCACGGGCTTACCCGACTGCACGAGGAGGGTCTCTTCGTCCCCCAAGTTCCTCAGGGTTTCGACTATCGCGTCGAAGCACTCCCAGTTCCTCGCGGCCTTGCCCGTCCCTCCGTAGACGATTAGCTCTTCCGGCTTTTCCGCGACCTCAAGGTTGTTCATGAGCATCCTCAGGGCGGCTTCCTGCTGCCATCCCTTGCACGAGATCTCTGTGCCTCTCGGGGCCTTGATTTCTCTTCTCATCACAGGCGGATACCTCACTTTTCCTGATCTAACCCAGGAGAGAATTCTTTATGGCTTCGAGAACTCCTTTGGCGTAGGGGGCTTTAGAAATGTAGCCCGCCACCTCTCTCACTTCGTCGCAGGCGTTGCCCACGCAGGCGCTCACGCCGGCCCACTCTAGCATATCGACGTCGTTGAGCCCGTCTCCCACCGCCAAGACCCTCTCAGCATCCAAGCCGTAGTATTGGGCCAAAAACTCCAGGGCTTTCGCCTTGGAGACCCCCTTTGCCTGGAACTCGATGAGGTGGGGAAGGCTCCTTATGACCGTGAGATCAAGGCTCCAGCGGACTCGGAAGTCCTCAAGGAGGGCCGCGGCCTTGTCTGCATCGGTCCTCACCACGATCTGGGTGGGGGCTATCTCCATCTCTTCCAGCGAAGGCACCAGCTTAATGTCGTATGAGATGTTCTCTGCATAGGCGGCGGTCTCATCCCCCTCCCATTCTGTGAGCATGTCCTTGCCAGCCACTACATAGAACGGGAGCCCCCGCGCCCGGAGATCCCTGAAGACACCCTTTGCCAGATCCGGCTCTATCGTCCGCTCGTAGATGGGTTCTTCTCCCAGGGCCGCGACAAGGGCGCCGCCGTTAGTGATGACCGGGCCGGAAATGCCCAGGAGCCTCACATACTTCACGACCGCGCCGAACACCCTCCCTGTCGCTATGGTGAAGTGAAGGCCTCTTTCCCTGCAGAGCTTCGCCACTTCCAGGGCTTCATCCAGACCTTCGTCTCCGGGGCCAAGGAGGGTGCCATCCAGATCGCATGCAACCATCGCTACCGGTAAGGTCTTGTCAGTCTCCATGTTCCCTTCCCTATCTCAAGTTGAGGATCTTGGGCCCTAACCGCTCCACCTGTTCTACGAGTTTGAGCGCCATATCTGCCACTCGGGCCGCGGTTTGGGAGCATTCCGCTCCTTCTCCCCTACCCGCTTCGCACACACACCATATCGTATCTCCGCGGACTACGAAGGTACCGGGCCATTTCCCCGAAGCGTTACGCTCTTCGATATACGCAATGACCCTGTCGGGGAATTGCTCGCCGGGATATGACCGCAGGACGGGTATCTCCAGGAGGTATCCCGAAGAGGTCCCTCTCACGTGGACTTCGCAGTGGTCTCTCACGAGGCGAAGGTATCCGGGAAAACGCCTTGTGAAAAACCCGCGGCTCCGGAAAACGTCATCATTTCCCGAAAAGACCTCTCCGCCGGAATCCATACGCACGTATACCCCCGGATTCTCTATAGTTTGATGCCTTGGGTGCCGCAAATATATACTTCTCGCGAAGGGGGACGCCAAATGGACGGCATCACTCTCTATGCTATACGTTCCGAACTGAACGGATACCTCCCGCTCAGGGTGCAGAAGATCCACCAGCCGGCTCCCAAAGAGCTGGTGTTCTCTGTATGGAACTCATCGGTCCGGGATAGGCTCGTCCTGTCGCTCGAGGGAAACCGCCCGTTTTTCGGTTTTTCAGATGAGCGCAAAGAAAACCCTCCGGTCCCGTCCGGCTTCTGCCTCGGGCTCAGGAAGCGCCTGGAGGGCGGGAGCCTTGTGGCGATCAACCAGCACAGGCTGGACAGGGTCCTGTACCTCGAGTTCATGGGCCATGACGACCTTGGCGACACGGTACCTTACACCATCGTCTTGGATATGGCCGGTCGCGGGCAGAATATCGGTCTCTTCAAAGGAGGCATCCTGGAAGCCTCGGCCATGCCGCCCTCAGGCGAACGGTTCGCCCACGGGAGACCCTATGTCCCGCCCCAGGGGGAAAGGCTTGACCTCACCTCGACCCGGACGAGCGACGAGCTCCTGGCCCATCTGGAAGATGCCCGGTCGCGCCTTAGCGACGGAAAGACCTTGAGCGCGCGAGACTTCCTCCGCTCTGCGGTGGAAGGCATGGGAAAAGAACTGGTCATGAGCACCTTGATGGATGCCGGGTTAGAGCCCGACGCGCCGCTTCCCGAGGGCGGGCTCAGGGAGCTGGCACGGGCCCTTCAGGAGGTCTCGGAGCGGCTGAGAGACTCGGCGTACTGCCCGGCTATCTACGAAGCGGCGAAGGGTATGCCGGTGTTCCACGTCATCCCTCTCCGCCAGTACCCGGTCAGGGAGACCTTCGGGTCTGTCATTGAGGGGTGCCGCGGACTCAGGGTTCTGGAGAACTTGATCCTCTCGGAAAACGCTGCCAGGACCTACGTAGAAAGCCTTTACAAGAAAGTGCAGAAGAAGCTGGAGTCGAGATACAGGGCCCAGATGGACGACCTTGCGGAGGCCCATGACTACGAGAAGTACAAGATGTGGGCGTCGCTCTTGGACTCAAACGGCGTGAGGACTCCTCCGGGATACACGGAGATCCGGTGTACGGACTATTACCGGGATCCTCCGGAAGAAGTCGTCGTTCCCCTGGATCCGAAGTGCTCGGCGAGGGATAACGCCAGGAACTACTGGGCCAAGTACACAAGGCTCAAAAGGGCCAGGGAGATTTTGGAGGAATCCCTGGAGAAGACGCGGGCTGATCTCGAGAAGCTATCAGAAGCGGCCCAGGCGCTAAGAGAAGCAGACGACCTCGAGGGACTCGCAAGGGCGGCTTTCCTTGTGGAGGGCTTGGCCCGAAGGAGCGGCATCGACTTTAGGAGACCTAATCTCTTCGATCTTGGCCCCAAGGCGAGGCCGGAGAGGACTCCCGCCGGATCCGGGCAGAAGCCGAAGACGGAACCTGGCATCGAAGTCATCGAAGGACGAAACGGGAACGTATACTTCGCCGGCGGAAATGCGAGGCAGAACGATTACATAGTCACAAAGCTTCGTAGGCCGGGCGATATATGGTTCCATGTCAAGAACGCGAGGGGAGCCCATGTGCTCCTGAGGCCCAAAGGCGAGGTGGAGGACGAGGACATACTCATGGGCGCGCGGATAGCCGCCGAAAGGTCAGAAGCCCGGGCCGCTTCGAAAGTCGAAGTAGATTGGGTTCCCGCGTCGCGCCTCCGGAAGCCCCGCGGGGGGCCTCCAGGATTCGTCACATACACAGGCCAGAGGACCATAGTGGTTTCTCTGGAGGACTCTATTCCTTCCACGCCTTCCCAATGAGATCTGAGACGGAGGCTATGCCTTCTTGCAGACAGTACATCTCCAAATCTCCGAGGATCTGTGACGGAAGGCCGGGGTTTGAGAGGAGTCCAGAACCTATGCCCACGGCCGTGGCGCCGGCCATCATGAACTCTACCACGTCCCGGCAGGAGGATACCCCTCCCATCCCGATGACAGGGACGCCTACCGCCTGGGATACCTGGTACACGCAGCTTATGGCCACCGGTCTTATGGCGGGCCCCGAGAGCCATCCCGGCAGGTTTCCCAGGACCGGTTTCCGGGTCTCAAGGTCTATCGCCATCCCGGCGAGGGGGCCGATGAGCGAGAGGGCGTCTGCTCCTCCCTCCACCGCCGCCCGCGCTATGGCGGCGATGTCTGCAGTGGTTGGCGGGAGCTTCACTATGAGGGGACCTTTCCACGTTTTCCTCACTGCCACGGCGGCGCGGTACGAGGAGCGGGCATCCGTCCCGAAAGTGAGCCCTCCCCGGGCGATGCCCGGCTGGCCCACATTCACTTCCAGGGCGCTAACCCCTTCCACGTCTGAAAATACGGCGCCCAGCTCGGTCAGCTCATCGTAGGTGCTTCCCAAGATGTTGACTATGATGGGGACTCCAAACTGCCTGAGCCAGGGGATTTTTTCACGGGCTACCGTCTCTGCGCCCGGATTCTGCGGGTCCAGAGAGTTCAGGATCCCTGAGGGAGTCTCGAGTGTCAGAGGAGGCTGGCTTCCCGCCCGCGGCCTGAGGGTGGTCCCTCTCGTGGTGACGGCTCCAAACCGGCGAATATCTCCTACACGGGAATATTCCTCGCCGTAGCCGAATGCTCCCGAGGCGGCCATTAGAGGGTTCCGAAGGCGTATGCCGGCGATCTCCACGGAGAGGTCAACCACGGTTTCCCGCGCTCCCTCCAGAGCGAGACTTCCTCTCAGGCGAAAAACGCGCTTCCTTTCCCAAGAACCGTTGACCTCTCCGTGTCACGCTGGCCCCCCTCGATGCGCCTATTCCATATGGCTTTAGGCCTAGCTTATTCCTCGTCTCTCTTTTCTGCGATGACGACTTCGTCTAGCCCGTCTATCTCCACGACTTTGACGTGGATGACTTCCTTGCTGGAAGTGGGGACGTTCTTACCTACATAGTCTGCGCGGATCGGGAGCTCCCTGTGACCCCTGTCGATCATGACCGCCACCTGGATGTTCCGGGGCCTGCCCATGTCTATGATGGCGTCCAGAGCGGCTCTGATGGTACGGCCCGTGTACAGGACGTCGTCCACGAGGATGATCCTCTTGTTCACGACTTCCACCGGGATCCTTGTCGTCCCGACTTCGGGCTGCGTCGACCGTAGAGTGAGGTCGTCTCTGTAGAGGGTGATGTCCAGCTCGCCGACGGGGACTTCCGCGTTCTCATGTTCCTTCAGGATCTCTGCCAGCCTCTGGGCAAGGGGATAGCCTCTCCTATGGATGCCGACGAGGACCACATCCTCAAGTCCCTTGTTCTTCTCGACGATCTCGTGGGCGATCCTTATGAGGGCTCTCCTCATCGCGTCTTTGTCCATAATTTGTGCCTTTTCGACGAGTTCCATTGGTGTGAACCTCCCGTTAAGATTAGTTTCATGCCCAACAAAAAAACTCCGCGGCCTTTCGCCTACGGAGTCTTTTTCTCGGACATAATGAAAACCATCAGAGCGACCTTGCGAGCCACCCCAATGGTCGTCAGCCTGCGGGTGACCTTGCCCCAACTTGACCGGGTCATACAGCGCCTCCTTCTCGCCTCACCGGGCACGAGTTAAAGGAATTGCTTCTTGCTTGTCCAGCGCCGATCATATTCCAGCCCCGGAGAATCAGTCAAGGTCTTCTGCTAAGTTTCGAATCCGTCCTCCCCCAGCTCCTTTTCCCGACGTTCGTTGCGGATGAGCAGGATCTCGCCTATGGAAGCCGTCCCGAAAACGATGGCTAAGCCTATATCCACGTACTTGACCTCGCGCCCCTGGGCCATGTAAAGGACCGCCCGGCTTACTCCGGAGAGGCACAGGGACAGGTAGAAGAGGAGAGAGAAAATCCTGCTTTCCTTGAACTTCACCAGTTTGAGGACGCCGACGACAACGGCGATACCAGAAAACACCATAGGAAGCTTCGACACCACGGGCACCTCCGTCTGGATGGATTAGCCGGGGTGTCCTCAAAGACCTTCAAGCTCAAGGCAATTCCTTCTTGGATCCCGCCTTTGCCAACTTAAGCTTTTGTCTTATGCTCTGAAGCCTCTTCAGGGCAACCGCAAAGCTGGACGTGGTGGTGAAAGCGAGCACCTTAAAAGGAGGCCTTGACGCGAGGACTACTACGGGCAACAGCACACACGCCAGCACCGCGCTCTTGTCGTGGTTCCGGCACAAGAGGTACGAAATGCCCCAGAGGGCAAACCCGACGACGACCATGGGGAGCTGGGAGAGAGCCAGAGCTCCCCCTATGAAGGTCGCGAGTCCCCCGCCGCCCCGAAAGCGAAGCCAGACGGGCCAGTTGTGACCGGCTATGGCGAACGCGGGCGTGAGGTACGGGCAGATAGGCGCCTGTGCAAACCGCCCGATCACCGCCGCGACGTAGCCCTTTCCCACGTCGCCCAAGAGGGTGAGAAGGCCCGGGATCCAGCCGACATTCAGCGTCACATTGGTGGCGCCTGCGTTCCTGGAGCCCAGTTCCCGTATGTCGCGCCCGTCAAAAAGCCGCGTGAGGAGGAACGAACTGGGCACCGACCCTATGAAGTAGGCAAGGCCCAACGCCCACAGCACGGCACCTCTCTCCTTTCCCGACGCGCCGGGATAGCCTGAGACCCAACAACATCCTGCGTTTATCGAGACAAGGAGCGATCCACGTTCTCGCTGCGTCCGTTCTCCGGCTCATGGAACCCTTCGACACCGGTGAAGCCGGTTCCTCCACTGCAGCCCGGGGCATCGGCGGGGCTCTCCGTCCATCCATATTGCCACGCGGACCCCAGGATGCGCGCGGCGCGGGCCACAGTCGATTCGGCCGTGAGGGATGCCGGACATCTTAGGGCCTAGCTGCCACTGGCCTGAACCGGCTGGGCGTGCTTGACCAGGGACTTGGTTTTCCAAGTCCCCCTTCGGTACCAAAGGTAGTTGGCTACGGCTCCTGTGAACCACGAAAGGAGCAGGGAGTAGAAGATGGACTCGGGCGCTCCGTTCGGGTTCGCCGGGCTCCTGGTGAGGTAGGCGAGACCGTAGGCGACCGGGACGCGCACGCACGTGGTCGTTATGAGGGAGATCCACATGGACGGCATGGTGTCCCCGGCGCCTCTCATAATGCCTCCGAAAACCTGGGACATGGCCATCGCCAGGTAACCGGGCGCCAGTATCCTCATCTGTCTGGTGCCGAGCCTTATGATCTCTTCCGTGGTCGTGAACATCCTGATGAGGTTTCCTCCGAAGAGAAGGATCAATGAGACCAGGACGACTTGGGTCGCGAGGCTCAGCTTGACGGCGTCTCTGGTGCCCAGGTCCACCCTGTCCATCCGGTTGGCCCCTATGTTCTGCCCGACGAAAGTCGCGACCGCCATGCCGAACGTGAACGAAGGCATGACCGCGAACCCGTCAATGCGCATAACGGCCGTGGTGCAGGTTACAACCCTGTAGCCCATGCTGTTCGTAAGGGACTGGACTAGGACCATGGACATGGAGAAGATGGCCTGGGTAATCCCCGCCGGGACGCCGAGGCGGAACAGCTGGCTGGCGAACTTGAGGTCCGGTTTCAGGGTATCCCTGTTTATCTCGACGCTCTCTTTCATGGTCCCGAGTTTCAAGAGGCAGAGCACCGCCGACACGGCCTGGGACACTATGGTTGCTACCGCCGCCCCGGCTACTCCCCAGCCGAGGTCCCCGACCATCCAGATATCCAAGGCCGTGTTGAGGAGCGACGCGAGGAGCAAAGTCAGGAGGGGAAAGATTGAGTTTCCGAGCCCTCTCAAGATGCCTGAGGCTATGTTGTACAGGCCCGTACCCAGGATCCCCCAGAAGATGACCGTGAGGTAATCCTTGGCGATGTCATAGGTCTCGGCGGGTGTGTTGGTGAGCCTGAGGAGCGAGCCTGCGAAAGACACTCCGATGACCGTTATCGCCAGCGACGACAGTGTGACGAGCGTCAAGGCGTTTCCGACTGACTTTGAGAGGGATTCTTTGTCTTTCGCCCCGAAATACTGAGCCACCATGATGCCCGCGCCCGTCGCGATCGCCATGAATATGACGAGGAGCAGGTTCACGACGGGCATGGAAGTCCCAATGGCGGAGAGGGCTTCGTCTCCGATGTACCTGCCGACCACGATCGAGTCGACGGTAGCGTACATCTGTTGGGCGAAATTGCCGATTATGAGCGGCAGTGCGAACCTGATTAGACTCTTCATAGGGCGCCCGGTGGTCATGTCCTGGGCGCCAAATAGCTGCGAGATCTTTTTGAGCACCTATTTTCACCCTTCTTGATTCATGTCTGGATTGGTGAGTACACCTAAGCATTTTCCGATATTGAGGCGGGGAAAAGCAATACCATACTCTAGCGGGTGTTATGAGGAAGTCCCGGGTGCAGTCCGCCCGCTCTCTTCCGCCAGGCGCCGGACCCACTGGGACAGGGGCTCTTCGTCTGGGCACTCGGGGCACACGCGCGCCGGCCCTTCGAGAGCGGCCTCGAGGTGCTCGGCCTTCATCCGCCACTCCCAGTTCCCTTCCGGCGTGCCGGGAGTGTTCATCCGGGCTTCGCTGCCGAGACCCAGGAGGTCCTGGAAGGGGACGATCACCCATCTCGCGTCGCTCAGGTAGATGCGCCTCAGGATCCGTCTAACGAGACCTCTTCCCCCCGAGCACCACCCTGCGAGGGTGTCGTTGTCGTGAGTGCCGGAGTAGTAGACGACGTTTTCATCACGACGCTGCTTGGATTTCCCGTGTTCCTCTCGGCGGGAATACGAGGTTTCCAGAGAATGGGCATCAGCCCGGACCTTTTCCGGGGACCCTTCGAACTGGAAGACCCTCATCCCCGGGAGCCCGGTTATACTTCTGAGGCTCAGGACATCGGGCGTTATGAAGCCCAGGTCTTCGGCGATGAACGGAAGGTCGCCGAACTCTTCCCGGAGCGCTTCGAAAAACCGCTTTCCAGGTCCTTTCATCCACCTGCCGTTTTGAGATGTCTTTTCCCCTGCGGGGACTTCCCAGAACCCGGCGAATCCCCTGAAGTGGTCGAGGCGCAAGTAATCGCAGAGCTCGAGCATGCGCCGGATACGCCCTTTCCACCAGGCATACCCATCTTTCTCCATCTCGCGCCAGCGGTAGACGGGGTTTCCCCAGAGCTGCCCCGTGGGGCTGAAGTAGTCGGGGGGCACGCCGGATATGCTCTCGGGCCTGCCTGCCTCGTCGAGCTTGAACAGCCTCTGGTTAGCCCAGGTATCAGCGCTGTCTGCGTCCGGGTACATAGGGACATCTCCCAATATCGCTATCCCGCGGCGGTTCGCGTAATCTTTCAGAGCCTTCCACTGGCGGTGAAACACGTATTGCAGAAAACGCCGGTACTCGATTTCGTCTGAGAGGTCCTCCTTGGCTTTCTCGAGGGCGTCGGGGAATCTCATCGCAAGGGGTTCGTCCCACTCTGTCCATGAGAGCCCGCCCAGCTTGTTCTTGAGGGCCATGAAGAGGCAAAAGTCGTCGAGCCACCAGCTATTTGCCGTCACGAAGTCCTCAAAGGTTTCGCCTCTTCCATTTCCGGGCCGTTCCGGTGCCTCGCCCGTGCCTGTCGGGCGACGAGATCCCGGCCCGGCCCTAAACCTTTCCCAGGCTTTCCTGAAAAGCCTCTCCTTGATCCCGGTGACCAGGGGATAGCTTACCCGGTCCTCTCTCAGGTCGCTTTCCCTGAGTAACGCCAGCTCCGGCCAGAGGTCGTCTTCGGCCAAGAGATCCTCTTCAAGGAGCAGATCCGGACTTATAAGGAGGGGATTCCCTGCCATGACCGACGGGCCGGAGTAGGGCGAGTTGCCGGAGCCCGGAGGGTTGAGGGGTAAGACCTGCCAGATGGCGTGCCCGGAGGCTGCTAGGAAATCCACAAACCGCCTCGCCTCTTTCCCCATGTCGCCTACACCCCAGCGGGACGGGAGCGATGTGATGTGGAGCAGCACGCCACAGGAGCGCCTCGAGCCCAGGTCCGCTGGCGTCTCGGCTTTTGGGGCGGGCGCGAGCTCGCGAGGAGGTCGCCTGAAGGCGTAAAACACCTTGCCCTCCAGCGGCTCCAGCCGGCACCTTATGGATGTCCCCGGGCCATCACGGCTCACTTCTTGGCCGGAGAGCAGCTCCAGTACGGTGAGCCCGCGGCCCCCGTCTGCGCGGATCTCGGTCTCCCGGCCTTCTCCAGGACGGTTGCAGCTTTCGGCTCCCTCCCCCGGTTCCTCGGGATCCTCGTCTCCCTCCAAGTGGTTCCCCAGCAGCGGGATGGTGAACTCTTTCGCTTCATAACGGTCCCGGTTCACGCAGACCACCATCTCTTCTCCCTGGGACCGGGCCCTGAAGCCGAGCACGTCGTCGCCGATGTGGAAAGGGCTGAAGTCCCCGTCTTTGAAGACGTCGTATTCGTTCCTCAGCCATATCATCTTCTTGTGCCACTCGAGGAGTTCCCTGTCTTCCCTGCCCCAGGGATAGGGCGCGCGGTTAAACGGGTCCGAATAGCCTTCCACGCCGGCTTCATCACCGTAGTACACGCAAGGCACGCCAGGCAAGGTCATCTGGAGGAGGACCAGCAGCTTGAGCCTCTTCACCGCCCGTTCCCGTTGGGGCCCTGAAAGCCGGTATTCTTCCCTTTCTGAAACGCTGAGGCTTCCTTCGGGGGGCGCGTCGCCGAGTATCGTCAGTATCCTTATCCTGTCGTGGCTGCCTAGTAGGTTCATAGTCGCGCGGAAGTTCTCGGGCGGGTAATTCTCGTAGAGGCTCATCATCCTCTGCACTGAGAGCTTCGCGCTTTCGTGACCCAAGATGTACCTGAGGAGGATGTCCCTCAAGGGGTAGTTCATGACGGAGTCCAGCTCATGACCGGAGAAATACTCCCGCCGGACCCCGTAGCTTATCTTATTGCTCGCGTCTTCCCAAACCTCTCCGATGAGCACCGCCTCTGGGTCGGTTTCTTTCACGGCTTTCCGGAGGATGCGGATGAACTCGTCGGGCAGCTCGTCGGCCACGTCCAGGCGCCATCCCCGGGCGCCTTGCCGGAGCCAGTACCTGGCCACCCCGTCCTTTTCTCCGGTAATGAACTCGAGGTAAGACGGTTCCAGCTCGTTCACGTTGGGGAGGTCTTCTTCTCCCCACCAGCATTCGTAGCGCCCGCCGGGGCGTTCCAGCCGGTACCATTTGTAGTAAGGAGAGATCTCCGCCTGGTAGGCTCCGAGCCCCGGATAGCTGCCGTATTTGTTGAAATACTTGCTGTCTGCCCCGGTGTGGCTGAAGACGCCGTCGAGGACTATGGATATGCCTCTCCGGCGGGCTTCTCTCGCCAGGCGGCGAAAGACCTCCAGGTCCCCGTACATAGGATCGATCTTGTGGTAGTCGCCTACATCGTATTTGTGGTTGCTGGAGGCTTCGAAAATGGGGTTAAGGTAGATGATGCTTATCCCCAGTTCCTCCAGGTATGGCAGTTTCTCGATCACGCCGAGGAGATTGCCGCCGAAGAAGTCCCACCTTTTCACCCGTCCTTTTTCGTCCCTTATGTAGAACGGCGTGTCGTGCCAGTGGGCGTGGATGAGACACTTCCTCTTTGGGTTTAGCACCTTCCCCTCAGGAAGCGGGTTATAGAACCGGTCCACGAAGATCTGGTACATCACCCCACGCTTAAACCACTCTGGCACCGCCGACGGTTTGTACACCGTGATCTGGTAGGGCGGGCAGTGAGGGCCAGATGTCCTCTTGGGCTCTGGAGCGATCCTCCCGTCTGAGATCGGGCAGAGCATCCCCACTCCGCCGAGTCTCTCCGGGTTGTTGTGGTAGAAGTAGATGTTTCCGTTTACGTCGAGGCGGAAGTAGTACCAGATGAGACCCGGCCTGTTTGGGAGCGCGATGTCCCTTTCGAAGACAATTCCGGTGAGGGGGCGCTGGGAAGCCCCCGGCGCGCCGGGAAGGGCGATTGCCCTTTTTTCCGCCACCTGCATGGGGTATGCCATCTCTTCGCCCGTGCGCTCGTCCATCACGCAGAGGATGCATTCTTTGACTTGATCCCGGCTCCCAACAATGATCCGGAGGGTCACCGTGCTACCGCATGGCCGGGCACCGAAGGGGTCTCGGAACTTCCTGTCGTGGGAATCGTGATAGGCCCAAGCGACTGTCTCCCCCGCAGCCTGCGCCGCCTCTACGGGACACAATGCCTCAGACACCTCCCCTTGAGCCGGGGACTTCTCAGGCCCGTCGTGAACACGGGCGGACCATACGTTTATGTTCTCTCGGTTGTCGTGGCGAAATGCCCCGTTGTTGGCGCCGGAACTTTGTGATAGTCTGCACATAGATAAACCTCTACGTGTCCTTTCACCGGGAGGGGAGCGCGTTGGACCGGAGGATCGCCATAATCGCCATCGTTGTGGAAGACCGGAACTCTGTGGCCAAGCTCAATGAAATCCTCCACCGCCACGCGGACTACATCATCGGGAGGATGGGGCTTCCCTACGAAAAGCGGCGACTGGCTCTCATAAGCGTTGCCCTCGATGCACCGGCTGACGTCGTCAATTCCCTTTCGGGCCAGCTCGGGATGCTCCCGGGGGTTACCGCCAAGACTCTTTACGCCAAGACGGGGCGAAACAATGAAGAAGGAGCCTAGAGAGCTAAAGGAACTCATAGACAAGCTGGAAAGGGAAAACCGTCTTTCGGAAGATGAGTTTGAGACTCTCATCCGGGCGAGGACGCCCGAGCTTTCTGCCTACCTGTTTGAAAAAGCCAGGAAGGTCCGGGAACGCTTCTACGGCAAGAAGGTGTTCATACGCGGCCTCATCGAGTTTACGAACCACTGCCGCAACAACTGTTACTACTGCGGCCTCCGGAGGGAGAACCTCGGGGTAGAGCGGTACAGGCTTTCGCGGGAAGAGATCCTGGAACGCTGTTCCCTGGGGTATTCGCTTGGTTTTAGGACCTTCGTCCTACAAGGGGGAGAAGACCCGTACTTTTCCGACGAGCGGCTCTGCGAGATTGTCCGCGGGATCAAGGCGAGTTTCCCCGATTGCGCCGTCACGCTCTCGGTGGGCGAAAGAGACGAGGAGAGTTACCGGCGGCTT
The DNA here is from genome assembly GCA_012842685.1 of Candidatus Fermentithermobacillaceae bacterium. Lineage (GTDB taxonomy): Bacteria > Bacillota > Sulfobacillia > Fermentithermobacillales > Fermentithermobacillaceae > UBA3951. The sequence goes on from DUSI01000036.1 coordinate 75,307, forward strand.
TTCGAAGCAGGCGCGGACCGCTACCTCCTCCGCCATGAGACGGCCGATGAGGGTCACTACGGGATGCTCCACCCCCCTACCCAGTCTCCCGCGGAGAGGAAAAGGTGCCTGCGGGCTCTCAAGTCGATAGGATACCAGGTTGGGTGCGGCTTCATGGTGGGTTCTCCCTACCAGACGCCCAGGCATCTTGCCCGGGATATGGTCTTCGTACAAGAGCTTAGGCCGCACATGGTGGGCATCGGGCCGTTTATCCCCCACCACGCCACGCCCTTTGCCGGAGAAGCAGCCGGGTCTGTCGAACTCACCTTGTTCATGCTGGCTCTTACGCGCCTCACTCTCCCCAGCGTCCTTCTCCCCGCCACCACGGCCCTTGCCACTCTGGATCCCAAGGGGCGGGAGAAGGGTCTGCTGTCGGGAGCCAACGTGGTAATGCCCAACCTTTCTCCGCCTGCGGTGAGAAGCAAGTACCTGCTCTACGACAACAAGGCTTCGACGGGGATCGAGTCTGCCGAGGCCGTAGAGAGGCTCAAGGAGGTGATAAGCGAGACCGGATATACCGTGGTGGTGGACCGGGGAGACTTCGTGCCGCCCACGCCGGATATCGAAGCCGGCAGAGCTTCATAACCGTGTGGCCCCCGATCCGAGCCAAGGAAGATTAACCCTCTACACCTACTGACCGGGAAGGTACGCCTGACCGGAAAGAAAGGATGGTTGGAATGCTTCACAAGTATGACCCGAGGTCTCAAAAAGCCGGAGAGTTCATCTCACACAAAGAGATCATGGATACCCTGGATTATGCCTGGGCGAACAGGTCAAACACGCGTCTCATCGACGAAATCCTCGCCAAAGGGAGAGAGTGTAAGGGCCTCACCCATAGAGAAGCGGCGGTGCTCCTAGACTGCGCGATCCCGGAGAAGAACCACGAGATCTTCAGGCTTGCCGAGGAAATTAAAGAGAAGATCTACGGAAACAGGGTGGTCCTGTTTGCCCCCCTCTACCTCTCCAACTACTGTGTGAACGGGTGCCTCTACTGCCCCTACCACGCCGTCAACAAACACATCCCACGGAAGAAACTATCCCAAGACGAGATAAGGCAAGAGGTAACAGCCCTTCAAGATATGGGCCACAAACGTCTGGCCCTGGAGGCCGGCGAGCATCCGGTCATGAACCCTATAGAGTACGTCCTGGAGAGCATCCAAACCATATACGGAATAAGGCACAAAAACGGCGCCATCAGACGGGTCAATGTGAACATCGCCGCCACCACGGTCGAGAATTACAGGAAACTGAAAGAAGCAGGTATCGGGACTTACGTGCTCTTCCAGGAAACCTACAACAGGGAAGACTACGAACGGCTCCACCCCTGGGGTCCCAAGAGCGATTACGCCTACCACACGGAAGCCATGGACAGGGCCATGCAGGGCGGCATAGACGATGTGGGGCTCGGAGTGTTGTTCGGACTATCCCTCTACCGTTACGACTTTGTCGGGCTCCTCATGCACGCGGAGCACCTTGAGGCCGCCTACGGAGTCGGGCCCCACACCATAAGCGTGCCAAGGCTGTGCAAAGCGGACGACATAGACCCACGAAAGTTCAAGGGCGGGATAGACGACGAGACCTTCGCGAAGGTTGTGGCTTGCATCCGAGTGGCCGTTCCCTACACCGGCATCATAGTCTCGACGCGAGAGAGCCCCGAAGTCCGTGAAAGAGTACTGAGGCTCGGAGTGTCCCAGATCAGCGCAGCGTCCAAGACCAGCGTCGGAGGTTACGCAGGAGAAGCCGCAGAGGATACGTCTCAGTTTGAAAGGCATGATACGAGGTCCGTGGATGAGATCGTCCGCTGGCTCATGGAGCTCGGCTACATCCCCAGCTTCTGTACGGCGTGCTACCGTGAGGGAAGGACCGGCGAGGTTTTCATGGGCATCGCGAAAAGCGGGAATATCCATCTGAGATGCCAGCCCAACGCCCTGATGACCCTCAAGGAATACCTCATGGATTACGCTTCTCCCGTTACCAAGGAGGTAGGAGAGGCATTTGTCCGAGAAGAGGTCGGGAAAATCCCTGTGGAGCGGCTCCGGGAGATAACCCTCAGGTACCTGGGGAGGATCGAGTCGGGTGAGCGTGATCTGCGGGTCTAAGACACTTTCCCAGGGCGAGGTGGGACACATGAGTCTGAATGCTACACCGTCGGCGAATAGGACGCACGTGGGCTTTTTCGGAAGGCGCAACACGGGGAAATCGAGCCTTGCCAACGCGATCACCGGCCAAAACGTGGCGATCGTCTCTGATGTCAAAGGAACCACGACAGATCCCGTCCTCAAGGCGATGGAGATCCTCCCACTGGGTCCTGCCGTCATAATCGACACCGCCGGGGTCGATGACGAAGGCGAACTGGGGGCTCTTAGAGTGAAGCGCACTCTAAGAGTGCTGAACAAGACCGACGTCGCGGTCCTGGTGGCTGATGCCACCGCCGGGCTGACTGAGTACGAGGTGGATCTTATCCGGCGTTTCCGGGACAAGGGTATTCCATACGTCATAGCCTACAACAAGGCGGATCTCTTGGATGCGGTACCTCCCACGCCTCCGCCTGCGTCTTTCGGGGACTCCGGGATCCATGGGGCTCAGAAGGTTCCGGGTTCGCCCTATGTCGATGACGGCCCGATGCAGGGGATCTGGGTGAGCGCCAAGACAGGGTTGAACGTCGATGCTCTAAAGGAGGCGATCGTCCGGCTGGCCCGCGCAGGGTCTCCGGCGGCGTGCCCCATCGTCTCAGACCTCATATCGGCCGGGGACGTAGTGGTGCTTGTCATGCCCATAGACGAAGGGTCGCCGAAAGGCAGGCTCATCCTCCCCCAGCAGCAGACCATCAGAGAGCTGCTTGAGGCGGGGGCGATCGCGGTTGGCGTGGCCGAGTCCCACCTCGCCCACGCCCTCTCCCGTCTCGCCGAGAAACCCCGGCTGGTCATCACCGACAGCAGGGTTTTTTCGGAGGTATCGCCTCTGGTCCCTGAAGACATCTACCTTACGTCTTTCTCCATACTGTTCGCCAGGCACAAGGGCCACCTGGGACAGCTGGCCAGAGGCGCCTTTGCCTTGAGTAGGCTCTCCGAAGGGCAGACGGTGCTCATATCAGAGGGCTGCACCCACCACAGGCAGTGCAACGATATAGGGACGGTGAAGCTCCCGGAGTGGATAAGGGCCCACACCGCCAAAAGGACAGGAGGTAACCTCAGGTTCGAGTTCACCTCAGGCGGCGACTTCCCCGAGGCCCTATCCCGGTATTCCCTGATCGTCCACTGCGGCGGATGCATGCTGACGGAAAGGGAAGTCAAGTACAGGTTGGCTTGCGCTAAAGACCAAGGGGTGCCTATCACAAACTACGGCATGGCTATCGCCCACATGAACGGGATCCTCGAACGGAGCCTGGCCGTTTTTCGGGAAAGGCAGGTCCCGGTGTGAGACCCAAGGCGGGGCGAGAGTTACGTCACCCGAAAGGATAATCATCCGGTCGCAGGGAATACCACGGTGTCGCGCTTCTTAGGAAGCCCTAGCCGCAGTAGGTCTCGCAGAGGACCCGGGAGGGATCGCCCCTGAGGCGTCCCTCTCTAAGAAGAAACAAGGCCAGGAGAGGAGAATGATCCCGTGCCCACTGACGGAGATAGAGCCCTGGATTTCCTGAAGAAACTGTCGTTTCCGAGGCTCGGCGGTTCTCAGGAAGAGAAAAAGGCCGCCGAGATGATCGCTGAGGAGCTACGGAGCATAGGACTTGAGCCGCGGCTCGAGGAGTTTGAAGTGTGGTCCTACGCCAATCCCTACGCCAAGGTCGAGGTCCTCGAGCCCTACACCGCAGAGATCGAGGCTTCGGCCCTCGGGCTCAGCGGCTCGACGCCTCCAGGAGGCATTGAGGCTCCCCTGAAGTACATAGAGACCGGTACCGTCGAGTTCATAAACGACGTGGAAGGCTGTATCACTCTGGCGACGGGAAACGGAGGCGCCAAGGGCTACGAGCGCAGCAAGAAAAAAGGCGTCCTAGGACGGATACTCATAGGCCGCCAGGGAGCCGGCCTTTTCAACCTCGCCGTGAACTCCTTCCAGTTCGAGCGCTTCGGCAAGCTTCCGAGCGCCTGGATACGGTACGAAGACGGGCTCGACCTCATAAGGAAAGGGGCTACCAAGGTCCGTCTCATCGTTTCCCAGGACGAATTCAAGAGCATGTCGCGGAACGTCGTGGTGGACATACCCGGTACTTCCGAACCCGAGGAGATCATCCTCATCGGAGCCCATTACGACAGCGTATACGACATAGATGGCGCCCACGACAACGCGGCCGGGTCGGCGACCATCTTGGAGATGGCCCGGCATTTCGCGGCGCATCCTGCCAGGCGCACCCTCAGGTTCGTCTGGTTCGGCACAGAGGAGCTCGGACTCAAGGGAAGCTGGGCCTACATCGAAAGGCATGCCGATGAGCTGAAGAAACACGTCTTCATGGTCAACGTGGATGTGGCGGGAAGCATCATAGGTACCAACAACGCGTCGGTCATGGCGTCGGACAAGGTGCTCAACTACTTAGACGTCATGGGCAAGGAGTACGGCATCGGCCTGAGCGCCCGGTCGTCCATATACAGCGGCGACTGCATTCCCCTCGGGTACAAGGGCGTGCCGTCGGTTACCTTTGCCCGGGGCGGAGGCGGACCCATCCATACCAAGGCCGACACCGCCTGCGATATCGATGCGAAACACCTGGCGATGCTGGGGGACTTCGTCCTTGACTTCACCGTGAGGATGGCCAACTCGGTTACCTTCCCGTTCCCCAGGGAGATCCCGGAGAGCATCAGAAGGCAGACGAGGGAGTACATCGAGAACGCAGGAAAAGTGCTGGACGAAGGAGCCGACAAGAAGTAATCATCCTGGATCCGGCGGAGCGTGTTGCGCGCACCGGGCGCTCTGCGCCTGACAGACGACCCGCGAAAACTAGGATGGGCCGGAGGACATCCGGCCCATCTGTGCTCTGGACCCTCTCACGGAGGGATGAGCTTGTCTAGAGCCTCAGGGACGTCTACGAGTCTCCCACGGCAGTCAGGCTCCAGATCCTCTCCCCTGTCTATCAGGAAATCCTCTACGAGGAATGTTTTCATCCCTACTTTCTTCGCGACCATATCTTCCTGCATGTCGTTGCCTACCATGACACACTTGGTTGGGTCGAGCCCGAGCGTGTCGACTATCTCGCGGTAATACGCCGGATGAGGTTTGCAGAAATGCATGTTGTCCAGGGTGGTTACCAGTTCCCAGGGCAGGGAGTCAATGTTGCACCATCTCATTCGTTCCCGGGTCGCCGTGTCCGGGAAGAGGGGTTGGGTGGCGAGGACGAGCCTCCAGCCCTTTTCCACGCACTTCTCAACCACCGCCCTGGCAGCGGGGTTTTCCGGCACATGCACGCGCAGCTTCGGGTACCGCTCGGCGTAATAGCGATCTATGATCGGCCACACGTCATCCCACGGGAGGCCCGAAAGGCGAGAAAACGACTCGGCGAAGGCCTCAAAGTTCCTGGCGCCTGGGTCAAGGTTGTTTATGGTCTCAAGTGTCGCGCCGAGGAGTGCCTTCCGGAAAGCTTCGTAAGTCATGACCCCCTCGAAATAGCCCGCCAGGGCGTCCATGTAATGGGTCAAGAAAAACTCTGTTTCCACCGGAAGGAGAGTTCCGTCCAGATCAAAGAGCACGATCCTGGTCATGGCCATACCCCCAGGATAGCTTCGGCACGACATGACGGGATACCTGCCGTGGGGGGCTCGGCTCCTGCCAGGCGCAAAGGGTATGGCCGGAGCTCAGAGGTGGCATTTCTGGGCGCAAGGTGGTAGAATCTCGACAACGAGGGAAGTGTAGCGTCCTTCCCGTCTCGTGGGTATCATTGAGAAGTGAGCAAAAGGCAGTGAAGGGGACGAGTAAGGAGCTCTCCGGGCCAAGAGAGCCGGCGTGAGGTGGGAGTCCGGCGCTCAGGAACTCCTGAATATCACCCCCGAGCCTGCAGCCGAAAGGGCAGCCGGGCAAGCAGTACCCGCGCCCGAGTAGACCTGCACGTCTTGCCAGCGTTACGAGGCAGTAAAGTGAGCGCGCAAGACCCATCCCTTTTGAGGTGGAACCTGGAGTACGACCGGAACCGCCGCGGAGGGGTTCCCTGAGGTTGCGCGCTAAGCTGGGTGGTACCGCGATCTAAGTCGCCCCTTGCAGGGCGATTTTTGTTTGCGAGATGCATGCGCCCTAAGGAGGGCAGGGTCCTCGGACCCAAGACGGATCACACGGTGAAGGAGGACTGTACATGGCACTTTTCAGGGAGGTAGACCCCAAGAGGTCTGTCAACGAGGTCGAAAACCGGATCCTCCAGTACTGGAAGGACAACGACATCGCCAAGAAGAGCGTATCCATCAGGGAAGGCGCGCCCAAGTGGATATTCTACGAGGGACCGCCCACCGCAAACGGGAAACCGGGCATCCACCACCTAATGGCCCGCGCCCTCAAGGACATCGCCTGCCGCTACAAGACGATGCAGGGATATCAGGTCCACAGGAAAGCGGGATGGGACACCCACGGTCTGCCGGTGGAGATCGAAGTAGAGAAACAGCTGGGGCTGACTTGCAAACCTGAGATCGAGGCGTACGGGATAGAGAAGTTCAATAGCGCCTGCCGCGAGTCTGTCCTTACCTACGAGAAGCTCTGGCGCGAGTTCACCGAGAGGATCGGGTACTGGGTGGACCTCGAGAATCCGTACATCACCATGGATAACGACTACATCGAGACAGTATGGTGGATCCTCAAGCGCTATTTCGACGAAGGTCTGATCTATGAGGGGCACAAGATCCTCCCCTATTGCCCCCGTTGTGGGACTCCTCTTGCTTCCCACGAGGTGGCCCTGGGTTACAAGGACGAGACGATCGATTCCATCTATGTCCGGATGAAGGTTAAGGGTAAGCCAAACGAATACCTCCTCATCTGGACCACGACGCCCTGGACTCTCCCCTCAAACCTAACGGTGACCGTGAACCCTGAATCTACCTACGTGAGGGCGAAACTGGGCGACGACATCTACTACATCGTCAAAGACCGGGTGGAAGCGGTCCTGGGCAAGGACGCGGAGATCCTCGACGAGTTTCCCGGGAAAGAGCTGGAATACCTGGAATACGAGCAGCTCTTCCCCTTCGTGGACGCGGAGAAACTCGGGGGCAAGGCGTTCTACGTGACCCTCGGAGACTACGTGATGACCACCGACGGTACCGGGCTCGTCCATACGGCTCCCGCATACGGCGAGGACGACTACAAGACCTGCCAGAAATACGGGATCCCATTGGTCCATCTGGTCGATGAACAGGGTAGGTTCGTCCCACAGGTGACCGACTGGGCCGGGGAGTTCGTCAAGGAGGCAGACCCGAAGATCATCAGGCGACTCAGGGATGAGGGTAAACTCTTCAAGAAGGAGCGCCTCACCCACTCCTATCCCCACTGCTGGCGGTGCGACACTCCCCTCCTCTATTACGCCAGGAAATCCTGGTATATCGCGACGACCAAGTACAAAGACCAGCTCATTGCCGCCAATAAGGAAGTGCGGTGGTACCCCGAGCACGTCGGCAAGGGCCGCTTCGGCGACTGGCTTGAGAACCTGGTAGACTGGTCGCTCTCCCGCAACCGTTACTGGGGCACGCCCCTAAACATCTGGCGGTGCGAAAGCTGCGGGGAGCTTGCCTCCATCGGATCCCGGAAGGAGCTCGCCGAGCGGGCGGTTGAAAAGGTCGATCCCGATACCATTGACCTCCACAGGCCTTACGTGGACGAGATCCACCTGAGGTGTCCCTGCGGCGGCGTCATGACTCGCGTCCCCGAAGTCATCGACTGCTGGTTCGACTCGGGCTCAATGCCCTACGGCCAGTGGCACTATCCCTTCGAGCACAAGGACGACTTCCATGAGCTCTTCCCCGCCGATTTCATCTGCGAAGGGCTCGACCAGACGAGGGGATGGTTCTACTCGCTCATGGCGATCTCCACCTTCCTTTTCGGGCGATCTGCGTTTAAGTCGGTCCTGGTCAATGACCTGGTGCTCGACAAAGACGGCCAGAAGATGTCCAAGTCCAGGGGAAACGTGGTTGACCCGTGGGAGATGATCGACAAGTTCGGCGTGGATGCCCTGAGGTGGTACCTGGTAGCCGTCTCGCCGCCTTGGGTACCCACCAGGTTTGACGAAGACGGTGTGCGGGAGACAGCCTCGCGCTTCTTCGGGACGCTTCTGAACGTCTACGCGTTCTTTACCCTCTACGCCAACATCGACGGGATAGATCCCAACGAACTGTCCATCTCCGTCCAGGACCGCCCGGAGATCGACAGGTGGATAATATCCCGTATGAACTCGCTGGTAAGAGAGATACGCGAGGACATGGAATCCTATGAGCTCACCAAAGTCGTGCGCTCCATCGCCGACTTCGTAGTAGATGAGGTATCCAACTGGTACGTGAGGCGCAATAGGGAGCGCTTCTGGTCCAACGAGTTCGATCTCGACAAGAAGGCAGCCTACCTGACGCTCCATGAGGTGCTCCTGGGCATCGCCAAGATGATGGCGCCTTTCGCGCCGTATCTCGCCGAGGACATCTACTTGAACCTCACCAGAGGCAAAGCCCTCGAGTCGGTGCACTTAGAGCTCTATCCTGAACCCGACGAGTCGCTCATAGACAAGACCCTCGAGGAAAAGATGGGCCTCGCGATGCAGGTGGTCTCCCTCGGCCGCGCGGTGCGAAACAAGGTGCAGATAAAGACCAGGCAGCCGCTTTCCAAGGTCCTCGTGAGCGGCAAGCACAGGTCCACTCTCGAGCCCGTAGAGGACCTCATCAAGGAGGAGCTGAACGTCAAAGCCGTGGAGTACGTGGCCGACCTTGGGACGTACGTCGACTACGAGGTGAAACTCAACCTGCCGGTGGCGGGCCCCAAGTTCGGGAAGAGACTCCGCCTCATCCAGGCACGTCTGGGTTCGGCCGACCCCGCCGCGATTGTATCCTTGCTCGAAAAGGAAGGCAGGGTCGAAGTCGAGATACCGGTAGAAGCCGAGACGTTGCCCACAGAGGCGACTGAGAGGATAGTCCTCCTCCCCGAAGACCTCCAGGTGCGGATCACCCCCCGCGAGGGTTTCGCCGTCGAGGCGGCCGGGGATACCTTTGCCATCCTGGACACCGAGATAACCAAGGAACTGATGCTCGAAGGGATCGCCCGGGAGATCGTCTCAAAAGTCCAGACGACCAGGAAAAACAAGGGCTTTAACGTTACGGACCATATCAGGCTGCGCATCACGAGCGACGACGTAGTCGGAGAGGCCATTGAGGCCCATAAAGCCTACATCACTGGAGACACACTGTGCGACGAGCTCTTGTTCGAAGAGGGTGAGGTCGGCTCCAAAGACGCGGTGGATCTCAATGGCCATAAGGCGCTCATAGATATCGAGAACCTTAGCCGCAAGGGCTAAATGCGCAGGTCAAAGGGGCTCGCCCGATATAGAGACCAGGACTATCAAGGCGATGGAAAAGGCCAGTACGAGCACCAGCAGGATGTACGACCAGTGCTTGAAAAGGAACCTCATGTTCTGGCCGAAGCGGGGGCGGGCCCCGAAATCTTTGAAGGCCCCCTTTACGTCATTCCAAAGCAACTTGAGCTCGGGCCGGATCTTCAGGCCTAGAAGGATACCCGACACGATAAGGCCATAGTAAAGGACATCGCCGAGGTTTTCTCTCCCTGAGTAGCGGCTTCCTAGTACGGCAAGCAGGCACAGGTAGGTGTTCTCCGCCATGTGCAGGATGATGGCAGGCACCACCGACTTGTGCCTCATCGTAAGCGTCGCAGCTATCAGGCCACCGGCAAACGCCCCCGCCATTCCAATGGGGTGGTGACTGAGCCCAAAGAAGACCGAGGGCAGCACGATCGCCCAGCCGGCTCCGAGGGGCATGAGGGCGTAAGAAAAGAAACCCCTGTAGAACATCTCTTCCGCAACGGGCGCGACGAGGCAGGCGGACAGGATATCCCTGGCAGAGGGTGTACTCGCGATAGGCGCTGGAAATAGCTCTGCCCAGCGGCCCAGAGCGCGGCCTGTGGCATAATCAATCCCTTCCCACACGGCAAGCTCCAGCGATGTGAGGAGAACCCCTAGTGCCACGGGAAACGCAAGCGTATAGAGACTAACCGGGTTCAACCGGAACATTCGTCCAACCGGATCGGCCTTCTTGGAGACAATAAGGAGAGCTGCCAGACAGGAAAACACCGCGCTGGGCAGCCACCCCAGGGCATCCCTGGGCGTGAGCAATGCGATTAGCCATCCGAGAAGGAGGGATTTTGCCGGGTCATAAGGGTTCACTGTAGCCCGATTTCTTTCAGCGGGCGCTTCCGTCTGGTCGTACATGGCCATCCCATCGCCTCCGCAAAGATATTCGACTGGTGAGCGCTAACATCCTCCAGGAGAGCCATCTTCAGGCTATAAGCAAAAAAGGGGATGAGCGTGAGCCCATCCCACGGTCCTCCGCGCCTGAGTCAGGCCCAGAGGACCAAATAGGAGCGGTGAAAGAGGCTGAGGTGGCACAGTTTGTGATCGTGCACACAGGCACAACCCCTTCAACCAAACCATACCATCCTATCCTGTTAGGAGCAACTGTTTGTCGGTTAATTAGCTAATTATTTGGTGAAGTGACCGGAGTTCTGGCTTCTAGAGCGCCGGTATGTGTCCCTTCGCATGAAACTGGAGAGGGCGCTAGCTCTCGCCGGGACACCTGTGGTCTCGAGAATCGGGGATCCGCCAAGCTGCGAGACATCCGGCGAGCGCGATCGCCGCTTCAACCGCGAACACGGCGGCGTATCCCAGCCGTGACGCAAGCCACCCGCCGACCACGGTAAGCAAGGTCAGGGGACCTGCGATGGTATTCAGCAGTCCCACCAGAGTGGCACTGGTGCTAGGCCGGGCGATATCCATCGTGTAGCTGGTGAAACCTATCCATACTCCCCCGAAACCTCCGCCGAGGATGAAATACAGGAGGAAGTAGGAAGCATAGGCTATGGCTTTCAGTCCTGCGAAGAAGGCCAGCCTTGCCGCCAGGGCGAGAGCACCTGTCCCGAACACCAGTGAGGCCACGGCCCTTATCACCCACACCGCCCCCTTTCTGTCGCCCACAAAGCCCCAGACAGGGCCTCCTATGACGTTGCCCACCATCTGCGCGGACACGAAAAGCCCCACGGTGGCGGCAGGAAACCCGAGATCCCTCTGGGCATGTATGGCGAAAAACGGGAGGGCCAGATAGAGGCTCCCGAGGAGCACACGGACGAACATGAGCCTGCGGAAGAGAGGGTTTGCCCTCCAGGCCTCGGGAAGACGCCTGAGGTACTCCCCCATCGGCACCGCGCGAGCGGGCTCCTGAGCCTGAGGCTCTTTCAGGAAGTGCATGGCGCCAAGGGAGCAGTAAAGCCCCAGGGAGCCAAGGCCCATAACTAAGGCGTAGTTCAAAGGGTAGCTGGACTCCATGGCAAGGAGGTAGCGGGTGAGGAACCCCGCGGCGAAAGATGAGATACCCCCCAGGGCCTGCATGGTGCCGAAAAGGCTAGAGCGGGTTTCGGCCGGGATGGTCCTCGCTACGAGATCCATCCAAGGTAGACCGCTGAACGCGTCGCCCAAAGCCACAAGCACCAGACACGCGTAGAAGATAACCAGAGCGAGCCTTTTGTCTACGTTCGCGAAGAGAGCCGAAAGGGCCATGCCCACGGCGGCGAGGCGCATTACGTGACCAGTTGCCATCATGAAGGGCTTTTTCTTGGGCATCCTCTGGATGTAGCCCGCGACGAAGATCTGCGGCGCAAGGTAACCGAAACCCCTGATGGTGCTCGCAAGGCCGATTAGGAGAGGCGAAGACGTCAGCGTGCTCACGTAGGTCGGAAGCACCGTGTGGGCGTCTATGAAGGACGAACCCAGGTTGAAAAACATCCCGTCCGCTATGAAGAACTTCCTGTTGTGTGCTGCTATGGATGCTTTTTCGCCGTTCTGCGTCTTTTTCTCTGTAGCCAGCACAGATGAAACCTCCGGGCAAAGCAAGCTCTGACTGAAAAGCGCTTTCTGTAGGTCTCACAGGGGAAGGATATCATATCTGTCTAGCCATAGTCTGAACAGCAAGACGCGTAGAATGCTCGCGGACGCAGGTTTCCCCAAGCGTAGGATGTGTTACTCTTTGTGTAGAATCTGTAGACGATATGTCGCGCATACACTACAGCTGCTTGGAGGGGCTTAGATGAAAGCCGTATTCTTCGATCTGGGCGGGACTCTATGGGCGCCTTTCGGGGATCATACCAAGGAGGAAGTCGTGGAATCCGCAGCCAGGAGGGCGGCCGAGAGGCTTCCAGGTTACCTTCTCGCTGGCCTATCTCCGGACGAAGCCACGCGCCTGCGCCGGGAGTTCGAGCTGAGTCTCATGTCGGCCATGTCAGACGGGCAGAGCGATCGCAGCGAAGCCCTTAAACGCGAGGACTTCGCCCATGCCTCCTTCGCAGAGATAACCGTGGACAGGCTCGTGGGCGATATCGTCCGGCGTCTTTTCGGAAAAGAGCTGACCGACCAGTCGACTGCCGCTCAGTTTGGTCGCGATCTCACGAGGTACTCCACGCCTTACTCTGAGTCCGAGAGAGTACTCGCCAGGCTCAAGGCAGCATTTCCGGGTATCCGGATTGGGGTCGTCTCCAATACCGCTATCCAGCCCCATATAATCGACGAGTTCTTGGTAGAGTGCCGTCTACAGCAGTACTTGGATTTCAGGGTGTACAGTTCGGCCGTGGGATGGCGCAAGCCTCATCCGGCCATCTACGAAGCCGCGCTAAAGGAGGCAGGTGTGCTACCTCACGAGGTCGTCTTCGTGGGAGACAGCGTTTTCGAGGACGTCCGCGGGCCGCAGCTCATGGGGATGAAGGCCGTATTCTGTAAGAGGCGCCCTCTTGATGAGGACACTGGCGCAGACGCCGTCGTCGAAGACCTCGTCCCCATTCCGGAATTGGTGAAGCGGTTCGCCGCCGGTAAGTAAACGATCTGGGCAAATACGAAACCCCCGAAGGAGTGCATCCCGGTGGGTGGCCTGTCTAAATTGAGGGCCTGCGGGCCGCAGGCTTTCTCTCGCGCATTTCTCTAACCCGTAGATATTTCCTGACCATGTTCCTCGAAGCGCCCAGCTCACTTCAATGAGGTCAAACGTTGAACGTAGTGTCCCTAAACTTCTGCAAGAACGGGTCTTCACCGATAACGGTTGGGGAAACCGTCCTCAAAGCATACAGACGGGCCTTTCGTTATGCCTTAAGAAGAAAACCTCCGCACCTCTGGTGGCGGGATCTTCGACCGGGCTTAACCCTAGTGCCAAGCGTGAACCGAAACGAGGCAAGGTCGAGAATTGCCTCGTTCCATCAATCGCTGACGCGTAGATTACCGAACAGACACTCTTCCCTAGTTGCCTAGTTCAACGGTTCCCTAGTCACATAGTAAACGACACCCGTCTTCATGTCGTACGCTCCGTAACGCCTGCTAGGATCCTGGTGTGAAAATTCGTGTGAGATCTCGCTGTTCTCAGCATAACTCGCGGTCACGGCGAAGTTCTTTCCGTCATATCCCCAAGAAGTGCTGAGAGAGCCAGTTACGGTCTTCTTGACGCTTCCAGGAGTAGATACCTCAAAAGCCGTACCGTAAATCGAAGGCTGTGTCAGTACGGCCTCAAGGTCCTTCTTGCAGGTCGTACAGGAGATCCGAGCACCATAGTTGTTGCCACCATTGTGAGTTAATGGAGTAATCTGTTTCCATGCTTGGATCGTATGCCAGACTCCTGGAATGTCTCCATCCTCTTCCTGCAACTCCCAATAGGTTTCTCTAAACGTAAAACGTGTCTCCAGCCAATGACAATAAGCCCGGTCTGCACTTGAATGCCACGTACACTCTGTTCCAGTCTTTTTCGTAACGGTTCCCGTAACAGTCCAGGTGCCTACTGTTGGATAGATGTACTTCATGCCAGCTTCGATCGTGGTGGATGTCGTAGTGGTGTATTTTACTTGTACGTTGAGGCCTGCGATGTAATGAAGCTGCTGCACCCGAACTTGGTCGGTGAAGTCATTAGGAGGTCCCGACTCGATTGTTCGATACTTGCCGCTGCCAGATTTTGCGCTAAGTGGGGAGACGGCCATATGCCATTCTCGCAATACCACTTCCTTAACGTGATTGATCCCATAGCCGTCGGCAGCCACCGCCCATGTCTTGACAGCAAGTCCCAATCCTGGTTTGAACGCATGAGTCTCAAATATATAGTCTCTTGGGTCATATCTGCTAGATAGCATTTCAAGGGACACACTGAGATCAACATATCCATTCTTGCCACTCACGCCGCTTGCCAATAACCTTACGCCTTCTTTGGTGTGCCCGTATAGCCATATCATTGCACCGTCTACAGGCACACCGTTGTTGTCAATACTGCGTATCCTCACCGGAAATGCTGTTGGAGCCCCCGAAGCCTGACTTATAGCCCATAGCGCCAAGACAACCAAGGCAGCAAGAGTAAAATATCCCACTCTACGCCGCATATGGCACTCCTCCCCTATCTTGTTAATATTATGACATGATGTCTTCTTGTGTCAAGCCTGGAGCCGCGGTAGAGAGTCTTTCATTCTGGACATACGTAGACATCTCTCAGCGTCGTACCTAAGACCGGCTCGGTGTGTTTAGTGTCTCTTCGCAAGTCCTTGGCGTGTCTGTGTAGGGCATGTTAGGTAAAACGGCGAACCTGAACAGCTGTTCGTATGCGAGGTTCACCCCTGTGGGAGAATCTGGACTGGCAACTCTCCTCTAGCAACTGAGTCGAAAGGGGAAGCAGGTGGGTAGAGACGCGGACGATTATGGTTCACTCGCTGAAGGTTCATCCTGACCGAAGTCTGATACTATATGTACCTGTCTTACAGGCATAATGTGGCCGCCCTCAATCACGAGCAAAAAGTGGCCGTTCCGGCCACTTTATGTGATGACCCACAGAGAGACTCGCGGGCCTATATGCCATTATGGTGTCGGGAGCGGGACTTGAACCCGCACGGTGTTCACCATACGCCCCTCAAACGTACGCGTCTGCCAGTTCCGCCATCCCGACACACGAGTCAGCAAGAACCATCATACTCGTCCGGGAAGCACGTGTCAACAGGCGTTTCGCGACTCTCATGAGAAAAACCGCGGGCCTTGCGCGCCACGGCCCCTAGGTGCCCGGCTCACAACCCGCTCAC
>DUSI01000037.1 GCA_012842685.1 Candidatus Fermentithermobacillaceae bacterium
CGCCGACCGCCAGAGACCCGCCTGGAAACAGTCCGCGTCGAACCGTATTCCCATGGCCGGTTCACTCACAAGAGAAGACCGTGATCTTGTCTAGGCTCAATCTTGTGACTTTCCTTACGGCCTCCCCGATCTGGGCTACGTCCCGCTCGGTGAGAGATTTCGTCCTGACTGCGACGGTGCAGGCGTCCGGCGACAAGAACACGAGAGAATCCCATCCCTTAGCCTTGAGGAGGCCTTCGATCTTAAGCTCTTTGCCCATAGCATCCACCAGGAACAGGTACTGGGCGTAGGCGGCGTCCTTGGCCTCTTTGGGAGCCTTGGGGTCATCTATCACGGCCTTTAGCATGTCGATCTGCTCTTTCTGGGTCTTTTCCCTGTCGAGCTTGAGTTCCACAAAGAAGTCGGTGCCCCCGCCCACTGCAGAAGTCGCGGGCACGGCGTCGTCTTCAGAAGAGAACAGGGCAAACTGGGACCACTTGGACACCACGTAATAGACGAGCGCAACGAGGAGCAAAACGTAAAGCACGACCTTCCAGTTCACTTTCCTGAGGACGCCCGCTCTGGGGGCGCTATGGGAGAAACTCACGTAGCGCACCCTAGTTTCCTCCTTTCATAGGGGCCACCTGTATCTTGTAAAGCGGGATGCCCAAGAGGGCCTGGGCCGCCCGGTATAACTCCTCCTTGACCCCGGAATTCGAAGCGCCTTCGGCGACGATCAGGCAGCCCGCCACCTGGGGAAGGACCGTCTTTTCGAGGAGGGGAGTCTCAGATGTCCCAAAGCGCCCGCTCACAGGCTGGGATGTCTCGTTCTCGGAGATGGTCTGCCTGATCTCGCCGCCTGAAAGGGTCTCTGTCTGGGAGTTCATCGATCTGGTGACGCTTGCGGCATACACGTTCTCGGGTCCCGATTCAAGCGTGACCTTGACCCTTACCTTTCCGACGCCCTTTATGGACCCCAAGGCTTCTTCGAGGGCGGCCTCCAGCGCCTTCGCGTGCTCCAGTATCCCGGCCACCGAATCGTCTTCAGTGGCCCTGGCGCCCGGCCTGCCAGACAGCAAGGATCCGGCCAGAATCAAAGCGACCCCCAGCAACCCGAGCAGGACAAGCTTCAGGTACTGGGGCTTGATAAGGGCTTTGGCATCCACGGCGGTTCTCACTTCTTCTCACCTCTCTAGGGACCGGCGATTGAGATCTCCACTTTTTCCGCAGGTATACCGGTGTAAACCTGGATCGCCTTGTGGAATTCGTCCAGGCGGTCATCTGGACACGGGGATACGGAAACGCTCACCGTGTCCAGGGAAAACCCCCCGTCTTTCGTGCGCACCGAGACTGACTTGACTTCGACGCCGCATGTAATTGCCAGTTCGCCGATGCGCCGGGCTGTCTCAGCGCTGTAGAAGTCGCCCAGGGAGAAATCTGCGAAGGTCTGGGCGGCCCTGCCGGGAAGCCCGAAGGTGCCCCCCTTGAGTACCCCTGCCAGAGGGGCTATGACGCACAAGAGGAGGAGCAGCTCTGACACAAACCGGGCCTGCCTGATGACCGACTTGGGCACGAGGAGCATCACCGTAGACGCGAAGACCGCAAGGACGAAAACTCCACGGGCCCATTCCCTCACTGCTTCCACCGGCTACACCTCCGCCTCCGGCAGGAGATCCGTTTCCCGCCGGACTGTCTCCCTACCAACCGGACTGCCCCCTCCGGCGAGGTTCCTACCGCCCCGGACGCCGGCCCGCGATTCCCCCGGGGGCAACCTAGACCGGCCTCGCCGCCTGGGCAACCAGGGAAAGGCAGATGACGAATACGAAGCATGTCACGAACACCGACATGGCCACAAGGGCTATCCCCTCAGACATGCTCTTCAGAGACTTATTGACTCCACCTTCGCAGAGGGGCCCGAGGATGGCCAGGGAAAGCCTCCATACCACCAGACAGGAGAGGATCTCCAATAGGGGCGAGAAGAGGGCGCCAAAGAGTGCTATGCAACCCACAAGCCCGATGGCCGACTTGAGGCCTTGCGCCGACGAGAAGAACATGTCCATGGTGTCGCTCACGAGCTTTCCCGCCACGGGTATAAAGGTCCCGCTCATGTACTTGGCCGTCCTGTAAGCCATGCCGTCGGCCAGCCCTGAAGCCGCCTTTTGGCCCTGCACCGCGCCGACAAAACAGGCCATAAGGATCCCCATCCCGATGAACGCGACTTGCCTGAGCATAGACGCGATCCCCGATGCCCTCTCTCCGCCGCCCAGGTTCCCCGCGAGGTCCAGGGCGATGGACGTGTATATCATGGGGAAGGCCACATCCAGTACAAACACGCTGGCCACAGTCCCCATCCCAAATACCAGGGGGTGCAGCACCCCCGCGGTGACGGGCATGCCGGACACGAGAGAAAGCCCCGAGAGCGCTGGGATGAAGGCGAAAAACGCGGCCCGGAGGTTCTCCATGGCGGTCCTGGCTATACTCAACACGTCCCGGAAAGTGAGCACAGCCAGGGCCACGAGGGCCAGGTGGGACGCCCATAGGGCGAGCCTGTTGACCCCTCCCGGCGCAACGGTCTGGGCAAGGACCTCAAGACAGGCCATGGCGACGCCGATAAGCACGATCCTCCCGAGGACCTTGGAGTTTGAGAGGAGGGCTCCCGCGGCGCTCCTCGCGAACATCTTGCCCAGGTCGTCCAGGGGAAGCCCTTTCCCGGACAGTATGTCTGAGACGATCTGCCGCCAGCCCATCTCTCCGTCTCCGACGATCTCCCTGAATGCGCGGTCGATCGGCCCGGTCATGCCGGACTCCTCGAGGTTCCTGAGGGAAGGCTCCCACGGCTCGCCCGCGCCTGGCTCTGCGGCTCCCCAAGGCTCGACGCCGGGCTCCAGGGCGGTGCCTGCGGGGGCAAAGGCGCACGAAAGAAGCGCCAGGGACCACAGTATGTACGGAAGCCACTTCAGGTATCCCTTCCTGCCCATTCCCCTCACCCTCACGACATGAGCGCCCTAATCACGTTCAGGACTTCCTGGACTATAGGCAGGGCGGACACCAGGATGAGTATCTTCCCCGCCATCTCTACCCTGCTCGCCACCATTTCCTCGCCGGCGTCCCGGCATATCGAAGCCCCCAAGTCGGCGATGTAGGAGATGGCCAAGACCTTCAGGATGATCCCGAAATAGAGGGGCTCTACTCCCGATTCCGAAGCCAAAGTCCCGAATACGGCGACGACCGACCTGAGCCGGGGGAGGATCACGAGAAAAAGCATGACTCCGACGACCAGCGAAAGACCTAAGGATATCTCCGGCCTTTCCTTCCTGATGAGGAGCAGGGCTACGCTGGCCACAATTCCGAGCGCGACCACCTGAAAGATGTCCACAGGGAGCACCTCACGGGAGCTGGAACGTCGACCTTACCGAGTTGAAGAACTCGGCCACAAGGCCCGTTACCAGCGTGAGGACGATGACTATCCCGGTAAGGGTGACGAGCCACGCGTACTCTTCTTTGCCGGCCTGCTTGAGGACCGAGTGCAGCACTGAAACGATGATCGCGAGCCCGGCGATCTTGAAGATGAGATCGACGCTCAGCATAGGTAAACCCCCTCGCCTAGATGAGCACGATGGCTGCCGCGAGCCCGGTTAGGACGCCTAAATACCGGTACATCCTGGCCTTTTTCTGGCACTCGACCTCGGCGGAAGCCAGGTAAGACCGTACCCTGTCTATGGACATGTCTATAAGCCTGAGCTGCTCCTTATGACCGCTTACGCCTAAGCCCTTCACGAGTTCTCCTAAGACTTCCCTGACGAAGTGTGGCAGCGCCCGGAGGTCTGTCTCTTCCATGGCCGAACGGAACACGTCTTCGGGCGTCTGCCTGCCAGATATCCCGGTGCGGCTCCCCATGAGACAGAGGAGCTCCCCCACGGCCCCGCCTACCCTCTTTCCCGCCGCGGTCATGGCGGAAGGAAGAGGCCTGAGCATATAGGAAACCTCCGACGCTAGAACGTCGAGCGCAGCCTCAAGCTTCCTGATCTCACTTACCTCGTCTTCCAGCGCCCGGGCCACGCCGAAACCGGCGGCGCCGGCGGCAGCGAGGATAAAGGATACCCCGGTCAGTTTCAGCAGCACGACCATACCTTTCCACCGTCCCTTGTCTTCCGCGAGCAGACACCCTTGAGAAACCCTTAGTCTCGAGCCCCAGCACCGGCCTCAGAGCCTACATCTCGGGCATGTCACCGGCATACTCCACCGTCCCAGGACCCATCCGCTTGGACAAGACCACGGCCTTTTCGAAATACCCTCCGGAGACGAGCCATCTTGAGTAAGGCCGCATTTTGAGCTGTTCCAGGCTGCTGCCGTGGCAGGTGGCGAGGACTACGGCCCCGCCGGAGATGGCCGCGGCCACAGCCCGGGCGTCATCGTCCCCTCCGATCTCGTCGGTGGCCACCACCTCGGGTCCTACCGAGCGCATGACCATCATGATGCCCCGGGCTTTGGGGCACCTGTCCAGCACGTCCGTCCGCGGACCTACGTCGTGCTGGGGGACTCCACGGTAACACGCTGCTATCTCGGAGCGTTCGTCGACGATGGCGACCTGCGAAGGCCGTATCCCTGCTTCGGGCATCCCTTCGCTCGAGATGCGGCAGAGATCTCTGAGAAGCGTGGTCTTGCCGCCCCCTGGGGGGGAAACGATGAGGGTAGAAGCCAAGCGCCCATCTGACCCGGCCAGCCGTCTCGCAAGGCGCGCCCCTGCGCCCTTGACCGCCCTCGCTATCCTGAAACAGAGCCCCGAGACTTCGCGTATCCGGACGCTCCCGTCGGCCCAGACCGCGGCTTCGCCGCTGAGACCGACCCGGTGCCCACCGGGTATGGTTATGTAGCCGCTCGCGAATTCAGCTTCAAGAGCGTAATAGGAACAGTCACTGATCAGGGAGAGGGTTTTCGAGACCTCTTCCGGCGTGGGGACCAGCTTCGGTAGGTCTGGGGAAGAGCCGTCCAGCAAGATGTCTCGCCCTGGGAGTACCACGCAGACCGGGCGGCCTGCCCGCACGCGGAGTTCGCTCACGGGAGACCCCCGGGGGATAGCTTCCAGGATGGTGCCGCGCAGCCTCCCGGAGAGAAGGGGCAGCACATCGCGCTCGAACGCTTCCCACCCGGGTTCTTCTGGCGACGCGGCGCGGACAGCGGAAAACCGGTCGACAGAAGACGGGTTGACTTCGGATCGACTCGCGACTAAGCCCGTTTTCCCTGGGAAAACCATGGCCGCCTCACCTCTCCGTTGTCATAACATATTTTGGAAACCAGGGCGGTATGACTGGGCGGAGAGGTAGCGCAGGGCTATTCGCCCCCTATTGGAATAGGCATGGACTCGGCACAGTGGCACCACTAGCCAACAATGCTACCGCCATAGGCTAATAGTTACATATAACCGTTAGCCCTGGGGCTCTCTAACAAGGAAAGGCGCCCCGAAGGGCGCCATTTCTCTGAGCAGGTCTGCACCAGCAGTGAGCCAGGGCCACAGACTTCTGAACCCGCAGCCCAATCGCCTCAGAGCCTCATCCACTGCCAGACCGTGTCAGGTTACTCGTCCACACGGTCCTCCTCGTCTTCGTCATCCTCGTCTTCGTGTTCCTCTTCGCACTCGCATGCGAAGTCGAAGTCGTCGTCCTCGTCGTCCCACTCGATATCGTCCTGGGAGAAAGCCTCGCCGCACTCAGGGCAGACTATCTCGGTGTCGGGATCGTCGAGGACCTTTGCTTCTACCTCCAGGAGCTCACCGCAGTTCGGGCACTCGATCTCGACGAACTCGTCGCCGTAGAGCTCTTCCTCGACGTCAGAAAGGTCATCGTCGATGGACTCGACGTACTCTTCCAGATCATCCTGGGCTTCCGCCAGCTCCTCGATGGCCTGGGCCATCTCTTTGAGCACGTCGGAAATGACCCTAATAGCCTTGCCTTCCTTGGTGTTGTCGGATATCTCCAGACCCTCGACGAGTCCCTGGAGATAGGCGACCCTCTCTTTGAGCTGAGACACTTGAACCCCTCCTTTGTTTTCGACTCCCCGGCCAAACGGCCAATATCATCTATCGAACACCACGACCGGCTGTAAGCTACACTCGTTCTATATAGGTGCCCGTCCTGGTATCCACCTTAAGCACATCGCCTACGTTCACGAAGAGCGGTACCCTAATCGTGGCACCGGTTTCGAGTTTCGCCAGCTTGCTGCCACCTGTCGCCGTGTCACCTTTGAACCCCGGTTCCGTCTCGACTACCACCAGTTCGACGAAGTTGGGGACTTCCACGCCAATCACCCTGTTATCATAGCTCAGGATGACGACGTTCATGTTCTCCTTGAGGTAGTTCACGCCGCTGCCTATGTCTTCCCGCTTGAGGGTAACCTGTTCGTAGGTTTCGTTATCCATGAAAGTGTAGTCGTCGCCGACGGCGTAGAGGAACTGGGCCTCTCTTCTCTCGATGTGGGCTCTCGGAAGCTTCTCTCCCGCGTTGAAGGTCCTCTCAAGCACCGCTCCCGTTATCACATTCTTGATTTTGGCCCGAACAAAAGCAGAGCCTTTCCCCGGCTTGACGTGCTGGAAATCCACGACAATCCAAGGCTGGCCGTCAACCTCAATGGTCACTCCGGTGCGGAAGTCGTTCGTGGATATCATGCGGACACCTCTCTCAGACGGTTTAGGAGCTTTCTATGACGATAAGTTCTTTGGGGCTTGTGGAGAGTATCTCCTTGCCGTTTTCAGTTATCACAACCAAGTCCTCGATGCGGCACCCCCCGAATCCGGGTATATAGATTCCGGGCTCCACGGTTATCACCATTCCGGGTTCAAGGATGGTCTCGCCCTTCTTCCCGGCGCTGGGCCCTTCGTGGACGTTGAGGCCCACTCCGTGGCCCGTCCCGTGGCCGAAATACTCACCATACCCTGCGTCTTCTATGACTTTCCTGGCGGCTCTGTCGACCTCTTTCCCGGGCACCCCGGGCCTCGCAGCTTCCAGCCCTGCCAGCTGGGCTTCAAG
>DUSI01000062.1 GCA_012842685.1 Candidatus Fermentithermobacillaceae bacterium
GCAATTTTGGTGATCAAGGTCATCTAGACAAGTTAAGGAAACATTTCAGAAATATTTACTATCTTGAACATCCAGGATTTAATGTGGCATCATGGAATGAACATCTATATCAGATTAAAGTATATGATAAAAAAGTATTTGTCAATAATACCAGATTGGTATTTTATCACTTTAGTGGTCTTAGAATGGTGAACAAAAAAGATTATATTATGCTTTGGCAGTTTGAACCAAAAGGTTATGTGTATGAACACTATATAAATGTATTAAGGAAAAAGATTGAAGAGATTGAAGAAATCTCTCCAGGTTTTACGGAAAATATTTTTTAAAATTAGAAGACGGGTGTATAGGCATGAATATATCGATCATTGGAACCGGTTATGTAGGGCTAGTTACAGGAGTATGCCTAGCTAAAAAAGGGCATAAAGTTATCTGCGTTGATAAAATTCAAAGTGTGGTAGATAGTATAAATAATGGTATCACACCAATTTATGAAAAAAATCTGAATGAATTTCTTATTGATGTTCTTGGAGATAAGCTGGAAGCTACCACGGATATAAAATATGCTGTTGAAAATTCAGAAATATCGATAATAGCAGTTGGAACTCCTTTTACTGAAGGCAAAATAGATTTGGAATATGTAAAGGAAGCGGCTTATGATATAGGAATGGTTTTAAAAGAGAAAAAAGATTATCATGTAGTGTGTGTAAAAAGCACTGTAATTCCTACAACGACAGATACCATAGTCTTAAATATATTGGAAGTTGCGTCCGGCAAAAAACTGGGCGAGTTCGGACTTGTGATGAATCCGGAGTTTCTAAGGGAAGGTAACGCTGTTGAGGATTTTATGAATCCGGACAGGATTATAATAGGTACCATAGATGATACAAGCTTTGATGTATTTAGTAAAATATATAAAGATTATTTTAGTGCACCTATTATTAGAACAAATACAAGAACTGCAGAAATGATAAAATATGCAACAAATGCACTACTGGCAACTTTGATTTCCTTTTCCAATGAAATTGCTGCTGTTTCTGAGGAAATTGGAGATATTGATGCTGTTGAATTCTTAGAAGGAGTCCATATGGATAGGCGTTTGTCTGTCAACATTGATGGAAAACTGATTAAACCCGATATAGTAAAATATCTAAAACCAGGACGTGGTTTTGGAGGAAGTTGTTTTCCAAAAGATGTAAAATCTATTATAAGCTTTTCAGAGAGTCTAGGATATGTGCCTAGAATATTGAAATCAGTGATTGAAGTAAACGATTTCCAGACAGAAAGGTTATTAAATTTATTAAAAGAAAAAATCGGAGAACTCAATAGCAAATCAATAACTGTACTGGGTTTATCGTTTAAGCCTGGTACTGACGATATAAGGGAATCTCAATCTATAAAGCTTATAAAAAGTCTGCAAGAAAAGGGAGCACTGATAAAGTGTTATGACCCTGTTGCTATTGAAAATGCAAAAAAAGAACTAAAAGATTATAGCAATATAGAGTATTTCGATATTTATAAAGATGCTTTGGTGAATGCAGATGCAGCTGTAATAATGACAGATTGGGATGTTATTTCAAGCATAGGTTATGACGAATTTAAGAAGTTGATGAATAATCCTGTGGTAATAGATGGCTGCAGGATATTTGATAAAAAAGAAGCACAAAGTAATGATATTAATTATGTAGGCATTGGATGTAGGTAAAATTAATAAAAAAACCTAGCAAATTATTATATTTGCTAGGTTTTTTCATGTGCGCCCAGCATGGGCGCAAGCTAGTCGGTGAAAGTCCGATACGGGGGTTGATAGCGCCAACCGTTAGCTTAAGACAAGGGTGTCCATCGCGAGGTGGAATCTGAAGGAAGTCGGCGGC
>DUSI01000007.1 GCA_012842685.1 Candidatus Fermentithermobacillaceae bacterium
CCAGCTACAACCTGTTCCATGACGTAAACTCTTCTTGCTTCCTTCGTAGACAAGAAAACGTCTCCTCTCGCCATGGTGACATTGTCTCTGTCTAGTTATGGGGTGACAATATCACTGTCCCGTAGCATCTGCATGTGCTTTTGCTTGACCCGGAGTCATGCCGCGGATAAAATGTATGTTGCTTGTTTTATCGGCGGTAAGGAGGTTTTCATTTTGGGCGCGACGTACATGGCTAAGCCCTCGGAGGTCGACCGCAAGTGGTGGATCATCGACGCCTCAGGGAAGCCGCTTGGTAGGGTGGCGTCTTTGGCCGCGTCGATACTTAGAGGAAAGATGAAGCCCACGTACACTCCCTCTGTGGACGCAGGGGACAGTGTCATCATTATAAACGCCGAGAAAGTGAAGCTCACCGGCAACAAGCTGAAGGACAAGATCTTCTTTACCCACTCAGGATACCCGGGCGGCGCTAAGTATACGCCCTATGAAGTGATGCTGAAGAAGAATCCAAGGCTCGTTGTGGAAACTGCGGTCAAGGGTATGCTGCCGCACAATCGTCTCGGACGGAAGCTCATAAAGAGGCTGTTTGTGTACACGGGCAATACTCACCCGCACAGCGCGCAGAAACCGGCGTACTGGCAAGGAGGAGAGTAAGACTTGGCAGATGCGATATTCGCAACGGGAAGACGGAAGACCGCGGTCGCGCGTGTGAGGATTCTCCCCGGCACCGGCAAGATTGAGGTCAATGGGAAAGATTTGTCCAGTTATTTTATGAATCCGACCCTGGAGCACGAGGTTACCGCTCCTTTCAGGATCACCGGAACAGAGGGGAAGTTCGACCTGTACGTCAACGTGCAGGGCGGTGGGCTTTCAGGGCAGGCTGGAGCCTGCAAGCACGGCGTCGCCAGAGCCCTTACCTTGGCCGATGAGAGCCTGAGGCCGATTCTCAAGAAGGCCGGCTTCTTGACCCGCGACCCGCGCATGAAGGAGCGCAAGAAGTACGGTCTCAAGAAAGCGCGCAGGGCGCCTCAGTTCTCCAAGCGCTAACCAATCATATTGCCCCTCGACCGCGAGTAATATTCCGAACGAAGGAATCGGAGAACGGATCACGGGGGATTTGTATGGAGAGAAGACGGGGTGTGCGAAGAAGACGCCGCCCCTTTTTCTACGTTTTCAGCACCCGCGCGGCGCTCTTCGTGCTCCTCATTGCCGCTTTCATCATCGGCTCGGGGGCTTTTTCTCGCGCCGTAGAAAGCATCATGCCCGCCTTAGAGCTACAGCCGGGTCCCCTCGATGGGGAAGTCATCTACATAGACCCCGGCCACGGTGGCATAGACCCAGGCGCCTGCGGTCGCACCGTGCTCGAAAAAGAAGTCGCCCTCCAGGTGGCGCTTTACCTGGGCGTGAGGCTCGAGCGGCAAGGCGCCAAAGTGGTGTATACGAGGACCGGAGATTACGACCTCGAATCTGAAGAGAAGAGCGACGTAAAGGCCAGGATCGATCTGATCAAGTCTTCAGGCGCCACTTTGGTTATATCCCTCCACTGCAATTCTTTCACCGACGCCTCCGAGTACGGAGCTCAGACCTTCTACAACGCCCAAAAGCACCCTGATTCCAGGCGACTGGCCGAGACGATCCAGAACGAGCTCAAGGAACACACGGATACCTACAGGGAAGCGTCTGCGCGCCTCGAGCACTTCATCTTGACAGCGGCGGAGGTACCGGCTGTCACGGTTGAGCTGGGCTTTCTGTCGAATCCCCACGAGGAGGCCCTCCTAGGGTCTGCTTCCTACCAGCAGAAGCTCGCCGATATTCTCGAACGGGCCATAGTGAGGTTCGTCCAGGAGACGAGAGCGGGATCCTCCGGAGAGTCGTCCGGGAGCTGAAACTGCCCATGGCGTCCTCCGGCAGGGGACTCAGGGTTTTCCCTTACCAAGCCCGTGCTTGGCCATCCTGTAGTAGAGGGACTGCCTGCTTATGCCCAAATCCTTGGCGGCGCGTGAGATGTTCCCACCGGCCTTGTCGAGGGCTTCTTGTATGAGCCTGGCTTCCGCCCGGGCGATCTTGTCGTCAATGGTCCTGCCCGAGGACTGAGCCGCAGCTGCTCCCTTGTGCTCCCTTATCGCCTTTGGAAGGTCCGCAGCCGTGACTACGTCCCTTCCTAAAGAAAGGGTTAGGGCAGACTCGACGGCGTTTCTCAGTTCCCTCACGTTTCCCGGCCAGTCATAGGCTATGAGGTGATCCATGGCCTCATCTGAAAACACAGGCGCCTTGATGCCAAGGCTCTCCGCGTATGATCCAGCCATGCTCTGTACGAGCACCGGGATGTCTTCCCGGCGGTCCCTGAGAGGCGGCAGCTCAATGGAGATGGCTGCCAGCCGGTAGTAGAGGTCGTTCCTCAGGCGGCCTTGACTTACGGCCAGCATGGGGTCGCAGTTGATTGCGGCGATTATCCGCACGTTGACAGGTATGAGGCGGTTTTCTCCCACACGGCGGATGGCCTGCTCCTCGACTGCTCTTAGGAGCTTGGACTGGAGGGCCGGGCTCGCGGAGACCACCTCATCGAGGAACAAGGTACCTCCATCGGCTTGCTCGAAAAGGCCTTCTTTGTCCAGCGCTCCGGTGAAAGCCCCCTTGGCGGTCCCGAAAAGCATGCTCTCCGCTAGGGACTCGGGAAGGGCAGAGCAGTTTATAGCCACGAAGCGGTTTTTTGCCCTGGGGCTCGCGTTGTGTATGCTCTGGGCGAAGAGCTCCTTTCCCGAGCCGGTTTCTCCGATGATGAGCACGGGAGAGTCGGTCTTCGCCGCGTTTTCCGCGACGGCCTTCGCCTGGAGAAGCATCGGGCTGTACCCCAAGATGTCATCGAAGGTGTACATGGTGTAGTTCGGCCGGAGGGCGTGCCTGGGACCCATTCCAGCCGCTTCGCTACCTTCTTTCTTCCGGCATCCGGCCCGTTCTCCGGCCGGGCTTCCCGCGAGGGTCCCGGCCATCTCACCGGCGGCCTGTTCGCTCTGTATCTGGGCCAGTTTCTGCGAGAGACGTCTTACCCTCGACACGGTCTTCGCGACTTCCATGGCCGCCACGCACCTGCTCTCCACTATGATGGGGATGGTGCTGTTAACGGTCGTGATGAGGTCTCCCGTTGGCGTCCTGTATGTCTGGACCACGTCGTAGATGGGCTCGCCCGTCTCCAGGACCTTGAGGAGGGTGCTGTTTTCGGGCGTGAGGTTGGGGAATACCTGCCGGAGGGGGAGGCCCAAGACTTTCTCCGGTTCGACCCCTTCTATCGCACCCATGGCCGCGTTGTAGAAGATGGTTATACCTTCATTGTTGACGATATGTATGCCTTCGTTGATGACAGAGAGGGCCGCGAAGTTGACAAGCGAGGAGTAATCTTCTTGGGCAGGCCACATGTCCGAGAGGCTCCTGGCGAGCCTCTGGGCTCCGCTGTCTGCCGGTTTTCCTTTTGAACACATGTGTTTTCCTCCGGCGTGTAACGCTTCTTGCCCGTCGGAACTTATCGGCCGGATGTCTCTTGAGAGAACGTCCAGGCGGGTGTCCCGGCGGATCCTAGCTTATGTCGCCGCGATGACCACTATATTGACACATGTGTCTCATATTTGGACACTTGCGGCCATATGACGATTCGACGGACCGGCGCGATCTCCCTCTTACACATGCGAGCCGCCTCTGTAATTTACGTGGCACGGTTTATGCTTAAGATACAAGTAGATAGATACTTTTTCCATCGGAGGGGATGCGAATGAGTAAGGGACCCATTAAGGTGCTCTTGTGGGGACTCGGGGCCATGGGCAGCGGCATGGGCCGGATCCTCCTTGAGAAAGAGGGAGTTGAGATGGTCGCCGCGGTTGCCCAGACTCCCGCCAAAGCCGGCAAGGACCTCGGCGAAGTCCTCGGTGTAGAGAGGAAAACCGGAGTCGTAGTCACGAACGATGTTGAGCGCGCCCTGGATTCCAAGCCGGATATCGTCCTCCTCAATACCGCCTCCTTCGTGAAAGAGGTATTCCCGCAGATAAAGCTCGTCCTGGAGCGCGGCGCGGATGTCATAACCATCGCCGAAGAGATGGCCTATCCGTGGGCAGCTGAGCCTGAGCTTTCCGACGAGATCGACCGCCTCGCCAAGGCAGCCGGAAAGACGGTCCTTGGGACCGGAATCAACCCCGGCTTCATCCTGGATACTCTCGTTATCGCCCTTACGGGTATATGTGCCGACGTGAGACACATCCACGCGAAGCGCGTGAATAACCTCGCGCCCTTCGGGCCCACCGTGATGCGCACCCAGGGTGTCGGAACGACTCCCGAAGGTTTTGTTGAGGGCCTGAAGAAAGGTGAGATAGTGGGCCATGTTGGGTTCCCCCAGTCCATCCACCTCATCGCGAAGGCCGTTGGATGGAAGATAGACAGGATCGTCGAGGAACGGGAGCCCATCATCACGAACGTGCCAAGAAAGACCCAGTACATAGAAGTGGCGCCGGGCGATGTGGCCGGATGCAGGCATACCGCGAGGGCCTACGTTGGCGACAGGGAAGTCATTTTCCTGGAGCACCCGCAGCAGATTTGTCCCGAAGCCGAGGGCGTGGAGACCGGCGACTACATCACCATCGACGGGAACCCGCCTGTGAACTTGGCCATCAAGCCCGAAGTGCCGGGCGGGATCGGGACTATGGCGATAGCGGTGAACATGATCCCGGACGTTTTGGCGGCGAGACCCGGCCTTCTGACCATGGCCGATCTCCCCGTGCCCCGCGGGATCGTCGGTTCCTTCATCGAGGCGATGCGCGGATAGGCAGTTTTCGAGGGCCCGGGCTCGGTCCGGGGATCTCATCCTTTGGAGGGCCACACAAACAGTATTCGGGCAATAACGGGAAAGGTAGGAGACTTATGAGCCAGAGGTGCGCAAAAGGCGACTGGGTGATGATCCACCAGATCATCCTGGAGCCTCACGAGCGGAGCAAGGACATCCCTGAAGATACCGCCAAGGTGCCCCTGGAGGCCTGGATCAAGGGGTGGGCCAACGATAGCGCCGAAGTCGGCCAGGAAGTCGAGATAACCACCCCGTCAGGGAGGATCACCAAGGGGCGGCTGGTGGAAGTGAACCCGGGGTTCACTCACACGTATGGGCCTGCCGTACCTGAACTGAACCCCATAGCACAGGAGCTCAGGGCCGTCCTGAAGGAGGCGAAAAACCGTGGCTAGAGATACCTCTTACAGGGCCGTCATGGCCAGGCAGAACGAGATAATGAAGAAATCTCTGGGCATGGACTACGAAGAGTACGTGAAAGGCCCTATCGTCTTCGACTACGAGGCCATGATGTCCGGGTCAGGGTATACCCTGGAGAAAGTCCGGGAGATCCAGAGGGAAGTAGGGGTGGGAAATACCCCGCTCCTGGAGCTCAAGAACGTGACCGAGCTGGTGAGGCGCTATGCCAAGCCGGGATACGGCGCCAGGATCTGCGTTAAAGACGAAGCCTGCAACCCCTCTGGGAGCTTCAAAGACAGGAGGGCATCGGTCTCCCTCTACCACGCCGCCAAGAAGGGGTACCCGGGGGCCCTGGCGGCTACATCGGGAAACTATGGGGCAGCCGTGGCGTCTCAAGCGGCCATGAGGAACCTCGGGTGCATCATCGTGCAGGAGGTCTTCGACTCGAGGCACGTGGGACAGCCCGAGATCATAGAAAAGACCAGGAAGTGCGAGGCTTTTGGCGCCGAGGTCGTGCAGCTTACCGTGGGGCCCGAGCTTTTCTACGTGGCGCTTTTGCTCCTCGAGGAGACCGGGTACTTCAACGCTTCGCTGTACAGCCCCTACGGGGTGGCAGGCATCGAGACCCTCGGCTACGAGATCGTTGAGCAGTGCCGCGCCCGCTACGGGAAAGACCCTGCCTATGTGGTTGTGACCCACGCGGGGGGCGGTAACGTCACCGGTACCGCCAGAGGCCTCCGCAAGGCCGGGGCGCTGGGCACGAAGGTCGTCGGCGCTAGCGTCGACCTGACCGGGCTCCACATGGCTTCTGACCGGGACTTCAACCGGAAGTCTTTCACCACTGGCCACACCGGATTCGGCGTCCCCTTTGCCACGTGGCCTGACCGGACCGACGTGCCAAAGAACGCGGCGCGCCCCCTGAGGTACCTGGACAGGTATGTCACGGTCACCCAGGGCGAGGTCTTTTACGTGACCGAAGTCGTGGCCACGGTCGAAGGTCTCGAGCGCGGGCCGGCCGGGAACACATCCCTAGCCGCGGCGATCCCCCTCGCCGCAGAGCTCCCTGAAGACGAGATCGTCGTCGTCCAGGAGACTGAATACACGGGAGCGGGCAAGCATCCCCAGGCGCAGCTCGACTTCGCGAGGAGAAACGGCGTGGAAGTCAGGCGCGGCGATCCTAGGGAAAACGTTCCGGGCAAGCGCATCGTGATACCCGAGAAGTTCTCCCAGCTCCACGTCACCGAAATGCCCCTCGACCGCATGCGCAGGTCTTATATAAGGAACGCCGTCCAGAAGAACGGTCTCAAAGAAATAAACGCAGAAGAGGTCCAATTCCTCGCGGAAGACTCCAAGCTCACCCCCGAGGAAGTGTGCCGGATTCTGGAAGAGCTTGAGGTGAAAGTACGTGCATAGAGACGAACTAGTGGCCCGGCGGTGGGCCGAGCTCAAGAAGCTTTCCGACGAAGAGCTCAAGGCCCGGTTTTGGCAGCTGGCCGAGGAGATAGTAAGGCCCCTCTACGATCTCGCCTATACCCACACCTCGCCTTCCATCGAACGTTCGGTCCTCCTCCGGATGGGGTTTTCGAGCCTCGAAGCCAAAGCCATAGTCTCCCAAGCCGAAAAGACGGGCCTCCTCGGAAAAGGCGCCGGCCATCTGGTGCTTAAACACGCAGAGATTTCAGGAAAGCATTATCTCGACGCCGGAAGAGAGCTTTGCGACAGCCCCGCTGCATGGGACGAGCTCAAAGCCGCCTTTGAAGGGGGGGCATCCCGGTGAAGGAAGAGCGTCTCGAAAGGCAGACGCCGGCTACCCAGGGAGGCGGCCGGGTTGGTCTGGATCCTTCGCGGAAAATCGATGTCCGTGAGATACTCAAAGATCTCGAGCACTACCGCCCCAGAAGGCACGGCTGGACCTGGAGGAAGAAGGTTCCGGACAACCGGGTAGGTCCCTTCCGGTACAGGGAGACGTCGGAATCCCTCAAGCGGTCGGTTCCCCTTCCCGCGGCCAAGTACTTCGGCGGGATAGATCCCCAGCCCGATTGCGTGATAACGACAGAGATTGCTTCGGGGCGTTTTGAAGACGACATAAGGCGCATGAGGATGGCTGCGTGGCACGGGGCCGACCACATAATGGTCATCCGCACCACGGGCCAGAGCCACATCGACGGGCTCCTGGAGGGTACGCCCGAGGGAGTGGGCGGGATCCCCATCACCAGGAAGCAGCTCAGGGCAACGCGCAAGGCGCTTGACCTCATCGAGGACGAAGTTGGCCGCCCCATCAACTTCCATTCGTACGTATCCGGAGTGGCGGGGCCCGAGATAGCGGTCCTCTTCGCGGAGGAAGGGGTCAACGGCGCCCATCAAGATCCCCAGTATAACGTCCTCTACAGGAACGTGAACATGGAGAGGTCGTTCGTCGACGCTGCGGTGGCCAAGAGGATCATGGCCGAATTCGGGCTCCTCCAGATAGACGGCGCACACAACGCCAATGCTACGGCCCTCCAGGCTTGGAAGGTCATGCCCGAGCTCTTGGTCCAGCACGCCATAAACTGCGCCTTCTCCCGCATGGTCGGCATGAAGCCTGAAAACATAGCCCTTTCGTCGGTTCCGCCGACGGCGCCGCCTGCCCCGGCCATGTCTTACGATCTGCCCTACGCCGTGTGCCTCAGGTGGCTCTTTTCGGACTACAAGATAAGGGCCCAGCAGAATACAAGGTACATTGAGTCTGACATGCGGGAAGCCACGGTAACCCATACCCTTAACCTTCTCCTCACGAGGCTCACTTCTGCCGACGTGCAGAGCACGATCACGCCGGACGAGGGAAGGAACGTCCCGTGGCATTACAACAACCTGGCGGCCGTAGATACCGCCAAGCAGACGCTCCTCGCGCTCGACGGCCTTAAAGACATGGTGGAGATAAAGAAGGAAGGTCCCTTCCGGGAGGCCGTGAGGGACCTCGCGGAGAGGGCCGTTTTGTTCCTCGAAGAGATAAAGGAACAGGGCTATTTCGAGGCCGTGGCCAGCGGCATGTTCGTAGACTCCGGGTTTTACCCGGTAAGGAACGGGGACGGCATAAGGCGCGATCCGAACGGAGGCATTGGATACGGGACCATCGTAGAGAGAGACAAGGATTACTTCGCGCCCGTGTGCCACCACTTTGGGTATCAGGACCCTGCCAGGCTCAAAGATGGCAGGCCTTGTGATGCGATCGGAGGCTGCACCTTCTGCGATCCCGGCAAGATAGTATACATCGACGAGCTGGATCCCGAGGACAACGTGGAGAAGCGCCTCGAGAAGGTGGCCAAGGAAGTAGGGGATGACCTCATCAAGCCCGAAGTGCAGTGGGCCGGAGACGGGTATATCACCCTCACCATGTTCATCCCCGAGGCAGAGAGGGTCGCCGAGTACGCCGCACTGGAGATCGCGAAACGCCTCGGACTCGAAAACGCCGAGGTGATCCACAAGGGGATTGCCCATCCTGCCGAAGGCACAGTGGTCGAAGTGAAGGCCGTCGTGCCCTTCGGGATAGAGCGGGATTCCCTGAAGATCCCCGAGAAACCCTCTGTCCTTTCTGCCGAGGAGATCCGCGAGGACATAAGGAAGCGGCCTATGAAGGTCGTCTGCGCGACGGTCGGCGAAGACGAGCATTCCGTCGGGATGAGGGAGATCATCGACATCAAGCACGGGGGCATCGAAGGCTTCGGGATCAAGGCCGTCTACCTCGGGACTTCTGTGCCCGTTGAGAAGGTGGTAAACGCGGCGATAGAGGAAGACGCTGACGCTATCCTCATCTCCACCATAATCAGCCACGCCGACATCCACAGGAAGAATATGGAGCGCCTTGCGAGACTCTGCGAGGAAAAGGGCGTCAGGGATAGGTTCATACTCGTTGGCGGCGGGACCCAGGTGACCAACGACCTTGCGGTCCAGGCGGGTCTCGACGCGGGATTCGGGCGCGGAACAAAGGGCATCGACGTAGCCTCGTTCCTCGTCAAGAAGCGGAGGGAACGCCTCGGATTGGAGAATCCTTCATGAAGCCCGACGTCTTGGTGTTTGAAATAGGGAGCACGACTACCACAGTCAGCGCGTTCTTGCTCGGGGAGGATCCCCGGTTCTTGGGCCAGGGAATGGCACCCACTACGGTGGAGGCCGGGGATGTCCTCCTCGGCCTCGAAAAAGCCGTAGAGGACCTGGAGAAGAGGACAGGTCTTGAGCCGGCTCCCCTCATGCTCGCGGCATCCAGCGCCGCAGGCGGGCTCTCCATGACGGTCCACGGCCTGGTTTACGACATGACAGCCAGGGCCGCCAAGGAAGCGGCCCTGGGAGCCGGAGCGGTCGTGAGGTTCGTAACCGCCGGCGATATGACCGAGCACGACATCAGGGAGCTAAAGAGGATAAACCCCAAGATCATCCTGCTCGCCGGCGGTGTTGACTACGGCGAAAAAGCCACCGCCATAAGGAATGCGGAGCGCCTGGCCCAGGCGGGCCTGAGCGCCCCGGTGGTCTACGCGGGCAACATAGCGGCCAGGGCGGAAGTGGCCGAGATTTTCGAGCGTGCCGGCATAAAGTACTACCTTGTGGACAACGTCTATCCGCGGGTCGACGAGCTGGTCGTGGAGCCCGCTAGAAGGATTATCCAGGATGCCTTCGAAGAACACATCGTGAAAGCCCCGGGTATGGACAACTTGCGGGAGATGGTGAAGGGGACGGTCATGCCCACTCCCGGAGCCGTCATGGAGGCGTGCAAACTCCTCCACCCGGTCCTGGGAGATCTCCTTTGCCTGGATGTTGGAGGGGCCACGACCGATGTACATTCGGTGGCCCAAGGAAGTCCGGAGATACAGGCCATCCTGGAAAGCCCCGAGCCGGTTGCCAAAAGGACGGTAGAGGGCGACTTGGGCATCTACAGGAACGCGCTGAACGTCTACGCGCTGGTCAAGGACAGGGCAGCGAGGGATCTCGGGTTCGACCCGACGCCGTACCTGGAAAACCTGAAAGTGATACCCGAGACGCCCGAAGAGGTGGCGCTCGTAAGGTACCTCACCGCCCAGGCCTGCAAGGCCGCAGTTGCCCGGCACGCGGGCAGGATTAAGTACCTGTACGGGCCGTCCGGTAGGCGGACGGTGGCATCCGGCAAGGACCTCACAAGCGTCCACACGATAATCGGCACGGGTGGGCCGCTGACGAGGCTCCCGGGCATGGATGAGGTGCTCAAGGAGCTAACCGGCCAGGGTCCGGGGAGGGAGCTTTACCCGAGTGATGCAGCGGTGCTAATCGACAAGAACTACATCATGGCCGCTTGCGGCGTTTTGTCCAGACAGTTCCCCGAGGAGGCCAGGAGGATCCTCTTGGACGGATTGGAGGCCCGAAAGTGAAATACCCCTGCATGTCCATCGACGTGGAGAAGATCAGGCACAACGCTGTGACGGTTTCCAGGCTGCTCGCGGCCTCTGGGCTAAGGTTTGTCGCCGTGAACAAGGCGACCTGCGGGCATCCGGAGGTCGCCCGGGCCATGCTGGAAGGCGACCCGCTGGCCGTGGCGGATTCCAGGATAGAGAACTTGAGGCGGCTTCGGGAAAGCGGCTATAAGGGCGAGACCGTCTTGCTCAGGGCGCCATCGCCGTCCCGGTGTGCCGAGGCCGTCGAGGTGGTGGATACCAGCCTGGTTTCCGAGGTGGCGATAGCCGCTGCCCTGGGCGAGGCCGCCCGCGCGCGGGGGAAGGAGCACAAGGTCATCCTCATGGTGGACCTCGGGGACCGGAGAGAAGGAGTGCTGCCCGAGGACACGCCTGACGTGGCCAGGGCCGTGGCTTCCATCCCGGGCGTCCGCCTCGCCGGAATAGGGACAAACCTGGCCTGCTACGGGGCGGTCATCCCGACCCGCGAGAAGATGGAAGAGCTCCTTGAGGTGAAAGAGAAAGTCGAAGAGGCCGTGGGCTTTCCCCTGGAGCGCGTATCGGGCGGAAACTCGGCCAACATTCCCCTTGTCCTGAGGGGTGAGATGCCCCGCGGGATAACAGAGCTAAGGCTCGGAGAGAGCGTGATCCTCGGGACCGAGGCCGCGGAGAGGACCCTCATCCCGGGCTGTTTCGGGGACGCCTTCACCCTCCACGCGGAAGCCATCGAAGTCATCACGAAGCCATCCATGCCCTCGGGGAAAATAGGTCAGGACGCATTCGGTGAGGTTCCGGTCTTTGTTGATAGAGGCAACAGGAAGAGGGCGATCCTGGCCATCGGCAGGCAGGACGTAGACCCTGACGGTCTTACGCCCATAGACAAAGGCGTCACTGTCCTCGGCGCATCATCCGACCACCTCATCTGCGACGTTGAAGACGCTGAAGAAGACGTAAAGGTAGGCAGCGTGCTGTCTTTCGTGCCTAACTACAGCGCGCTTCTCAGGCTGGCGACTTCACCATATGTTGAGAAGGTGGTGAAAAAGCCGTGAAATCCGGCGTCGTACTTGCAGGCCTTTCGCCTCACCCGCCCATAATGATTCCCGAAGTGGGGAAGGGCGAGGAGCGAAACGCCCCGGATACTCTATGGGCCCTTGATGAACTGGGAAAACGGTTTGCCTCGGCTGACTACGACACCTTGGTCGTCATCACTCCCCACGGCCTCGTCCTGCGGGACGCTGTCTCCATCAGGGGAGACGCGGTCCTCGAGGGCGATCTCGCGAGTTTCGGAGCCTATTCGGTGAACATCTCGCTGAAGAGCGACCTAGAGCTCGTGAGGGAAATCGCGGCTTCCGCGAAAGAGGACGACCTCAAGACGGTGCTCCTCGACAGGTGGAGGCTGGACACCTACCTGACCGAGAGGCGCCTGGACCACGGGGTGGTGGTCCCCCTCTATTACCTTGTAAAGCACGGTTTCTCGAAGCCCGTGGCCGTGGTCAACATGGGCTTTCTTAGCCTCATGGATCTCTACCGGTACGGGATGGCGATAGCCAGGGCGGCGAAGCGGCTGGGGAGGAAAATCGCGGTGCTGGCCTCGGGGGACCTTTCCCACAGGCTCAAGCCCGACGCGCCCGCGGGGTACAACCCGAGAGGGAAGGTTTTCGATGAGACCCTTATGGCTAGACTCAGGGACTTTAGTCCTAGAGAAGTGCTTACCATGCCTGAGGACCTCATAGAGGACGCGGGCGAATGCGGCATGAGGCCGGTGTGCATGATGCTGGGCGCCCTCGATGACCTCGAGGTACGGAGCGAGGTGCTCTCGTACGAGGGGCCCTGGGGCGTGGGATACGGGATAGCCATATTTACCCCCGAAAGACAGCGGGAATCGCGGCTCGCCGAGATCCTGGCGGAGCGCGAACGCCGCATCCAGGAGATGAGGAAAAACGAGTCGTTCCCTGTGCGCCTAGCGAGGAGTGCGGTAGAGAACTATGTCCGGACCGGCAAGCGCATAGGTGTGCCTGAAGACGTGCCTGAGGAGTTCAGGGTCCCTGCGGGCGTGTTCGTGTCCATCCATAAGGAGGGCATGCTCCGCGGCTGCATCGGCACCACTGGGCCGACTTGTCCCACGGCCGCCCATGAGATCATCCAGAACGCGATCTCGGCGGCGACGGCAGACCCAAGATTCGACGAGGTTACGGCCGGAGAGCTCCCCCTTCTCGAGTATTCGGTGGACGTCCTCTCGGAACCAGAGGAGGTGCCGGGAGAAGAACACCTGGATCCCAAGGTTTACGGGGTGATCGTCGAACGGGGCGGCAGGAGGGGCCTGCTCCTTCCGGACCTTCCTGGGATAAACTCCGTAAGGGAGCAGGTTGACATAGCCAAGCGGAAGGCCGGCATAGGTCTCCGGGAACCCGTTAGGTATTTCAGGTTCACAGTGACGAGGTATCACTGAGGCAACTAAGCATCAAAGTAAACATCCAAGTAGTCGAAGCGTTACAGGTGGCCTGAGCGTTCCGGAGGGATATCGTGGCTGAAACATCGCGGGAGGCTCTGTTCTGGGAGGAAGCAGGAGACGGCAAAGTGAAGTGCCGCCTTTGTCCCCACTCTTGCGTCATCGCCCCGGGCAAGACGGGCATATGCGGGGTGAGGGAGAACAGGGACGGAACGCTATATACGCTCAATTACAACCTGGCTACTTCCCTGGCGCTGGATCCCGTCGAGAAAAAGCCGCTGTACCACGTTCATCCGGGCGGGTACCTGGTTTCGGCCGGTACCTTTGGCTGCAACTTCGCGTGCGAGTTCTGCCAGAATTGGCACATCTCACAGGTTTGTGAGGGACGCCCCCGGACTATGGCCATCTCCGCGGAGAACCTGGTGAGGACAACAATACTTGAGCGAGCGAGGCACCCTGAAGTGGTGGGCATCGCCTATACCTATAACGAACCTACGGTCTGGATGGAGTTCGTCTTGGAGGCGGCGGAACTGGCCAAGAAGGAAGGCCTCGTGAACGCCCTGGTAACGAACGGATATGTGTCCAGAGAGGCGCTCAAAAAAGTGCTGCCCTTTATAGACGCCCTGAACATAGACGTCAAGTCCTGGCACGATGAGTTCTACAGGCGGATCGTCCACGGGAGGCTCAAGCCGGTGCTGGAGACGGTCGAGGAATCTCTCAAGCACGCGTGGGTTGAAGTGACGTACCTCGTAATCCCCATCGAGAACGACTCCGAAGACCAGGTTGGCGCGCTGGCCCGCTTCCTCGCCTCCCTCAGTCCCTCGGTGCCCCTGCATCTTTCGAGGTTTTTCCCAAATTACCGCATGGGCGGTGAGCCCACGCCCCTCTCAACCCTGGAGAGGCTGAGGGACGTCGCCTCGGAGCACCTCCACTATGTCTACATTGGGAACGCCTTGAGGCCCGGGTACGCAGATACGAGATGCCCGGAATGCGGGGCTACGCTCCTCAGGAGAGGCGGCCTTGCCCTTGAAAGGTCCTATCTGACCCGTGAGGGCAATTGCCCCGATTGCGGCCGGCCCCTGGAGATGGTCGGCCGCGTATGGGCATGATCATCACACTATCTCAGACACTCGCCTCACAAAGGAACTAAAGAGCTTCGGGTAGGCGCCGAGGTAGTACCTCAGGTCAAGCCTCTCCGTGTACTTATGTGCGTCGCGACCCGACGCGCCCACGTTTACCACGGGGACGTCAAGCTTGAGCAGGGTGTCCAGGGGTAGGTCGTATACTTCGCCCCAGCCGGGCATGTTGGCGGCGAGAGGCACGAGGTCTTCCTTGTTTCCCTGGAATCCCATGTAGCTCAGGTCGCTTATCGCCTCAAAGTGTTCCCGCACCACAAGTTTTTCGCCGTATAGAGCCGAGGCTTCCGATATCAGATCCCCTACGGCGTCCATGAGAGCGAGCTCTCTCGGCGATTTCCGCCGGTTGCTCCTGTGGGGGTAATAGGGCGGGAGGAAACCTACGATAATGGCGGGGTCTTTGTCGGTGTAGAACCTCAGGACCTGACCCACGGTCTCGATGGATTTCATGCGGTCGTCCATGTCCTTGGGAAGGTTCCGTATGAAGCTCCTGAGATGCTCCTCGAGGGAAAGGCCCTCTCTAGCCATGTCTTCCTTGACCTTCCTGAAGACTTCCTCGTAGGTAAGAATCTTGGGTTCCCACGGGACATCCGCCTTCTCGGGCGAACCCTCGGAAAACTTGAGGGCGCTGTACCGGAGCCGGTCGAGGGCCATCCGGAATGCCCGCTCTGCGATGTCTTTCATCATCTCGAGGGCTACCTTAGGCGTCTTCTGGACCGTGAGCACGTTGAACCCGGCTACCACCCGGGCGGGGAGCGTGACCGAGTAGACCTCCCTCAAGTCACGGTGCCAGAGCGCCGCGGGCGGCGGGTACACCTCGGTGCCTGCCCGGTCCATCCACTCGGGCGAGCCTTCCAGGATCATGCTGACTGCCGAAGCCAGAAGGTTGGCGTTCAGGCCTTCGTAGTAGGAGCCAACGTGGGTTTCCCGCCCGACGCAATAGAACATGGGCATGAGTTTGCCGATCGTCCCGACCGATATGTACCGCGTATTGTCGCCGTGATACCTCTGGGCCACTCCTTCCGCGTTTACGCAGGCTATGAAATCGAGGCCCTCTTCCTGGAGGCGCTCGAGGTGTTTCACGGCCGATATCATCCCGGCGGAACGGTTTTCCTCATCGCAGACGAGGAGGAGGGCGATGTTGGCCTCAAGGTCACCAGGGTTCTCGGCGCATTCCTTGATAAACTCCATCTCCACCGCGACCCCGCATTTCATGTCGAAGACTCCCCGGCCGAAGAGGTAGTTGCCTGAACGTAGATCGTCCATGGCTTCTCCGGGTAGCGTCAGTTTGGAAAGGGCCTGCGTGTAAGCGGGAGGGTCGAAGGCCATCTCGGCAAGGTCCCTGGCTTCAGCCGCATCTACCACGTCGATGTGTCCGAGGAGGATCACCGTCTTGGAAGTCTTCTTGGGGGACCTCACCATGGCGAAAACGCTGTGCCTGCCGTAAGGATCGTTTTCCACCGGCAGAAGGCGAAGCGCGTCCTCGTTGTTTCTGAAGTACGGCAAGGCGGCCAGCCTGTCGTAGATTTCCTGGGCCAGCCTGGCTTCCTCTTTGCTTGGAGATACGCTGGGTATCTTCACCAGGTCCAGAAGGAGATTGCGGATATTCTCGGGTTTCATGAGAACCCTCCTTGTATTCCAGGAATACTTGCTTCAATGCTTACCTTCCGCCAATACCGACGTTTGGGTGTCACTTGTGTTCCGGCGATGCCGCCTACTTAGCGGCGCCCGTGTTCCGGCGATACCGGCCCTTGTTCGGTACCCGTGTTCCGGCGATGCCGGCTCTTGAGCGGTACCTGTCTTCCGGCGATGCCGCCTCTTAAGCAGCACCCGTGTTCAGCCGCTACCGGCTATAGTTCTGCCCCGTTCCCCTCGAGCGACCATGCGCCGTCGAAGCTAAGAGGGTATCGGGAC
Organism: Candidatus Fermentithermobacillaceae bacterium; assembly: GCA_012842685.1. Classification (GTDB taxonomy): domain Bacteria; phylum Bacillota; class Sulfobacillia; order Fermentithermobacillales; family Fermentithermobacillaceae; genus UBA3951. Next base: position 16,114 of record DUSI01000007.1, read on the forward strand.
CTTGTTTCCTTCGGTTATGCAGTTCTGTATAAATCCTGGGCGTTCCTGCCTTGGAGAGGAAGGATGTTCCACCGTTATGCACGAATGAATAATGTGCATATAGCTGCCTGCTACGAATGATGATGGCCACCAGGACGACGGCCAGACTGACATAGGGAGCAGGCAGGGAAACCGGGAATCAGAAGGGGGCATCTCTGGAGTGGCAAGGAAAAAAGTCATCATAATGGGCGCCGCCGGACGCGATTTCCACAATTTCAACATGGTATACCGGGACAACCCCGACTACGAAGTGGTTGCCTTTACCGCGACGCAGATCCCCGACATAGAGGGCAGGGTCTACCCTCCTTCGCTGGCGGGGAAGCTTTATCCGCAAGGGATTCCTATTCACTCCGAAGACGAACTCCTGGATCTGATCCAGAGGCACAAAGTCGACGAAGTGGTGTTCTCCTACAGCGACATCAGCCACGTTAGCGTCATGCACAAGGCTTCAATGGTTATCGCCGCCGGGGCCGACTTCAAGCTCCTGGGCTACGAATCCACGTCTCTTAAGTCCAAGAAGCCGGTGATATCCGTATGCGCCGTTAGGACGGGAGTCGGAAAGAGCCAGACCACCCGCAGGGTAGCCGACATACTGAGATCTTCCGGCAAGAAAGTGGCAGTCGTGCGCCATCCCATGCCCTACGGCGACCTGGAGAAGCAGGTCTGGCAGAGGTTTGCCACTTACGAGGACCTTGACATCCACAACTGCACCATCGAGGAGCGCGAGGAATACGAGCCCCATATCGACCGCGGCATCGTCGTATACGCGGGAGTGGATTACGGCGAGATCCTGAAGAGGGCGGAAGAAGAAGCTGACGTCATCCTATGGGACGGCGGCAACAACGACATACCGTTCTACAAGAGCGACTGCAAGATCGTCCTTGTGGATCCTCACAGGCCGGGCCACGAGCTCACGTATCACCCCGGCGAGGCCAACCTCAGGCAGGCCGACATCATCGTTATCAACAAGATTGACACCGCGGATCCTGAGAACGTGGAAGTGGTTCGCAGGAACATCAGGAAAGCCAACCCCAAGGCCATCGTCGTGGACGGCGCGTCGCCCGTGTTCCCCGAGAGGCCGGCGGAAATCGCGGGGAAGAGGGTCTTGGTCATCGAAGACGGCCCGACTCTCACCCACGGAGAGATGGGCTACGGAGCTGGCGTCATGGCCGCACGCAAGAACGGCGCCGCGGAACTGGTGGATCCGAGGCCGTGGGCAGTAGGTTCGATAGCCAAGACCTTCGAGAAATACAGGCACATAGGCCCGCTCCTTCCCGCCATGGGTTACTCGCCCAAGCAGGTCAAGGAGCTGGAGGAGACGATCGCCGCCGTGGACTGCGACCTCGTGCTCATAGCGACGCCCATCGATATCAGGAGGGTCATAAAGATCGACAAGCCGTCCATGCGCGTCCGCTACGAGCTTCAGGAGATCGGTACTCCGACGCTGGCGGATGCCATCAAGATGGTCGGTGGGATTTTGTAGTCGGCAGTCTGGTCGCTTGAGTTGGGATAGCAGATCCGGACGTTAAACCCGGCATTTAGCAGGCAAGTCTCCAATTCAGATGCGTGCGGGGCCCTTCTCTCGGGCCCCGTTTCTTACTTGTGGATCTTCTTTGCGGGTTTCTGAGGACTTGGTCGTTTCGCTGGCACATTCTCGCCGACGTATTTTTTGAAGGCCTATGAGTGCCCCGTCGAGCCGAGTCTCCGGGCGAGCTCGTGTTTCGCCGGTATGTTCCGGAGGGCCTACGATTTCTTCGGCCGGTTCTGGAAGACAAGCCGGTTTGGTCGGCCTGTCGCGAAAAACTTGGTGGTTTCAGCGGCTGGTTCCTGGGGCAATAACCGTTGTAGCCAGTCGGTCGCCGTCGACCGGGCGATTTGACGAGCCGACCCTCTGAGACATCACGGTTTGGTCGATATGTCCCCGAAGAGATGGAGAGTTCACCAGCCGGTTTTCCGGAGTTGGCCGGTGTGATCGGCTCATGCCGGCGAATTGGGGGATTTCTTCCACCGGTCCTCCAGGACTGCTGGATATGATCGACCTGTCGCGGCGGATTCGGCGATTTCATCGGCCGGTTTCTGACGATTGGGCGATCTGATCGGGATTGGCTTGGGGACTGGCGGATTTCATGGGTCGGTTTCTGAGGATAGGGCGATCTGATCGGGGTTTGCCTGTAATTGATGGATTTCATCGACCAATTTCCGAGGATAGGACGATCTGGTCGAGGTTTGCTTGGAGATCGGTGGATTTCATCGGCCGGTTCTTGACAATGTGGCGATCTGATCCAGGTTTTCTCAGGGATTGGCGGGTTTAACCTGCCGGTTCTTGAGGATGGGGAGATCTGATCGGAGTTTCCTCGGGGATTGGCGGGTTCAACCTGCCGGTTCTTGAGGATAATGCGATCTGACCGGAATTTCCTTGGGGATCGGCGGATATCACCGGCCCGTCTCGGAGGTTCGGGCGATTTGACCGGCGATTTCTTCTGGGATTGACGGATTCTTTCCGCCAGTTCCCGGAGACCGGCAGATCTGGTCGGCTCGTCTTCGCGGATCTGGGGATTTCATCTGCCAATCGAGGGAGCGGGCTTCCCGGGCTTTCTCCCCGCTGCGTATAGGGGCAGCGCGGCGGCGCAACACTACCTTGGGCGACAAATTGCCTGCCGTGATAGAAAAGGGAGGCCCGCTCGTAGTGACGACTGCCCAGATTCTGTACCTCATCGCCTTCTCTGTGTACCTTGTTTTCTTCATCCTTTTCGCGAGGTTTTTCGTGTGGAAGGCTTACAGCGGCCGGAAGTACTGGAACCGCAGGTGCGTCCTGCGGATCGAAGATCTTAGGGATACGGCTGAGCGCCTCGGCAAGCCTCTTCCCTTCATAAGCATCTTGGTACCTGCTAGGAACGAATCCCTCGTCATCGAAAACACCATAACGCATCTTACGAAACTCAATTATCCGAAGGACTCCTACGAGATAATCATCATCACCGACGAGAAAGAAGCCATCCAAGCCCAGACGGACCGTGCCCTGATCGCGCGGATATCTCAAGGGATATTGAGCGGCACAGGTTCGAAGGAAGACGTGCCCCAGGGGCTCGAGCAAGCGGTAAGATTGGTTGTCCTTTCGTGTCTCGCGGATTACGCCCTCAAAGAGTACTTCTCAAAGGGTTTCCAGAGGACCTATTCGGTGGGGCTGCCGGAGCTTTCAAACATCCCCGCGCCGGAGAGGCTCCAGATAGTGAGGGATATCTGCGCGGCCATATTGTCCGCCGTGGGCACGGCTCCCAAAGCGAAGCTCCAGGGTATTATCCGGAAGACTTGCCCCTGGCTGTCCAGGCTCGACCAAGAGAGGGTGTACCCGGCCTGTCTGGCCGTAGCCGTCCCGGTGTTGGCCGCCTTCGCGGAGATCTATGACGGTGACTCCCGCAGGCTCCTGGCGAAGGCGATCAGCCACACGGTGAGGGCAAGCCACGAGCTTACCCAGGATATAGTCCGCAAGATGACGGATTTCATAGCCAGCCGCGTATCCAAGGCCGTGAGGAAAGGAGCCCTTTCGGGCGAGCTGGGCGCGAAAGTGCGCTTCTACGTGAAGGAGATGTTCCCCACCACTCAAGAAGTGGTGGAGAGGGTCAGGGCCCAAAACCTCACCGCGAGCGAACCGGCCAACATAAAGCACGTGTCGGTGCCGGTGGATTTCGACGGCTTTCTCGGAGGGAAGAGGGTCGGTTACGAAGTCCCCTCGACCAAAGGAAGGGCGCTGAACTGGGGCATCGGATTCGTGGACAAGAGAACAGAAGTCTGCGGGTTTTACGACGCCGAAAGCCGGCCTGATAAGGACGTGCTCCTCTATGTTGCTTACCGCCGGCTCATCGACCCGGTAGAATCGCGCGTCCTGCAAGGACCTGTCTTCCAGGTTCGGAATTTCTACCAGATGACCCCGTTCTGCCGGATAGCGTCGCTCTACCAGGCCATCGCCCATGACTGGTACCTCCCGTGGCTGTTCCGCACGCTCCCCTTTGTGGGCGGGACCAACGTGTTTGTCGAGCGGAAGCTCCTTTGCGACGTGGGAGGGTGGGACTGTACCGTGCTCACCGAAGACCTGGAGTTTGGCGCCAGGGCTTACCTCTTGCAGGAAGCCTGGCCGGAATACCTCCCGTACCCGTCTTCGGAGCAGACTCCCGTGACGTTCCGCGCCTTCTTCCGCCAGCGCCTGAGGTGGGGTACGGGCCACCTGCAGGTCGTGGAGAAGGTTGCGCGGGATAGAAGCTCGGAACCTGCGAAACGCAAAAGGCTTTGGCTGAACCTCATCATAAAGGGCCAGGTTGAGTGGATAGCTTACCAGCTTGCGACCTTCGTGCCGCCCACCGCGATGGTACTCCACTACAATAACTTGCTGGACCCCGAAGTGGTGCCGCCGGCGGGCCAGATCATGCTCCAGTGCTTCTCCCTGATCTACTTGGCGTTCACAATTTACGCGTACAAGAGGTATAGCAGTTTCCTTGACCATTCCCTTCGGCCGGAGAGCCTCGTGAGCAGGCTTGGAGTCTACCTCGGGCTGCTTCTCCTGCCCCTCGCGGCCTTCGTTTTCCCGGTGCCGTACACGAGCGCTCTGGTGCTCAAGACTCTGGGGAAGGAGCCAAAGTCGTGGGTGAAGACTCCCAGGTCTGAAGAGAGCAAGGCGGCAAGTTAGGAAGTCCGAGGAGGATATGCTAGAGTGGAAGGACAACCGCGCTTGTGTGCCTAACATTCTGTGTTGACACAAGCGCAAGGGAGGGAAGAGCCTCCTGGCTCTCTCAGCGTGAACTGGAACATAGTTGTCTCGACCTTTGTGGCGGTATTCCTTGCCGAGCTTGGGGATAAGACACAGATCTCCACCATGATGCTTGCTTCGTCGAAGAAAGCCCCTGTCAGCGTCTTTGTCGGCTCGGCAATTGCCCTAGTACTGTCATCCCTCATAGGAGTGTTGGTCGGCGATACCCTGTGCAGGGTGGTCCCCGCCCACGTGATACGGATCGCGGCGGGAGCCGGCTTCATCGTAATAGGGGCCCTGACGATACTCGGAAAGATATAGGTAGGCGGTTCGGTTGGTGGGCCAGGCAATCCGTCTTTCCGCGGCAAAGGCCCGGGCAAGCGGGCGGCTCACCCTCTCGGGCAGGCATTCCGCCAAGCAGCACAAACTTGTTTGCGGTGGCTTTCGGGTATATAATCTTATAGCTAGCGTCGTAGACCGCGTGCGCCCGTAGCTCAATCGGATAGAGTGTTGGCCTCCGGAGCCAGAGGTTGCGCGTTCGAATCGCGCCGGGCGCACCAAATCATTGTCGAGAGACTTTTCCCCTAAACAGGAGGTCCTGCCTTTGAGGAGCGATCTGTACAGTGCTTCCCGCGTTGCAGTCTTCGTAGACGGATGGAACTTCAAATACGCTACATATGATTCGTTTGGGATTCACGTAGACTTTGTAAAATTCTTGAAGGTACTCGTCAAAGACGACATCCTCATCCGCGCTTATTTTTACACCGGCGAATGGACTACCGACAGCATCGACCAGTTCGTGAAACTCTCCAATAGCCCCGACCCGCAGGCGTTGAAAGAAAGCCTCGAGGAACAGCGGCGCCGCTCCCAGTCGTTCCACAGGTTCTTGAACAGAAACGGGTATATGGTCGTAAGGAAACCCCTAAAGGTATTCGCGGGAGGTTCCATCAAGGCCGATCTGGACCTGGAACTTGCCATCGACATGCTATCGCTCGTGGACAGGTGCGACAAATACATCCTGTGCTCTGGAGATGGCGATTTCGTCCCGCTCGTGAAAGCCGTTGCCCAGAGAGGCGTCAGGATCCAGGTGGTATCCACCCAGCACCCCGACGCCTATCAAAGATGCAACTACAAGGCCGCAGATGAACTGGTCGACGCGGCAGACGAGTTCGTGGAGCTGTCGGAACTGCTGGACGAGATCAAAAGATAGCGCATTCCAGTCGCATTCGGTGTTGAGGCGGGCAGCCGCCTAGAAGCGCGCTTGGTCCGTGTGCTAGTACTGGCGCACTTCCACGAGGGATGTCGCTGCTATCTGGTCCCTCACTACATCCCCGAGGTGTACAGGGAAAACGGGGTCCTCGGCACGCTTTAGGGTGTCGAAGATGCGCCTGCCGACTTCGGGATGGATATAGGTGAGCTCGACGGAGGCGCGGGATTCGGTCTCTGGTCCGGCGTCTCTTGATTCTTTGAGGACTGCCCTTATGACGAACCGACTATGTCCGCCGGCATCCTCTTCGCAGAAGAAGTACTTGACGGTGAAATTCCGACCTTCCACTTCGAAGGATCTGGTGCATTCCTCGATGATGCGGTCCTCGACCATTCAGTATCTCCTGCCTTCTCCAGTAGTGAAGTGGGGGGACGTTTTCTGGATGTTCTTGTGGATACCCTTGTGGACAAGGGAGAATCGTTCGACCGGGAGCGACAGGATAATACTACTCGATCTATGTAAATTGGAGAGCCGGCATCCGAAGCCGCAGCGTCTGGAATCGGGACGAAAATCGCTCCGTCGAATTAGATCGACAAGCGACGAACGGATCTCTGAGAGATCTCGAAGGGCGGCGATCTGTGGAGCTAAACTGAAGCCGGAGTCCTGGGCATACTAGGACAAAAGGAGGGATGAACCATTGGCGCGCAGTGTATCGCGGGGATGGAAGATTAAGGTACTCATGTTCTCCATGCTTCTCATGCTACTGGTTTCTGCGCCGGCCTGCAGGCCCAGGGTCTTCAACGACGGCACCTTCACCGGTATCTCCCAGGCCGACTCCCACGGATATGCCATCGCAGAGGTGAGAATCGAGAAAGACAAGATCGCCAGCGTGAAGCTCACGGAGATGACCGAGGTCGGAGTGGAGAAAGACTACGAGACCTACCCGTGGCCCCAGGCGAAAGAAGCCAAGGACACTCTCGAGAAGGCATTTGTGGGAAGGCAGGATACGAACGTAGACGTAGTAGCCCAGGCTACGAACTCGTCAAACAAGTTCAAGGAAGCCGTCGGCTTCGCCCTTGAGAAGGCGCGAAAAAAGCCCACGATCAACTCGACCTACTTCGAGGGCACCTTCATGGGCAAGTCAAAAGAAGATGACCATGGGTGGGGCGTCGCGTGGGTGACCATCCAGGGGGACAAGATCACCGACGTGGAGGTTGAGGACGTAACTCCCGACGGAGAGTTCAAAGACTGGGCTACGTACTCGTACACGCCTGCCATCGAAGCCAAGGCTGAGATGCCCAAGAGGTTTGTCGAGGCGAACTCCGCGGTTGTAGACGTATACACTGGGGCGACCAACAGCTCCACCAAGTGGATGGAGGCTGTCTCCGCGGCCCTTGCTGCGGCGAAGATCCGTTAGGGTAAGTGATAGGGTAAGTGAGCAAGTTAGGGCAGGAACCGGCTGGTTTCGCTGTCTGCCGCTGTCTCCGAGGAGCGTCCCGGAGCCGCAAAGGGGGAGGTCAGGAGACAGGGTAAGAGCGCTTCAAGTGGTGTCAGCAGGTCAGTTGGCCGGTTTGGTACGTCATGTTCCAGGGGCCGGACATCCCGGCCCATTTGATTCTTCCAAACTCTTGCCGTGTGCTATAATCCAAATGTATGTAATCCCCACGAAAGGATGGGTTCTACAGAATGGCCAAAGTCTCGGTTGATAAGGATCTCTGCATCGGATGTGGGCTCTGCGCCGACACCTGCCCGGACATCTTCGTCCTCGCGGACGACGGCAAGGCCGAGGTCAAGAGCCAGGAGGCCGCCAACGCCAACCTCGCTTGCGCCAAGGACGCCGCTTCGACCTGCCCCACCGAAGCCATCAAGGTTGAGGAATAATAGGGTTTTAGGTACGAGAAGAGGTTCTGAAGGATGCCAGGTCTCTTTCGTGGAGTCCTGGCATTTTGCTAAGGGGGAGAAAATATGGACGCCCAAAGGATACATAGGGAATCAATAATCATCGACGCTCATTGCGATACCCTCCTGAGTCTCATGGACAGGCCGTGGCCGGGCTACGTGAAGAGAGACTTCTTCACCCGCGGCGACAGGGGTCACATCGACCTCCCGAGGCTAAAGGAAGGCGGCGTCACATGCCAGGTGATGGCCGTCTACATAGAGCCCCAGTACAAGCCGGTCAGGTCCGCGAGAAGGGCCATGGAGATGCTGGACACCTTCTATTCGCTTGTCGACGAATCCGAGGATTTCACGCTGGCCACCTGCGCGCGGGATATCGAGGAAGCGAAAGCCGCCGGCAAGACGTGCGCTCTTCTCAGCATCGAAGGCGGAGAGGCCGTTGAAGGAAGCCTTGCCCTCCTGCGCGGGTTCTACCGGCTGGGTGTGAGGGCGATGGGCCTAACCTGGAACCAGCGGAACGATATCGCCGACGGAGTGGGCGAAAAGTCAGCTGGCTCGGGCCTTACCGATTTCGGTGTCTCGCTGGTCAAAGAGATGGAACGGATAGGGATGCTGGTGGACGTATCCCACCTTTCCGACAGCTCATTCTGGGCCGTCGCTAAGGTCGCGGAGAGGCCTTTTATCGCCTCCCATTCCAACTGCAGGGCTTTGGCATCCCACCCGCGCAACCTCACCGATGAACAGATCGAGGCCATCGCCAAGAAGGGCGGGGTCATCGGAGTCGTGTATTGCCCCGCTTTCGTGGACGACAGCCCCGAGAACGTCTCCCTCAAACGTCTCTGCGACCACATAGACCACATAAAGTCCGTTGCGGGGATAGACCACGTAGGTCTGGGTTCCGATTTCGACGGATTTGGCTCTCCCTTGGGAGGTCCGGATGCCGCCAAAGTCGTCCTTAAGGACGTGAGCGAGCTCCCGAAACTCACCGAAGAACTCGCCTCAAGAGGGTATACCGAAGAGGAGATAAGGAAGGTCCTCGGCGGCAACTGGCTCAGGGTCTACAGGGAAGTGCTCGGCTAGCTCAGCGCCACTGCCGAGGTTTGCCGAGGTATTGCCACGGATAATCAACAAAGGCGGCGATAGACAGCACGCGGTCTCCCGGGTGCGTCCGAGAGACCGCGTTTTGCTTGCATCCGCTTACGACCTACCCAGTTCGGTGCATTCGGCAAGGAGCTTCATGTAGCCAAAGGCGGTCCGCACCACCTCCGCGGTGGCTTGCTCGGGCTCCCCCGGCAGGAAGCTCCCGCACACGGCGAGGGCGAACGGGCGGTCTTGGGTGGGCCAGATTATCCCCGCGTCGACCGAGAGATTGCCCAAACCACCGGGTTTGTTGGCCCTCTTTACGCCCTCGGGAAGCCCAAGAGTGAACGGCCCACTCTTTGGCAGGGAAAGGATGGAGAGCACATCTTCCGCCACGGCGTCCGGTATGCCGTCTCGCTCGTAGATCTTGGAAACCAAGGCGCACAGCTCGCCCGGGGTGGAGACGTTTTCATCCCCGCGCCTTGCCGCCTCGATGTCCATCATCTTGCGCCTCAGCATGGTGTGCTTGAGGCCCAGAGACTTCATGGTCTTGTTCACGAAGTCCATGGTGGCGAGGTCGATGCAGATGTTGGTGGCCGTGTTGTCCGATACGCATATCATGAGGCCGGCCACGTCGCGGAGCGCCAGATCGGCTTTGTAGGCGAAGTGGCCGAGCACCCCGCTTCCTCCCACTTTGTCCTTATCTTCTACCGTCACCCTCTGGGCCCAGTCCAGCTCCCCCCTGTGGACGCGCAAGGCTATCCCGAGAAGGATGGGGATCTTTATGGTGCTGGCCGTAGGGAACAGGACGTCCTCCCTGAAACCTGCCTTCCGCCCCGTCTTGAGGTCATGGATGGAGTACCCCATGACTCCGGTCTCACTGCAGATTTCCTCCAGTTCACCGGCCATCTTTGCCCAGATTATGTCCAAAGATCTCTCGCTCACTTTCTCCCCCTTGTCGGGGACTCATCTCCTTTCGCGCGTTTTTCCCACTAACCATTTTGACCTTATTGACTCTCAATGCCGGCTTATCTCTCCAGTTCACTTTCGTCTTCCTATCCCGGACATCCTGCCGGAAAAGCAGTCTCAAGCCGCCATACTTATTTCCACAAAAAGGACTTTGCGAAGAGGCCCGGCGAGAAGTCATGATCGAAAAGACGGTACGAAGCGGGTGCCCACGGGAACGACTTCAGCCCAAGGGCCGTCTTAGCGGATAAACCTGCGAGGCAAGCGGAGCTTCCCGGTTCGAGACACGCATCCGGGGAGACTTGTCTCAGCGGATAGCCAAGACCGAGATATGAAACGGGACCGGAGAAGAGCCAATGTCTATTGCCCCTAGGGCTACTAGAAGAAAAAGAAGGCCTGGCCTTGTATGGCCTCTCCTGTTTATCGCCCTGATCTCCATCGGGGTGGCTTTGGCTGTGCCTTCTTTCCTTTACGTCGAAAAACCCCCTGCCTCACGCCCGTACTTAATCTTCAGGGGAGAGAAGCAGGAGTTCCCGGTGGTGATGGAGCGCGGTGAGGCTTACGTCCCGTACAGTTTCATCAAGACGGAGATAGACCCGGAAGTTTTTTGGGACGAAGAGACCGGAACGGTGGTCGTGACGACCAAAGATAAGGTGGTAAAGCTAAAGACAGCCTCCCTTACGGCCCACGTAAACCAGAATCCCGTCGACCTAATGTTCCCTGTGGTCCTGGACGGCGGGGAGCCGTACATCCCCGCTTCGGTGCTGGAGATCTTGTACCCCTTGTCTGCCTCATATTATCCCGGCGAAGGAGTATTTATAGTGAGACCAAGAGACGAGGTGTCTCTGGTCGGGATCTCCGTGAAAGACGTGATCGTGCGGGAAAGCCCCTCGATCCTGTCTAAACGCATAGGGATTGCCCCTGCGGGGACCGAACTCAGCATCCACACCGTGAAAGGCGGGTGGCTTAGAGTGGACACGGACAAAGGCCTGGTTGGATGGGTGCCGGCTCGCGACGTCGACAAGGCGGAGTGGAGAAAGCCTTCTTACACACCACCCAAAGACTACACGCCGAAGCCCCTGGGGGCCCGCAAAGTAGCCTTGGTGTGGGAACAGGTGGATAAGTATAACCCCGATACGTCGAAGATCGGGGACATGCCGGGACTAAACGTCGTGTCGCCTACCTGGTTCCGCCTGGGCGAAAAACCCGGCGAGGTTGAAAACTACGCTGATTTTCGCTACGTGGCCTGGGCCCACGAGCGCGGCTACCAGGTGTGGGCTCTTTTCTCCAACTCCTTTGAGCTCGAGAGGACCCGGGCCGTGCTCCGGAACTCTGATCTCAGGGATAAGGTAATCTCACAGATACTCATGTACGCGCGCCTGTATTCCCTGGACGGGATAAACATAGACTTCGAGAACGTCTACCAGGACGACGCGCCTTATCTCACCCAGTTTGTCAGGGAGCTTACGCCGCTCCTCCACGAAGCAGGGCTCACCGTGTCCATAGACATAACGGTGAAGTCCATGAGCCCGACGTGGTCTCTGTGCTACGAGCGCGACCGCCTGGCCGAAGTCGTGGATTACGTCATGCTCATGGCCTACGACGAGTACTGGGCCGGCTCTCCAGTGGCGGGACCTACGGCGTCGCTCCCCTGGACGGAATGGTGCGTCAAGAAGACCCTCGAGGAAGTGCCAGCGGAAAAGCTTGTCCTGGGCGTGCCTTTCTACACGAGGCTCTGGACCGAAGTGAAAGATGGATCAGGCGTGAAGGTAAGCCAGACGGCTTACGGCATGACGTCGGCCGAGGGCTGGCTCAAGACCCAAGGGGTAGAGGCGAGAGTCGATCCCAGAAGCGGCCTCAGGTACGCCGAGAAGACCGTGGGCGATAGGACATACAAGATATGGCTGGAAGATGCCGGGTCCATGGCCGAACGCATGGAGATAGCCGAGAAGTACGGCCTGGCCGGAATCGCCGCTTGGCGTCGCGGGCTTGAGACTCCCGACATCTGGGATGTCATCGCGGACTACGTCAAGAAGTGATGCCGTGAGGAAAGGGATTCCACACGAGGGGGGGTGGCTCTGTTGTCGCGCCTCTTACGCTACACCGACCTCCACTGCCACATCCTGCCCGGTTTGGATGACGGCGCATCTACCTGGGACGAAGCAATGGACATGGCCCGGAACGCCGTAAAGGCAGGAGCCGCCAGGGTCGTTGCCACACCCCACGTGATGCGGGGAGCCTACATGCCGAGGCCCGGCGATATGAGAGAAAAGGTCGCCGAACTCCAGGCACGCCTCAAAGCCGCCGGAATCTCCCTGACTGTAGTCCCCGGGGCCGAGGTTTTCCTTGCATCGGGAACCGCCCGTGAGTACCGGGCCGGTAGGCTTCAGACCATAGGCGACAGTGACTACATACTGGTGGAGCTCCCGCCACTGAGTTTCCCGAAATACGCGTGGGCCGAGATCCGCGCTCTTCTCCACGCGGGCGCCGGCGTGATAATCGCCCATCCCGAGCGAAACATCGAGATCTGCCAGGACCGCGCCATCTTGAAGGAACTCATTGGTCACGGCGTGTTCTTTCAGCTGAACGCCGGCAGCCTCACCGGCGCCTTCGGACGGATGGCCCGAGATTGCGCCGAGTTCCTGGTGGAAGAAAACCTCGTCCATTTTTTGGGCTCCGACGCCCATTCGGGTCTGCCTGCCGCTCTTTCCGCCGTGGGGGCAGATATCTCCTGCGCCTTAGAACGGCTTATGGACCTCTCTCCTTCCGGACCCGCCGTCCTGGAACAGATCGAGGCGAGGGTCGGGAGGCTTCTCTCTGGGAAACTCTGAGAGCGAGATTCGCCGCGCCCCTCCCAACCTGCCGAGTCCCGGTGCCATGAGAAGCGGGTAGATCTAGTAGACCTATCTGGTCTCCGGGCAGCCCAGGCTCCCTCATCCACATCGCGGGAGGCTCCCGTTGCTGTCGCGTTCATCAGGCCTCGAGTCCTAAGCCCATTTCCGAAACGCTTTAGGAAATTAGACCTATTCCCTCCCCGACATATCAAAGAAAATCCGAGCGAGTCAGGTAAATTCCCCCCTTTACCGTTTCGATACATAGGGAGCAGGGGGGATATCCTTATGTCCATCCACGATAGCGGAACTCTAAGCTCTTCCTCAGGCGGCGAGCGCCAGATAGTTGCTTTCTCGCTGGGGCAGGAAACGTACGGCGTGGACATTGCCTCCGTACGCGAGATAATCCCCATCCAGAAGATAGTCCCTGTCCCGCGGGCTCCTGACTTCGTCGAGGGAATAATCAACCTCCGCGGTAGGGTCATCCCGGTGCTCGACCTGCGCAAGCAGTTCGGGTTTGAGGAGAAGAAAGGCGACCCGAACCAGCGGATCGTGTTGGTTGAATCCGGCGAAGACTCCATCGGCGTCATCGTCGATTCGGTGTCTTCGGTGATGAGGATCTCCGAGGATTCAGTTGAACCTCCGGCCTCCGTGGTGGTTGGGAACGAAATCGAGTACATCCAGGGCATCGCCAAGGTCGGAGAAGATCTCATAGTGCTCCTGGACCTTACAAAGATCATCTCGGATGCGGAGAAACGGACTCTTCGCGAGGCCGATCTACGCGCAGCCGTAGTGCATGAGTGAGGGCAATATGGCAGACGTCCGCGATGAATTCCAACAGGACCTAGAGATACTTCTGGCCGAAGTCGGAGAGCTCCTGGCCGTCACAGAAGAAAGCCTCGTGGAGCTCGAAAAAGCCCCTGACAACGCGGATATCATCCAAGAGGTCTTCCGCGTCATGCACACGATAAAAGGTGGGGCTGCTACGCTCGGGCTCCAGGAAGCCGTGGACGTAAGCCACGGCATGGAAAGCCTCCTCGACCAGATCCGTTCCGGCAAGCGCCGCGTCACGACGGAGTTCATGAACGTGCTCTTCCAGGCGGTTGACTGGCTGAAAGAGTGGAAGGCCGCGCTGGAAGAGCGGCGCGAGGTCCCTCCCAACGCCGAACTGGTCGAGATGATTGGGTGCGTGGCCGAAGAGGCAGATGCGGCCGGTCCTCAGGCAAGTGAGGATCCCGTGGCCTGGGACGCCGCGCAGGGCGGCTCTGGGTCTGGGGCCGCCTATGACGGGGCTTCTCACGCAACCGTGGACCTTGACGCCCTTCCCGAGGCGACCGCCAAGAAACTCGAGTCCGCCATTGCCGACGGCAAGAGCCTCGTTGCGCTGACGGTAAAGTTCCGCGCCGATGCCGCGCTCCTGTCGGTGCGCTGTTTCCAGATCCTCACCCTGCTCGATGAAATCGTGGAGGTCGTGGCTTCCATCCCCTCTCAAGAGGAGATCGAGGAAGACAAGGTGAGCTCTACCCTGGTTGTGTTCGTGGCTGCCGATGACGGCGGGCGGGGAGCGATGGAGCTCGTGGCCACGAGCCCGGACGTTGCCGAGGTGCTGGCCGAGAGGTTCCAGCCGGTGGTCATGTTCGACCCGCTTGAAGCGGAGATGCTTGAGAAAGAAACCGCGGGCTCGAAGGGCCGCCACGGTGAAGAACCTGCATCCTCCGGAGATAGGCTTGCCACGGCGGCCGGGGAAATAGGCGAAGGAAAGGCCTCATTGCCTTCAGACACCGGGGCTGAGGGAACACGGGAGGCGACGAAAGCATCCTCCAAGCCTGCGGGCGACGCATCCAGAGCGGCTGCATCGAAGCCATCTCAAGATGCGCCCATCCCCCGCAGATCCGACCTGGGGAGGACAGTAAGGGTCGACGTTGCCCTCTTGGACTTCCTCATGAACATGGTGGGCGAGCTGGTCATCGACCGGACGAGGCTTTCCCAGATCGCCGCCCAGCTCATGAGGAACCCGGAGACCGCTTCAGTGGGTAGCGAGATAAGCTCCTTAGCGGCGCACCTGCAGCGGACGTCCTCAGAGCTCCAGGAAGGAATCATGCAGGCCAGGCTCCTTCCCGTGAAGAGCATTTTCTCTAAGTTCCCGCGGATGATGCGGGACCTGAGCCGAAGGTGCGGCAAGGAGATAGACTTCGAGATCCAAGGAGAAAACACCGAGCTCGACCGGACGGTCCTCGAAGCCATCGACGACCCGCTCATCCACATCCTGAGGAACGCAGTGGACCACGGGATAGAGCTTCCCGAGAAGCGCGTGGCCATGGGTAAACCCAGGAAAGGCAGGGTGGTGCTGTCGGCGGTCCACGAAGAGAACCAGGTCGTTGTGCGAGTCGAGGACGACGGCGCCGGTATAGACGCCGAGAAAGTGAAGCGCTCGGCCATAAAGAAGGGTCTCATCACAGAAGAAGCAGCCCAGAAGATGTCCGAGAAGGATGCCCTGGAACTCATCTTCATGCCGGGCTTCTCGACTGCCGAGGTGGCTACCGAGGTTTCGGGACGCGGCGTCGGGATGGACGTGGTGAGGTCAAACCTGGAGAAGGTAAACGGGCAGATCGAAGTGCGTACCAAGATGGGCGAGGGCACTACCGTGACGCTGAGGTTGCCTCTCACGCTAGCCATCATGCGGGCACTTCTGGTGCAATGTGGCGACCAGGTGTACGCCATCCCCACGTCGTCGGTGGAAGAGGTCCTGGCCATGGAGGACGTCACGGTTGGGAGCATACAGGGGAAGCCCGCCATGAACGTGAGGGGAAAAGTAGTACCCCTGGTTTCCCTGGAAGGAGCCCTTCGCGACGACCCTTGGGCGGGCAACGGGCACAAGTATGCTCTCCTCACCAGGTCGACCGACCAGCCCCTGGCCATTGGCGTCGGCGGGCTCATCGGGGAAGAGGAGGTTGTCGTGAAAGAGATGGGCCGGATGCTCTCGAGGCTCAAGGGCATCGCCGGCGCTACTATACTCGCCCAGGGAGACCCGGCGGTAATCCTGGACGTGAACAGGGTCGTCTAGCGGCCGGTCGCCTGGCCATTTTGAGGTGACCGGGACCTACGGCCATCAGTTATTGAAACAGCGGAGGAGTTATGGAAAGGAAAGCGCTGGAGTATTCGCGGTTTTACGAGTCAGCCGTGCAGGGTCTGGAAAGCGCCCGGGAGCTTCTTTCGGCTTATACGGGCAGGCCGCTCAGGCTTGTCGCGGTTCGGAGCGACTTTGTCGAGCTAAGCAAGGTACCGCTTCTCTCCGGCTCTCCGGAAGACGTGGTGCTTAGCTCCTACGTTACTTTCAGCGGAGACGTGGAAGGTCAGCTCCTCATACTCTTCAGGCCCGAGTCGGCCGAGAAGCTTGCGAATCTCATGGCGCCTCACGTGTTTGGTCCCCTCGCGGACCAAAGGAGCCCGGCACTCATTGAGTCTCTCATCGGGGAGATAGCCAACATAGTCGGTTCGGCCGTCCTCAACAAAGTGGCCGACGGCTTCGGGATAAAGATCGTACCCGTGCCGCCCGTCATCATCCGGGAGATGGCCGGAGCGGTCTTGAGTTCCGCGATGGCATACGCCGGGCTCGACGGAGATTCGACGTACGTAGCGTACATGAAGGCCACGCTCGATAAGGAGCAGGCGAGCTTTGAAATAGTCTTCTTGCCCAGGGTGGCCAAATTGCAAGGTACATCACACAAGACGGAGTAGTGGGATGCGCAATCCTCTGGTAGTTGGCCTTGCAGAAGTTAAGTGGTCAGTTTTGCCCGAGGATGTCCTGGTGGCATTCTCGCTTGGTTCTTGTGTAGGAGTAGCCCTTTGGGATCCAGTGCTCAGGGCGGGAGTGCTTGCCCACGTCATGCTGCCGTCTTCATCAAGGAGGGCAGTAAATGGAAACGGGAAAGGCTCGGGACAAGCTCCTCCCGTTGAAAAACCGGGTAAGTACGCGGATACGGCAGTTGAGTACGCGGTGAGATGCCTTACTGCTATTGGGGCCGAGCCTTCGAGGGTGACGGTCTGGATGGCGGGAGGCGCCCACGTCATCCCGGGGTTCAAACTACGGGGCGGCGACATCGGCTCCCTGAACATCCAGGCCGTGAAAGACGCACTCGAGAGGCACGGCCTTCCTAGACCCAGGGAGGATACCGGCGGAGACTACGGTCGAACAATGAAACTCTACGTCGGTGAGGGGCGCGTTACCGTGTACTCTGTCTCGCGCGGCGAGAAGGAGATATAGAAAACACATCCACTCCACGGGCAAAGAGGTCACAGCGAAAGGGTGATTAGAGTTGCCGAAGGTTCTAGTTGTGGACGATGCGATGTTCATGCGGTCTAAGGCCTCAAAACTGCTGATTCAGGAAGGGTACCAAGTGGTCGAAGCTTCCAACGGTGCCGAAGCGGTAGAGACCTACAAGGCCGAAAAGCCCGACCTCGTGCTCATGGACATCACCATGCCCGTAATGGATGGGATTGAGGCGGTGAAGAACATCAAGGCCTATGACAGCGAGGCCAAGGTCATCATGGTCACCGCCCTCGGACAGAGGAGCATGGTGCTCGAGGCGATCCGGGCAGGGGCCAAAGACTTTGTCGTCAAGCCGTTCCAGGCCGAGAAGCTCATCGAGGCGGTAAAGAGGCTTTGCCCGATCTCCTGAAAGGAAGCGCTTTGGGATGGTATCTGTCCTTATAGCGGATGACTCCGTATTCATGAGGCATATGCTCAGGCGCGCCCTGGGACGTCATCCCGACATTCAAGTTGTCGCGGAGGCCCGTGACGGGCTCGAAGCGATCGAGAAGAACCGGGGACTTAAGCCCGATGTAGTGATCCTGGACGTGGAGATGCCCAGGGTAGACGGCCTCAAGGCCCTCAAGGCCATGATGGAAGAGAGGCCGGTCCCGGTCGTCATGTTCTCGTCCCTCACCCACAAAGGGGCGCAAGTCACCCTGGAAGCTCTATCCCTCGGCGCCGTGGATTTTCTGCCCAAGCCTGCCTCCGCCTTCGACATGGAGAAAGTCGGCGAAGAGCTGTGCGGCAAGGTCCTCGCCGCGGCCTCTGCTAAGGTGCGGGTGAGGAGAGAGCCGCCCGTTCCGGTCTCCAGGGCGCAGCGGGCTTCGAAGCAGGCTGTTACAACCGGCGGAAAAGACTCCGGCGAGGCCGAGTCCCTGGTGGTGATCGGTTCTTCCGCTGGGGGTCCTCAGGCTTTGGAAGAGCTGGTGCCCTATCTCCCGGGAGAACTCGATGCCGGAGTGGTCATCTGCCAGCACATGCCCGCGGGTTTTACCGCCTCTATGGCCAGAAGGCTCGACCAGTCCTGCGCCTTGCCTGTAAGGGAGGCCGCAGACGGTGACGTCATAAGGGCAGGAGAGGTGCTTGTCGCGCCTGGAGGGTACCATCTCAGGATTCTCAGGGACGAAAGCGGAAAGGGCGCGAGGGTACTCATGGACAAGGGGCCCCCCGTCCACGGTGTCAGGCCGGCCGTAGACGTAACCCTTGAGGACGCCGCTCCCATATTCGGCCAGAGGCTCATGGTTGTCATCCTGTCGGGTATGGGAAGCGACGGGGCCCGCGGGGCCAGGAAAGCCAAGGAGTACGGCGCCAGAGTGGTCGTCCAAGACGAAAGCACCTCGGTCGTGTGGGGCATGCCGAGGGCCTGCTACGAACTGGGTGTACCGGACAAGGTGCTCCCCATAGGCCAGATAGCCGGGGAGATAGCCGGGTGGAGAGTAGGCTAAAGCGCAACATAGGGCGGAGAGGAGACAGAAGGAGACGGAAGTGGCGAAGGAACTCGTTGGTCCCAGCGACGACATCAAGAGCTACGGTGCAGACTACGTTTATTTCTGCCTGAAGCTCAAGAAACTCACGGGGATTGACCTCTCTTCGTACAAGCCCCGGCAGATGCACCGGAGGCTGGAAAACTACCGTAACCGGCTTGGGTTTACCGACTTCTACGCGTTTTCAGTTGCGATCCAGAAGGACGAGGGGAAGCTCCGGGCGCTCCTGGATTTCATCACCATCAACGTGTCCGAGTTCTTCCGGAACCCCGAGCAATGGAAGGTTCTAAAGGAATCAGTTCTTCCTCCGATCTTGGCATATAGGAGGGGCAAGCCCGTCCGGATATGGAGCGCCGGGTCGTCGGCGGGGCAAGAGGCCTACTCGTTGGCGATAACGGTGCTGGATGCAGGGGGTGTGCCCCAGGTCCTGGGGACAGACATAGACCAGGCCAGCCTCGAAAAGGCCAGGGCAGGGGTTTATTCAAAGGAAGAGATTAAGGGCCTGAGCAGGTTTTACCTGGCTAAGTATTTTGAGCCGCACGGAGATGGATACAGGGTCCAAGATGTCCTGAGGCGGGTAGTTTCGTTTGAGAGGCGGAACCTCCTCACCGACGAGTATCCCAGGGACCTGGACCTGGCCGTGTGCAGAAATGTTCTCATCTACTTCACCGAGCAGGGCAAGCAGCGGGTCTTGAGAGGCTTGGCTGAGTCCTTGAGGCCCGGAGGGGTGTTGTTCACAGGCGCCACCGAACCGGTTTTCAACCCGGCGGCCTACGGGCTTACCCAGATTTATCCGTTCTTTTACCAGCGAAGTTAGGAGGTAATGTCTCTATGTTGAAAGCGGGACTCGTAAATCCGTTCGTCGAATCGGCTTACAAGTTCCTCCGAGATGAAGTCCACATGGAGGTGACAAGGGGCCAGCTGAGGCTCGAATCCTCCAAAGCGACCGAGGGGGAGATCAACGTAGCCCTCGGCGTCACGGGAGACGCCGAAGGCATCGTGATCTACAGCATGTCTGAGAAGGTAGCCAAAGCCATCGCCTCGGCGCTCATCGGCGACGCCGTCCCCGTGTTTGACGAGCTCGCAGAGTCGTCCATAGCGGAGATGGGCAATATCATCACGGGTCAGGCTGCTGCCGGGCTTGAGGAACACGGGTATATCTGCAAACTCACCCCGCCCACCATCATCGCGGGTAAGGGCGTAATGATCTCTACGGTAGACATACAGCGGCTGGTTATCCCCATAGAGCTTCCTGTGGGGCTGATGGAGATATCCGTGGCGCTCCGCTACTACAACAGGAAGTAAGCCATCAAGGTTTGATATACCGGACTTGACCGAGGTCCTCCACGGGCCTCGGCGTTTTCTTGCGCTGACGGGCGCGTTCACCAAAAGTACTGATATACTGGGGAAAATGGAACACCCGCAGGGCTTTGGGCGTCGATCCGAGAAGGACCCTCGGAAACGAGGAGCGACCTGAAGGCCATGAGGAACCGGATGGGGGAGCCGCCAGATGCGCAGCAGAAGGGCACGGAAAAGGGAGTCGGACCTACTTAAGCAGCTCGAACTCTTGGCAGGCCCGGGCGACGGGAGAGACACGGGAGGGCGCAGTGCCGGCAGTCTTGCCGGTAGCCCGGCGGACGATGGGATGAGTCTCCCTGGCGGTCGCCCTTCGAGGGCGCGCGCCGAGGTCGCGGCCACAGCGACGAGAAGCGCGGCGAGGCGGAGGAAGAGACCCGCTGTGAAGTGGGGTGACCTGGTAGCGGTCTTCTTGGTGCTCGCGCTGTCGTGCATAGCTGCCTACAACCAGGGTCTCCTGGACAGTGTGCTTGCGAGGCTCGGGTGGTCAGCCTCCGGTGCCACGGGTGATGTGGGACAGTCAGGCCAGCCCGGGACTCCGGAGCAAGGTGCCCCAGGCGAATGGACGCCATCTCAGACCGGGCAAACTGGTGAGACGGGGGGCAGCGGCCAAGGAGGTTCCACGCTCCCTTCGGGACGGCCCGGCGAAGAGGGCGATTCCGGAGGACCGGGCGAACCCGGCCAGCCCGATGGGCCTCTGGCGCCCCTCGAGATGGCTCTTTCTGCCCGCGCTTTGTACCTGACGATGGATACGGCAGGTACCCCCTCCCGCATGGCGTCTATCATGAAATACGTGAGAGCCCACGAGGGGCTCAACTCCTTTGTAATCGATATCAAAGACAATAACGGCCGCGTCCCGGCCAGGCCCCCCGAGCACATCCCGGCTAAGGCGGCGGGGTACAGCCACCTGCCCGGCCTCATAAAGATCCTCGCCGACCTGGACTACTACATGATCGCGCGGATCGTCGCTTTTCAGGATCCATACCGCGCGGAGCAGGAACCGGAACGAGCCATACGCCGGGCCGACGGCAGCCTGTGGCGTGACCGCGACGGCAGGTTGTGGCTCAACCCTTACGACAAGAAGAACTGGGAGTACGTGAGGGACATAGCCCTCTGGGCCGTGGAGATGGGTTTCCACGAGATCCAGCTGGACTATGTGAGGTTCCCCGACAGCGCCAGGGGTCTCGAGACGTCGGGTACCGTCATCATGCCGGGCTACGAGGAGTACGAGAGCAGGGGGGACTGCATCGCGGCTTTCCTTGAATACATGAGCGAAGCCCTGGAAGGTAAGGCCTACCTGGGCGCCGACATCTTCGGCTTTGCGACTATCGCCTCAGACGATATGGGAATCGGCCACAAATGGGAGCAGCTCGCAGACAAGGTGGACTTCATGTGTCCCATGGTTTACCCATCCCACTACTACAACCCCGGCATCTATGGTTTTCAGGTGCCGGAAGCCCATCCCTACGAAGTTGTGTACAAGGCCATGGGGGAAGCCCTTGAGAGGTCGGAGGGCCTGAGGGCCAAGGTAAGGCCCTGGCTCCAGGATTTCTCGCTGCGGATCAAGTACGGCTCAAAGGAAGTTTCCGATCAGATACGGGCTACCTTCGAACGCGGGATCACTACCTACATGCTCTGGAACCCCGCGAATGTCTATACCGACGGAGTGGACTACGTGCCCGAGGTGGAGGTCTTGCCTGAGGACGCAGACACGGGTTAACAGGTACCTTGCCTGCCCGCGTACCGTTTCGCGTGTCCCAGGCACGGGCGCTATCCGCCTCGCTGTTAACATAACCTCTTTTCCCTACATACCATGGAGAGCACAGGGAAAGGAGGTATCAGCGTGCTCAAGATAAGTCCCGCCTGCAAAGTGCTGGAGAAAGTCGATAGCATCTTGGACCTGCTCAAAAGCCCACGGTTTGGCCTGAAGGAGATCAAAGACGAAGTCCGGGATATTGAGGAAGCCGTCAGTAACCTCACGCCCGTGAAAGGGCCTCTCACAACCGGACCGCTGGCCCTGACCGGCCCCGCGAGCATCCAGGTCTCTGTCCAGAACACCGGCAGGGGCTGCGTAGATGCGGTCGTAAGGGTGTTCGACGTCGGTTGCTGTCCGCCGAAGCAGGTAGATCGGGCAGTCCTCCGGAACATCGGACGCTGCTGTGCCGAGCAGGCAGTGGTCACGGCACCTTCGGGCATCTTCGAGGTCGCCGTCTGCCCCAAGCCTGATAGGGCCGCCATAAGGGCCTTTGTGACCGTCCAACCGCTGGTGAACGGCACGGTGACCGATAGCCCGCTCCGTTACAGGACTTGCGACCTGCTTCCTCTCGTATGCCCCTTCTGCAAGAAGGAGAAGGACCGCTGCGAACCGTGTGACGCGGAAAGCGTCGAAAGCTGCGAAAACTAAAGAGGGTGAAGATTGCCATACAAGGATAGACTCCGCTCCGGCACAAGCCAGCGAGCGGAGTCTCCTTATCTGGAGGTTTTCACCTGGGAGTGTAGTTGGGCGCTTCCTTCGTTATGTTCACGTCGTGGGGGTGGCTCTCCCTGAGCCCCGCGTCGGTTATCCTCACGAACCTTGCCTTCTTGTGCATCTCGGCGATGTTCGCGCACCCGCAGTACCCCATGCCGGCCTTTAGGCCACCGATCAGCTGGAAGATGGTCTCCGAGACGGGCCCCCTGTAAGGCACCCTTCCCTCGATGCCTTCCGGCACCAACTTGGACGTAGCTTCCTGGAAGTAGCGGTCGGCCGAGCCCTCCCTCATGGCTCCGAGAGAACCCATCCCCCGGTAGACCTTGAAGCTCCGGCCCTGCCAGATCTCCATCTCGCCTGGGCTTTCATCGGTCCCGGCCAGGAGGCCTCCCAGCATCACGGCGTCGGCGCCGGCGGCTATCGCCTTGGTTATGTCTCCCGAATACTTGATCCCGCCATCGGCTATCACGGGGACGCCGTGTTCTTTGGCTACTACCGCCGCGTTGAACACCGCCGTAAGCTGCGGAACCCCGGCGCCAGTCACTACCCTCGTAGTGCAGATGGATCCAGGCCCGACTCCGACCTTTATGCAGTCGGCGCCGCGCTTTATGAGGGCGAGGGCGCCTTCGCCTGTCGCGACGTTCCCTGCGATTATCGTTTTTTCGGGGAATCTCTCCTTGAGGGCGCTCACCATGTCCAGGACACCCTTGGAGTGCCCGTGGGCGCTGTCCACCACTATTACGTCTACCCCGGCGTCGACCAGGGCCTTGGCCCGATCCATGCCGCCCACCCCAACGCACGCGGCGGCCAGGAGCCTCCCCTTAGAGTCCTTCGCGGCCCTGGGGTACTGCCGGGTCTTTTCGATGTCCTTGAGGGTGATAAGTCCTTTGAGCCGGAAATCGCTGTCTACAAGCGGAAGTTTTTCGATCTTGTGCTTTGCCATGATCCTCTTGGCTTCCTCGAGGGATGTCCCGACCGGAGCCGTGATCAAGCCTTCTTTGGTCATTACTTCCGATATGGGTTTCTTGTGGTTTTCCTCGAAGCGGATGTCCCTGTTGGTGATGATGCCTACCAGCCGCCCGTTTTCAACGATCGGCACTCCGGATATGTGGTACCTGGCCATGAGGACCAGAGCGTCTTCAACCGTCTTATCGGGGGAGAGAAAGAACGGGTCCGTTATGACTCCGTGTTCCGAGCGTTTTACCCTGTCGACCTCCTGGGCCTGCTTTTCTACGGACATGTTTCTGTGGATGACTCCGAGACCGCCTTCCCTCGCCATGGCTATGGCCATGCGGCTTTCGGTGACGGTGTCCATGGCGGCGGAAAGGAGCGGGATCCCCAGTTTAACCGTGCTGCTCAGCCTAGTGGAGACGTCTACGTCTTTGGGCAGGACTTCAGAGTAGTCGGGCACCAAGAGTACATCGTCAAACGAAAGGCCTTCCTCCAAGAACTTGTCTTCTTTTCTCATGGGGTAGACCTCCCTCGGTTTCTCCGGGTATTTTTCGGAGTATATCACTTGGGGAATTGATGTTCAATATGTAAATTGTTTGGTTATTTCACTGTGCCTGCCAGAGACTGTATACTGTTTGTGTCATCGAGAACTATCTCTTCATCATCCACCGGAGGTGCCGCCAGTGAACGAAAACTCGAAAGAGAAGCAAGACAAGAAGCCTGAGATAGTGAAAGCTGTCGATTCTTTGCGTCCGGTAATCGAGGACATCGCCGTTTCCCTGTACAAGAACCCCGAGACGGGCCTCAATGAGTATTTCGCGTCTGAAAAATTGACGGGCATCTTGAAGGAAAACGGGTTCTCAGTGGAAGCCGGCGTCGCCGACCTCCCGACCGCTTTCGTCGCGCGGGTGGGGGCAAACAGGCCGAACATAGCCTTCATGGCAGAGTATGATGCCCTTCCGGGGATAGGCCACGGGTGCGGGCACAACCTCATGGCTGCCGTCGCCGTAGCGGCAGGCATAGCCATGTCCAGGGTCTGTCCTCCCGAAGAGTGCGGGGCTTCCTGGACTGTCCTCGGCACTCCGGCGGAGGAAACCGTGGGCGGAAAAGTGATCATGGTTGAAAAGGGAGTGTTCAAGGACGTAGACGCGGCCTTCATAGCCCATCCGGGCCAGACAAACAGCGTGGGCGGAGGCGTCTACTGGGCTTCCCACCCTCTGGAGATAACCTTCCACGGCAGGACTTCCCACGCGGGCGGGAATCCCGAAGCAGGCATAAACGCGCTTGACGCGTGCGTTCATGCCTACATAGCCATAAGGAATCTGCGGAACCACCTAAAGGACTCCGTGCGCATAGCCGGGATCATCACCCACGGGGGGCATGCCCAAAACATAGTGCCCGACGTCGCCCAGATGAGGTTCACTTTGCGTTCCACCGACTGGCGGTACCTCGAAAATGTGGTTATCCCCAAAGTGAAGCAGGCCGCCGAAGGCGCGGCCCAGATGGTCGGCTGTACTGTGGATTTCCGCCACCACGAGATGCTTTTCAGGGAGACCCTCGAGTATCCTGTGCTGAAGAGGATCTGCGCCCAGAACTTCGCGTACGTAGGTGCAGAGGTTCCTCCTCCGGATCCTTCCTACGCAGGAGGCGGCGTTACGGACGTAGGCAGCGTGACGTGGGTCGTGCCGGCGATACAGATAGGCTTTAGCGCCACTTCCGCGAGGGGACACTCGGTTGAGTTCGCCGAATCCACGGTCACCCCGCGGGGGATCGACGCAGCCGTGATGGCCGCGAAGGTGCTGGCCCTTTCGGCCTACGATATCGTCGCGGAGCCTCACCTCCTCGAAGAGGCAAAAGCCCACCTCAGGGAAAGACTGAGCACGTAGGCCAATGGGCAGGAGTATTTCGTGAGGCGGAGAAGCAATCATCAATTCGCGCTTTGGGGGTATACCCATGGACCAGCCCATCCTACGCACCGTGAACCTCCGGAAGTCTTTCTTCCTGGGTCAGACAATCTATGCCGTAAACGACGTGAACCTTGAGGTCGACCAGGGCGAATTTGTGGTGATCATGGGGCCGTCGGGGAGCGGAAAGAGCACCTTGCTTTCCCTCCTGGGAGGGCTGGACCGGCCCCAGTCGGGGGACGTGATCCTGGACGGGGAGAGGTACTCCAAGCTTTCCGAGAATGGCCTCGCCAGGATCCGCAGGAACAAGGTGGGGTTCGTGTTCCAGTTCTTCAACCTCATACCTCACCTCACCGCCCTTGAGAACGTCATGCTTCCGATGAGGTTTGGGAAGCTCACCAAGCGCCAGATGGAAGATAGGGCGAGGGAACTCCTGGAAACGGTCGGCCTTGGCGCCAGGAAGAACCACAAGCC
The DNA here is from genome assembly GCA_012842685.1 of Candidatus Fermentithermobacillaceae bacterium. Lineage (GTDB taxonomy): Bacteria > Bacillota > Sulfobacillia > Fermentithermobacillales > Fermentithermobacillaceae > UBA3951. Next base: position 41,825 of record DUSI01000007.1, read on the forward strand.
TCCGGAGCTCTCCGGAGGGGAGCAGCAGCGGGTCGCCATCGCCAGGGCCCTGGCCAACGAGCCTGCGGTTGTCCTCGCCGACGAACCCACGGGCAACCTCGACAGGAAGACTTCCGCCGAGATAGGCGAGATATTCCACAGGCTGAACAGTGAGAAGGGACAGACGTTCGTTATCGTTTCCCACGATCCGTCCCTCACGAAGTGGGCCCACAGGGTGGTGAACATGCTCGACGGGCGGATCGTCGAGATAACCGGAGGGGGCATGGAGGGCGTTCCTCTCACCCCCCTACACAGCTAGGAAGGATTGCTGGAGATGGTAAGAAGATACGTTCACTTGGATATCGGTACCACGGTCACCAGGGCCAGAGCGTGGGACGTTTCAGGTCGCAGGGCTGAGCTCAAGGGTTACGCTCTTGCCCCCACACCGCCGCCCTCGGATGATGCCGATCTAACGGAGGGTGTTCGCCTCGCGTATTCGGAACTGACGTCGCGCCTGGGGGAAAGCCGGTTTGACCCGGAAGAGGTCTTGGTTACGGTGAGCGCGGGAGGAGAGCCTAAGGTCGCGTGCGCCGGAGTCGTGAAGGGGATTTCGGGAGACTCGGCGAGGAGGGCCGCCCTTTCCGCTGGGGCCACGGTGACGGACCTTCTGGCCGTCGACGACGGTCGTTTCGAGTACCAGCGTATCCTTGACCTCAAGAGACAAGACATATCCATGGTCTTGATGGCCGGAGGCGTGGACGAAGAGATAATCGGGCAGGGTCGCCACCAGCTCTACAACGTGGCGCGGGTCGTCGCCCAAGGCCTGCCTGAGCGGAGGGGGACGGGGAAGAGAGTACCCGTGGTCTACGCCGCTTCGGTGGATGGCCGCGAAGAAGTGAGCAAGATCTTCGGTGATTCGATCCAAGTCGTCTGGACAGAGAACGTGAGGTCCCGCCTGGAAGAGGAGAACCTCGACCCGGCCAGGGACGCCGTGCTGGGAGTCTTTTCATCGAGCATAAGGCAAGACCCGAGATTCACCGGTCTCGGCCGGTTCGGGGCAGCCAAGGTGCTCCCCTCGGGTCATGCCCTGGGGCTTGCGGTCCGCAGGATTGCCGAAAGCCTCGGGCAGAACGTGATGGTGATCTCCCTGGATGGAGACGCCGTCCAGGTACTGACGGTTATCAAGGGGGTTTTCACCAGGACGGTAACTCCCGTAACCCTCGTAGGAGCCAAAGATGTGGCCAGGTGGCTTCCTTCGGCGAGGCTCGCCGGCCTGCTTGAAGACACGCTCGCCTGCTGGAAGATGGCGCCCGGGTCGCTCCCTGCTTCCTGGGATGACCTGGCGGTCTATTTGGCCGTGCAGAAGCAGGCGCTTCTTGAGGCGATCCGCGAGCACTCGTCTACCGCCATCGAGCTCCGCGGCATCCACAGGCAAAGGCAGATCGGAGAGACCTTCCAGGTAAACGTCAAAGGTGGGGACACCCTGGTCAGGATGGAGCGGATAGGTACCGTATGCGTGACCGGGTACTTGGCCGGGCTCCTTTCTCCCGCGGCGCACGTTTCCCTGCTCGTGGATGCCCTGGATGATCACGGGGCCACGAAGGTTTACCTGGACAGAGACGGTATCTTGGAATCCCTGGCTGCAGTCTCGAATGATGGCGCTATCATGCCCGGCGACGCGCTCTCTCCGGTCGCGCTCTTGCTAAGCCCCGGGAGAAACGAGGAGCGCGTCGGACCTAAGTGGGCATTCCTGCGGGCGGGCCCGGCTCCCGAACCGCTACAGGTGGTCCAGGGAGAGATATCTCGAGTACCCATCCCAGCCGGCAAGCGGCCGGTCGTCGAACTCCACCCGTCGGCGAGGGGAGACGTGGGAGACGGCGAGGGCCGTCGGGTTGCCGTCCTTGCCGAAGGCTTTGGTTCTATCTACGTGGATGCCAGACCGCGGGGCAGGAGGACGGGCGACCTCTACCGCGAGAACGTTAGGACATACAGGGCGCTGGGAGTGTTTCCCGAGGATGTCCTGGCAGGATGGGAAAGGGGGGCTAGATGATGGCGCTCTACGCTTTGAGCCGCCCGAGGGTCATGAAGGGCGCTTCCATCAGGAGGCTGCGCATTTTCCCATCCGCCGGCGAGCCGCTGGTATCGCCAGGTTCGGAAGTCTCCGCCGAGACCATCATCGGCAAGTACTCATCGCGGCAGCGACTCAGGTATGTGAGGATGGAGTCTTCCGGCGAACAGATAATCGCGACTTTGCTCGTGACCGAAGGGCAGAAAGTAAAGCGCGGGGAAGTCCTCGGGTATTATTCGTACATGTTTGGCCTTGGCTACACCGAGTACACTTCGCCTTGCGACGGCGAGGTGGTGGAGATAAGCCACGCCACCGGACGCGTCGCGATAAGAGAAGAACCGTCTGAGCTGGCGTGCCACCTTCCCGGCACTGTCGAGCATGTGGACGCAGCCGTCGGAGTGCTGGTGCGTTCCCGGGGAGATATAGTCATGGGCGCCGCAGGCGCGGGTTTCGCGCGGTCGGGTATCCTCGTGAGGAAAGCAGAGGACCCCGGCGAGGCCGTATCGCCTCAGAAGATCGGTCCGCAAGACGCAGACCGGGTGATCCTCGCGGGTTCCACCGTGACTAGGGAGCTCTTGGAAGCGTGCCTAAGGTACCGGGTTTCGGGGATCGTCGCCGGGAGCGCTCCGGCGAGCGTGGTCGGGTGGTACGAAAACCTGGTACAGGAGCTGGACTGGGACGAGTTCCTGGCCAGGTATTGGACCAGGGAGCTCAAGAAGAGAGACGCGGCGGTGCCGCGTCCCACGGAGATCGCGCCTTCTCTTGTCCTGGTCGAAGGCTATGGGAAGATGCCCATGTCGGTCGAGGCGTTTGAATGCCTGAGGTCTTTCGAAGGCGAAAAGGTGTTCATAGACGGCGCCAGCCTACACCAGGTAGCTGCAGGCAGGTGGGACGCAGGGCCCTGCGTGATAAGACCTGTCCTCGATGAAGGAGATCTTGTGAGCGCCGGGGACGCGCCCGGAGATCGATGCCGAAACACCTCTTACGAGAACGGAAAGCGCAGCTTCCTGCGGGAGATAGCTCCAGGCGCGAGGGTAAGAGTCTTCGGCCTTACGTCCGGACCCGTCGAGGGCGTGGTTGAAGGATATGTCCAGGAAGGCCCGGACTTCCGGCCCATGGTTCCCGTGGAGCATGTCCGCGTCTCGACACTCACCGGCGAGAGGATTACCGTACCGGTGTTTAACGTGTATGTCTTGGAGTGATCCGGCTATCGAATGAGGTCCCAGGACATCTTCAGGATAAACCTCCGCCGCGCCATGGCGGAGCAAGGGCTCAAGGTGAAGGACTTGGCCGATATGGTAGGGCTGAGTCCTTCTTATCTTTCCCTCATACTTTCCGGCGAAAGGCAGAACCTGAGCGACTACCACAAAGACGCCCTGGCCATGGCTCTGGGGACGACAGTGGCTGCCCTTTACACTCCGGGTGCCTTCGGCCCCGCTTACGAGGAAGGTACCCCCGAGCGCGGGGACGGGGAATCCTTGCCGGAACCCTCGGTATCTCAGAGAGGCACCGTTCGGCCGTCCGGGGCATTTGTGCCCGCGGCTAAACTCCCGGGCCGGGACATAGGGGCCTTTGAGGACTTCCTTAGGGCTTTGAACGTAAGAGACGACGTGCTCACCGCCGCATATTACAGGGAACTGAGCAGCCTTTCAGACGACGAGATACGGCGCTTCGGGGAAGTGATCCGGAGGGTAATCAACGCCTGGCAGGCTCGCTTGGCTGACCGGCGGGAACGCGATAGAGGCCAAACCGTCACGGGAGAGCTTGCCCAGGAGGCGCCACGGGGGCATGGGGCTTCAGGAGCTGAACCTGAGGCCGGAGTGGCAGGCGCCTTTCCGGAGAGACCGCCCCTTTCCGCCGAATGCCGGATTCTCGCCGGTCTTGTGGGCTATCTTGCTCCGATCTTGGGCGACGTCCCCCTGGAGGCGCTGGAGATAGCCTGCGGGTGGCCGAAGGCCAAGGTTTACCGCCTGGCGGGGACCCTGGAGGCGTCGGGAGCTATCTCATTGGGTTCCGGCAGTGAGGACAGCGTTACCGTCCGGCTGGATTCCGGTATTGACCCGCGTGTTGCCAGGAGCTGGATCCGGTCTCCCGCGAAGGAAGAGTGCCTCGGCAGGTTTGCCGCGCAGCTGAGCTCCCTCCTGGAACCCATTTACGAAGAAGAAGCCCGGGAGAAGCAGACCCCTGACCGTCGGAGCCCACGCCTGGAGGGTTGCCAAAGAGCACCTTGAGACCGTGCTGATGCTAGAAGGAATCCTAGGGATAGAGCCTGCCGAAAGAGCCCAGACATACCAGACGATGGCCGATGTGTGTCTAAACCTGGGCGATGTGGATGAAGCTCTTGTTTACCAGGAACGCAACATCGCCTATTGGGAGAGCGCCGGGCGTACCGCGGACGTAGTTATGGGACTCCTCAGGGCTGGCCTCATGCTGGCGCGGCGTTCTGATTGGGGCAAGGCCAAAGACTACCTCGAACGCGCCATAAGGCTGTCTTCCAACGACCTGGTGCTCCAGGCGCGATCGAGGATAGGTCTGGCTTCGATTTTGGCTTCCAGCGGTTCCCTACGGGCCGCGTTCGACGAGCTTCAAAAAGCGCTGGACATTGGTACCCGCCTCAACGAACCGGCCATCATAGTGAGGTCCCTACTGGGGCTCGGCCGGGCGTATCTCGCCCGCGGCGACCTGCGCAGGGCTTCGGTTGCCCTCAACCAGGCTCTCTCCCTTGCAGAGCGGAAAGACCCTGTCGCGCGGGTCTGGGTGGGGATCGAACTGGGCCGTCTTCTCACGGAAGAAGGAGATTTCATCAGGGCGCGACAGGAGCTAGAAGCCTCGGCGCGTCTCGCCAGGGAAGGAAAGAGGCCGGCCGACGAACACCTGGCGAGAAGCTACCTCGCGATATGCCTCAGCATGGAGCAGGACGGAGCGGAACTCAGGGAAGCGTGGGATCAGGCCGATGCGGCCCGGAGGTTCTTCGAAGGCACGGGTGACTTCCGGGGGATGGTCGTGTCTCAGGTCGCTTGCGCAAAGGTGCTCGCGGCTCTGGGCGATCCGGCGCTTGCGGCAAGGTATTTCGACCAAGCGGCACGGAAGGGCAGGGAATCGGAAGATCCCGTCCTCGAAGCTTTCGCGTGCCGCGCATACGGCGAATACCTGGCTGGGATCCACGACGAGATGGCCACCGTGATGCTCCAGAGGGCCAATTGGGCCCGGGGCAAGCTCAGATAAACAGTTCTTTTTCTGCAAATTGTATGACACTTCTGTGCCTCGGTGCTGCGAGAGTTCTTGGATGTTACCAGGGATAATTCCGCCGCCGAATATCCGGCTGGATTGCTGATAGTGAAGCTCTTCTTTGACTGCCGGAAAGCCGCTCCTACAATTACTCGTGGAAAACGCCGGGCCGGGCATGTCCCTTTTCGGGCCCGTATAATGGTAACTGGGAGATAAGGGACGGAGGGGATGCCTATGGATTTTGTCCGCCTCGCCGTGAGAGATGTCCGGAAGAACGGCTCGCGGACGGCCCTCGCCATCGCGGCTACAGCCCTCGCCACAGCAATCCTCGTGCTTTCCAGGATCGTCCCCCAAGGCTACATGAAGTACCTCGTCTACGCCGAGCGTTCGTTCGCAGACGCGGATATTCTGGTGCTCAGGGCTCCCCAGCACGTGTACTCGCAAGACGCTTCACCCCTGGAGTGGAGACCGTGGGCGGGAGAAGAGTGGCAGTCTTACGCCGAGTACTTCATGCCCGGCCTCAAGGAAAGCGGATACGTAGCCCCGGCCGGCGCACCGCCCTGGGGACCGCTGGATTCCGCACTCCTTTCATCCCTCATATCCACTGTGGAAGGAGTTCAAGAAGTCTCGCCCTACCTGTCATTTCCCTGCAAGGTGGACACGGGAGACAGCTACGCAGACGCTATCCTGAGGGGTAGAGCGTTCGGGGGACCGGCTGAGCCCTTGGCCATGGACTGGATGGTGAAGCGCGGGAGGGCCTTGGGTCCCGAAGACGAAGGCCGGCCGGCTGCCCTGGTCCCTCAGGTCAGCACGCCGGTCATTCCCTTCAGCGCCGGCATGCGGATGGAAATACTCCTCCCGCGGTCTTCCGGGGCAGCCGGTGGAGCCGGAGGCCCGCATGGAGAGCCGGCTCTAAGATGGGATGATCCGGTTGCCGTGGACCTAGACGTAGTGGGGTTGTACAAGGTGGAGCTGGGAGCAGTCCCCCTCGAACACCTGGGGGAGCAGGAGCCTACGGGGATCTGGGGCAGGCCGGAGATCCTGGTGAGCCGCACGACGTTCCTGGACCTCGTAAGAGAGGTGGCGCCGGAGCCGCCGGTGTACCAGATGCTGGTGAAGGTGGCCCGCCATTCTGAGACAAAGGCCGTCGTTCAAAGGCTCCGTGAGACGCTCGGCCCGGATTACGGGGTGTATGCGATCGCGGAGCTCGTCGTGTCCGGAGGAAACATGGGAGGGGTAAGCCTCATCGTCCCAGACATGTCGCGCCTCGTGAGGTGGATGATAATCACGATGGCGGCCGGGATCGTTGCCGGGTCGGTATACATCCTCCTCGCCCTCCAGACCCCGAAGATCGGCCTGCTCAGGGCTATAGGCGCCACTTCGAGAGACATCATGGTCTACGCACTGTCGGCCGTGGCATACACGACCCTCTTCGGCATCGGGATAGGGTTCGCTCTAGGCAAGGTCATCACCCTGACGGTCGTAACGGCCACCGGTTTTTCCCTCCTCGAATGGCTCAAGATGGCGGGCTACGACGCGCTCCTGTCCCTTTCGGGGATGGTGATCCCGCTGGTTTTTGGTCTAGGTGTCGCTATATGGGCTTCCCGGATACCTTGCGCGGAGGTGCTTAGGCGTGAGTGATTGGCTCGGTCCCATCTTGCACTGTCACGAGATAACGAAGCTCTACACCGTGGGAGAAGGACTGTCTGCCCTCAAGAACGTGGAACTTGAGGTGGAGAAGGGCCAGTTTGTGGTGATAACCGGGCCATCTGGGTCTGGGAAGACCACCCTCCTCAACATCCTCGGAGGCATCGACCGGCCTACCCACGGCGAGGTCATACTCAAAGGCCGCAAGTACTCGAGGCTCAGCGAAGACGACCTGGCTCTCCTGAGAAGGCGGGATATCGGGATGGTCTTCCAGTTCTTCAACCTCATACCCGAGCTCACCGCAGCAGAAAACATAGGTTTTCCGATGAGGCTCTTGGGCTGGGACGAAAAGGCGCTTGTGGAGAGGCTTACCTATCTTATGGAGGCAGTAGGGATAAGCGGCAGGTCCGAGCACTACCCGTCTGAGCTCTCAGGTGGTGAGCAGCAGCGGGTCGCCATCGCCAGGGCGCTGGCCGTTAAGCCTGCGGTGGTCTTGGCCGACGAGCCCACCGGGAACCTGGACTCGGCGAGATCCCGGGAGATAATGGAGCTTTTCGCCAAGTTCAACAAGGAAGAAGGGCAGACCTTCGTCGTGGTCACCCACGAGCGCGGGTTTGAGGACTACGCGGATGTGGTCGTAAGGCTTTCGGACGGAAGAGTGGTTGAGAGGGTGGTGAAGGATGGTAGGCGCGACGGCGGCGGAAAGAGTCAGGATCCCTCCAGTGCCGTTACATCTGCTTAAGGCGATAGCCCTGAGGAGGGTTAGTACCCACAAGGCGATCGCCGCGTTCGTGTCCCTTTCGACTGCCCTCGCCATAGCCGCGTCTTTCACAGTCACGGCGATGACCGAGGCCATGGTCTGGAGAATGGAGGACAGGGCCGTAGGAGGACTGAGCCCTGAAGCCGCGGGCAAGGCGGCGGAGATGGTGCGCCGGGCGGCTCGCGCGGCCTACCTTCCGTGGCACGCCGTATCCCTGGCGGCGGCCGTCGTGGCCCTTTCCGGGATCGCCTGCGTGCTGTCGGTCAGTTTCGTGGGGCGGAAGAAGAGCCTCGGGATCATGAAGACCTTGGGTGGGACGACCCGTGACCTCATGAGGCTCATGGCCCTTGAGGCCACGTTTATGGCTGCTTTCGGCATCCCCTTGGGGCTTCTGGGAGGGGCCTTGATGACCGGTGTCTACCTTGGTCCCCAGGCGATTAGCCCACTTTGCTTTGTAGTGTCACTTGTGTTCGGCGTCTTGTCCCTTGGGGCCGGCGTATACATGCCGGTCAGGCTGGTGAGAAACGCAAGCTGTGCCGCGCTGCTCCTGAACAGGCCCGTCTATGCGTTCTCGAACCCGTCGTGTGCCCAGTGCGGTCTTTGCGGCGGATTTTGATTAAGAGGGAGGGAGATATATGAAGAGGATTTTGGCGGCTGATGTGGGGAGCACCACGACCAAAGTTACGCTCTTTGTGAAGGACGACGGGGGCTGGAGGCTGGCCGGCAAGATGGTGGCGCCCACCACGGTCGAGGCTCCCGACCTTGACGTCATGATAGGGCTCAGGAACGCCATAGCCAAGCTGGAACGGCGCACGGGCATAAAGCTCATGGACGGAGCAAGGCTGCTCGTTCCCCCCGTGGGCGACTACGGCGCGGACGTCTTTGTGGCGACCTCGAGCGCCGGCGGCGGACTGCAGATGATGGTCACGGGCTTGGTCGGCACCATGACTGCGGAATCTGCCCATAGGGCGGCCCTCGGCGCGGGCGCGGTGGTGTCGGACGTGGTCTCCCTGGACGACTCACGCACGCTCATAGAACGCCTCGAAGCCATAAAGGCGATGAAGCCCGACATGATCTTGCTCACCGGCGGCACCGATGGCGGCAACATAAGCGAAGTGGCAGCCATAGCCGAGTACATCGCCATGGCCAGGCCGGAACCGAGGTTTGGCGAGGATTACAAGATCCCGGTCATCTACGCGGGCAACGTAGACGCCAGGGATATGGTCGACGATGTTTTGAGGGAAACGAATGACATAACATATACGGACAACATAAGGCCGGAACTTGAAGTTGAGCGTCTGGACCCCGCGCGGGAGGCCATAAGCAGGATCTTCCTCGAGCACGTGATGATGAGGGCTCCGGGCTATAAGACGCTTGTGAGCTGGACGAACGGAGCCGTGAGGCCTACGCCGGTCGCCGTAGGAGAAGCGCTTAAGTACGCGTCAGAGCATTTTGGGACCGATGTCTTGGGAGTCGACATAGGCGGCGCCACAACCGACGTCTTCTCAGTGATAGGAGGACGGCTCTACCGCACGGTCTCTGCCAACCTCGGTATGTCCTACAGCATGGCCAACGTCCTCGCCGAGGCGAAGCCCGAATCCATCCTCAGGTGGCTGCCGTGGCAGTTTGACGAGAACCTGGTCAGGAACTGGCAGTTCAACAAAATGGTGAGGCCCACTACGCTTCCCCAGACCCTCGAGGACCTCATGCTGGAGCAGGCGGTGGCCACGGAAGCCTTGCGGCTTGCCTTCGAGCACCACAAATCCCTCGTGAGGGGCCTGAAAGGTGTGCAGCAGAGGCGGACCGTAAGTGACATATTCGAACAGACCGGCACGGGAGATACTCTGGTGGACATGCTGAGGACCGGAGCCATAGTAGGTTCCGGCGGGGCGCTGTCCCACGCGCCCAGGTGGAGCCAGGCCGCTCTGATTATGGTGAACGCCTTCCAGCCCGAGGGGATCACAGAACTCTGGGTCGACAACCTGTTCCTCCTCCCCCATGTCGGAGCGCTCCTGGAGACGGTCCGGGGTTCTGCTGAGGATGCGATACTCGAGATCCTGACTCGTGAAGCGCTCGTCCCCGTCGCGACCGTGATAGCGCCTGTCGGGCCCGCCGCCGGCGATGGGTCGGTCATAGCCGAGGTCAGGGCCGGAGGTGAGTCTCTGCCCGTGACGGCCGGAGATATGGAGGCTTTCAGCGTCCCTGGCGGCGGAATGGAAGTAGAGGTCCTTCCGAAGAAGGAGTACAACGTAGGGAACGGCCCGGGAATGCCCGTGAGATTCGTGGTAAAGAAGGGTATGCCCCTCGTCATCCTGGACGGAAGGCGCAGGCCGCTAATGCTCCCCCGGGATTCCCGGAGGCGAATCGAGGCCATCAGGAGATGGCACAGGGTCTTATCGGCATATCCTGACGGCGCAGAGACGCCTGCGCCGGCTCGCGCCAGGGAGGTGAGCTGAATGGCACTTAGCTCCAACCTTAGGGTCCTAGAAAAAGCACTCTTGAAAAAGACGAGGAAGCTCTCGGTGCCCGGTGAGGTCCTCGTTTCCCAGGGGCAGACGGTGGGGCCTGACGATATCATCGCCAGGACCGACCTGGTCCCGGGTGCGCCGCGCGTCATAGACCTCACCGCCGAACTGGGGGTGAAGCTGTCTCCCGAGGAAGTCGACAAGATCATCACCAAGAAGCCGGGAGACAAGGTGACCAAGCAAGAAGTGCTCGGGACATACAGGAAGTCCTTCTGGCAGGGCGGGAAGAGCGTATACTCACCCTGCGACGGCACGATCGAGTACATCTCGAAGACCCAGAGACGCATCATCATACGCGAGGACCCGCGTTCTGCCACCCCGATGTCCATCGTGTCAGTGGCTTCCAAGCTGTCGATATGGCCCTGGACCATCAGGATGTACACGACGGTGGAAGAAGGGGATGAGGTGTTTGCCGGGCAGGTCATCGCGGCGGCGTCAAACGTAGGCACCGCTGACTACGTGTACGCGCCCATGGCCGGCGTGGTCCAGAAGATATGCCCCAAGACCGGCAGCGTGACCATCGTGCGCCCGGTTAGGCCCAGCCAGGTCAAAGCCCACCTGGGCGGAGTCGTGACGGAGGTGATCCCCGAATACGGGGCGGTTATCGAGGCGACCGGGTCGTATATCGAAGGGATCTTCGGAATAGGTGGGGAGCGGTCCGGAGAGATCGTGATGGCGACGGACGGACCTAACGGCGACCTCGGCGAGGCCGGGGTAGATGTCTCCCACAAGGGGAAGATCTTGGTCGCCGGGCGGTTCGTATCCCTTGAGGCCTTGAAGAAGGCGAAGATGATCGGGGTATCGGGCATCATTGCCGGCGGCGTAAACAACCTGGATCTCGTCCAGCTCTTGGGCAAGGAGATCGTCGTGGGTATCACGGGGCAGGAAGACTCCGAACTCACCATCATCGTGATGGAAGGTTTCGGCCCCATGCCCATGAACGAAAAGGTTTGGAACCTCCTGGCTTCCAGGGCGGGAAAAGCAGCGTCCATCGACGGAACGACCCACATAAGGGCGGGTGCCGTAAGGCCCCAGATCCTCATAAGCGACGGGGCGCTGGAGCCTGAGGCCGGGACCAAGCCGTGGCCGGGTGAGCAGGTGACGAGGCAGGACCGCCCGCTCATAACCAACCTCTCGGTCGGCGACAGGGTGAGGTGTGTGAGGAACCCCTATTTCGGGCTCTGGGGAGTGGTCGTGGACCTGCCCGCGGAGCCGAGGGAGGTCGAATCGGGCTCTCTCATGGAAGTCGCCCTGGTTAGGCTTGACGACGGCAGGGAAGTTTGGATAGCCGAAGCCAACCTGGAGGTATTCAGAGAACTGGAAACCCCGGCGTGACGGCGCGGGGCAATAAGAAGGACCGGTACCGAGGTGCTCGCCGAGGTACCGGCTCGATTTTTTTGGGCGGGCGCCCTCAGTTCGGGCTTTCGGGCATGATCACGGCTGCGACGAAGTAGAATATGAGGCCCGGGATAATGCCGGTGGCGACCGTCAGGAATGCGACTCCGAGCCTGACGATGGTCTCGTCCACGTCGAAATACTCGGCGATGCCCCCGCAGACGCCGGCGACCATTTTCCTCGTCCGCGAGCGGTAAAGTCTTTTCATGGGCCGATTCCTCCTCGGAACCATCTTCCGGCGTGACTGCCAGTACACCCTTATGATACGCAGAAAAGGCCCCCGGGTAACGGCAAATCCACGTGTTAACCACAGGTGCTGTCTGCCGGCACAGGTGTCCGAAGACCCCACGGGATGTGTCACAGAGATTTGTTACACAATTTGTCTATTTTGAGATCCTTATTGCCTCTGGGGAATTGCGGTGATAAGTTGAACCTAGAAGAATACTTGGCGAGGTGTAACTCATGTCAGAGTCCCGCGAAAAGGTTAGTGTACTCATAAGCCAAGAAGAGCTGCAGAAACGCATAAAGGAGCTGGCACAGGAGATCTGCCGGGATTACGAAGGGAAAGACCTGCTCCTCATCGGCGTCCTGAAGGGCAGCTTTATGTTCCTCGCCGACCTCTTGAGGTATCTCCCGCCGAACACAGCGGTGGATTTCATGGGGACCTCGAGCTACGGTGCGTCTACCCAGTCATCGGGAGAAGTGAGGATAACCAAAGACCTGGAGCACAGCCCCGCCGGGAAGCACGTGCTCCTCGTGGAAGACATCGTGGATACCGGTCTTACTTTGAGATACCTCCTCGATACCCTGCGGGCCCGCCAGCCTGCGAGCATCAAGGTATGCGCGCTCCTGGACAAGCCCGCCAGAAGGAGGGTGCGGGTGAGCCTCGACTACTACGGGTTCATCATACCCAACGCCTTTGTGGTGGGGTACGGCCTCGACTACCAGGAGAGATACAGGGGGCTTCCCTACGTGGGCGTGCTCGAGGAGACGGGTGAAAGTTCAAACGACGCCGGAGACGGCGATGCGTCCGCGGGCGAGAGGTGATAGCCTTGGCAGTCGAAGTTGGAGTGGTCCTCGGAAGCGCTTCCGATCTGGAAAAAGTAAAGCCTGTCTTTGAGATCCTGGAGCAGTTCGGGATTCCTTACGATGTGGCCGTGATCTCGGCCCATAGGACCCCGGACCTCGTCGAAAAATACGCCCGCAGCGTGGCCGAGAGGGGAGTCAAGGTTATCATCGCTGCAGCGGGCTTAGCCGCCGCGCTTCCAGGCGCGATCGCCGCGCTTGTGGATGTGCCCGTGATCGGTCTTCCCATTGGCGGCGGGCCGGTTATGGGGATGGACGCGCTGCTTTCCATCACCGATATGCCCCCAGGCGTGCCCGTCGCGGGTGTGGGAGTAGACTCGGCAAGGAACGCGGCGCTTCTCGCCGCCAGGATACTCGCCGTGGGGGACCTGGAGCTCAGGAAGAAGCTTGAGGCTTACCGGAGCAAGATGTCTTCCGAGACGAGGGACAAGTCAAAAGTCTTGAGGGAAAAGGGTCTTCCTGTCTGGCAGTGGGAAATTAGCGATTGGAGTTGAGTTGCGGATGAGCGGCGAAATCCGTGAGGAATGCGGGGTGTTCGCGGTAGTGGGACACCCAAGGGCAGTTGAGCTCTGCTACTACGGCCTCTATGCCCTCCAGCACCGGGGCCAGGAATCGGCCGGGATCGCCTGGAGGCAGGGGGTTAGGTTGAGAGTCCACAAAGGCATGGGACTCGTATCAGATGTTTTCCCGCCCGAGGCGATAGCTTCCATGAGCGGCGATATGGCTTTGGGCCACGTCCGCTACAGCACAACGGGCGAGAGCAGGATCGAGAACGCCCAGCCCCTCCTCGTCAAGATGTACAGGGGGCAGTTTGCCCTCGCCCACAACGGGAACCTTACAAATGCCGCGCGCCTGAGGAGGGAGCTCGAGCGGGAAGGTTCCATCTTCCAGACCACCTCCGATAGCGAGGTTATCCCCCACCTGGTGGCCAAATCCGGCCAAGAGGACATGTTGGGGGCGCTCGGTTCCGCCCTCGAGAAGGTCCAGGGGGCCTATTCTCTAGTCGCCCTCACGCCTCACGGGCTCATCGCCGCCAAAGACCCCTTTGGGTTCCGCCCCCTGTGCCTGGGACGGCTCGATGGCGCTTACGTGATCTCATCCGAGACATGCGGCCTGGATTCGGTCGGCGCCGAATTCCTGCGGGAGATAGAGCCCGGCGAGATGGTCGAGATACTGCTTCCGGCAGAAGGTGGAGCCGAGCCGTCTATCCGGACCGTCTCAAGGGCGGAGAGCGCAAGGCACGCCCTCTGCGTATTTGAGTTTATCTACTTCGCGAGGCCTGACTCGGACATCTACGGTCTCAACGTCCACAAAGCCCGGAAGCAGCTGGGGCGGGTCCTCGCCAAGAAAGGCCCAGTGGAAGCAGACCTGGTGACCGGAGTGCCCGATTCTTCCCTCTCCGCGGCTTCGGGGTTTGCCGAAGAGGCAGGGATCCCCTTTGAGACCGGGCTCGTGAAGAACCGCTACATCGGCCGCACCTTCATATCTCCCGAGCAGTCCCTCAGGGAGCTGGCAGTGAGGATCAAGCTGAACCCTCTGAGGACCCTCCTCAAGGGGAAGCGCGTGGTCCTGGTGGACGACTCGATCGTCCGTGGTACCACCTCGCGGCACATCGTCGGCCTCCTGAGGAGCGCCGGGGCCAAGGAGGTCCACGTGAGGATCAGCTCGCCGCCCTACAAGTATCCCTGCTACTACGGGATAGATACGTCGTCGAGGGGAGAGCTGGCGGCCGCCTCTATGTCGGTTGAAGAGATAAGGCAGGCCATAGGGGCCGATAGTCTCGTGTTCTTGGACCTCGAAGACCTCCAGGAAGTGCTGGGGACTGCCATAGACGGCTTCTGCTACTCGTGCTTCACGGGGGACTATCCGGTCCCCGTTCCAGGGATCCAAAAGGAGGACGGACTCAATGATCTATTCGAAGAAGCCGGGAGTGGACGTAGGTAAGATCGCCGGTCTCGCTTCCCGGTCCTACGGAAAGGGAGTTGTCTCCGGGATCGGAGGGTTCGCAGGGATTTTTGACCCTTCGGTCTTTGGGTTTAAGGATATGGTCCTTGCGGCCGGCGCCGACGGTGTCGGCACCAAGGTGAAGATCGCGCAGGCCCTCGACAAACACGACACGGTGGGCATCGACCTCGTGGCTATGAACGCCGACGACGTGGTGACCTGTGGCGCCCGGCCCCTTTTCTTCCTGGACTACATCGCCATCGGCAAGGCTAGGCCGGGTATCGTGGAAGAGATCGTAAAGGGCATAGTCGACGGATGTGAGATGGCCGGGTGTGCCCTCTTGGGAGGGGAGACTGCCACGATGCCCGCCATTTACGATGATGGAGAGTATGACCTCGCGGGTTTCTGCGTCGGCGGAGTCGAGCGGGACGGGATTATTGACGGGTCAGAGATAGTCCCTGGCGACGTTGTCTTGGGCCTCGAGTCCTCCGGGATCCATTCCAACGGCTACACCACCGCCCGCAGGGTGCTCCTGGAAGAAGGCAAGATGAAGCTGGGGGACTATATCGCCGAACTGGGGAGGACTCTTGGGGAGGAGCTCCTGGAACCTACGAGGATATACGCAAAGGCCCTCGTGTACGCCATGGCCCACGTGCGCCCCAAGGGCATGGCCCACGTGACAGAAGGCGGCATCATGGGCAACATCCGGAGAGTGCTCCCTCAGGGCATGAGCTTTGTGAAGACGGGCAAGTGGCCCGTGCCCCCCATATTCGACATAATCAGAAAGACAGGAAACCTTGACGACGCCGAGATGGACCGCGTCTTCAATATGGGCATCGGCATGGTCGTCATAGTTGACCCGGCCCATGCCGCGGAGTTCGCGAGGCTTCTCAAGGGTCACGGGATAAACGCCTATCACATAGGAGAGGTAGTGAAAGCATGAGCGCCTCCAAATTGAAGCTGGGGGTCCTCGTGTCGGGTCGCGGGACAAACCTCCAAGCCATACTGGACGGCTGCGCCGCGGGCGAGATCCCGGCGGAGGTCGCCGTGGTGGTATCCAACAGGCCGGGAGTGCCTGCCCTGGAACGGGCCAAGAAGGCCGGCGTGCCGTCAGTCACCATACCTCACTCCCGTTACGGGAAATGGCCGGGGTGCAGGCCTGCGTACGAGCGAGACCTGGTGCGGACCCTCACCGAATGGGACGTCCAGCTGGTCGTGTGCGCCGGGTACGACCGCCTCGTGGGAGAGACGCTCCTTGACGCCTTCAGGGGACGCATCCTCAACATCCATCCTTCCCTCTTGCCCTCGTTCCCAGGCCTCCATGCCCAGGCGGACGCCCTGGCGTACGGGGTGAAGGTGACCGGCGCCACGGTCTTTTTCGTGGACGAAACCGTGGACGGAGGGCCCATCATCCTGCAGGAACCCGTGAGGGTCTTGGATGGAGATACCGTGGAATCCCTATCGGCGAGGATACTTGAGGTTGAGCACCGGATCTTGCCTCTGGCGATCACCCTCATAGCTGAAAAACGGGTGATCTTGGAAGGGCGGAAGGTAAGGATCCTCGAGAAAAGCGGAGGTGCATCGTGATGCGTCGGGCTATAGTCAGCGTGGCAGACAAGACCGGTATCGTGGAATTCGCTAAGGAGCTCGTGGAGCTCGGGTGGGAGATCATCTCCACCGGAGGCACCGCGCGCTTCTTGAAAGACGGGGGAGTCACGGTCACCGAGGTCCAGGAGCTCACGGGGTTTCCCGAGATCCTGGGAGGCCGGGTGAAAACGCTCCACCCGACGATACATGGGGGCATCCTGGCCAGGCGGGATAACACCTCGGACATGGCCGAGCTCAGCGCCCTCAAGATCACTCCGGTGGATATGGTGGTCTGTAATCTCTATCCTTTCGTGAAGACCGCGAGCAGGCCGTCGGCTACGCTGGAAGAGGTGATCGAGGAGATCGACATCGGCGGCCCGACGCTGCTTAGGGCCTCGGCCAAGAACTGGAACTGGGTCATCACCGTGTGTAACCCGGCCAGGTACGAAGAAATCCTGAGGCAGATAAAGCTGACGGGCGATGTAGACAAGATCACCCGCCGGCGCCTCGCGGTGGAGGTGTTCAACCACACGGCTACATACGACGCGGCGATAGCGTCCTATTTGGGCAGCCTGTGGGAGAACTGGCCCCTGGATTTCCCCGACGAGATCGCCTTCGGTTACAAGAAGGCTTTCGCCCTGAGATACGGGGAGAATCCCCACCAGAAGGCGGCCTTCTACGAGCCCGTCATGGGGAGTTATATCCCGTCTCTTGAAGGCAGGCAGCTCCATGGGAAAGAGCTGTCTTACAACAACATAAACGACGCCGACTGCGCCTTGAGGACGGTATGGGATTTCCCGGCGCCGGCTTGCGCGGCCGTAAAGCATGCGGCGCCTTGCGGCGTTGCGGTAGGTTCCACGCCCAGAGAAGCGTTCGAACGGACCTTTGAGGCCGACCCTGTCTCTATTTTCGGCGGCGTGGTCGCCTTCAACTGCCCAGTGGACGAAGAGACGGCGGAAGCGATGAAGAAGGTGTTCTTGGAAGTCCTCCTGGCTCCGGAGTTCACGCCGGGTGCCCTGGAGATACTCAAGGGCAAGAAAGACCTGAGGATCTTGGCGATCGCCCCAAACGGGTGCGATGGAAAAGGAAAGGTCCCCGCCCGGTATTCAACCCGGTCCGCCATGGGAGGCATCCTGGTGCAGGAGATCGATACGCTTCTCCCGGCAGATGAAGAGTGGCAGGTGGTTTCAAGACGGGCTCCCACAGATCAGGAGATCAAAGACCTGCGTTTCGCCATGACGGTCTGCAAGCACGTGAAGTCCAACGCCATCGTCCTCGCCAAGGACGGCGCGACCGTGGGTATCGGCGGCGGGCAGCCCAACAGGGTCGACTGCGTGAGGATAGCGGTGGAGAGAGCTAAGGAGAAAGCCCACGGGTCTGTTATGGCTTCCGATGCGTTCTTCCCGTTCCCGGACTCGGTCATCGAGGCTGCCAAAGCCGGAGTGACGGCCATAGTGCACCCCGGCGGGTCCATAAGGGACGCCGAGTCCCTCGCCGTGGCCGATGCCAACAACATAGCGATGGTCGTGAGCGGGAAGCGCCACTTCCTGCACTGAGGAGGGGACGCCCATGAACGTACTGGTGACAGGTTCAGGCGGGAGGGAACACGCCCTTGCCTGGAGGATAGCGCGGAGCCCTTCGGTGCGGCGCGTGTTCGTTGCGCCTGGAAATCCCGGCACGGCCTCCACGGAAAACGCCGAAAACGTTGCCCTGGACATAGCGCCTTCGGGCTTTGAGGACATAGCGCGCTTTAGCCGCGAGAAAGAAGTAGAGCTCGTGGTCGTTGGCCCCGAAAACCACCTGGCGGACGGCCTGGCCGATTACCTGAGGGCTGCCGGGATAAATGTATTCGGGCCGGGCAAGGCAGGCACCATGCTCGAAGCGAGCAAGAGTTTCGGGATGGAGTTCGCCCGCCGGCACGGCATCCCCCACCCCAGCTCCGAGACCTTTGACGACCGGAGAGAAGCCGAGGATTACGTGAAGAACACGCCCGGGCCGTGGGTCATAAAGACCGACGGTCTCGCCCTCGGAAAAGGCGTAACCATCGCCACAGGCCGCGAGGCGGCCCTGGAGACCGTAAGGAAGGTTATGGACGAGGGCGCCTTGGGAGAAGCCGGTCGCCGCGTGGTGTTCCAGGAGTTTCTCGAGGGCCAGGAAGTCACCGCCATGTGCATAACAGACGGCGAGTACATGGTGCCCTTGCCTCTCGCGAGGGACCACAAGCGGGTGGGCGAGGGGGACACCGGGCCGATGACCGGCGGCATGGGTGCCTTTTCCCCTGTCGACCTCCGGCGGTACGGGGAGGGCTTGGAAGAGGCCATCAGGAAAGAAGTGCTTGAGAGGGCCGTGGAAGGGCTGAGGGCCGACGGGATCGACTACCGCGGGGTCCTCTACGCGGGACTCATGCTGACTCGGGGCGGTCCTAAGGTGCTCGAGTTCAACGTAAGGTTCGGCGATCCGGAGACCCAGTGCGTGCTTCCCCGTCTGGAAGGCGACTTCGCCAGGGTCCTCCTTGCCTGCGCCAAGAGAGAGCTCAGAGAGTATATGACCGGCGACGCGGTTCGCCCGGAGGATCGCCTGCGGGTGAAAGTCGAAGCCTGCGCTACGGTGGTAATGGCTTCAGCCGGGTATCCCGGTTCATATAAGAAGGGCGTACCCATTCACGGCCTTGCCCTCAGCGGCGGCGCTCAGGCCCCCTCGCATCCCGCGGGTGCCTCGGGCCGAGAGGACGTAATAGTCTTCCACGCAGGGACCAAGATCGAAGGTGGGACCCTGGTTACGTCCGGTGGGCGGGTCTTGAGCGTAACCGCCCTGGCTCCTTCCCTCGATGAGGCTTTGAGACTTGCCTACGACAAGGTCTCATCCATAGAATTTGAGGGAGCATTCTACCGGAGGGACATAGGAAGGTAGCCACGTGCTGTCGTTAAGGGTACTTGCAAGGGTAGGCGTCTTGGCGGCTGTCTATGCTCTCCTCACGATCTTGCCGCCCCTGAACGCCTTGGGATACGGTCCCGTGCAGGTCAGGGTTTCAGAGGCGCTCACCGTCCTGCCTTTTGTGTTTCCCTGGGCGACGTGGGGTCTTTATATGGGCTGTATCCTTGCGAACCTGGGAAGCCCGTTCCTCGTTTGGGACCTGACGCTAGGGGCATTTTCCAGCCTCGCCGCGGCGTTTCTCACGCGGAGGATGCCCCGGGCGTCCCTCGCGCCTCTTCCGCCCGTCATCGTGAACGCCCTCCTCGTCTCGGTCTACGTTGCGCCCCTTTCCGGGATGCCGTATCTCCTAGTCGCGATGTACATCGCGGCGGGGCAGGCGGTGGCGTGCTACGGGCTGGGATACCCGCTCCTCGTGTATATCCTCAAGAACCGCCGTCTCCGGGAGATCCTCGAAGGAGGAGAAAACCCGTAGGAAAGCCTTGGCGGACGGGATGATGACGGGATGGCTCGGTCTACGCTGGTTTGCTCGCGTCCTGGGGCAAGCGCATTCCTCACCGGATCACTGAGTCTACCTCGTTCTCTGCGCCTTCTACAGTGATCGTGGTGTGGTTTGGGACGCAGACAATGGACTGGCCCGGCCTTGAGATGTAACCCGTCTTCCAGCAGATGCCGTTGGGACAAACGCTGCTGGGGAGAGGCAAGATGCGGATTTTCCCCTGGCCGAACTCTACCGTTGCCGTTCCGTTCAGGATTTCCACGTCCTTCTGTTCCAGGTCCGGGCCGTCGATCCTGACCCTCAATACTTCCTTTCCGTCTACTTGCACAACGGCTTCAAGCCGTTCGGCGCTGGGGGAGAGGAACCTGAACCCTGCCCAGGCGAGGATGGAAAACCCGAGGGCCACGGCGACTATGAGAACGTCTCCTTTTTTCATGGCGCGCTCCTTTCAAGCGCAATTATACCAGTCCTGAGCCCCAAGCCCACGAAATGTCCCGGGCCTACTGAAGTCATGGACAAGACGGAACGGAGAACTCCGGCTCATGGACGAGATGTAACCGAGAGCCGGCAGACACGGACAAGAAGGCGCAGACTGAGCCCGGCTCACGGACGAGATGTAACTGAGAACCGGTAGGCAAGGACAAGAAGGCACAGACTAGGTCCGGCTCATGGACAAGATGTAACTGAGAAACGGTAGACATGGACAAAATGGGGCAGACAAGTCCGGCTCATGGACGATACGTCCTAGTCCAGTTGGTGTCATGGACAGGATGTAACCGTGTCAGGCGGAGTCATGACAAAACGGAACAGACAGGTCGAGCTGAGAGACAAAACGTAACTAAGAGAAGTAAGTCGTGGACGAAAAGGGACCGACTGGCAAAGCTATCGGACAAAACGTAACTGGACGTTTCCCAAGAAAACTCGAGGTTTCAATCCTTGAATGCTATCTGCAGTAGAGGTACAATAAAAGTTTACCCTTGTCGGCAGGAATTCCGCATACAAGGACGAATATGAATGGAGCAAGGGCACGGAACTACTCCGGACGCACCGGAGCCGTACTTCGGGACACGGTCTAGACACAGCACCCCATCTGCACTCCTTTGTGTGTTTCCTGTGTTTGTTTTCG
>DUSI01000038.1 GCA_012842685.1 Candidatus Fermentithermobacillaceae bacterium
AGCAGCGTCATCGACACATGGGATGGCGAGAATGCGGCCGTGAAAGGCGCTATCACGGAGTGGACGATCGTCATCCCGATCAGGGGGTGGATGCCCAGGGTGGAGAGGAGCCATACGAGCAGCGAGCCTGCCAGCGTGAAAACCGGCTTGGCCAATGTGAGCGCGAAAGGGATGCCCGCGAGGCCGCTGCTTATGGCCCTTTGAAGTGCCGTGCCTATGAAGCCGGCGGTCGTCATGAGGAGGAACTGGCTGGATAGGCCCGGCAGCTTCTTCGAGAAATACTCCAAGGAGGACTTCCATATCGCCTTTGACTTGCCGATAAGGCTGCCCCAGACCACGAGGGTGAGGGCGATGCAGAGGACTATGGCTTGGTAGACGTTTTGCCCGAGGTGCTGGAGTACCACTACCGCGGCGAGGAACGAGGCGAGGCCCGTGGCGAGCGCCCCGGCTTTCTTCCAGGCTGTGGGGTGAGGAAGGCGGTCGCCGGTGGAGGACGGAATGTTGCCCAGACCGTGGGGACTATCGGGGCTATTGCCACAACGGGGCGGCCCGCTATCCTCGCCGGAGAGCCCGTGAGCCTCGGCGGAGGAACCGTCGCCTGCGCCGCCGCTATCATCCTCGCCGTGAGAGGCCCTTCTTTCGACCGGCCTGAGCGCCGGACCTCCGACTTCTACCAACATGGCTATGGCGAGCGCGAAAAGGCTGGTCACGAAGCCTGCTCTCACCACAGATGTCCAAGAGGCGCCCGTGAGAGATAGGGCCACCGCCATCGCGGGGCTGGCGGGAGTCCAAAGCAGCGTCGCGTTGTAGCTCCTGGGGAGACATGGAACGAGCACGTCCTCGGGCCGTTTTCCCATGCGGGTCGCTATCGGGGCTACAACGGTCCAGACAAGGGCGATGGATGCGTTCAGAAGGACTGACCCGATGGAGTACACAAGGATCTGGGCGAATCCAAACAGGTACACCGGGTGAGTGAAGCTTTCGGCTAGTTCGGCGAGGGCCTCGGAGTAGCCGCCTTCTTCGATCAAGATGCCCACGAGGGGGACCAGCACCATGAGGAGCAAGATGGCTGAGTTTTCGCCGAAGGCGGCGAGGGCGGTGAGGAGGTCTGTCCCCATCGAGGCAAATATAACGGTACCGAAAACTACGAGGACCAGCGACAACATGACCGATGTCCTGTCGGCGCCCAAGAGGGCGATGGCCCAGGCCAGAAAAGACACAAGTCCTCCTATGAACTGCAGCACCGGGTCCGGCCAGTATTGGATGAGGATCTGAGAGATGAGCAAGGCGCAAAAGACAAAGAACCGCAATCGCTGCAAAAGGTACTGCCGCGCCCCGGAAGCGTACATTTATCCATTACCTCGTATGTAGGTGTTTCTTTTCAGTATAGCATTCCGGCGGCTTGGAGTGCTCCGTGGAGTCTTACGACAGCCATCCTGTGTTGCATCTAATGTTTGGTCTAAGCCTTCTGCTTAGTTTTGTCCACCGCCTTGAGTTGGACACTCTCTGCCTCATGCTTCCCCGACTCGACCGAGAAAGGAATGTCCTCATCCCGGGCGAAGTCTTAGGGAAAGCGCAAGAGAAAGAGGGAGAAACCGTGACAGAACAGATAAACGGGGGCAATGAACGAGGCGCCCTGGTCCGGGATAGGCGGTTCGAACTGGACAAGATGGTTAGCGGGGAAGTCGTCACGGCCTGCGAAGCCTACGAAAACCTCCGCTTCTTCTGCGATGAAGGGCGGGGCAGGTTCGGCGGTTCGCCGGGCGAGGTGGTTGTGAGAGACTATCTACTCCGCAAGCTCGGAGAGTACGGCCTCGAGAACGTGCACACCGAAGAATACACCTACACCGGATGGGTGAGAGGGCCTGCCGCGCTCAGGGTGACTGTGCCTGGCAGCGAGACGGAACGTGAGTATCCTTGCTTCAGCCTGCCTCACAGCCCTGCGGGAGAAGTACAGGCCGAAGTGGTGTTCTTGGGCGCGGGCGGGCCGCGCGAGTTCGAAGAAGCCGGGGACATTAGAGGTAAGGCAGTTATCGTCACCAACGAAGCTCCCCAGGGGCTCGGGCGGATGGTCCACCGCTCCGAGAAGTATGGGCGGGCGGTTAGGGCCGGAGCGGTCGCGTTTATATACATGAGGATGGGCCCCATGCTCGCCGAGACGGGGACAGTGCGGCACAACGAGACCGGAGCCATTCCCGCGGTGAGCATAACCCGGGAAGCCGGCTTGGAGATCCGCCGTCTCATGGAGCGAGGCCCGGTGAGGGTCAGAGTTACTACCACCGACCAAGCGAAACCGATGGTGGGATGGAACATCATCGGAGAGATACCGGGCACCATGTATCCCGACAAGGTCATCCTGGTCGGCGCGCATCTCGATGGACACGACATATCCCAGGCAGCCGCAGATAACGGAGGCGGCTCTGCTGTCATCCTCGAGGCGGCTAGGGTTCTCGCCAAGCACAAGGACCTTGTGCCCAAGACCGTGCGGTTTGTGTGGTTTACCGGTGAAGAAATAGGACTACTGGGCTCGAATTCCTACGCTCAGGCTCATGCGGCCGAAGCGGAGAGAATCGAATTTGTGCTGAACTGCGATGTCGCAGGCGGCGGAGGTACTCCTGGGATAACGGCCATGGGATTTGAAGAGACGCGGAAGCGTTTCCAGAAGTACTCTGAAGAACTGGGCATGCCTTTCCGGATCGGGCCGGGCGTCATGCCTTATTCGGACATGTATCCCTTCCACCTTCTAGGCATCCCCAGCATAAGCTTCAGTTCGTCGGCGCCCGACGGGAGCTGGAACTTCATCCACACCGCCGCGGATACCTTCGACAAGATGACACCACGCGGGCTGATGCTGGATTCCATGGTCGTGGCCAGGCTCATAGCGCGCCTCCTCTATGACCCGGCAATTCCCCACAAAAGTCCGGAGGAGGTCGCTTCGTCCATCGCACACCTCCGGGAGGTATTTGAACTCGAGGGCCGGCTTCCTGACGGGGGCAGCAAGGGGCTTGGAGTTCGCGGGAGCTAATCGCTGCGAGCGTGGGAGGTGTATGTGTTGGGCTGGAGGTTCAGGAAATCCATCTCGCTGGGACGGTTTTTCCGGATCAACTTGTCCAAGAAGGGCGTTGGCGCGTCGGTTGGCGTGCCCGGCTTCAGGATCGGAGTTGGCGCTGACGGGAAAGTGAGGAGAACCGTATCGATCCCCGGAACGGGGCTTTACAAGACGGAAGTCTTATCAAAGGGGGCTTCGACGTCGAGAGCGTGCCCTGAGTGCGGGAAAAGGGTTGGAGCCAAGGATTCCTACTGCCGCAGCTGCGGCGCCAGGCTTGAGTAGAACCTAAGCTCGTCGATAGGAGGGGACAGCATCTATGGAGACTGTGGACACATTTCCCCTTTGCGAAGACCGGTGGCAACAAGATGTGTGGCTCCTTGCCCGCAGGATGGCCCTCCTCTACTACCACATGGCTGATGCCATAGTGAAACGGCTCGGAGAGGAAGAAGGAAAGAAACTCATCCGCGAAGCCATATGGGCTTACGGCCAGGCTTGCGGAAGGAGAGTCAGGGAAGAAGTGGACCGACAGGGCCTGCCTGCGGACCTGGAGAACTACAGCACGATCCCGGATTTGCCCTCCAAGGGCTGGCTCGCGGAACACCGCACCATGCCGGACGGGGAGGTGCGCCGTGTCACCACGTTCTGCCCTCTGGCCGCCGTGTGGAAAGAACTGGGCGCCGAGGAACTGGGGAGATTATATTGTCTGGTCGACGTCGCCAAGTTTGACGGTTACCGGCCCGGGCTTAGAGCCGTCCATACCAAGAACGTTCTCGACGGCGATCCGTATTGCCTTATTGATTTCAAAGAGACCGGCTAATGTCATCCGGACCTTGTTTCGGAACATGAGGTGAACCTGACAAGCCCGGCTGGCGTCAGGCGGGCTTGCGTTTGCCCTCGCTGTGGCTATCGAAAGATAACCTATTACGTCAACCCGCCTCGTTCCGGATGGTTGTTCGCGGGACCCATCAAGCGCTGGACGGGAATAGGCCTGCGCCTGAATATCAAAGAGATCGAGTGGTACGACCGCGTGCTGGAGAGGTACCTAACGTCCCGCGAAGCGGGTACCTTCCTCAGGTTCAAGACCGTCGACGAATGGCAGGCGTTCTACGACGAGCTCAAAGCGTCTGAGAGGGAAGAGCGGCCGACCCACGGCGGGACGATAAAGCACTATTGACCATCCATCTAAAGACATTCTATTTGATGTCGTGCGCAGCGTTCTGTCTTGCGCTTTAACTCCCCATCTCATGGCCGATTTCATGCCCTATCCCAATCTCTGCCTCTGGCCACCTCACGTCCGATCCTTTCGAGGGTGAGGATAACGGGGCCTTTCGGGTCAAACGTCCTCCGCGGTACGTGTGGCGGGATTATCTCCAGCATGCGGCCGAGCGTGAGGTCGTGTTTCGTGATAGTAGTCAGCGTGATGCCGTTTTCCTTGCAAAGCCGGGCCTTCAGGAGGTCGCGCTTGAACCTGTCCACGAACTCCTTGTCTCCCGGAAACTGCTCTGTTGGCCCAAAATGCTGGTCTCCTTGATACTCTCCGGCCCAAGCGTGCTTCTTTGCCCATATGTCGACCTCGAGGTTCTGCCCGGTTTCGGTGTTCTGGAGAAAACGTGGCCGGGCGTTGAAAACCAGTTCGACCGTGGGCGAAACCACCCACACTACGAACCACTTGGCGGTAGTCTCGCCTTTGTACGGCGACATGTAGATCATCTCGCGTATCTCTGCGGAAAGACGCTTCTCTACCGCCCGGGGGACGATCGGTGTCGGGATAACGGCCCGACCCCTGCCTGTCATCTTCATCCAGCCGGCGCTTGCCAGTTCCCGGCAGTAAGCGATAACAGGCCGCCGGTCCATTCCAAGCGTTTTGGCCAGCGACCGGATGCAGTTTACCTCGGTAGTCATCGCCGTCAGATAGACGCTCTTGGCCTCAGGAGAGAGGTCGCGTGCCTGGGCAAGTTCCTGAAGGATCCGGATGTATATCCCCTGCGTATGAATACCTCCAGTCCGTCGGCGTCTGAGATCCGAAAGCGACCCAAGAAACGCCGCCTGACAGTTATCGCCTGGGAAAGACTACCATCCCGTGGCAGATCTGACAAGATTCAACAGAATGCCGTGGACTAGGACTGATATCGAAGAAGCAAACGGGACTTAGAAACCGGGCTTTAGATGCTGGATTCTTTCGCCTCAGCCGTGTTGACCGACTGTTGAACGTTTGAACAACGATCGGTAGATGCCAGACGGCATGTTGGTAAGTAGCACAAAATGTAGTATGGACCGACCCCGACTGTCAGATCCTGCTATATCGCCATGCCGATATGTGCAGAAAATGTAAGATAGCTGCGAGCCGTCTATCATCTTCTGTCAGTTACTCAAAGGTCGGCTAGGTCGAGCTTGTGTCACCAGAATGACATGATTGGACTCACAGGTTTTCTATGGGCAAGAGGAAACCTTTGTCCGCTGTGCCACGTCATGGGAGGCAAGGGGTAGTGGCCTGTCATGAGGAGACTGTAGATGGCAGGAAGCGCCGCTGGTACATTATGATCCGTAGAGGGCGTCTCAGCGGACAAGAAGAACCGATGTACCAGCTCGTGATTGAACGGTGATATTAGCCAAGAGATGCTAGGCCAGGGTGATTGAGCAGATGGGTGACGTGGAGAGTCTGCAGGAGGACTACAAAGTAGCCTGCTTAGATGTAGTATCTTCTAGAGCGTATTACTTCCGGCATGTCTTGATTGGGTGCGCGCTAATGGCTATCACCTAGCGTCGCTTTGCTTTCTTGCTGCAGCAGGCTACACTTATGACACACGCCCAGGTATTCCTATTGTAGGTAATCCGAAGGTTCTTCTGCTGTACGGATGCGTACTCTTCACAGTCCCGTTCGGCGTAGGAGCTCTGTATTTCAGAAAGGCATTCAGGTACCGGCGAAATCGTCCGGCAGCCATCACATCGGCTCTCTTGTTCGCTTGGGCCGGTGAGAAAGCCGTCATCCTGGGGCTCAGTTCTCTTGTATACGATGTCAGCATATGGAGATTGCCCGAACTGATAAAGAGGATCAGCGGAGGGGGCGATCCTACAGCGCCGTGGTTCACTGTGAAGTACATCCTGGCTACACTGGTTGGCTGCGTAGTTATTGGCTTGGTCTCAGGCTTTGAGAAGCAGAGGAGCGGGTGTCGCAAGCTCTCGGGTGTGGGCAGATGAGGACGGAGTGCTTGGGAACGGAGTCGCTGAGAATCGAGTGGTTGAGAGAAGAGAGGATAGCCGACTTTGCCTCATACTGCAGAAGACATCGAAAAGAGGCAGACGAGTCGTTTCTCTTCGATGACGAGCTCGAGAGATTCCGGCCAAACAAGGAGAATCCCACGTACATCCTCACCAATATCAGTGGAGAGGTAGTCGGAACAGCCTCGCTCATCCTCGATGAGTACCGGAGAAGTGGGAGGGCGGGGCGCTTTCGGATACTTCATTCGGAAACGCGGGCTCTCGCTGCATACCGCGCACTAATGGAGGCAATGCTGCGGCATTGCGATGGTTTGGACAGCGTGTACGTGTTTGTCCCGGCGGCCAACAAGACACAGGCCGAAATGTTACAGGCGCTGGGTTTCTCCGCTGAGCGACACTCCTTTGTGCTCGTACGAGGAGACCTGGATGTGCCCGAACCTTGTTTTCCGGAAGGCTATTACGTGAGGCGTTTTGTTCCTGGGGATGAAGAGATCTGGTGTCAAGTGAGAAACGAAGCGTTTAGAAACCTCAAGGGAAGTGAGGCACCCGTGACTCCTCGAATGATGGCCGAGATGGCTGCGGACGGCGCCAGTCTTGATGGCGGGATGCTCATCTTGTTCCACAACGAGAAGCCTGTAGGGGTAGTGAGGGGCGGCCCCGACGAGTATGAGGGCTCGCCCGCGATGGAGATCGGCCCACTCGCAATCATCCCCGAGTACCAGGGGAGAGGGCTGGGTAGGAGCCTTCTCAGAACCGCGCTCAGGCTGGCTAGAGACAGGTCGTTCAGCCAGACTATCCTCTCAGTAAACGCAGAGAACGAGAGGGCACTATCCTTGTACGAGCAGGAAGGTTTCAGGCTGGTCAAAGCTGTCGTGTGCTACGAGTACAAGTTGAACCATACAACTTCGACAAATGAAGAACCCTGATGCGACCTTAGCCCGAGCACTGCTCGCGCTTACAACCGCCCATCGGGAAAGAGCGGTCACGTCCGACTGTCTTAGATAATCTTGTACTTGTGAGACTATATAGAGATCTCAAACGTACAAGAAAGACGAGAAAAGCAATGACATTCAGAAAAGCCCTGGATGAAGAAAACCGGAGGCACACCTGATGTGCGATGAACGCGGGACTATGAGGGCGAACACCGGAGAGGATACCAAGAGCGCACGGAGGGGCGTCACACAGCAAGCAGGCGGCATCGAATCTGATGAACCGGGCCGTGAGCGGCGATTGGCGTCGCTGATCCTCGTGCACCGAGATCGCAGGCCCCTCATGCAGGTCCGTGATGTCTACAAGATGCTTTACCAGGCTCACTTAGGTGTCGGCCACGTGATTGCTTCGCCGGAGCAGGCCCTCCGCTCGCTTCACGAGGAGCTCGCGCGTCTCGCCGACGCTCCAGATGCGTGCGAAGAAGAGCCGCTGTGGGAAAGCATTTCCCCGGAGGATACGGTGGGGAGGCTGAACCTGCGTCCGTTCAAGAGATTGGGCCTGGAAGCAGAGGCCTTATCTAGAGCGCTCGTCGCCTTTGCTGAGAGGCCGCCCGGCGATTGGAGAGATCTTGCGCGCAGCTGGGCTGTCGTAGGACGACTGGTGCGGGATGGTGTGCTGCCGTTCGGACGAGCGAGTTTCCGAGGCTTCACGTCGTACGTCATGCGGGAGCACTACCCTGCGGTGCACCACTCCCGTCAATATCGCACCGCGTACCGGCCGGCCTACCGGGTGTTGTCGGCAGAGATCTGCCGGTCATTCTTCAAGGGAGAGATCGTGGTTGGTCCATGCCGATGGCAATCTGTGAGTTCGAAAGGGATTTTCGGGGGAAGCATATATGAATCGGAGGTATAGGACGTTACTCTGGATGCTTGCGGCTGCGGTAGGACTCGCTCTTGTCGTCGCTCTCCTTACCCGTTTCTTGGGTTTGCCTGCAATGGTGGCACTAATTCAGTCCGGCCAGTTCAGACTTGAGGGCATATCTCAAGCCCAGTGGCTCGCAAGTCCGGTTCGAGACATGGCCAAGTTTACTGCCTCGTTCCCGTACTCCGCGGCCAGCGCCAGTATCTGCCGGGCCTGCTCCCTGAGATGGCTTGGGCACAGTGGAATCAGTGTGACTCTTGACATCTACAGCCATGTGGGAATCGGTCTTAAGCGGGCGGCCGTCGATGAGCTGAGCGGCTTGCTCAGCGAGAGCGGACCGCAATAGGCAAGCGTTCGCAACTGCACACGAACTGCAATGGTGAGGGGATGAGCGGGAGATGGCAACTTGGATTGGGTCTAAGTGCTGGTCGGGGAGACAGGACTTGAACCTGCGGCCTCATGGTCCCAAACCATGCGCGCTACCAACCTGCGCCACTCCCCGACGCATACTCTATTATACGAGTTTGGCGCCGAAGGGCAAACGTGAGAACCAGGGACTAGGGGCTTCCTAGACCCGTATGTGCTTCCAATGGCCGGTGCCGAACCTCCACCGGAACATCATGGACCGGGCGATGAGGTCTGTGACCATGGCGTACCAGGCTCCCGGAAGTCCCAGACCGAAGGTTTCCACAAACAGGTATGTGAGGGCCACCCGGACGGCCCACGCGCTGCCGCCGGTGATGTACATGACCCACTTGGTGTCGCCGGCACCCCTCAAGCCTCCGGCAAGTACGTGGTTTATGGCCATGAAAGGCTGGGCGATGGCCACGATGCGAAGCACGGTGGAGCCCATTTGCGTGACCGCCGTGTTGTCCGGGATGAAGAGGCGTACCAACCCAGGCGCTCCGAGGAATAATCCCACACCCGCGCATCCCATGGCCAGAGACGCGATCTTCTGGGCTTTTCGCGCGGCAAGTTCGGCTTTTTCCTGGTCGCCAAACCCCAGGTACTGGCCTACCAGGGTGGTTGTGGCCGCGCCGAAACTAAACCCTATCGTCAAGGAGATGGATTCTATCCTGAGAGCTATCTGGTGCGCCGCGTAGGCGTTGGTGCCGAGCCCGGCTATAGCTCTTGTGTAGAGGATCTGCGCCCCCCTTAGCGTCAAGCGTTCACCCGACGCAGGGAGTCCAATCTGGAGCACCCGCCCAAGGGCTTCACTATCGGGTTTGAACGAGCCCCTAAACCACCCCTTGAGCGGGTTGTGTTTGTTGCTAATCAGGTAGATTATGAGCACCATTCCCACAAACCGGGCGAAGGCTGTAGAGAGCCCGGCACCTTCCGCCTCTAGTCTGGGGAATCCGTAGCGGCCGTTTATCAGGACGTAGTTGCCGCAGAGGTTCAGGAGGTTTACCACCATCCCCACGTACATGGGGAGATCGGTGTGGCCCGAGCCCCTAAGGCCTGCGGCGAAAGTCATGGTCACGTACTCAAAACAGAGGGAAAGCCCCTTCCAGAAGAAGTACCGCACGCCCATGGCGATGACGTCGGGTTCGGCTCCCATCATCCTGAGGCTGGCGGCAGAGAAAACGGAGAACATCAGGAAGGACACAAAGCCCAGACAAGCCGCTATCAGCAGGGACTGGCGGAGTGTTTTCTGCGCCTCATCGAGCCTGCCGGCTCCAACGCGCCGGGCGATGACGGATGTCGTCCCTACCCTGATGGCGTCAAAGAAGCCGGTAGCTATCATCGATATCTGATTGGATAGTCCGACCGCGGCGACGGCAGCGGCTCCCACTCGACCAACCATAGCCATATCTGCCGCATCTACTGTCGACTGAAGCAGGCGTTCTGCTATGAGAGGTCCTGCCAGGATCCAGAGGTTCTGCTCGATCGTGTGTCCTGCCAGGTCCAAAGCGCGGCGCCTGGGTCTGGCCAGGGAACGGGAGGGTTCTTGTTCCCGGGAATCTCCTGATTCCTTAGGGGTCCTGACCTGTGCCTGCGCTGTTGCGACGCCGCCTGCTGCGGCAGGACGGTTCAGTTCATCTGAGGAACTGGAAGTATGTTCCACGCCTACATCCTGTCTTGATTCTTCCGACCGGTTCTCCAAGGCAATCTCCTTTATTTCGTAACCCAAATCGTTCGCACATTGATAATATCGTTTTGCTGCCTGGAGGGTCAATCGGTCTGAGCGTAGCAGCGCAGCCAAACCTCACCCGGTTTCCGAAGAAAAGTGGCCGCCTCCGCCAAGGGGATACCGGGGCTAGATATTTAGCCTCCAGTAGGATTTCTGCTCGCCCTAGGCGAAATCCAGAAGTACCCAAGGCTCCCCCAACCTGGCGCCGAGCGCCTATCCTACGACCGAAAGGAGTGAACCTGGCACTGGGAGCCGCCCCGCCGCGTAGGCGGGGAAGCCGGGACAAGGATGGCCGCTGAAGCAAGACCCAAAGTAACCTCTCCGGAAGAGTTTTTCGGTTTCAAGATGGGCTCCGACCGGAAGATCGCCAGATGGGACAAGATCGTCGAATACTTCTATCTCTTGGAAAAAGAGTCGGACAAAGTCAAAGTCATCGACATGGGTCCCAGTACGGAAGGCAACCCGTTCCTCTTGGTTATCATCTCGTCGCCCGAGAACTTGGGGAAACTGGATCATTACAAGGCTGTGAACGCCAAGATTACAGATCCGCGCGGGCTCAGCGAAGAGGAGGTAGGAGAGCTAGTAAAGGAAGGCAAGGCCATCGTCTGCCAGAGCATGAGCCTCCACGCCACTGAGATAGGCGGCACGCAGATGGCCCCCGAACTGGCCTGGGACCTCCTGGCCATCGATTCACCGGAAAACCGGATGATCTTGGAAAACGTCATATTCCTCATGGTCCCTTGCTTTAACCCCGATGGCCAGATCATGGTCACCGACTGGTACAACAAGTGGCTCGGGACTGAGTACGAAGGGACGAGCGTCCCGTACCTCTATCACAAATACGCGGGCCACGACAACAACCGCGACGCGTTTGCCCTGAACCTCGTGGAATCCAGGTACATGGCCCAGATCCTCTTCACCGAGTGGCGCCCCCACGCGTACCAGGACCACCACCACATGGGCAGCTACGGCGCGAGGCTCTACATTGCGCCTTACTCCGACGCAATAAGGCCTCACGCGGATCCGCTCGTGTGGAGAGAGGATTCCTGGTATGGCGCCCACATGGCGTATACCCTCGAAGAGCACGGGAAGAAGGGCATCCTAAACGCCGCCCAGTATCCCGGGTGGGGGCATTTTGGCTTCCACTGGATCGCCACTCACCACAACATCGCGGGCATGCTCACCGAGTCGGCCAGCGCCAAGCTCGCCACTCCGATATACATCCACCCGCACCAGCTCAGGGGCGCCAGCCAGAAGACTATGCCCAAGTACGAGCCCCAGACAAACTTCCCGAACCCGTGGCCGGGCGGATGGTGGAGGCTCAGGGATATCGTCGAGCAGCAGAAAATCGCCGCATGGGCTCTTCTGGATATCTGCGCTAAGTACCGTGAGAAGGTCCTGTGGAACGCCTACCTTAAGGCGAAGAGGCAGACCGAACGCGGCGCCGAAGGGAAGCCCTACGCGTTCGTCATCTCGCCTCTCGACAATAACGACCCGCTCACGGCCTTGAAGCTCGTCGAACTCCTGAGGGCCCAGGGCATTGAGCTGAGGAGAGCTGTCGAGGAGTTCAGGGTCGAGGGACGGGTATTCCCTGCGGGTTCGTACGTCGTCTTCTGCGACCAGCCCAAGATGGGCGTCATCAAGAACCTGCTTGGCAGGACGTTCTACCCGGACAGCTACTGGACTCGCAACCCCGACGGTTCGCCCATCATGTACGACACGGCGACCGACACAATAGGCGAGTTCATGGGCGTGAAGGTTGTGCCCATAGATACCAAGTTCCAGGGCCCGTTCGAGGTCGCGTCGCGCACATGGCTCACGGTCGCCGAGGTAAGGGACGCAGCCGCATATATCCTCGACCCGCGGTTCAACGATTCGTTCGCGGTAGCCAACAGACTGCTGGACGAGGGCATCAAGGTGTGGCGGCTTGAGGAACCCGTGGAAGTCAGCAAGGCGTGCCCATTCTGCAGCTATCCTCCCGGAGCCATCTACATCGAAGGGACTCCCGAGGCCCGGGAAGCCGTAAAGAGGCTGTGCAAAGAGCTAAACGTCCCCGTCAGGGCTCTTGGTGCAGTCCTTGACGTGCCCAAGCGCGAGATGCGGCGGCTCCGCATCGGGATGTACCAGAGGTACTGGGGCGGCAACATGGACGAAGGCTGGACCCGGCTGGTACTCGAGAAGTTCGGCTTTTCGTATGTCACCTTGAAGGATGCTGACTTCAGAGACGGGAACCTAAACGAAAAGGTAGACGTTATCATCCTGCCGTCGGACAGGGCGCTCATGATCCTGGGTCCCGACAACGCGAGCGAGAGAGAGCGGCGCGGGCGCCCGCTGCCTCCGATGCCGCCCGAGTACCGGAGCGGAATAGGGAAGGAAGGCGCCAAGAACCTCAAGGAGTTCGTGAAGAACGGCGGGAGGCTCGTGGCGCTCGACATGGCGTCGGACTTCGCCATTGAGACCCTGGAGCTCAAGGTGCGGAACGTTGTTGCGAACACCACGTGGAAAGAGTTCTACTGCCACGGTTCTACATTGCGCGTGAAAGTGGATAACCGGAACCCCCTGGGCTACGGCATGCCCGAGGAAGCCTGGGTCTTGAACTGGGGAAGCCCGACGTTTGAGATCATCGATATGTTCCAGGCAGATGGCTACGAAGTGATAGCCGAGTATCCGGCCAGAGACCTCCTGCAGAGCGGCTGGCTCATAGGCGAAGAACTGCTTGCAAAGAAGCCGTGCATGCTCCGGGTTAAGGTTGACAAGGGAGACGTCGTCCTTTTTGGGTTCAGGCCGCAGTTCAGGGCTCAGACCCACGGGACGTTCAAACTGCTCTTCAACTGCCTGGTGTAGCGTAAGAGGCTGGATAGGCTTTTTGCGATGGAAAGGACCCGGCACGGGCTGGACTGTGCCGGGTCCGCCCGCTGGAGTGTACCTCCTCTAGGATGTACCTCAAAACGGAGGAACAGGTGGGCGGATTCTTTGAAGACGATGAGGAGAAGACAGCAGGAGAGAGGGAGGAGAGAGTAGGTGGCCAGGTCGCTCGTGCGCTACTGGGAGAAGTGGGGAGGTGAGGAGGAGCGCGCCATGCGCGAGATCGTTGGCGCGTTCAACGAGTCCCAAGACCGTTTCTTCGTGGAGATGGAGGATGCCGGCGACTGGTCCTCAAGTCCCGACCTCCCGCGGTTCCTGTCGGCCCAATCTTCGGGCAACCCGCCAGATATCATCGGGCTGGAAGACCACCAGATCGTTGACCTCGCCCGCGAAGGCGTGCTGGCGCCGGTCCGCCGTTCCTACGGTGATGTCTTCCTGCCGGAGTTTGAGAGGCTTGGCATGGCCGGTGGGGTCGTGTACGGCGTACCCGTGTCGGCCAACGTGGTTACCTTGTACGTGAATATCGGAACGCTGCCTGCCGGGCGCGGAGGCTCCTTCCGTGTTCCTTCGCAGGTCGATGATTTCGATGCGTTTCTCAGGCAGTGAGAAGCAGGGGGGCGTGCAGGCCTGATACCCTCTTACCCCGGCTGGTGGCCGCACATATGGCCTTTGCTTTGCGGAGGAGGATGGTTCCGCGACGAGCGGTTTGAGCCGGATGCGCCTCAGAACGTGCGTGCCTACCGGTGGGTAGCCGAACTCAGGGCCCGTGCCCGCAGTCTCGTAGGCGAGCGGTTTTCGGCTCAGGTGAATCCTATAGGCGGGCTATGCCCCGATCCCTTCATCTCCGGACAGGTAGCGGTGGTGATAGAAGGAGACTGGCTGGTAAGGCGCCTCATTGGGCACCCGGAGCTGGAGTGGATGCCTGCGCCCCTACCTTCGCAAGATGGGCGTCCTCTGGCGCTCGTGGTCGCCGACCTCCTGTGTATCCCAAGGGGTGCCCGGAACCCCGAAGGGGCCCAGGCGTTTATCGATTTCGCTTCCCGGATATCGAGCATCGAGGCGCTGGCCGTTGGGCAGGGCAAGATATCTCCCCTTAAGAAGTGGTCAAGGTCTTTTGTCGAGAACCACCCGAATCCGCAGATAACGAAGTTCCGGGAAATCCTCATGACGTGCGACCTTGTGAACGAACCTCGCGTGCCCGGATGGCTGGGCTATCTTGATCGGATAAAGTCAGCGTTTGGAGATATTTGGAGCGGCCTCAAAGACCCCGAGGAGGCACTGGCGGAACTCGCAGTGATAGGATGATATCGAGAGGGATTCCGCCCGGTGCGTCTTCGCCGGGCTGCGCGGAGCACGAAACTTGATTGGAGTGTATGTGGTGAAAACGAGGGATTGGTCGGAGTTTGAAGATTACGTAGCAAGGACGATGGAAGAGTGCCATATCGTGGGTGCAGCCGTCGCGGTTGCCGGCCCCAAAGACGTGATCTACGCGAAGGGCTTCGGAGTCAAGGACCTGGAGACGAAAGAGCCCGTGGACCCCGAGACGATCTTTGGCTGTGCGTCGGTTTCCAAGTCGTTCACCGCGTTGGCCGTGACCCAGCTGGCGGATAAGGGCCTACTTACGGTCGATGACCCGGTCACAGAGCACATCCCCGAGTTCAGGCTTAAGGGCGCGCGGGATATGGAAGCAGTCAAGGTGCGCCACATCCTTTCCCATACGACAGGCCTCCCGCCGATGGCCCGCAGGCAGGAGATAACAGACCTCGACGAGCACGTGCGCTACATCGCAGAGGCGGACTATGAGCTGTTGGGTGAGCCGGGCGAGTACTTCAGCTACTGTAACGATACGTTCCTGCTAAGCGGGCTCATCCTCCAGCGGAAGAGCGGGCAGATCTACAGGCGATACATGACCTATAGGATCCTGGATCCGGCCGGCATGAACAGGTCTACCTACAACCTGGAAGAGCTCGAGAAGATGGGGAACCTGTCTACGCCCTACATCTACGACAGGAAGGAAGGTAAGCACAAGAAGCAGCCGTGGCCTGTGCTCGGCACCTATGAGGTGGGCGGCGGGGTGCGTTCCTGCGTTCTCGACCTCATGAAGTACGGACAGATATACCTAAACGGCGGCGTCGCCCCGACCGGGGAGCGGATCGCGTCGGCCGAAGGCATCAGGCGGATGTACACGAGCCCCATGTACCAGAGCGGGAGGAAGACCTGTTACCACTTTGGATTGCAGGTCACTCCGGATTACGCGGACACGGGGTTTACCCTCGTGGAGCACGGAGGGAGCCAGCCTGGAGTGTCCTCAAACTTCGGGTTTGTGCCCGAGAAAGGCATCACGGTTGCGGTGCTCACCAACGTGACCGGGGTGCCGGCGGGCGCGATCTGGCTCGCGGCGGTCAACGTGGCTCTCGGGCTCCCCATCGATACCAAGAGAAGCGTTGAAGTCGACCGCGGGGCTTCTCCTTCCGAACTGGAGCGCTTCACCGGGCTCTATAGGTGCGATGAAGGCGGCCAGGCTGAGCTCTTCATGGACGGGGACCGGCTCATCGTGCGCAGGGAGGGCCTGGAGTTCGAAGCAAAGGCCAGCGACGAGAGGACTGTATTTTACGAGGACATGGGCCAGCAGCAAGTGTTCAGGTTCTACTTCGACAGGCCGGGGGAGAAACAGGCGGATCCGGCGGGTAAGCCTTGGGCAGTCCTCGCGGGCTCGCGGATGCTGAGGCGAGCCACCGGAGCCACCGGGTAGAAAGTAGCTGCGGCTACAGACATCGAAGCGCGGGAGACCA
>DUSI01000064.1 GCA_012842685.1 Candidatus Fermentithermobacillaceae bacterium
ACTATCACACCAGCCGCTGTTCGCCACACGAGCCGGGAGCGGCGGTCTTCGTGCTCCCACTCAACACGGAACTCGGTGTCGTCGCGCAGTGCACCGACGCCGTCGCGCCCTTTGGCAACCTTGCAGAAGTCGTCGAAGCGCTGGCGGGGCTCGGCGTCTTCGGCCAGCCGCTTCAACTCATCGCCGCGCGCCAGCACCAGCCGCAGTGCTTGCACGATGGTGGATTTGCCCGTGCCGCGCCCGCCGACGATGGCGTTGAAATAGGGCGAGAACGCGATGCGCGCGGCCTGGCCGTTGCCCATGTAACGCGCCTTGTCGATCTCGATGCAGCGGATTCGGTGCGCAGGCAGCTTGAACGGGTCGAAGTCGCCCTCGTCGCTGCGCCGGATCGACACATCGTTACCATCCAGCAGTGCCAGGCGCAAGCCTTCCAAGGTCGGCTTGGCCATCTTGACCCAGGTATAAGCGCTACCCGGTACCTTGGTACCCTGAAAACTGTGGCAGTCGCTGCCCAACACCTTGGCAAAGCTCGGCTCGTCCTTGCGCACACACTCGGGAAAGTCTTTGGATCGGTCACACCACTCCACCGCCATCAGACCCTCGACGGCCAGCGCCTGGCGAAGGGTGTTCGCATCCAGCGCCGGCCCGTTTGAGCCTGCACGGCACTGCAACAAGCCCTTGGGATCATCGGCATGGGCTGGGATGGGGATGCCACCGGCGCGCATGACCTCCTCCAACACCTCCACGATCGAAGCGCGCGTCACAGCCGCAGCATCAACGCTATCGGTGGCCCCATGCAGATAGGCCGGAAATCCCACGGCGCCCAGAAGGCTCGTGATGGTAGCGGTGTTCGCCGTAGGGTCGAAAATCGCCAGCACATGGATGCCGCCGTTCACAGAAATCTCTACGCCTGGAAAAATCGTGAGCTCGCGGAACCCAGTGGGAGGCGTACCGGCATCGGCCTGCGCTTTCATTTGCGCATAGGCGTCTTTGAGCCTGTCGACCCACTCCCCGCTGTTGTGGTCGGTTACCGCCACACAGTCGATCTCGGCGGCCATGTACTTCAGCAACCAATCTTCTGGCGACAGATCGATGTTGTTTCTCGCCCAGTACGTATCTCTTGATGCCGGGGTATGGGTGTGGAAGTCGAACTTCCACCAACGCGAGCCGGGATAGGGCCAGAGCGGCTTATTCATGGTTCGTTCCTCCCAAAATCTCCGCCAACAACCCCTCCGCCTCCTTCTCCACCGCCAGCAGGTCGGCGCGGATCTCCTCCAGAGTGCGCAGGGCCTTTGGCTTGTAAAAGTATCGGTTGAAGTTGATCTCGTAGCCCACCTTGACGCTTGCCGGGTCGTACCAGGCATCCGGCGCATAGGGCAGGACTTCGCGGCGCAAGAAAGTCTCAATGGCCGTGCGCTGGTCTTCCGGGCTCGGCAGGTAGCCAGGCTGATGGCATGCCGGGCACTCGAGGAAGGGGATCTGCTCGCTGTCGCGAAGTTCCGTGTCCGGCTCGTACTCCACCACGCGCGGCTTGCCGTGAATGGTAGCCTCGACCAGACCGCGGAGCGGATCGGGCGCGGTGCCGGGTTTGTGAATCTTCTTGATGACCGGCGGTGCGTCCTCGGCACGCTCGGCCGTTTCCCGAAGCGCTTTGATCTCCTTGGGGGTGTAGGCGCGCTCGGGGTCGATACCTTTCAAGCGCAGGGGGCGCTCCACCG
>DUSI01000039.1 GCA_012842685.1 Candidatus Fermentithermobacillaceae bacterium
CGTCGCGGAAGCCACTTCTCTTCTTGGCGGGATGTGCTATGGGCGTCCAGGAGACCTGCCAGCGGTGCACTATCCCTTGCGCCCACGCCAGGCAAATTGATAATATGCCCCAGGAGCTTTCTTTGTCGCTTCTCAGACTTTTTCTTAAGGGGCTCTGGCGTTTCCAGGTGGTGTCTTGAGTTCTCTGGTGTTTCCTTGGCGCTTTAGGTGGTATTCTATGGAGAGCTGCTACCGAGGTGGCCATGGGGTTTTGAGGTGCCCGTCAAGCGCCTTTCGAGAATTTTGCGAGGTTTGTTTCTAAGCGTAGGAGGAGATAGCTTTGAAAGAGTACACTACGGACAACATCCGAAACATTGCTCTCATATCCCACGGCGGAGCCGGGAAAACCACGCTGGGCGACGCGATGTTGTTCGTATCCGGCGGCAACGACCGTTTCGGTCGCACCGATGACGGTACATCGGTACTTGACTTCGATCCCGAAGAACAAAGAAGGAAGACCACGATTTCCACGTCCATCGCTCCCGTCGAGTGGAAAGGATGCAAGCTCAACGTCCTTGACACGCCGGGATACTTCGATTTTGTTGGCGAGGTCCGTTCGGCCCTCCGCGTCTGCGACGGCGCCATCGTGGTTGTCGACGCGACGGGCGGAGTCGAGGTCGGGACGGAGCTTGTTTGGCAGTACGCAACCGAGTACGAGATCCCTCGCCTCATAGTCGTAAACAAGCTGGATAGAGAAAACACTGACTTCCAGGCGACGCTCCGCGAGATAAACGAGGCCTTCGGAAGCCGGGCGACGCCCCTCTACCTGCCTGTCGGAAAAGAGGCGAATTTCAAGGGGATCGTCGACGTCATACGGGGCGTCATGCTGACCCCGGGACAGAACGGGAAGGTCACCGAAGGTCCCGTGCCCGATGACATGGCTTCTGAGGTGGCAGACGTAAAGGAGCAGCTCAAGGAAGCCGCTTGCGACGGCGACGACGAGCTGATGGAGAAGTACCTGGAGGAAGGAGACCTCTCTGACGAAGAGATCCTCCGCGGTCTGCGACTGGCTTCTCAGAAGGGCCGCATATACCTGGTCGTGCCCGTCTCGGCGGCCAAGCTCATCGGCATCGTCCAGCTCATGGATGCCGCGATAGAATACCTGCCGTCGCCGAACGCCGTGCCAACGGTGAAGGGGACCCTTCCCGGGCAGGAGACAGAGGTGGAGCGCGAGATTTCCGTGTCCGCCCCGTTCTCGGCCCTGGTGTTCAAGACCACGGCGGACCCCTACGTCGGCAAGCTGACCCTATTCAGGGTTTACTCGGGCAAGTTTGCTTCCAACAGCACGGTGCTGAACGCCACGAGGAATAAGACCGAGAGGATCGGCCAGCTATACACGATAAAAGGCAAGACTCAGGAACCGGTGGCCGTGGTGAACGCCGGCGATATCGGCGCCGTCGCCAAACTGCAGGACACTCTCACCGGAGATACCCTTTGCACCCAGGAAGATCCCATCGTCTTTGCGCCCATTAAGTTCCCGCCGCCCATCTATTCGGTGGCGGTCCGTCCGAAGACAAAGGGCGACGAGGATAAGATCTCTTCGGGCCTCACCAGGCTTACCGAAGAAGATCCCACCATCCGCGTGGAGAGGAACGTGGAGACCGGCGAGACCATCCTGTCCGGCCTCGGCGAGGTCCACGTCGAAGTGACCACGGGCAAGCTCAAGAGGAAGTTTGGGGTAGACGTGGAGCTCACGACGCCCACCATCCCCTACCGTGAGACGATAAAAGGCACTGCGAAAGCCGAAGGAAAGCACAAGAAGCAGACGGGAGGCCGCGGTCAGTACGGTCATGTGTGGGTCGAGTTCGAGCCTACCGAGGCCGAATTCGAGTTCGTCGACAAGATCTTCGGCGGCGCCGTTCCTCGCCAGTACATCCCGGCGGTCGAAAAGGGCCTTCGCGAAGCCATGCAGGAAGGAGTCCTCGCAGGGTACCCCGTTACCGGACTCAAGGCTACTCTATACGACGGGTCTTTCCACCCTGTAGACTCCTCGGAAATGGCCTTCAAGATCGCCGCAAACCTGGCGTTCAAGAAAGGGTGCATGGAGGCCAATCCGGTCCTCCTCGAACCCATCATGAGGCTTGAGGTCATGGTTCCCGAGCAGTTCATGGGCGATATCATGGGAGACCTGAACAAGAAGCGAGGAAGGATCCAGGGTATGGAGTCCCGGGGCAACTTCCAGGTGATCAAGGCCATGGCGCCCCTCGCCGAACTCCAGAAGTACGCCATAGACCTTCGCTCCATGACTCAGGGTAGGGGGCTCTTCACGATGGAGTTCGACCACTACGAGGAAGTACCCCCGAACATCGCCGAGACCATAATTGAGGAAGCCAAGAGGCGCAAGGAGCAGGAGAAGTAAGCGGCAAGACCCGTGAAGGAGAGAGCCTGAGGCTGCTTGGCAGGCGGCCAATGGCGACTTAAGAGGAGGAGTCCCGGCTTGTGCCGGGACTCCTTATACGTTCTTGCGCTTACTCCCAGATCTTCTTCACTTCCACGTTGCTGAAGTAGTACTTTATGATGTCCTCGGCGTTCTGGCCTCTTTGGGCCAGGATGAAGGCGCCCCACTGAGACATCCCGACGCCGTGGCCGTATCCCCGGCCCTTCATGACGATGGAGTCTCCCGACATGTACACCGCGTCCAAGAGGGTAGACCTCATGGCCGCCGCGCCTAGGGCCACCCTGAAGGCGGGGGCGGGGACCTCTTTTCCGTTTATGACCAGCACCTCAGCCCTGCCCGAGGGGCCCTTGCGACCGATCTTTATGGACTCCACGCGATCGATGGGGACTCCCACCTTCGTGGCCGCCCGCGCTACCTCCTCGTTGGAGAAAACCTTGTACCACGTCTGGGTGGGCTCTTTCTGGACGTCGGTCTTGGGCGCCACGTAGGGGGTCTTTTCCTTCTGGTAACCGAGACCTTCAACGGCGCTTGCGGTCACTCCGCCCGAGCTCGCGTGGAACCACGCGTTTATGGGCTGCCCGCCGTAGAGGATGACCTGGCCCCTCGTATCCCTCACCGCCTGCTTCACCCGGTCGTTGATCCTGTCGGCGTTGTAAGCCTGAAACTCGTTGGGGTCTGTGCTCGCGTGGGTCCCTCGCTGGGGGACGCCGCCTTCGCTGAGCTTCTTGATCGTGAACGTCCGGGCCACGATTGCCTGAGCCCGTAGGGCCTCAATGGGCCAGCTGGGATCCATCTCGGCGGCCACCACGCCTTCCAGGTAGGTCTCGAGGGGCATATTCCGCACCTCGCCGGTTTCGTGCATGTAGACCGATATGGTCGGTTCAGAGTCAGGGAGCGCAACTTCCTGCCTGCTCCGGCTTCCTCTCACGACCATGGCGAGGATGATCGCCAGCGCGATCCCGGGTATTATCAGCCATTTTTCGTTTCTAAACGTCTTTCTCCAGGAGTTTCGAGTAGACATCCTCCATACCTCCATGAACGCAGGCCTCTGGGTTCGTCTACGTAGTAGGCTTCCCACGCACAAGCGTGTAAAACCCTTGAATCGTCTTGGATCTCCCTCGGGCGCGTGTTAGCATTCCATGTGATGACGGTCCTTAAGACATAGGTGTGGGAAAGGCCCTTCGAGACGGAATACTGTAAGGGGTGAGGCGCGTGGACTACGACATTATAGTTGTGGGCGGCGGTCCCGCGGGGATGACGGCGGCCATATACGCCGGAAGAGG
This sequence comes from Candidatus Fermentithermobacillaceae bacterium, assembly GCA_012842685.1. Taxonomy (GTDB): domain Bacteria; phylum Bacillota; class Sulfobacillia; order Fermentithermobacillales; family Fermentithermobacillaceae; genus UBA3951. Next base: position 3,721 of record DUSI01000039.1, read on the forward strand.
GGGCTGGAACACCCTCCTTATCGACCCGATGGGCGGCGGCGGGCAACCGAGCACGACAGACACGATCTACAATTACCCCGGCTTTCCCGAGGGGATAGGCGGCACAGAGATCATGGACCTCATGGCCCGCCAGGCCAAGGCGTTCGGAGTGAAAATCGCCTTCGACGAGGTTGCGAGGATAGATAAAGAGCAGGAAGGCGGTTTCAGAGTCACTACGGGCGAAGGCGGACATACCGCAAAGGCGGTGGTGTACGCCGCCGGCACCCACCCGAGGAAGCTGGGCGTGCCCGGCGAGGAAAAATACCTGGCCAAGGGGATAAGTTTCTGTGCCACGTGCGACGGAGCGCTCTTCAGGGATAAAGTGGTCGCCGTCGTGGGCGGCGGCGATTCTGCCCTGACGGAGGCCGTTTTTCTCACGAAGTACGCCAAAGAAGTGCTCCTCATCCACAGACGGGACGAGTACCGCGCGGGGATGGCCAACGTAAAGCTCGTACGCGAGAACCCTAAGATCAAGGAGCTCTTGTCGACGGTCGTCGAGTCTGTGAGGGGAGAAGAGTTTCTGACGGGCATCACCGTCAGGGACCTTAGGTCCGGCGAAGTCCGCGATCTTGAGGTGCAGGGCCTCTTCCTGTACGTGGGGTGGACGCCCAATGTGGAACCGGTGAAGCATTTGGTGGATACCGACGACCACGGCTACGTGCTGGCCGCCGAAGACATGTCCACGAAGACGCCTGGCCTGTTTGTCGCCGGCGACGTGAGGCGGAAACCCCTCCGCCAGATAACCACGGCAGTGGGCGACGGCGCTACGGCGGCGTGGTCGGCCGAGAACTACCTGCTCTTAAGAGGCGCGAAATGAGGCCGGTAGTACGCCTTTTGCCGAGAGTGACCCATAGGGTTTTCAGCGGCCACCCGTGGATATTCTCAAGCGAGATCGGGGCGGTGGAAGGAGCGTTTAGCCCGGGCGATATTGTGGAGGTCCGCGATCCCAAAGGCCGGTTCGTGTGCCTGGGCTACATAAACCCGGAATCCACCATCACCGTCAGGGTGCTTTCCAGGGAAGACCGCGACATAGACGAAGGGTTCTTCAAAGAACGGGTGCGACGAGCGGTTGAATACCGGCACCTCCTGTTTGGTGTGAAAGGCTCTTTTGGAGACGAGCCCGGAGGGTACAGGCTGGTCTTTTCTGAGGGAGACTTCCTTCCCGGGCTCGTCGTGGACATTTTCGCGGGGTACGTTTCTTTCCAGACGCTCACGCTGGGGATCGACCGGTGGAAGGAAACCATCTTGGACGCGATAAGGGAGTACGTAAACCCGAAAGGTATCTACGAGAGGAATGATGCCCCGGTGAGGGCGCTGGAAGGTATGCCTCTGCGGGCGGGATATGTCGGCGAACCTTTCGACCCGCTCATAGAGATGGACGAAAACGGCGTTACCGTCCTCGTAGATATCCAGCGGGGCCAGAAGACCGGCTACTTCCTGGACCAGTCCGACAACAGGCTGGTCGTGAGGAAGTACCTTACGGGCAAGACCGTGCTGGATGCTTTTTCCTACTCGGGCGGATTCGGGCTTTCGGCCCTTGTGGGCGGCGCGCTTAACGTCCACTTCCTGGACGCCAGCGAAGCCGCTCTGGACCTCGCCAAGGCGGCCTGCGACAGGAACGGCTTCGCGGAGAAAGCCTCGTTTGAGTGCGGCAACGTTTTCGATGTGCTCAGAGACTATGAGCGCAAAGGGCTGAGGTTCGGTGCGGTCCTGCTGGATCCGCCGGCTTTCGCCCGCTCGAGGAAGATGGTTGAAAGCGCCCTTTCCGGTTACAAAGAGATAAACCTAAGGGCCATGAAAGTGGTGAAAGACGGCGGCATTCTGTGCACGTCGTCCTGCTCACAGCACATAACCCCCCAGGAATTCGACTCCATGTTGGAAGATGCGGCCAAAGACGCGAGAGTGACTCTCAGGCTCATCGAGCGCCGCGGGCAGCGCTCCGACCATCCCATCCTCTCAGGAGTCCCCGAGACCGAATACCTCAAGTTCAGGATGTTCCAGGTCCTGAAAGCTTAAATAGAAAAAACTTGATCGGGCGCCGGCAGCAGGCGTATAATATAGTCAAAGAAAGACAAAGTAAAGAATTCCTGCTTTGAGAGGTGGTAGGTACCGGTGGCCAGCCTGGCCGATCACATAGAGAGATATATCGAATCCCTCATCGCTGAAGGCGAAGGCGTGGCCGAAATACAGAGGGCACTCATCGCGGAGCTTTTCAGGTGCGCGCCTTCCCAGGTGACCTACGTGATAAGCTCCCGGTTTTCGCCCGAGAGGGGCTACATCATAGAGTCCCGTCGCGGGGGCGGGGGCTTCATCAGGCTCATCAAGGTTACCCTGGACTCTGAGAGAGTGCGGGATGTGCTCAAGAACGTGGGAAGCCACTTGAGCCAGGGTGAAGCTTACGCCTACCTCGATAGATTGCGGGAGGAAGGCCACCTCGACGAGAGGACCTATGCGGTGATGAGGGCAGCCTTGTCCAGGAACGCCCTTGCGGTAGGACTTCCCGAGCGGGATCTCCTCAGGGCAAACATATTCAAGGCGATGCTGAACGCATATTTCTCCGTAGAGCAAAGGGAGAGTGAAGAGAAATGACTTGTGAAGAATGCGGGAAGAACCCTGCGACGGTCCACTTTGAGCAAGTAGTGAACGGCAAGCGGACGGTCATGAACCTCTGTTCCGAGTGCGCCCAAAAGAAGGGCGTCTTCAGCGTGCTCTTTCAGCCGACGTTTTCCATAAACAACCTGCTTTCCGCGCTCCTGGGTTCACAGATGAAAAGCCTTCCCGCTTCTTCCGCCGGAGAGGAAGAGAAACGGTGCCGGATATGCGGCATGAGCTACAGGGACTTCGCCCGCGCGGGCAGGCTCGGTTGCTCCCGGTGTTATGAGACTTTTGAGGACAGGCTAGACCCGCTCCTCAGGAGGATACACGGGTCGGGTAGGCACATCGGCAAGGCTCCAGCCAAGGCCGGCGGCGCCGCAAAGGCCCGGCGAGAGCTGGAAGAACTGAGGAGGCAGCTTGCGGCCGCCGTCGCCGAAGAAGCCTACGAAAGGGCCGCGGAGCTGAGGGACAAGATCAAGGCGCTCGAGGCCAAGCTCGGGAGGGAAGAGGAATGAGGCGTGAAAAGTCGCTCCTTGAGAGCCTGGTGAGGAGCTCGGCTTCTCCCTGGATGGACGGTTCTGGGACCATGGCCGACGTCGTGATCTCCTCGAGGGTGAGGCTTGCGAGGAACCTCCGGGACATTGAGTTCCCCCACCGCATGGACGAGAGGACTGCCTCGGGTGTGCTCGAGAAGGTAAAAGAGGCCGTCTCAGACATCAACGCCCGCAGGGCCGTGCCCGAGCTTACCTGCATTGACCTTGAAGACGTAAGCGAGCTTGACCGTCAGGTTCTCGTGGAAAAGCACCTTATGAGCCCGCAGCACGCGCAGCCTCTCCCGGGCCGCGGGCTGGTCACTCGCCCGGACGAACGGGTTTCCATCATGGTGAACGAGGAAGACCACCTGAGGGTCCAGTGCCTTTACTCGGGACTGGAGCTGGACGAGGCCTATATTACCGCCAATGGGATAGACGACCTCTTGGACGAGCGGCTCGATTTTGCCTACGACGAGAGGACGGGGTTCCTCACGGCGTGCCCCACCAACGTGGGCACGGGGCTCAGGGTTTCGGTGATGGTCCACCTCCCGGCCCTGGCCATAGGGGACGAGGTTTCCCGGGTGCTGTCGGCGGTGAACAAGATGGGTCTTGTAGTCCGAGGGCTCTACGGTGAAGGTACGGAAGGTCAGGGGAACGTGTACCAGGTGTCCAACCAGATAACCTTGGGCCAGACGGAGAAGGAGATATTGGAAAACCTCGCGCTAATCGCAAAGCAAGTCGTGGCCGAAGAAAGGCGCTACCGCGAGACGCTCATGAAGAACCAGCGGACTGCCCTGGAAGACCGCATATTCAGGGCTTGGGGCATACTCACAAACGCCCGCTCCATGAGTTCGAGCGAAGCCGTGAAACTCTGGTCGGATGTCAGGCTTGGAGTTGAGCTGGGGCTCATAGAAGGTCTGGATACCAGGCACATCAACGAGATCCTCGTTATCGCCCAGCCCAACTTCGTGATGCGGTCCGCCGGTAGGACGATGACTCTCGAGGAAAGAGACGTGACAAGGGCGGAGCTCGTGAGGCGTCATCTCGCTAAAGTGAAACCTTCGTGAAACCCGACCTGAGGAGGGAGGTTTGATTAAGTGAACGGAAGACCGAGGTATACGGAAAATGCGTCTCGCGTCATAGCTTGGGCCGAGGAATTCGCCAAGCAGTACGGCGCAGAAGCTATGGATACAGAACATATCCTGCTGGGCCTCCTGAAAGCTGAAGGAGGGCTGGCGAGGAAGGTCATGGAGGCTCTGGGGGTACAGCCTTCGGACATCCAGAATGAGCTCCAGAAGCTCATCGAGAAACGTCCCCCGTCCAACGTAGATACCGCTACCCCGGCGGCCAAGAGGGTCATCCAGAACGCCCAACGAGAGGCCGTGGCCTTGGGTCACGGATGGGTCGGCACGGAGCACATCTTGCTGGCCCTCCTTCGCGAGCAGGAAGGTTTGGCTGCCCAAGTGTTGAGGAAACTAGGGCCGGAGATCGAGTCGGCGAGGGAACAGGTCCTGAGCCTGCTCGGCGACGTGCAGCAGCAGGGTCCTCAGCAGGGCCAACCGCCTTTCCCGCCTATCCCGGGATTCCCTGGATTTCCCGGGTTCATGGGCCAGCATACCTCGCAGGAGAGGCGCGGCGACCGGAGGCGGACGCCCGCGCTCGAGACCTACGGGCGGGACCTAACTGAGCTCGCCAAGAAGGGAGAGCTCGACCCGGTCATCGGACGCGAGAAGGAGATCGAGCGGGTAATCCAGATCCTCTGCAGGCGTACTAAGAACAACCCGGTGCTCATAGGCGAGCCGGGAGTAGGCAAGACGGCTGTGGCAGAAGGGCTCGCCCAGGCTATAGCCGACGGGAAGGTCCCCGAGATGCTCAGGGATAAGAGGGTCATCACTCTCGACCTGGGTTCGCTGGTAGCGGGGACGAAATACCGCGGCGAATTTGAAGAGCGGCTCAAGAAGATCCTTGACGAGATCAAGAGGGCCGGCAACGTCATCCTCTTCATCGATGAGATGCACAACCTTATCGGCGCGGGCGCGGCCGAAGGCGCCATAGATGCCTCCAGCATCCTGAAACCGCTCCTCGCCAGGGGCGAGCTCCAGTGCATCGGCGCTACCACCCTTGATGAGTACCGGAAGCACGTGGAGAAGGACGCGGCGCTGGAGAGGAGGTTCCAGCCGGTTATGGTCTCCGAGCCGTCGGTCGAGGAGACCATCAAGATCCTGCAGGGTCTCAGGAGCCGTTACGAAGAGCACCACAAGGTGAAGTACACGGATGAGGCCCTGGAAGCGGCCGCGAGGTTGTCCGACAGGTACGTGTCAGACCGCTTCCTGCCCGACAAGGCCATAGACCTTATCGACGAGGCCGGTTCGCGGGTCAGGATGAAGGCCTTTGAAACCCCCGACGGCATCCGCGAGATGGAGCGCCAGATAGAGGAGCTGGCCAGGCAGAAGGAACTTGCCGTCGCGAACCAGGAGTTCGAAAAGGCGGCCGAGTTCAGGGACAAAGAGCACCGGCTGCGCCAGGAGCTGGAAGAGAGAAAGAAGAGCTGGCAGGCCCAAGAAGTGCCGACAAAGTCGACGGTCACTGAAGAAGACATCGCCGTGATAGTCTCCGACTGGACGGGCATCCCCGTGAAGAAACTGGCCGCGGCCGAGACGGAGAGACTCCTGAACCTTGAAGAGGAACTCCACAAGAGGGTTATCAAGCAGGACGAGGCCGTGCGGGCCGTAGCGAGAGCCATAAGACGTTCGAGGGCGGGTCTCAAGGATCCCAAGCGTCCCATCGGTTCGTTCATCTTCCTCGGACCGACGGGCGTCGGCAAGACCGAGCTCGCTCGGGCCCTGGCCGAGGCCCTTTTCGGGGACGAAGACGCGCTCATCAGGCTGGATATGTCGGAGTACCAGGAGAGGCATACCGTGTCCAGGCTCGTGGGTGCTCCTCCGGGGTATGTAGGCTACGATGAAGGCGGCCAGCTCACCGAGGCCGTAAGGCGCAAGCCCTATTCGGTGGTCCTGTTGGACGAGATCGAGAAGGCCCACCCGGATGTCTTCAACGTGCTCTTACAGGTGCTTGAAGACGGAAGGCTCACCGAGGCAAGGGGACGCACCGTGGACTTCAGGAACACGGTCATAATAATGACGTCCAACGCAGGCGCCGAAGTGATCCACGGGAAGGCGGTGCTCGGCTTTACCACGGAGCGTGATAAGGCCAAAGAGCACGAAGAGATGAAAGACAGGGTCATGGACGCCCTGAAGCGGACATTCCGCCCCGAGTTCTTGAACAGGGTGGACGAAGTCATAGTCTTCCAGTCCCTCACCGTGGAGGACCTCAAGGAGATCGTGCTCCTCCAGCTCAATCAGGTGGCCAAGAGGCTGGAAGACGCGGCCAACCTCAAGATCGAGATCACGGACAAGGCTAAGGAGAAGCTTGTCGAAGAAGGGACCGATCCGGAGTACGGAGCAAGGCCTCTCCGCCGCGCCATACAGCGGCTGGTTGAAGACCCGCTTTCGGACCTCGTGCTCCGCGGCGAGTTCAAGCAGGGCGACACGGTCGTGGTGGACGTAGACGAAACCGGACGGTTCACCTTCAAGGCTGCAGCCGGCGCGGCCCGGTAAGGGCCCAGAGACCGGCGCGGCTGGCAAGAGGGAGAAACAGGAAAGGCCCGGTGGCTACCGGGCCTTTTTCGTTCTGCTGTGAGACGCGGAGAGCCGCATAGAGGAAAGACCCCTTGCGCGGAGAATGTTAACGACGCTAGTGGAAAGGACTGGTGTCATGCCTCGAAGCGCGTCTAAATTCGTCTGTTCTTCCTGCGGTTTTCAATCCCTCCGCCTGTACGGCAAGTGCCCCCGGTGCGGCGAGTGGAACACCATGATCGAAGAAGTAGAGAGACCGGTGAAATCGTCGAGAGCCGAAGGACGGACCGTTGAACCCGTGATTCTGTCGAAAGTCCCTCTACAGGACGTCAGGCGTTTCAGCAGCGGCATGGGGGAATTCGACCGGGTGCTCGGTGGCGGTTTTGTGCCGGGTTCGGTGATCCTCCTGGCCGGAGAGCCCGGGATCGGCAAGTCGACGCTGCTCCTCACCGTGTCTGAATCGGTGGCCAAATCGAGAGGCCGCGTGCTGTACACGTCCGGCGAGGAATCCCAGAACCAGGTCAGGATGAGGGCGGAGAGGCTGGGTGTCTTGACTGATGAGCTGTTTTTCGCGGCCGTGCAGGACGTTGACGCCATCCTGGAGATGTGCTCGAGGGTGAGGCCCGAGCTCCTCGTCGTTGACTCCATCCAGACTTGCGAAGACCTGTCCGTTGATTCCCTGCCGGGAGGTCCCAACCAGGTCAGGGCGTGCGCCGTGAAGCTTCAGCAATATGCCAAGGAACACGGAGTCACCTGCGTGATGGTGGGACACACGGTGAAAACCGGCGGCATCGCGGGCCCTAGGCTCCTCGAGCACCTCGTGGATACGGTCCTCTATTTCGAGGGTGACTCGAACCACCTCTACAGGCTGGTACGGGCCCAGAAAAACCGCTTCGGGCCCACCAACGAAGTGGCCGTATTCCAGATGGAAGACAAGGGGATAGTCGAGATACCGAACCCATCCGAGATCTTCCTATCCGAGCGAAACGCATCCAGGGCCGGTTCTTGCGTGGCCGTATGCCTCAAGGGAAACCAGGCGATGTGCCTCGAAGTCCAGTCTCTCCTGGCTGCGTGCGTCTACGGTTCACCCCGCAGGGTAACCGGGGAGATAGACCAACAGCGGGTTTCTCTGATACTCGCCGTCCTGGCAAGGAAGCTGGAGCCGGGGCTCGATACCAGGGATGCCTACGTAAAAGTGGCCGGAGGGATAAGGATCGATGAGCCCGGTGTCGACCTGGCGGTGGGTTTAGCCCTTATGTCTTCTTACTACGACCGCCCCGTGAAACCTGGACTCGTGTGTTTTGGAGAGATCGGCCTTTCAGGCGAAGTGAGGATGGTCTCCCGTATGGAAGATAGGGTGAAGGAAGCACAGAGGGTGGGTTTTGAGGAGATACTTGTCCCAGTCGGCTTCGTGAAGAGGCACAAAGCTCAGGGAAATCTCAAGGGCATCTCGTCGGTCGAAGAGGCCGTGCGATACGCCCTTGGGGGAAACCTATGAGAAGTTGTACATGCCCAGACAGGCGACCCGCTCTTTTTCCTTAAGGATGATGTCGCTAAGGTTGAGTCCGAGGATGTTGCAGAGGGCTGCCAAGTAGAACAGATTGCGACCGATCTCGTCTTCCAGTATTTCCGCGCAGTGCTCGCAGAGCTTTCCCTTTACATGTGTGCTCATGTGCGCTTTGAGTTCTTCGAGGGAGTCAAGATCAGGAGGGATTCTCTGTTTTCCTGCTTCGATCTCAACGCACCCGCAGCTGGTTACCGCCTTGGCCACTGCGCGGCTTACCCTTCCCGTCGATTCGGTGAGTTTGGTGACTACGTCGAGGATGCTTCTGTGCCTGACAAGGTAACTCTCTACCGTCTCCTGAAAGCCGTCACAGAGGACATCTTTCACAATAGCTTCACCTCGCTGAAGGGCGATGGAGAAAGGGTTGGTGGACGTGGGGGGATTCGAACCCCCGACCTTTCGGATGCGAACCGAATGCTCTCCCACTGAGCCACACGCCCACGCCAACTCACGAATGCAAAATCCATTCTAATCTAGCGGCCTTAAGGAGTCAAGAAAGCCGTTTTGGAGTGCAGCTTTAACCGTGAGATTGTTTCGACAGAACGTTTTCGATGACTTCTACGGTCTTTTCCCTGTCCCAGTTCTTGGCGAGGATGATCTCCGAGATGAGGATTTCCTTGGCGCTGTCGAGCATCTTCCTTTCTCCCGTGGAGAGCCCCTTTTCCCTCTCGCGGGCCGACAGGTTGCGCACGACGTCGGCGACTTCGTAAATATCCCCGCTCTTTATCTTCTCGAGGTTGGAGCGATAGCGGCGGTTCCAGTTGGATGACATTACGGTGCACTCTTGCTGGAGCACTTCCAAGACTCTGTCGACTTCTTCGGGAGATATGACGTCCCTGAGGCCTATGTCTTCGGTGTTGTCCACGGGGATCATGACCTTCATGTCCCCGATGGGAAGCTTCAGGACATAGTAGCGGTGGCGTTTGCCCAGAATTTCCTTCTCTTCAACTCCCTCGATCGTCCCGGCGCCGTGCATCGGATAGACGACGCGGTCACCGACCTTGAACATCTCGATACCTCCCAGTGCGCCTTCGCAGGCCATTGTACCATTAACTGGTGTTTTGCGTCAAACCATGGAGAAAGCCATCTCTTGGAAACCGCAGTTCGATACGGGTTGGAGGAGTCGGCTAGGCTCGACTATAATAAGTCAGTTAGAAAACGCGCAGGCAGTTTTGAACGAGAAGGAGGTGCTCTTGTTGGAAAAGGTCCGTCGCTATTTTGCGATGGCCGGTGCGATTCTCGGAGGGACCGGTGCCTACTACTTGAGAGGGCCCCTCGAAACCCTGCTGAAGAAGGAGTTTACCCCGATCGTATCGGTGAGTTTCATAGTCTTCACTGCCGCCGTGTTCGCCGTGATCTTCTTCTTCATCGGAGCGCCCTTGTCAAAGGGGATCGTCGGAAGCGTTGACTGGCTTGCAAAGTCGCTGGGCGGTGCTTCGCTTCAGGACATTGCGGTGAGTGTCGGAGGGCTTATTGTCGGCCTTATAATTGCCAATTTATTGACTCCGTCCCTCGCCCGGATCCCGATAGTAGGCGCGTTCTTGCCGGCCATTGCGATGGTGGTACTTGGCTACATCGGCATCGCCGTGGCCAAGAGCAAGAAAGAAGACATCCTTTCCCTGAGCCCGGGTCGCCTGATGCAGGCCGTAAAGGGCGGGCGAAGCGCGCTCAAGCCCGAAAGGAAGGGTGACTTGCCCTTTACCCAGGCAACGCCCAAGCTGCTCGATACGAGCACGATCATAGACGGCAGGATAATAGACATCTGCCGGTCGGGCTTCATCGAGGGGAAGCTCATCATCCCCAGTTTCGTTCTGGACGAGCTCAGGCGGATCGCCGACTCCGCGGACAACATAAAGCGAAACAAGGGCCGGCGAGGGCTTGATACCTTGAACATGCTGCAGCGGGACTTTCCCACGGACGTACTCACGTGGGACTGGCCTTCGAACCCGGGCGACGACGTAGATTCCCTGCTTCTCAAGATGGCGAAGGAAACCGGGGCCGAAGTCATAACCACAGATTTTAACCTGGCCAAGATAGCGGAGCTCCAGGAAGTGGGCGTCTTGAACGTGAACCGCCTGGCCAACGCCCTGAAGCTCATGGTTGCCCCCGGAGAGGAACTCACCGTGGAGATCCACCGTGAGGGAAAACAGCCCGGGCAGGGTGTCGGTTACCTGGACGACGGCACGATGGTTGTCGTTGAACAGGCCAAGAAGCACCTGGGCGAAGAGATCACGGTGGTGGTTACCAACGTTCACACTTCCCCGGCCGGGCGCATGGTGTTTGCAAGGCCTAAGTATCTCGACAGGGCGGAGTAGAGTTGGACCGTTTCGTCTGGGTGATAATTGCCGCTGCCGGCCGGGGCCTGAGGGCCCGAGGAGAAGTCCCGAAGCAGTTCAGGCGCCTTGGCGATTCTACCGTGATCGAGACGGTCGTATCTCGCTTTGCCGGGATGCCCGAGGTCGGTGGGATAGTCGTGGCGCTCCCGCCTTCGGGTATCCCCGAGGAAACCGGGATAGCCTCGCGCCATATCGAGGCCGCCGGGCGAGGCAGGGTTCCTGTCGTGTGCGTCTCCGGAGGCGAGACGAGGCAGGAATCCGTGAAGAATGCCTTGCGCTTCCTACCCGAGGACGCCTGCTGGGTGGCGGTGCATGACGCCGCCCGGCCTTTCTTCTCTGATGAGCTTTTCCGGCGGGTGCTCGATGCGGCTCTCTCGTCGGGCGCAGCTGTCCCTGGGGTTACCCCGTCAGACACCATCAAGCGGGTTTCGGGCGAGTCCGGCGCAGAAGATGCCGAAATAGAAGCCACCCTCGATAGAAAGATGCTCGTAGCAGTACAAACTCCCCAGATATTCAGGAGAGATATCCTCGTTTCAGCTTACCGCCGGGCAGAGGAAGACGGCTTTTCCGGGACCGACGACAGCCAGCTGGTAGAGAGGCTGGGGGTAAGGGTAAGGGTCGTAGAAGGTGAACCGGAAAACGTGAAGCTCACCTATCCTTCCGATTTCGAGAAAGCCGAGATCTTCCTGGGCCGGAGAGGCATCGCGGAAGGCAGGCCGCAAGACGCATGGGTTACGGTGACCGGATTCGGCTTCGATGCCCATCCTATGGACGAGGGCCGCCCGTGCGTGCTCGGCGGGGTGACCATCCCCCATTCCAAAGGACCGGCCGGGCATTCTGACGCAGACGTTCTGACCCACGCGGTGATGGATGCCCTGCTGGGCGCCATGTCGGCGGGAGACATCGGGAAATGGTTTCCAGAGACACCTGAGTATAAGGATGCCCGGAGCGTAGAACTCATGAAAGCGATGTGGGAGGAGCTTTCGTCCGGAGGAAAAGCCGAGATCATCCACGTGGATACCGTAATCCTCGCCCAGGCTCCCCGTATCGCTCCCTACACCGGCGCAATGAAAGAGACTCTTGCCCGCTCTCTCGGGATAGGTCCGCAGAAAATCTCCATCAAAGCGACGACAACCGAGGGTATGGGGTTTGTCGGTCGAGAAGAAGGGATCGCCGCGTTTTGTACCGCCACAGTAAGAAGAAGTTTGCGATCCGCGTCGAATGAAAGGTCATAACGTCGTCAAGGGACCATCTTCTCGGGAGGGACAAGCATGTCGCAGGAAACCTCGAGGAAGGCCGAACTAAAGGTCAAGGTTTTGTACTACCCCTTCATGGGGACGGGCATAAACACGGAGAGGCTCATCCTCCTTACTCGCCTGTGTTATTCACCTCTGGGTATCGGGGCATTGGAAGATCTCCTCACTGGCAACAAGCCGTCGGACGAGAAGTGCGGTGAGTTCATAAGGAACCTCATAGACATGGGCCACATGGGCGCTCTCGAACACTGGTACACGACCTTTGCCGTCGAGGGGTACTCCAGGATTTCCAGCCAGCAGAACGACAGGCACAGGCTCATAAAGGTGTTCAAGGACCACGGCGTGGTCTACATGAACGCCCCGGAGCAAGGCTCGCCCTTTGTATCCCAGCTTCAGCAGTCCCAGCGCTACGTGAAAGAGGACAATTTCAGATACGTAACGCCTCCCAGTTTCTCGCGTCATCCCGAGTTCTTGAGGAAATACGAGGAGCTACAGGAACAGGTGTTGAACCTCCAGCGAGAAGGGCTGTCTCTCGGGCTCCCCGCCGAGGATGTCCGTTTTGCCCTTACAAACGCCACCGAGACCCGGTTCGTGATCACTACCAACGCCCGCCAGCTCAGGCACATGTTCAACTTGAGGTGCTGCCAGAGGGCCCAGTGGGAGATCCGGCAGCTGTTTACGAAACTACTTGATGAATATAAGCGGATAGCTCCTAATATTTTCTACCGTGCGGGGGCTTCATGCGACGACCTCGGGTACTGCCCGGAGGGGAAGATGAGCTGCGGCAGGGCGCCGACTCTCGAAGAACTGAAGGAAGCTTACAGGAAAGAACGAGAGAGGGCGAAGACATCCTAACATCCTGACAGTCCCAAGACGAAACGCGAGGCGGAAGTGAGAGTTGAGGTACGTTAGGATACACGGGAAGCAGCCGGTTAGCGAAGCCCTGTCAAGCGGGTGGCCCGTGCGCGAAATCGTGGTCAGGCAGGGGTCTAAGGACGCCTTCTTGACCGAGCTGATGTCAAAGGCCTCATCTTTGGGCATAAAGACGGTTGTTATGGACTCTTCCCAGTTTGACCGGGTGTTTCCCAGGCAAAGCCAGGGCGTGGTGGCTACGGTCAGGGAAGTGGAGATGAGGAGCCTGGACGACGTGCTCAGGGACATCCCAGCGGGAGAGGATCCCCTTTTCGTCGCCCTAGATGGGATCGAAGACCCTCACAACTTGGGGGCGATTGCGCGGACTTGCCTCGCCATGGGGGTACACGCGGTGGTGATCCCCAAGAGGAGGACCGCGGGACTCGGCGAGGGGGCGGCCAAGGCGTCCGCTGGAGCCATCTTCAGGCAGCCCATCTGCCAGGTTTCCAACATCCACTACTTCATCGAGTGGGCCAAGCGGAACGGGATGTGGGTGTATGGGCTCGACGCCGGAGGCACTTCGGACATTTGGAGCACCGACCTCACAGGCCCGGTGGCCCTGATAATCGGGGGAGAGGATAGGGGGCTTTCGCGGCTTACTCGAGAAAAATGCGATTTCCTCATGAAAATACCCATGTTCGGCGAGATTGGCAGCCTAAACGCGAGCGTTGCCTGTGGCATAGCCATTTCCGAATGCAGAAGGCAGAGACAGGAAAAGGCCAGCATAAGGCCCTAAAAACCCTCTATTGCTTTTGTGAAGTTTACAAAAGTATAATGGGTTTGTCCCGGCAGCTCGTCCTAAGGAGCGCCGGGGATACGAGCGGGTACAGAGAAAGCTCCAGGGACCGGGGGAGGGGTGCTTTTTGACTAATGGCCCGCAGAGGGATCTGTACGCGGCTTTCGAGGCTTTGCAGGATGAAGAAGTCGTCGAAATAGCCCGTGCAGGGTCGGTGTTGGCGCAGGAGTATCTGATAAACAAGTTCCGGAGTTTCGTAAGGGCAAAAGCTAGGTCGTACTTCCTTATCGGCGCCGATAGGGAAGACATTATCCAAGAGGGCATGATAGGGCTTTATAAGGCCATACGAGATTTCCGGAGCGACAAGCTGGCTTCGTTCAAGGCGTTTGCCGAGCTATGCATTACGAGACAGATCATCACGGCAATCAAGACGGCAACACGGCAGAAGCACATTCCGCTCAACTCGTACGTCTCGCTGAACAGGCCAATCTATGACGAAGACTCAGACAGGACTCTTCTGGATATCATGCCCGGCAATCAGGTTCTCGATCCGGAAGAGATGGTTATCAATACAGAAGAAATCGGTTCTATGGAGACGAAGATCACCGAGATCTTGAGCGATCTCGAGTGGCAGGTTCTGAACTCGTATCTGGACGGCAAGTCCTATCTTGAGATTGCTCAAGATCTGGACAGGCACGTAAAGTCGATAGACAACGCGCTCCAGAGAGTAAAACGCAAACTGGAGCGCTACCTGGATTCTAAGAACGGAACCAGGCACCAATCGGAGAACGTGGCCGCGAGGTAGAAGCACAAGCGGCTCGGAAGCAGCAGGCCCGGCCAGAGGCCGGGCCTGCTTGTGTCGACATGCCGCTCAAGACTGGGGTGAGTTGACACCTCGGTCTTCACACGGTAGCATGGTTTTTGCGGCTTAGGTGCCGTGCGAGCCAGCGTAGCTCAAGGGTAGAGCAACTGATTTGTAATCAGTAGGTTGGGGGTTCGATTCCCTTCGCTGGCTCCATTTCTTTTTGCTAATCTTCTGGCCTTCCGGGGCACACTTCCAGCGAGAAGTTTCAGGAGTTCCCTGCCGGGAGGCGAGGAGATTGCTAAGCAAGCTTCTTTACGCGATCGGCAACCCCCTAACAGATGAAGCCCTTGAGCTGATGCTTACCGAGGACTATCCCAATAACCCCTTTGAGGTCGTAACCGTTGCCGAAAAACTCGGGCTCAGGGCGATTGTGGAAGCCATGATGCGGGCGCAGCTCGGAACGCCCCTCCAAAGGCCCTTCGGGAGCCCAAACGTGTGGTCGCCATGGCACAAGATTTTTCTGAACCCGAGGCAGCTCCACCACTTGCCCACGCCGAGCGTGAAAGAGATAGACACTGAAACCGTCATCGGGCCCAGGGCTAAGAGGCCCCTTACTCTCAGCATACCCATCATGATAACCGGGATGTCCTACGGTGGCTCCCTGAGCCTAAAGCTCAAGATGGCCCTTGCCAAAGGTTCGGCCATGGTTGGGACTTCGACCAATACCGGGGAGTCAGGACTTGCGCCCGAAACGCGGGCGCTGGCAAAGTACATGGTTGGGCAGTACAATCGCGGCAATTTCCTGAGAGACCACGAGGCTTTGAGCCAGCTGGACGCGATCGAAGTACAGTGCGGCCAGGGTGCATTCGGGGGCGGCGTCGAGTCTACGATGCCGGCGGCGGGGATAGACGAACACCTACGGAAGACGATGGGCCTCAAGGAGGGCGAAGATGCGGTCATCTACTCGCGGCACGCCGGTACGGAGACTCCGGAAGACGTCGTCAGGCTTGTAAACGATCTCAAGGCCCGGTACGACGTCCCCGTCGGAGTCAAGATCGCCGCCTCAGACTTCATAGAGCTGGACCTCGAGGTGATCGCCTGCACCAAAGCGGACTTCATCGTGATAGACGGGTCAGAGGGAGGGACTGCGGTCGCGCCGCCGACCCTAGAGGACGATGTGGGGCTCCCTACCCTATATGGCCTGGTCCGTGCGACTGACTGGCTGAACGCGCAGGGCATCAGGGATCGCCTGAGCGTCATCGCCGCCGGAGGCCTCAAGACCCCGGGCGATTTCCTGAAAGCGCTTGCCCTCGGGGCGGACGCGGTGTACATAGGCACCATGGCCGTCCTGGCGGCGATCCACACGCAGGTCACGCAGGTAGTACCCAAAGCCGCCCCTGCCCAGATGGCCTTGTACACCGGTCGCTTCGCAGACAAACTGGACGTGGAAAAGGCGGCGTCCTCTCTCGCCAAGTTCCTTCAGTCGTGCGTTGCCGAGATGAAACTCGCCGTCCAGGCCGTAGGCAAGCGGTCAACCAGAGAGCTGACGCGGGATGACCTCGTGACGGTCGATAAGGACCTGGCAGAGTTCGCCGGGATAAGGTACGCCGGGCACAGGAGGGAATAGGACCTGGAACCGCGTGCGTCTTGAGGTTCCAGGGTAACCCGCCTCGAGGCCGCACGCGCGCCGCGATCCGGAACGACAGATCTCAAGGGACAGGTCCCTAGGACAACTCTATGATGCCCGTCTCCCCATCGATGCGGATCTCCGTCCCGTAGGGCTCGGAGAGCCTCTGCATCCTCTCCAGGATCCTCCGGGCGATCTCTTTCCGCGCCAGCACCGGGCGTCCCCGCTGGGGTCTGGGCCTATCCCAACCCAGATACAGGGGGTAGAGGACGGCGCGTTTGAACTCTCCGCCTTCGTACTGGAGGGACCCCAAGATGCTCTCCCAGTAGGCCACGTCGGCCGGGAATCCCCTGGTATCGTTCATGCTCCTCTTGTCGTACATGTCCGCAGGAGTCGCGTCGAGGCCGAGCCCGGCCCGGTCGTAGATGTCCTGCGGGTGTCGTCGGACAAGGTCGTTCTGGAAGATGAAGTTGCCCAGGCTGTAGAAAATGGGTTTGCCGTTGTAGATCTCGATGCCCCTCAAGACGTGAGGGCCGTGGCCTATGAATGCGTCTGCTCCCGCGTCTATGCACGCCCTCGCGAAAGTCTCGATGAAATCGGCCGGGACTTCCCTTTCGAGGCGGCTCTCGTGGGCGTGGAGGGAAAAGAACACCCAGTCCGCCTGCCTCCTGGCATCCCTTATCCACTTGGTGATCTCGGCGACGTCCTGAGCGTTCGGCTCCGTACGGATACCCGGTTTGTCCGAAAGCACGAACCTAAGACCGGAGAATAGGAGCTCGCCTTCTTTTTCGTGGAGGTACCCTGCCTTCTTGGCGTAGGCCTTTGCGGCAGAAAGCCCGAGGGAGTCCTCCAGCTGCCTCAGGAAGTCCATCTGCTCCGTGGTGACTTCGTAATACGTCGTGTACCTCAGGGGCGATAGCCCGGGACGGCCCTGGAAATCGGGCCGCTGGTGTCCTGCCCTTCCCCACGGCGCAAAGGTCGAGCTGGCCGAGAGGAGGGCCACTCTCCCTCGTGGCGTCTCGAGGTAGGCGGGCGACCTCGCTTCTCCCAGGTTTTCGCCCACGCCCGCGTGGGCTATGCCTGCTTTATCCAGGACCTCGGTCGTTATGCGCATCCCTTCGTATGAGTAATCGAGGGAATGGTTGTTTGCCCTGCTGACCATTTGGAAGCCTGCCCACTTGAACTCCTCAACCAAGGAACATGCGGCCCCGGCATAGGTGCCTCCGCTGTCTGCTGCCGGGATCCCCTTCCAGTCATTTAGCAGGACCTCCAGGTTAGTAAACCCGACCGTGTGGCTCCTTATTGTGTCGAACACGGCCAGGAAATCGTCTTCCTGGTAGGTGGAAATCTGGGTGGTCATAAACGAATCGCCGGTTATGGCAAGGTCAAACTTGCCGTCCACGCCTCTAGCGATCTTCGCGCTCTTCGCTTCTTCGGCCAAGCCAATCACCTCACGTTAGTCTTTCGCCCCCGGTTGCCCTACTCCTCTAGGGCACAAGACTTCTTCACACCATAAGAGCCTTTCAGGTAATCGATCCGGTTGGTACAATTAGAGTAGTCTGCCTGTCTGTTTCTTCTGCGGAGGATAAGCTCTGGCAAGCCCGCTGAAGAGAACGCAATACAGATAAAAAATGTGATGCAGATACTGTCTGAGCATTGGGGGAGGCGGTTGAACTGGCGGTTCTGGGAGAGAAGTTCCGGGAAGTCGTAATGTCAGTTTTTCCAGTCGTCGTAATCACGCTCATCCTCAGCGTCACTGTGGTCCCCCTCGAGCCGGTCGTCTTGACTCGCTTCCTCATAGGAGCCCTGTTCATTGTCATCGGGCTTTCTATCTTCCTGTTTGGGGCGGAAATAGGTGTCGCGGCGATCGGCAACCACATGGGTTCGGCGATAGCCAGCAGCAACAACTTGTGGGTCGTAGGGATCGCAGGACTCGTCCTGGGCTTTCTGATAAGCATCTGTGAACCGGATCTTCACATCCTGGCGGGTCAAGTGAACAAGGTGACTTCCGGTGCTCTATCTAAAGCTTCACTCGTCGTGGCGGTTTCCGTAGGGATAGCCGTATTGCTTGCGGTCGGGTTCTTGAGGATCATCAAGAACGTTGCCCTCAAATGGGTGTATTTTGCGTGCTACCTCTTCATATTCATCCTTGCCCTCAATTCGTCCCCCGAATTCGTGGCGATAGCCTTTGACTCGTCGGGGGCGACCACCGGAGCCATGACGGTGCCGTTCATGCTGGCTCTCGGACTGGGAGTCTCCTCGCTAAAAGGGATTGCGTCTGAAGAGGACAGCTTCGGCCTGGTGGGGATCGTCTCTGCCGGGGCGATCATGCCGGTGCTCCTCATGAGCGTGCTGTCGGCTGACGCAAGAGTGACCGGGTCTTTGCCTCCGGCCGATTTGGATAACGGCGCCCTTTTCGGGCCTTTTGCCCAAGCTCTGCCCGGAGCCATGAGGGACATCGGCCTCTCTCTTCTTCCCATGGCCGTGCTGTTCGCGATCTTTCAAATAAGGTACTTGAGGCTGCCGAGGAGGCCCCTATCCAGGATCGTAAAGGGGATCATCTACACGTTCGTAGGCCTCACGCTGTTCCTCACGGGCGTGAACGCCGGCTTCATGGACGTGGGCAGCATCGTAGGGTACACCCTCGCGTCCCTTGAGAACAAGGCCATCGTGGTGTTCGCAGGGCTCTTCCTGGGTCTTGCGGTGGTGCTTGCAGAACCTGCCGTCCACGTGCTTGTGAGGCAGATCGAGGACGTGACAAGCGGTTACCTTACTGGTAAAGTAGTTTTCCCTGCCCTTTCGCTGGGGGTGGGCCTTTCGGTAGGCCTTTCTATCCTCAGGATAGTGGTCCCGGGCATAAAGCTCTGGCACTACCTGCTCCCGGGCTGGGCAGTGGCCGTGGGGCTGGGCTTCCTCGTCCCCGGCCTTTTCGTGGGTATGGCTTTTGACTCGGGTGGCGTAGCTTCAGGGCCTATGACCGCCACGTTTATCCTGGCGTTCGCCCAAGGCGTCGCCGAGGCCATTGAAGGCGCCGACGTCATGGTCGAGGGCTTCGGCATGATCGCCATGGTAGCTATGACACCGGTCATAGCTTTGCAGGTCTTGGGTCTTCTCTATGCGAAAAAGTCGGTAAAGGAGGCGGAACCCGGTGGCACAGGAAGCCGAGAGGAAGTATGAGCTTATTTGGGTCGTTGTCAATTTCGGCGTAGGCAGCAAAGTGCTCAGGGCCGCCAGAGAACACGGGGTGACCGGCGGGACTGTCCTCCTTGGACGGGGCACCGTCAGAAGCTCGCTGCTGGAGCTGCTAGGGATAAACGATATCCGGAAAGAAATCGTACTCATGATAGCCGACAGCCAGACGGCGCAAAAGGCTCTAGAAGAACTAGACAAGAAGTTTGATTTCGCCAAGCCGCACCACGGCATTGCCTTCTCGACCGACGTCGTAGGGCTGTTCGGAGTGCGGGATTGTCCTTGCTATGACTCAGGCAAAAGCACAGGTGGTGACGACATGTACAAGGCGATTTTCGCCGTTGTCGACAAGGGAAAGGCGGAAGAAGTGATAGACGCTGCTACGGCCGCAGGCTCGAGAGGGGCCACCGTCATCCACGGCAGGGGTTCGGGGATCCACGAGAAGAAGATGCTTTTCTCCATGCCGGTTGAGCCGGAGAAAGACATAGTGATGATCTTGGCTCCGGAGACCTTGGTTGAACCCATATCCAACGCGATCAGGGAAGCCCTCAGGATCGACGAACCGGGCAAGGGAATAATGTTCATCCTCGACATAAACAAGACCTACGGACTCACCCAAGGGTGAGCTCCAAAGAGTCTTCTGGGACAAGGCCGGCCTCGCTTCATGAGGCCGGTCTTGTCGTTCGTTTTTCGTCCGTTCAGCCCGGCGTGCTCAAGGATGGTCACTTTCCGCCCGCAAGGGATCGAGCCCATCCCGTGGAATTCTTCCCTGAAGTTCTGTGGCAGGGAGGGTCTTAGTTGTTTAAGGATCTGAACCAGACCTGGGACCTGGATGTTTTCTTTCCCGGAGGAAGCCGGTCCGAGGCTTTTGCCCAGTATCTTGACCGTCTCGAGGCGGATGTCAAAGAGTTCGTAGATGAGGTCGAAAAGGTTCCGGCGGACAGTAGCGAGTGGGTAAGACGCATCGAAAGAGCCCAAGAGCTCACGAAGAGGCTCCGCCAGGCTTCGGCGTTCATCTCGTGCCTCGATGCCCAGGACGTCCACGACAGGTTGAGTAGGGTCCTGGGCGGCCGTGTGAGGCAGATCCATGCGTCTTTTTCGTCGGCTATGACCGTCATGGACCGTCAGATGATGGATGTCCCCGACGACCGGTGGGAGGCGCTGGTTTCTTCTGAGGAGCTCAAGCCAGTGGCTTTCAACCTCAATGAGAGGCGGACGAGAGCCAAGAACCGGCTGCCCGTGGAGCAGGAGATCCTGGTCAATGAGCTGTCCGTGGACGGGTATCAAGGGTGGTCGGACCTTTACGACTTGGTGACCGGGCGCATGACCCTGACCATCGTCGAAGATGGGAAGGAAGTCAAGCTTTCTCCCGGCCAGGCCTCAAACCGCATGTCTCATCCGGATCCCGCGTTCAGGCGCCACGTCATGGAGAGGTGGGAAGAGGCGTGGGCTAAGGAAGCCGACCTCTGCGCCCTGGCCTTGAACCGCCTGGCGGGTTACCGCCTGGCTCTATACCGCCGTCGCGGGTGGGATTCGGTCTTGAGAGAGCCACTCGAGATGAACCGGATGTCCCAGGCCACTTTGGACGTGATGTGGGACACCATCAACAAGAACAAGGACCGCCTGGTCGAGTACATGAAGCGCAAGAAGGAGTTCCTCGGGCTCAAAGAACTGGGTTGGCAGGACCTTGGCGCTCCCGTCGGAAAGGCCCAGAGCAAGATGACCTACCAAGAAGCCGCCGAGTTTATCGTGGAACAGTTCGGTACGGTGAGCGAGAAGATGGCGCGCCTCGCCGAGAAGGCCTTTAGAGAGAGGTGGATCGAGGCCGAGGACAGACCCGGAAAACGCATGGGCGGGTTCTGCACGAGCTTCCCCGAGTCCAAACAGTCGAGGATTTTCGTGACCTTCTCGGGTACCCTCGGGAATGTCGCCACGGTTGCCCACGAGCTCGGGCATGCGTTCCACCAGTCGGTCATGAACGACCTGCCGCCCATGGCCCAGCAGTACGCGATGAACGTCGCGGAGACCGCGTCCACCTTCTCCGAGATGGTGGTCGCCGATGCCGCGGTGAGGGCAGCGAAGGACAGGGACGAAAAGCTCTTGCTCGTCGACGACAAACTCCAGCGGGCGACCTCTCTCCTCATGAACATCCAGGCCAGGTTCCTCTTTGAAGTCAGGTTCTACGAGGAAAGGCGAAAGGGCATGGTCAGCGTCCCCCGCCTTAACGAGCTCATGGTCGAGGCACAGAAGGAAGCCTTCGCCGGGGCGCTGGATCTCTACCACCCGCATTTCTGGGCATCTAAGCTCCACTTCTACAACACTCGCGTGCCCTTCTACAACTTCCCGTACACGTTCGGTTTCTTGTTCAGCGCCGGAGTCTACTCGTGGGCGAAGGAAGCCGGAAAGGGGTTCGAGGAGCGCTACATCGGCCTGTTGAGGGATACAGGTCGTATGCAGGTGGAAGACCTTGCGAAGAAGCACATTGGCTGCGACCTTACGAAGCCTGACTTCTGGCAGAGCGCCATCGACCTGGTCCTTTCTGACTTGCCGGAGTACCTGGAGCTCACGGCTGCCGGGAGCGAGGGCTAAGGCAGGTCAAAAGCCGCGTCCTTGTCTTGCGTTCAGTGCCGCAAGCAGGTATAATGAACGATGCGGCACTGAACGCCGCGTCCTTCGAGCAGATTCTCCGGATGTCCTTCCGGCAAGAACGACTTGCATCGAAGGGCCATTGATAGTAAGATAGATATCGCGTTTTGGGGAGAGGTACCCAAGTGGCCAAAGGGGGCAGACTGTAAATCTGTTGGCAAACGCCTTCGCTGGTTCGAATCCAGCCCTCTCCACCATCCAACACTTGAAAACTCATATACTGTAACGTCGCGGGGTGGAGCAGCCAGGAAGCTCGTCGGGCTCATAACCCGGAGGTCGCAGGTTCGAATCCTGCCCCCGCAACCAAAGTCATCAAATGGTGCTCGCATAGCTCAGTCGGTAGAGCGCATCCTTGGTAAGGATGAGGTCACCAGTTCGATCCTGGTTGCGAGCTCCATTTTTTGTGGATATAATGCTGAATTGACACTGCACATGTCAGCGTGTTAGACTCGGTTGCAGTGGTTTTTCCGGGATGGGAGGTTAGGAACGTGGCCAAGGGACAGGTGGAAGTGGTGACACTGGCTTGCCAGGAGTGCAAGCAGCGGAATTACACGACGAAGAAGAACAGAAAGTCCCATTCCGGCCGTCTTGAGTTCAGGAAGTACTGCAGGTTCTGCCGGACTCACACGGTGCACAGGGAAACCAGATAGTCAGCGCAGGCCCGTAGCTCCAATAGGTAGAGCGGCGGACTCCAAATCCGATGGTTGGGGGTTCGAGTCCCTCCGGGCCTGCCAATACCAAACCGGCAATTGGGTGGAAAGACATGAACAAACTCACACGCTTCTTTGGGTCCATAGCCACCTTCCTGCGGGAAACCCGCGCCGAACTCAGAAAGGTCGTTTGGCCGAGCTGGGCGCAGGTCAGGGTTTTGACCGCAGTTGTTTTGTTTGTCTTGATTGGACTCGGCGCCATCCTCTGGAGCACAGATGCTTTGGTCGCTTTCGCCCTCAGCACCGTGCTCGGCAGGTAGGAGAGAGGTATTTTTAGTTTATGAGCGGTAAGAGCGACTCGGCACCCGGGAAGCCACAGTGGTTTGTGGTCCACACGTACTCGGGGTACGAAAACAAGGTCAAGGCCAACCTCGAGAAGCGCGTGGACAACATGAATGTGAAGGACAAGATATTCCAGGTGGTTGTCCCCGAGGAAGAGGAAGTCGAGTATAAGGAAGGCAAGAAGAGGATCGTCAAGCGTAAGGTGTTCCCCGGCTATGTCGTGGTGAACATGATTATGAGTGACGATTCCTGGTATGTTGTGAGAAACACTCCCGGAGTTACCGGATTTGTGGGACCGGGCTCGAAGCCCATCCCTTTGGAGGAGCACGAGATCGAAAACATCCTCAAGAGGGCCAGCGGCGAGGGCGCCCCGAGAATCCGCGTTCACTTTACGCCTGGGCAGACTCTCAGGGTGAAGTCGGGTCCTTTCCAGGGGATGATGGGTCTTGTCCAGGACGTAATGGTGGACAGAGGCAAGCTCCGCATGCTACTCTCGATATTCGGTCGCGAAACTCCGGTCGAGTTCGATTTCAACCAGGTAGAGGAAGTGTGAGCCCATGGCGAAGAAAGTTAAGGCCGTCGTCAAGATCCAGCTGCCGGCAGGAAAGGCCACTCAGGGACCGCCGGTTGGCCCGGCGCTTGCTCCTCACGGCATAAACACCCAGCTGTTCGTCAAGCAGTTTAACGACAGGACAGCCAAGGATGCCGGCAATATCCTTCCCGTCCAAGTCACCATTTTCGAGGACAGGTCCTTCACTTTTGTCGTGAAAACCCCCTATGCTTCGGCGCTACTGAAGAAGGCAGCCGGCATTGAGACCGCTTCCGGCGAGCCGAACAGGAATAAGGTCGGCAAAGTAACCAAGGACCAGGTCCGTGAGATCGCCGAGATCAAGATGAGGGACCTAAACGCCTCCAGCATCGAGGCTGCTATGAAGATTATCGAAGGGACCGCCCGTTCGATGGGCATCGAAGTAGTCTCTTAACGATAAGTGTCGGTTAGGACCGTGGGAGGACTTAAGTCCGCAAGTACCACAGGGAGGCAATGAGAAGTGAAGAGAGGCAAGAAGTATTTAGAAGCCGTAAAACATGTTGAACCGGGCAAGATCTACGATCCCCGCGAAGCCTTTGAACTCATCGGAAAAATAGCCTACGCCAAGTTTGACGAGACCGTCGAAGCCGCCGTGAAGCTCGGCGTCGACCCCAGGCATGCCGACCAGATGGTAAGAGGAGCGGTCGTGTTGCCTCACGGTACCGGCCAGGTTGCCAGGGTGCTCGTCTTCGCCCGCGGCGACAAGGCCAAAGAGGCGAGAGACGCCGGCGCAGATTACGTGGGAGCCGAAGACCTGGTCGAGAAGATCCAGGGCGGCTGGCTCGAATTTGACCGCGCTGTGGCGACCCCCGATATGATGGGGCTCGTAGGCCGCCTCGGGCGCATACTTGGTCCCCGCGGCCTGATGCCGAATCCCCGTACCGGGACGGTGACCAACGATATCGCGGCGGCAGTGAGGGAGATTAAGCAGGGTAAAGTGGAGTTCCGCACTGAAAGGACCGGTATCATCCACGCGAGGATAGGTAAGGTTTCTTTCGGGCCGGATAAACTCACGGAGAACTTCGCGGCGCTGATAGACGCCCTCTTGAAGGCGAGGCCCGCGGCCGCGAAGGGGCAGTACCTGAGGAGCGCGTATGTGTCTAGCAGCATGGGACCCGGCATTCCGGTGAACCCGCTCAGGGCCGTCCGCCCCGACGCGTAAGAGAAGCCAATAGAGACGAAAACCGAATACGGGATAGCCGTAGACAGCAGGTGTCGTGAGACGTAAAGGCGCCGGAATACGGTGCCGCCCGCCGAGGCATGGATCCTGGTGACGAACTTGGAGTTATGCTTGTCATCTCGAGGACCTACGCTTCTGCGGGGTCCTCTCAAGTTTATATGGACCGTGACGGAGGTCTGGTGCGCAAAGGGGGGAAGAAGTTGGAGAAGAAGCAAAGGCTGGAGAAGCAGAAGGTCCAGGATAGCCTGAAGGACGCTTTCTCCAAGGCGAAAAGCGTGGTGTTTGTGGACTTTCGCGGCGTGACCGTGGCCGACGACACGAAGCTCAGGCGCGCTTGTCGCGACGCCAAGGTCCTTTACAAGGTAGCCAAGAACACCTTGATCCGCAGGGCCATCGATTCGCTGGGATGGAAGGATCCCGGTGCGATGCTGGAAGGTCCCACCGCCCTTGCCTTGAGCGAGCTTGACCCGACTACCGCGCCCAAGACGGTAGCCGGAGTCATGAAAGACGTGCCCGCCCTGAAGATCAAGGGCGGTCTCATGGAGGGGGAGGTCCTCAGCGCCGACAGGGTGATGTTCCTGGCGACCCTGCCGACCCGGGAAGAACTCCTGGCCAAGACCGCAGGCGCCCTGCAGAGTCCTCTCACCGGCTTTGCCGTGGTTCTCAACGAGACTCTCGCGGGCTTCGTAAGGGCGGTCGAAGCCCTGCGCCAGAAGAGGCAAGAGGCTGCAAGCTGAGCTGGTGCGCATATTTCTCGCCGCCTAAGAAAATTTCAAAGAAGGACGGGTGTTTGAAGAATGTCCAAGGTTGAACAGGTACTCGAGATCGTAAAGGGTATGACCGTGCTCGAGCTCGCCGAGCTGGTCAAGAAGTTCGAGGAAGAGTTCGGAGTTTCTGCCGCCGCGACCGTGGTCGCCGCTCCTGCAGGCGCCGCTCCTGCTGCTCAGGAAGCCCAGGCTCCCGAAGAGGAGAAGACCGAATTTGACGTCATCCTCGTCGATGCCGGAGCCAACAGGGTTGCGGTAATCAAGACAGTCCGCGAGCTGACCGGTCTCGGACTCAAGGAAGCCAAGGAACTTGTCGAAGGCGCTCCGAAGCCTGTCAAGGAGAAGGTCACCAAGGAAGAAGCCCAGAAGGCCAAGGAAGCCCTCGAGAAGTCTGGCGCCAAGGTCGAGGTCAAGTAAGACCTGTAGCGCGGAGGAGCCTCGCAGAAAATCGAAGA
This sequence comes from Candidatus Fermentithermobacillaceae bacterium, assembly GCA_012842685.1. Lineage (GTDB taxonomy): Bacteria > Bacillota > Sulfobacillia > Fermentithermobacillales > Fermentithermobacillaceae > UBA3951. The sequence continues at coordinate 29,577 of DUSI01000039.1, forward strand.
CCGAGCTATCACGCCTGTTGACGCACCTCGACAGGCGTGATAATATTGGTATTTGTAGCAGATTTTCTTTGCCGGAAGGAATCAGTTTACGGAACTATGGGTAGAATAGGGAAGTGATGGTAAGTTCCGTCCCTACAGAAGCAGCCGGCATAACTACTAACTCTTCCCCCTAAGGAGTGAACTTCATGGCCTATCCTATCAAGGTAGGCAGGCGCGAACGGCTTTATTACGGACGCATCAAAGAAGTCTTGGAAATCCCCAATCTCGTGGCCGTTCAAAAGGAGTCGTACAGGTGGTTCCTCGAGGAGGGCCTCAGGGAAGTCTTCAGGGATATCTCTCCCATTAAAGACTTCACCGAGAACCTGGTCCTGGAGTTTATCGACTACAGCCTTGGAGAACCCAAGTATTCGGTCCGCGAGTGCAAGGAACGGGATGTTACGTATTCCGCGCCTCTGAAGGTCAAGGTAAGACTCATAAACCAACAGACGGGAGAAGTTAAGGAACAAGAAGTTTTCATGGGCGATTTCCCGCTTATGACCGACGCGGGGACGTTCATCATCAACGGAGCCGAAAGGGTTATCGTCAGCCAGCTGGTGCGCTCGCCGGGGGCCTACTACTCCTACGAGACGGACCCGAGCGGCAAGAAGATTTTCTTCGCGACGCTCATACCCAACCGGGGCGCATGGCTGGAGATGGAGTCGGATTCCAATGACGTATGCTGGGTTAGGGTAGACAGGACCAGGAAGCTGCCCCTTACGGTGCTCCTCAGGGCAGTCGGGCTGGAGACCGACGCGGCCATCCTTGAGGCCATGGGCGACAGCATCCCGGTGCGGAACACCCTGGACAAAGACCCGACCAAGTCCAGAGATGAGGCACTGGTTGAGATATACAAGAGGCTGCGTCCCGGAGAGCCTCCTACTATAGAAAGCGCGAGAAACCTGTTTGAGTCGCTCTTCTTTGAGCCCAGACGTTACGACCTGGCTACCGTGGGACGGTACAGGCTGAATAAGAAGTTCATTCCGAGAAGGCGTATTGTGGGCACGACCGCGACGATGGACGTGCTTGACCCGGTTACCGGCCACCTCCTGGTGAAGGCCGGGACGTACATCGACAGAGATATTGCTGCCATGCTTACGGACAAGCGGGTCAATGCGATCGATGTCACCACGCCGGACGGTCAGGTAGTCCACGTTGTAGGAAACGGCCGCTTTGACCTATCCGTCGAAGTGCTCGCAAAGGAGAAGACGCTCTTCCGCGAAGACATAATCGCGGCAGTCAACTATTTCTTTGGGCTTTTCAAGGGCGTAGGCACCATAGACGACATCGATCACCTCGGGAACAGGCGCGTTAGGTGCGTCGGGGAGCTCCTCCAGAACCAGTTCAGGGTTGGGCTCACGAGGATGGAGCGGGTCGTCCGCGAGCGCATGACGATTCAAGACATCGACATCATAACCCCCCAAGCCCTCATAAACGTGAGGCCGGTTGTCGGCGCCATCAAAGAGTTCTTTGGCTCAAGCCAGCTTTCCCAGTTCATGGAGCAGACCAACCCCCTCACCGAGCTTACGGCCAAGAGAAGGCTGTCGGCGCTCGGGCCGGGAGGGCTCACCCGCGACAGGGCGGGGATGGAAGTCCGCGACGTGCACCATTCCCATTACGGGCGCATGTGCCCGATCGAGACCCCTGAAGGTCCCAACATTGGCCTTACCGGTTCGCTCACGTGTTACGCGAGGGTCAACAGGCTTGGATTTATCGAGACTCCGTACCGCGTAGTAGACAAAGAGCACAAGAGAGTTACGGACCAGGTGGTATACCTCACCGCCGACGAAGAAGACGAGTGCGTGATCGCCCAGGCCAACGCCGCGATCGGCGAGAACGGAGAGTTCTTGAGCGATAGGGTCCTCGCCCGCTACAGGGACGAAGTGTTGGAGGTTTCTCCTGAGCGCCTCGATTACATGGACGTCTCGCCGAAGCAGGTCTTCTCGGTGGCCACCTCGCTCATTCCGTTCCTTGAGCACGACGAAGGCGCTCGTGCGCTCATGGGTTCGAACATGCAGCGTCAGGCAGTGCCGCTCATTAGGACCGAGGCTCCTCTCGTCGGGACCGGCCTCGAATACAGGGCGGCCCTGGATTCAGGCGCCATCGTGGTGGCCAAGCGGTCCGGCCGGGTGAAGAGAGTTTCCTCGTCCGAGATAGTCATTGAGACCGAAAACGGCGAAGAAGACCGTTATACCCTTCCCAAGTTCGTAAGGTCCAACCACGGGACCTGCTTCAACTTCAAGCCCATCGTCACAAAGGGAGAAGAGGTTAAGGAAGGCGACGTCATAGCCGACGGACCTTCTGCGTCAGGCGGCGAGCTTGCCCTCGGGAGAAACGTGCTCGTGGCTTACATGCCCTGGCAGGGCTACAACTACGAAGACGCCATACTCATTTCGCGTGAGCTGGTGGAGGACGATACTTACACTTCCATCCACATCGAGGAGTACGAGTGCGATGCCAGGGACACCAGGCTCGGGCCTGAAGAGATCACCAAAGACATACCCAACGTTAGCGAAGACCAGCTGAAAGACCTGGATGAGCGCGGGATTATCAGAATAGGCGCCGAAGTCCGGGCAGGAGATATCCTGGTCGGGAAGGTCACTCCCAAGGGCGAAACCGAGCTCACCGCCGAAGAGAGGCTTCTCCGGGCCATCTTTGGAGAAAAAGCCAGGGAGGTCCGGGATAACTCCCTGAAGATGCCTCACGGTGAGAGCGGTATCGTGGTGGACGTTAAGTATTTCAGCAGGGAAGCCGGGGACGAACTGCCTCCGGGCGTAAACCAGCTGGTGCGCGTTTACGTGGCCCAGCGGCGGAAGATCTCCGAAGGTGACAAGATGGCTGGGCGCCACGGAAACAAGGGCGTAGTGGCGAAGATACTTCCCAAGGAAGATATGCCCTTCTTGCCCGACGGGACTCCGGTCCAGATAGTGCTCACGCCTTTGGGAGTGCCGTCGAGGCTCAACCTGGGTCAGATCCTTGAGTGCCACCTGGGCTGGGCTGCCCGGGCCCTGGGGCTCCACATTGCCACCCCGATATTCGACGGTGTTACCGAGAAAGAGATCCAGGAACTCCTGGAGAAAGCGGGTCTTCCGAAAGACGGCAAGATATGGCTCCGGGACGGGAGGACCGGCGAGTACTTCGACAACCCCGTCACCGTGGGCTACGTATACATGATGAAACTCCTGCACCTCGTAGACGACAAGGTCCACGCAAGGTCTACAGGGCCCTACTCCCTGGTCACCCAGCAGCCTCTGGGCGGAAAGGCCCAGATGGGCGGCCAGCGCTTCGGCGAGATGGAGGTATGGGCTCTCGAGGCTTACGGCGCGGCCTACACGCTCCAGGAAATGCTCACGGTCAAATCGGACGACAGGACCGGGCGGGTTAAGACCTACGAGGCCATCGTCAAGGGTCTCAACATCCCCGAACCCGGAGTGCCTGAGTCCTTCAAGGTGCTCCTCAAAGAGCTCCAGAGCCTCTGCCTGGATGTGAAGGTGCTCGACGAGGAAGGCAACGAGATCGAGATCAAAGAGATCGAAGACGAAGGCCCCGAGCCTCCGCGGGAGCTGGATCTTGTGACCGAAGGCGAGCCCAGGCGCCTGGCCAGGCAGCCGCGTAGGCGCGAGGTGCTGCCTGAGGTGGCTGGAGAAGAAGAGGAAGCCAAAGAAGACATTGCCGCAGACGACGACATCGCGGCTCAAGACGAGGCTATCCCGGCTGACGAGTCTCTCGAGGAAGAAGACATGTACTTCGAAGAAGCCGGGGACGAAGAAGAGGATGTGTCTATGGATACCCTCGATATGGACGACCTGAAGGATCTCGAGCCCACGCGGACATTCCAGGATGAAGAAGCTGAAGAGCAGGAAGAAGCGCATGGAGAGACCGACCAGAAACTCTCCCTCGACGATCTCTTCAAGAACCTGACCATCCCCACTGTCGTCCCGTTTGAGGAAGACGACGAACTGGAAGAGCCTAAGAAGAAGAAAGCGTCAGGTAAGGGCAAGGCCAAGAGGCGGCCAAGACGTGAAGTCGACGAGTTCGAGAGGCTCGGGCGCGTACGGTCCTTGCGCGATCTTGACCTCGAGGACGAAGACGATGAAGACGAACCGATAAACTGACGCAAAGGGGATGTGAGTGAATGGACGTAAACAGCTTCTCTGCCATACGCATTTCTCTGGCGTCACCCGAGAAGATCCGTGAGTGGTCCCACGGTGAGGTCAAGAAGCCCGAGACGCTGAACTACCGGACCCTCAAGCCCGAGCGTGACGGTCTTTTCTGCGAGAGGATTTTTGGACCCACCAAAGACTGGGAGTGCTATTGCGGAAAATACAAGAGGATCCGCTACCGTGGTGTGGTCTGCGACAAGTGTGGAGTCGAGGTCACCCGCTCTCTGGTGAGGCGGGAGAGGATGGGGCACATCGAGCTGGCGAGCCCCGTCTCCCACATCTGGTATTTCAAGGGTATCCCTTCCCGGATGGGCCTGCTCCTCGACGTGTCGCCCAGACTTCTTGAAAGAATTCTCTACTTCGCGGCTTACGTCGTAACAGATCCCGGCGATTGCGAAGGGCTTTCATATAAGCAAGTTCTCACCGAAACCGAATACCGGGAGGCCAGGGAGAAGTACGGCAACCGCTTCAAAGCGGGTATGGGAGCCGAGGCCGTCAAGCAGCTTCTAATGGACATCGACCTCGACAAGCTCGCGGAAGAGCTCCGGGCTGAAGCGAAGAACGCAAGCGGCCAGAGGAAGATCCGCGCCATCCGCAGGCTCGAGGTCGTGGAGGCCTTCCGTAAGTCCGGAAACAGGCCCGAGTGGATGATCCTCGACGTCATCCCCGTCATCCCGCCGGATCTAAGGCCCATGGTCCAGCTGGACGGCGGCAGGTTCGCCACGTCGGACCTCAACGACCTCTACAGGCGCGTCATAAACCGCAACAACCGCCTGAAGAGGCTCCTGGACCTCGGTGCGCCCGACATCATCGTGAGGAACGAAAAGAGGATGCTCCAGGAAGCCGTCGACGCCCTCATCGACAACGGGCGCCGGGGACGTCCTGTGACAGGGCCGGGACAGAGGCCGCTCAAGTCCCTTTCGGATATGCTCAAGGGCAAGCAGGGGCGTTTCCGCCAGAACCTCCTGGGCAAGCGCGTCGACTACTCCGGGCGCAGCGTGATCGTGGTCGGCCCGAACCTCAAGTTCCACCAATGCGGTTTGCCCAAGGAGATGGCCCTCGAGCTTTTCAAGCCCTTTGTCATGAAAAAGCTCGTGGAGAGGGGAGACGCCCACAACATAAAGGGCGCGAGGAAGCTGGTGGAGAGGGCCAGGCCCGAAGTCTGGGATGTCCTCGAAGAGGTCATCAAAGACCATCTGGTGCTCCTAAACCGCGCCCCCACGCTCCACAGGCTTTCCATCCAAGCGTTTGAGCCAGTGCTGGTCGAAGGGCGCGCCATCCAGATACACCCGCTGGTGTGCCCGCCCTACAACGCGGACTTCGACGGCGACCAGATGCCGGTCCATGTGCCTCTTTCGGCGGAGGCCCAGGCCGAGGCCAAGATCCTCATGGCTTCGACCAGGAACCTCCTGCTCCCCAAGGACGGGACTCCTTCGGTTACGCCGCAAAAGGACGTCGTTTTGGGGATCTACTACCTGACGCTCATCGACGAAGACGGCCGCGACGTGAAAGAGCTCAGGGCTTTCGAGTCTGAGGACTCGGCGATAGTCGCCTATGACGTGGGAGTCATAAAGCTCCACGAGAGGATACTGGTCCGCCTGCGGTCCGGAGATAAGGTTATAACGACCGTGGGACGCGTCATTTTCAACGAGGTGCTGCCGGAAGGGCTCAGGTTTGTCAACGAAGTGGTAGACCGGAAAGCCCTCGGTAAGATCCTCCTAAGGTGTATCCGCATGTACGGCATGGAGAAATCCGCCAACATGCTGGACGGCATAAAGGAATTGGGGTTTGACTATGCCACCCGGGCAGGGTCTACCATCGCCATAACCGACATCACGATCCCCGAGGAAAAGCCCCAGCTCCTCGAAGAGGCGGAAGCCAGGGTCAAAGAAGTGGAAAACCAGTACCAGATGGGGTTTTTGACCAGAGAAGAAAGGTACGACAAGATCATCTCCATCTGGCGTGAGACGACAGACAAGGTCACCGAGGCTATGAAGAAGGCCTTCGACCCGCGGAACCCGGTCATCATGATGGTGAACTCGGGCGCCCGCGGTAACCCGCAGCAGATTTCCCAGCTGGGAGGAATGCGCGGTATCGTGGTTGACCCGTCGGGCCGCATGGTCGAGCAGCCTGTAAGGTCCAACTTCCGCGAAGGGCTCACGGTACTCGAGTACTTCACCTCGACCCACGGCCAGCGCAAGGGTCTCGTCGACACCGCCCTGCGCACCGCGGACTCGGGTTACCTCACCAGGCGTCTCGTGGACGTAGCCCAGGACGTCATCGTGAGGGAAGAGGACTGCGGCACAGAGCACGGCATAGTCGTGAGGGAGATCAAGGTCGACGGCGAGCTTGTGGAGAGCCTTTACGAGCGGCTAATCGGCAGGTTCGCCCTTAGAGACGTGGTCGACCCGCGCACGGGAGAGGTCATAGTCGAGGCGGATCACGAGATAGACGAGGAAAAAGCCCAGAGGATCGTGGATGCGGGCATAACCGAAGTCGAAGTACGTTCTGTCCTCACCTGCGAGACGAGGCATGGAGTGTGCGTCAAGTGCTACGGCCGGGATCTCGCGACGGGAGGTCTCGTGCAGGTGGGCGAGGCCGTCGGGATCATCGCCGCCCAGTCCATCGGCGAGCCGGGTACCCAGCTTACGCTGCGTACCTTCCACCTTGGCGGTATCGCGGGCGAAGACATCACCCAGGGTCTCCCGAGGGTGGAAGAGCTGTTTGAAGCCAGAAAGCCCAAGGGTCAGGCGGCCATCGCGGAGATCTCGGGCGTGGTTGAGATCTCAGAGGGAGACAGGAAGCGGGAGATCCGCATCACGTCGCCGGAAGGTGACCAGACCGTCACGGTGGTACCGTACGGCGCCCTGATAAAGGTAGAAGATGGACAGTATGTTGAGGCCGGCGAGCCTCTCACCGAAGGGTCGATAAACCC
>DUSI01000040.1 GCA_012842685.1 Candidatus Fermentithermobacillaceae bacterium
CTCACACTTTAGTGGAAGACCTGAAGAGAGCTTACGCCGACAACAGGCTCGACAGGAGGATGAGAGTCTACATCGCGCCCAAAGTGCTGATCATTGACGAGGTAGGTTACCGGCCCTTCGATTCTGACTTCGCGACCAATCACATAGGCAAATGTCCATGGTTTTCCCGCAAAGACCGAGAGGTAAGGCTAAACTACTCAGCCAGAAAGGACGTGGTTCAGGTACTAAGACGGATCTTGGGGAAAGAGCACACTCAATAACCAGTGCAGGCTTGACTGGCCTGAGTCACATGAAGGCACATCCTATAAGAGCGTTCATTTGTGGTCGCGTCGGCGACCACAAGTCATTCCATCAGATAAGAAGGGAGAAGCCCGATGACCCCATGCTAGGAGGGAATGAGGTATCATGGACCGTCTCCGGGAAGGAGTTTCAGAACTACTCGACCTGCTCGAAAGACATAAGCCGAATACAATGTCTCAGAAATCTTTCCGCGAAAAGGTTAGGGCCTTGGCGAACATGTGGGAGAAGGTAAGAATCCCGTCAACCTGGTGCAGGAGTTACTGCAGGCCAACGCTGAGTACCGCTTGCCTAAGTATCTAAAGGCATGGCAGAAGGTAGGCCTAGTCATCTGTGACGAGCTGGGTTACATCGGGCTCGGCCCAGGAGGACCTCTACTGTTTCAACTCTTGGCCGAACGGTACGAAAGAGGCAGTGTGATTGTGACCAGCAACCTGGAGTTCAGCCGCTGGGGCGAGGTGTTCGGAGACGCTACGCAGACAGCAGCGCTGCTGGACAGGCTCACACACCATGCCCACATCCTACTGTTCAACGGCCAATCCTACCGGTTCAAAGAAAGCGGCAAGAGGCAAGTCGCCGCCACTGGCGGTACCGCCGAAGAAGGGGTGGTCAAGAATTAGGTTGGCGCGGTGGTCAACATTTTGACTGACGATCACACTTGATGTGGATGGCGTCACTGGATTGCAGTCGGAGCGCTCGAATGTCATTCTTACCAGCTAACTTGAGTGGGTCCGTGACACTAGAATTGCATAGAGGGATAGTGAGCCAGCATCTTCGGACGAAGGTTCCGGCGGTGTGGATTGCTCCGAGGAAGCGACCAGGTAAGACCATAGTACCCCCGCGACTAGTGGAATACCTCCTGGTCTTGGATTGGCTGGACGCACTTTTCCTCACGCTCGCTTCACTTAACAAGCCACCCGATGCACCCTAGAATTACAGACTTCTCAGGTCAGTTCCAGTTATCTCTTTCCTTAACGCTGCAAAGAACATGTCCATGAACCGAATTCTCTGCTCGAACACGGTCTGCGCCAGCGGAGTAAACAGCCTATCTCCAATCCTCTTGAGTTTCAGCTCGTACTCGAGGTTTGCCGCGTGGAGTTTCTCTTTGATACATCTGCCGTTCTCATCAAGGTTAGTGCGCTTGTAGGTTTCGATATCAGCGTTAGAGTATAGCGGGGCACCCGCCTTCCCTGCCTGCATGAAGGCCCTGGCCACACCCACTGCGCCCACGGCGTCCAGTTTGTCTGCGTCGGACAGTATCTTCGCTTCTATAGTCTCAGGCACGACCCGGCCTCTAAAGCGGAGCCCTGATGCAGTAGTAGATCTCGTCTACGTACGGAAAGCCATGTGTCTCAAGGATGGCGCGGGCCATCTGTGCTCCTTCTTCGGCGTGGTCGAAGGGGGCAGGCCGGGCTGCGTCCTCTCGTCGCCTAGCTATGTCGTGAAGGATAGCCGCAGGCAGTAAGATGTCTGGATTCACGTCCTCGATGGACCGGCCGATCCTGAGCGCTGTCGCGTACACATGCCTGACGTGCTCAAGGTCATGCGAGCCGGCATCAAGCTCCCGTTCGACTTCCGCCCACAGAACCGAGTAGTCCATCATCGTCACCGGCTTTCACAGAAATGTGGCCCGTGCTACGAATTCGCGCTTCAGTTGGACGTCCCTGCAGGTATGGACCGCAAGCCATGTTTCGTCCGCATGACAGCCAAGTTGGTTGCATTTTGTCAGTGGCGTCAACCATTTCTGTACCAGTCTCCGATCGGCGGCCAACATCTTAGCTGGGTTCCAGCTGGGTCGGTTACGCTTCGTCCGAGACCCGGCGGAGACAGTTACAATTTGTCCCGTTCTCTAGGTTGTCGGTTACGCTTCGTTCGGGTCTCCGGGGAGACAGTTACGATTTGTCCCAGTCTCAAGGTGGTCGGTTACACTTTGTCCGGGTCTCGGCGGAGATGGGCACGATTTGTCCCGGTCTCTACGTAGTCGGTTACGTTTCGTCCTGAACTTCGGCCGGACGGTGACGTATTGTCCTGGTCGCTACGATGTCGGTTACGTTTCGTCCTGGACTTCGGCCAGACGGTGACGTATTGTCCTGGTCCCTACGAAGTCGGTTACGTTTCGTCCTGAACTTCGGCCGGGTGGTTACGTTTTGTCCCGACCCCTGCGAACTCGGTTACTTTTTGTCCCTGACTTCGCCTGCCGGTCACGCTTTGTGCCTGTCGCTGCGAAGTCGATCTCCCGGTGACGGACAGGAGCAAGATCCGCTCTCACGTGAGAAAACGAAGTGCATAGCTACAGGTATTTCAGGCAAAACATCGAACCTCTCTCTTCATCCACCGAATGAATCTGCAAAGAGAGGGGTAGCAATGCTCAAAACCGATGTCTTTACGCCTTCCCGTTTCACGTCGGAAGGGACTATCACCCTCCGCGGGGTCAAGGTGCCGTACAAGACCGTATGTGAAGATAATGTGTTCTACGACAATGACGGAAAACCAATTGCCTCGATCTTCTCCTATTCCTATTTCCGCTCCGATGTGGAGGACACCAAGTCGCGCCCGGTAATATTCGCGTTCAACGGCGGTCCGGGTACTTCCTCGATGATGTTGCACATAGGCTTTCTGGGCCCCAAACGCATCAAATACCGGGATATCGACGACGACACACTTCCGCTCCCGCCTTACGAGTCTTGCGACAACGAGCAGTGTTTGTTGGACATAGCCGACCTGGTAATGGTGGACCCCGTAGGCACCGGCTTTGGCCGCCTCTTGGACGAGTCCAAAAAGGACCTGTTCTTCGGCATTGAGCCCGATGCAGAAGCCATCCTCACCTTCATCCAGGCGTGGCTTGCGCGCTACAACCGCTGGCAGAGTCCCAAGTACCTCCTGGGCGAAAGCTACGGATGCACCCGCGCGGCCACCGTGGCGGGGAGGGGTTCGCTCGGCGGCTCCGATCGCGCCTTCAGCGTTGCGTTCGACGGCCTCATCCTCATTGGCAACACCGTCAACGTCGGCAAGTTCTTCCACGACAAGTCGCCCGTGTATCCCGCTGTTCTGGCTTTCCCCACGCTGGCTGCGGTGAACTGGTACCACAACCGCCCGTCGAACCAGACGGTGGAGGAGTTTGTGGCGGAAGCCAAACGTTTCGCCGATACCGAGTACCTATTGGCCCTCTACAAGGGGCGTTCCCTGGACAACGACACCAGAGAACACATTATCCAGCGCGTCATGTACTACACGGGAGTATCCCGGGAGTACCTGGAGAGGCGCGGGCTGGCCGTGGACGACGTTGAGTTCCGTAGAGAGGTACTCCGCCACAAGGGCCGCTACGTGGCGCGGCTGGATGGGCGCATAACTCGGCCGCTGTACGAGCCTCTCATGGACGAGCAGGAATGGGGCGCCTGGGACGACCCCTCTATGGGCAAATATGACCCGTTCTTCCAGTCGGTCCTCTGCGGTGAGTTGTTCCCGATGCTCGGGATAAGCTGGGAGCGCAACTTCGTGAACTCCGCGTCCCTCTACAAGAACTGGAACAACGACATAAAAGGCCAGAACACTTCGCAGAGTCTCGCCACGGCCATGAGAAGGATACCGACCATGCGCACCTTCTTCATGAACGGGTGGTATGACATCTGCACCCAGATCGGGATCCTCTACTACACACTCGACCACTCCGACCTGCCGATGGACCGGGTGTTCGTCAAAGGGTACAAAGCGGGTCACATGGTTTACCTGGGCGAAGACAACATCCAAGAGACGAGCGAAGACGTGCGGAAGTTCATCCTGGGTCAAGACCCGACCAAATGAGGTCACAGGATAGCAGGTAAGAGAGTCGTCATTGTGCGGAGGCCTTTCACGGGGCAAGGTCCCTGAGGCCTCCGCATTAACTATTGCTCAGTACTCAGGTGGGGTACTGTCCTATCTGGGAGACATCAGGTCTTTCAGGATGGAACGGAGGACCGGCTGAAAATCCAAGTATCGCACTATCGCGCGCTCCTCGAACTCGTTGCTGAGCTGAAGGTCGTTGGTGAAGAGCAGTTTGCCCGATGCGACGCTGTAGGCGAATGGGATAGACTCGAGGTCGACCGGGTGAACATCCACGGGCAGACCCAGCTCGTGGGACAGAACGGCCGATGCTTCCAGACACCGGTCGGTGGCGAGTTTCCTGGGCGTTTCTGTGAAGTAACGGCGATATCTATGTCCCTCGAAGGGCCTTCGCCGGTGAACGATCCGTGGACGTAGGCGAACGCAGCTCCGGGTATGGTCTGGATCCTCTCTCTGATACGCGCGACAATCTGTTCTACCTCGGCACGGCTGAGCCTTTCTTGGACCATGCGCCCCAGGCCGTCTTCAAATTGCATCAGCTTCGATTCTTCCATTAGTCCTGCTCACCTACCAGTCGCAGGACGTGATCCAGGAATTCCTCCACATCCCTCAGGCGCTCGAGCTGGTCTTGCTTTAGGAAACCCATTCCGTATTCCAGTTCGAAGCGATAAAGGGAATCTGCATGTTCAAGGAGAGCGAGCAGGTATTTCCTGAAGTTCATCCGCACTAAGCAGTAGGTAGCTCCCGCGTGCAAACGCTGCATCGTTGCGCTATGCTTTGAGAAGACGACGCCTGAGAACGGGGTAGAGTCGTAATAGTGACCGAGACCGGGCGCCGCCAAAGATCATGGCTGGAGTAGGGAGCTCGATATGCCGCTCATTCGAACCATGTGTCTGAGCCCGATTCTGGGCGCTCTGGCCTCGAGAATGTATGGCTAGGTTCGTTTCGGCCAGGCGTACCGCCATCCTCTTGGCCGTCACGGCAGCCTGCATGGCAATTGGACTGCTTCCTCCGCCTGAGGGGCTATCCCGGGAGGCCATGCGAGCGATTGCCCTCCTCATCTGGGCGATGGCCTTTTGGGGCGCAAACCTCATGGACGACTACATGGTCGCCATGGCGATGGGCGTCGGCTTTGTCGCCTTCAAGATCGTGCCTTTCGATGTCGGCTTCGCGTTCTTCGCGGCTCCGGGCTGGTGGATGACTGTCGGCGCCTTTGCTCTCGGCGTCGCGGTTCTGGAATCCGGCCTCCTTAAGCGGGCTGCGCTACTATCCCTTCGTGCCCTGCCGCCCACCTTCGCAGGGCAAACGGCGGGGCTCATCCTGGCAGGTATCCCGATCGGTCCGGCCCTGCCCACGGTGACAGGCAAAGCCACCATGGCTGCGCCTTTCGTGCTGGGTATCGCGGAAGCCATGGGCCTTGAAGACCGCTCAGATCATTCAACTGGGCTGTACATGGCGATGTTCGCCGGATTTGTCCTCATGGGACCGCTTTTCATGACGGGAACCGTCACCAACTTCATTCTCCTCGCCTTGCTTCCCGAGGAACTCACGAAAAACATCACCTGGGGGTCGTGGTTCCTCACGTATCTGCCAACGATTGCCTTCCTGATCGTCTTGTTCTGGCTGGGGATCCTGCTTGTTTGCAGGCCCAAACGGATGACGATCCTTTCCCGCGAGTATCTGGACCGGGAGATTGAGGCCCTGGGGCCTCTCGGCCGCAATGAAAAGGTGACTCTCGGGACCATCGCAGCGACCTTACTTCTTTGGGTGACTCAGCCCCTGCACGGTGTAGACGCCGCCGCGGTTGCGCTGGCAGGGGTGGTATTTCTGAGCGCAAGCGGTGTCCTGACGCGGGAGTTTTTCCAGCACAAGATATCGTGGACGGGGCTTATCTACGCAGGGTTCACCTTGAACCTTTCAGAAGTGCTCCCTTATCTGGGTGTCGACACATGGCTGGGTGGAATGCTGCAACCTCTGTTTGGCCCGCTTGCAAGACAACCCTACCTGTTCTTCCTGGCCCTCATGCTTGTGGTGTTCCTCATCAGGCAGTTCATCGTGAGCGATTTCGCCGTCGTGACGATTATGGTGCTGACGCTTTCTCCGGTGGCAGTCTCGGCTGGAATAAGCCCGTGGACCATCGGCATTGCGACTCACCTCATGGTCCAGTCGATATGGCTCATGCCCTTCCAAAACGATGTCTATCTCGTATCAAACCATGCCGTCCACAATAGACTGTGCGGCCAGCGGAAGGCGACGTTCATGTCGCTGGTGGCGTCGGCGTGCAGCGTTCTGGCCATCCTAGCATCGGTACCCTATTGGCGGTATTTGGGGCTCATCGGACGGTAACGGAACAAACGAGAAGGTACTCGCCCGGGAGGACGACGAATAGACCTCACGCGATGGCCTCCGGCGCCGGTCAGGTCACAGTAGATGATGCACCAGTTGAGCATTGTAGCCTGTTCGCGACGCAGCCTGCTTCGAGGGTTCTGATACGGGCGTGATAGGCCGGTGAGGGTCTGGTCCCGCAAGATACCGCAGGAAGGAGCATCGGTAATGAAAAGCCTGGACTACAAGAAAGACCTAAAGAGCCTTTACCTCCCACCCACAGAACCCGTCCTCATCGACGTACCTCCGGCGCTTTATGTCACGATTAGCGGGCGCGGAAACCCAAACGAGAGCCCCGAATTCCAGAATGCGGTCGAGGCGCTCTACGCGATTTCCTACGGCATAAAGATGCTTCCCAAGAAGGGCATCCAGCCGGAAGGCTACGTCCAGTACACCGTTTTTCCGCTTGAAGGGCTGTGGGACATCAGCGATGGCGGCGCAGAGCCCGACGGTGGCGTAGGACATGCTCACGCTGGGGAATCGCCGCACGGCACCGGGTCTCGCTCGCCGGTAAACAAGGAGAGTTTGGTCTGGCAGCTCATGATACGCCAGCCCGACTTCGTCACCCAGGAGCTCTTTGACATGGTGCGAGACATGGCGGCGAAGAAAAAGGGCGCGCCGGACCTTTCGAGGGCGAGGCTTGAGACGATAACCGACGGGCTGTCCGTCCAGATGACCCACATAGGCTCCTACGACAAAGAGGCCGAGAGCTTCGCCAAGATGCACGAGTTCTGCGCCTCTCAGGGCCTTGTCAGGGTGGGGCGGAACCACCGGGAGATCTACCTTAGCGACCCTCGCCGCACTGAGCCCGACAAGCTCAAGACGGTCCTCAGGATTTTCGTGAGGCGTGCCTGAACCGGAGATCCTGCTATCTCATCACTCCGCCGCACTGGTAAGCGCGAGAGACCAGGGATATGCCGCACGATTCGGTCTTTGGGCTGTGATGGCGAAAACTAAGGCCGTCAGGCTTCCGTTCCTGACGGCCCGGGATGACTTGGAGACCTAAGCCTCACAGATACTCAGATACCTCGACGAGCTCGTGCTTGGGCGAGTTCTCGACGCAGTGCCTGAGTATGGGTATGTGGCCCGCGCCGAAGATCACGAGGATTCTGTCATCTGGAGACTCGGTTATTCGCTTTATGTTGGCGAAAATCCTGAGGTTCCGGTTGTACCACCACCCGGAGATCCAGTCGGGTATGGTGTAATCTCCCGGCTCTGCGTCTGCCCAGGCAAGGTAGGTCGCGTGGTTGAGGGCGATTTCCTCCGGAGAGTTCAGGTACCGGAGGTGCTCCCGCAGGGAGTGGGCGGCCATGTGCTGTTCTTGTTTCCTGTAGATGCTCTCAAAACGGGCTACGGCTTCGTCGAACAGGGTGAAGAACAGCCGGTCGACCGGCAAGTCATCGCCTTTGGGTCCGAGCCTCGCTCGTGCGTACTCGATGATTTTCTCGTCAGGCTCGTATTGTCGTCCCCATTCGTCCACGGCGTAGACCCGCTCGTGACCGAACGCCGCGGCTATGCGGAAGCCTATCTGGTGCCCTTCCCAAGGCGTGAGTGTGAACTTCCCATCCCTGTAGGCGCTATAGTCAGCGCTAAGGGATTCTTCCTTTTCCGGCCTGATCTCCAGGGCTACCTTCGTCGGCCCGAAGCCCTTCAGGCACTCCACGACTTCTTCGATCTCCCGCTGTTTTTCCGGGGAAAGCATGTCCAGGATCACTTGGGGCTTGAGCATGTCGTTCATGGAGAACTTGAAGTGAAATGTCCCCAGGAGCATCACCTGGGCCCGCCGAGTGATCCCCAGAAGCTCCGCAAGGTCACTGCGGTTTATGTTGGAATGCGCCATGGCTCGAACTCCTTTCGTGCAAGATGCTTTCCGCACGTCAATACCCCAATCCGCAAGATGGATCTCAGCGGACTCCTGGTCAGGGCTGTCAGTTGCCCGCTGGCTCCTTC
>DUSI01000041.1 GCA_012842685.1 Candidatus Fermentithermobacillaceae bacterium
CTCGAAAGGTGGGGCCTGCTCTTCCGCATGAGTCCGTCGAACAGCTCACGGGCCGCCTGCAAAGCTAGATCGCCCACGATACGCACCGTCCTCAGGTAAGAAGAAGTATAGGCTTCGAGCCCGCCCCTCACGGGAGAGCCCGAAGCTTATCCCACGTTTCTCTGAAGGTCCGCGTCAGGCTACCGGCCTCTTGAGATGAGACCTGGTGTATTCCACGATTGTCTCGGTGCTAGTGCCCGGGCCAAAGACCTCGTCCACCCCGGCCTCCTTGAGGGCGGGGATGTCTTCGTCCGGGATGATGCCTCCCGCGAGGACCAGCACATCGAGGTCCTGGGTACCCTTCTCTTTCTTGAAGCACTCTATGAACCTGGGGATCAAGGTCCCGTGGGCGCCCGAAAGGATGGACAGGGCGACGACGTCCACATCCTCTTCCACGGCCATCCTGGCCAGCTCCTCAGGGGTACGGTGGAGGCCCGAATAGACGACCTCCATTCCCGCATCTCGGTAGGCCCTCGCGATGACCTTGGCGCCCCTGTCGTGTCCGTCAAGGCCGGGCTTTCCTACCAGAACCCGGATTTTGCCGCTCATGAAATCCCCTCCATATACCCAGTAACCAGTCCGCAAAAAGCCCGTCTAGGCCTCGAGACCAGGGGCTCAACGGCTCAGCGTCACCAGCACATCGCCGGTCTGTACGGAAGCACCCTGGCTTACGGGCACGCTGGTAACGGTCCCGTCAAACGGGGCAAGGATCTCGTTCTGCATCTTCATGGCCTCGAGGATGAGGAGCACTTGCCCCCTCTTGACCTGGTTGCCCGGGGCCACCCTGATCTCCGTGATGACGCCGGGGATCGGCGCGCGCACGGCATCTCCGTCGCCCTGGGCGCCGGCCGCCGGGGCCGCTTGAGGCGCCGCAGCCGGCTTAGGCGCCGCTGCGGGAGGCGGCGCTACGGGGGCTGCCGGAGCAGGTACAGCCACTTGAACGGGCTGGGCCGGCGGGGCCTGTACGACGGTCTTGGGAGCCCTCGTCTCGCGGCCTACTTCTTCTACTTCCACCTCGAAAATCTCATCGTTTACCTTGACCTTGAACCGACGCACGGCTTTCTCCTCCTATCGAGCGCGAGATCGTGTATGACCCATCTTGAGTTAGCTTGGACTGTTTCCGAAGAACACACGCCTGCCATACACTGCCCCGCTGCGATATTCGCTGCTACCCCCCGGAAACTTCCGGGATAGTCTTCCCCACGCTCCCGAACCTTCGGTGGAGCGCAGGAACATATCGGCGCGCAGCACCCTGGCGCCTACCGGGACCTCATCCGACAGATAGGCGGCAATGGCGGCTGCGATCACCGCTTTTTTCACGCTATCGATCTCGGCCACGTCGCTTACCTCCTGGTCATCCCCTTAGAGCGGGATGTTCCCGTGTTTCTTCGGGAGATACTCGGCTTTCTTGGTCACCATGAGCTCCAGGGCCGAGATGACCTTCGGGCGAAGCTCTTGCGGCTCGATTACGTCGTCGATATATCCCCTGCTTGCGGCGACGTAAGGATTGGCGAACACGTCGCGGAACTCTTTGATCTTCTCCTGCCGCTTGGCCTCGGGGTTCTCCGCCTTGGCAATTTCATCCCTGAAGACGACGTTGGCTGCGCCCTCAGGACCCATGACCGCGATCTCGGCGGTCGGGAACGCGAAGACCATGTCGGCGCCGAGGTGCCTCGAGCACATGGCTATGTAAGCCCCACCGTAGGCCTTCCTCGTTATGACCGTGATCTTCGGGACGGTCGCCTCCGCGTAGGCGTAGAGGAGCTTTGCCCCGTGGCGGATGATCCCGCCGTACTCCTGATCGACTCCGGGGAGGTACCCGGGCACGTCCACCAGCGTGACGAGGGGTATGTTGAAGGCATCGCAGAACCTTACGAACCTAGACGCCTTGTCAGACGCGTTGATATCAAGGCACCCGGCCTTCACCTGGGGCTGGGAAGCCACAATACCAACCGAGCGACCGTTCATCCGGGCAAAACCTACGATGATGTTTGTGGCCCAATCCCTGTGGACTTCCATGAACACGCCGTCGTCCACCATCGAGTAGATGACCCGGTGCATATCGTAGCTGCGGTTGGGCTCCGCGGGGACCGCCTCCAGAAGCTCCGGGGCCAGCCTGCCGGGATCGTCGGTGGGCGGATAGTAAGGCGGGTCTTCCTGGTTGTTGGACGGGAGGTAGTCCAGGAGGGCCTTCACCATCTCGAGACACGAGTTCTCGTCCGCCGCCACGAAGTGGGCGTTACCGCTGATCTGGCTGTGGATGGCCGCGCCGCCGAGCTGCTCCATGCTCACTTCTTCGCCGGTCACGGCCTTGATGACCTGGGGTCCCGTGATGAACATGTTTGCCGTGCCCTGGACCATGAAGCAGAAGTCGGTGAGGGCGGGAGAGTACACGGCTCCGCCGGCGCACGGGCCGAGGATAACGGCTATCTGGGGGACAACGCCGGAGTACTGGACGTTTCTGTAGAACACGTCCCCGTAACCCTTGAGGGCGTCCACTCCTTCCTGGATACGGGCGCCGCCCGAGTCATTGAGAAATACGAAAGGCACGCCCACTTTGGCGGCAAGATCCATGGCCTTCACGATCTTGGCCGCGTGCATCTCGCCGAGCGAGCCGCCGATGACGGTGAAGTCCTGGGACGCGACGCAGACCGGCCTTCCGTTTACGAGTCCGTAACCGGTGACCACGCCTTCTCCGGGGGCTTCGACTTTGTCCATGCCGAATTCTTTGGCCCTGTGGGTTACGAATGCATCGATCTCCACAAACGTTCCGGGATCGAAAAAGGCGGCGATGCGCTCGCGAGCGGTCATCTTACCTGCCTTGTGCTGCCGCTCGATCCTCTGGGCCCCGCCACCTTGGACCACCTTTTCCCGGCGACTCCGCAGTTCTCTGAGTTTCTGTTCCAGTTGCGACACAGTTTCGGGCAACCGTTTCACCTCCGGGAGGGTTCATATGTACCTAAAAGGCTCTTTGGACCAACCAATCCGAAAGCCCACTATCTCACAAACGATATCATACCATCGAGCGTAAAGCTTCTGGAAGATGGAGAAAAGGGCTCTCCTCCTGACAGGGGGGAGAGGTCCAATAGAAGGTCCACCCGGCCTAATGGATCAGTCCTCTAGATGTAGAAGGCCAGTTCTTGGAGCTCAAGGGTTACGTCTGTGTAGTGGACCCGTACCCCCGGCGGCACCTTGAGTTTTGTTGGAGCGAAGTTCAGAAAGCCCCTCACTCCCGCCGCGACGGCCCTGTCCACCACGCTCTGAGCCGCGGAAGCAGGCACGGCTATGATTCCAATCCTTACGTCTTTCTCCTTGAGCACTTTCTCCATATCCGCGAGGGGATGTATCATGATACCCTCGACGGTCGTGCCGACCTTTTTTGGGTCCTCGTCGAAAAGCGCCGCGGGCCAGAAGCGATATTTCGGGTCTGAACGCCTGCGCCCCGAAATATAGCGGACTATGGCGGTACCTAGTTCCCCTATCCCAAACACCGAGAGGGGCATGTCTCTGTCTGCACCCAAGATCTTGGTGATCTGTTCCCTCAAGGCCTTTACGGGATAGCCCACACCCTGTTTGCCGAACTCTCCGAAGAGAGCGAGGTCTTTTCGGACCTGGGCCCCGTTTACCGCCGCAAGGTCTCCCAGCTGGGCCGATGAGATGAAGTCGTCATCTTCGAAGTCCGAGTGGAGGAGCACGCTCAAGTACGTGACCAGGCGTTTCACTACGACATCCGGAATTCTGTTGCGAATCACACGGCAAACCCCCTGCTATTATCTAGTCTCATTCCCGGGGAAGATGGGATTTATTGCCTACCGCTCCTATTCTGTGATCTTTCGGGGGAAACGCGCATTATCCTTCCTGTGATAAGACCGACAAACACACCTGTGGGGATCGCCAGCGCCAAGAGGTACGGCAAGTAGAAAAAGACCCCTGCGGATTTGAGCAGTATAGACGCCACTGTGACCTGAGTAAGGTTGTGGGTGAAAGCTCCTGACACACTTACCCCCACGACCGAGACGCGCCCACGGGCCGCCCTAGACACCCCGTACATGACGAGCGTCGAGACGAGGGCGCCCGACGTGGAGAGGTAATAGCCCACGTTCAGGAAAGTGCCGCCCAAGAGGCTACCGAGGAGAGTCCTCAGGAAACTTATGGTCAGGGCCTGGCCGAGACCCATGGTTTCCACCGCGTACAGGGCTACGATGTTGGCAAGTCCCAGCTTGGCGCCCGGGACGACCAGAAAAGGTAGCGGGATAAGGGCTTCGACCGCGTGAAGTACGCTGGCCAAAGCGACTAGTATGGCGGTCTTCGTGAGTGTGCTCACACGGCTCATGACCGCATTATAGCACGGCCGTGCCGGTGGGCCTAAACGGTTGATTTCCTGGAAGCCCTCGAGGTCCTCTTGAGCTTTGCCCGCCTCAGCCTGTCATCGGCCACGGCCAGGACCGTGCGGGCCTCCTTCCCGTCTTCAGGGTACGTGGCAACGCCTATCGACGCCCCAGGCATCGGGACCGGCTTGCCGTCCATATCGGCTACGGTGTCCTCGAGCCACTTCTCGATGACGTCCAGGATCCTTTTCTCGGCCTGAGCCCGGGTCATCCCGGGGAGGAGGATGACAAACTCGTCTCCGCCGTAGCGGGCCACCACATCTACCGAACGGAACCCTTCCTTCAGGTATGTCCCGATCTTGGCGAGGACGCTGTCTCCCGTGAGGTGACCGTGCAGGTCGTTTACCAGCTTAAGCTCGTCCACATCCACGATGGCCACCGACACAACCGCGTCCGAACGGGGGTACGATGCCGCCTTGATGCTGGAATCGAGAGCGTTCAGGAAGACCCGCCTGTTGTAGAGGCCGGTCAGAGAGTCACAGTCGGCCGCTTTTTTCACCTGTTCGTGGAGCCGGGCGACTTCCAGGGCGGAACTTATGTGCCCGACCACGGCCATGAGCATCCTTATATCCGAAGTGGTGAAGCCGCCCTTTTCGGCCTTTTGGATGATAAGCACGCCGAGGCGCCTCCCCCTAACCTCCAGGGGGATGTACAGCTCGGACCCTATCCCGTTCGAATCGCCGATATACCTTTCGTCCATCTCGACATCGGGGATGTTCTGGGGTATCCCGTTGTTCATGACCCACCAGGCTATCCCCTCGCCTCGAGGCACGGCCTTCCCCACGATCTTCTCCGAAACCCCGGTGCCGGCCGCTATGACCAGGTTCTTGCCCTCTTCGTCGGGGATCAGGATGGCGCAGTCGGTGTAGCCCATCTCCTCCGCCAGGATGCGGATTATGTGCCTGAGCACCTCGTCCAGATCCAGGAGCTTCTTCATCTCCTGGGCGATGCGGAAGAGGACCTCGAGCTCCTTGGACGTGATGGCTTTCTCCATGAGGTCCCCCTGGTCCACTAAGGTCCTGGGACCGTACGCTTCGGCAGGTCTGCCGGGGTCAGAACCGGCACCCCTCGTGATCTCCAGGAACCACGACTCCTGGTTTTCGATGGCCTTGTCGATCGCCCGTTCAAGCGCCGTGACCACGTCCGGCCTGAACTGGCTGCCCGAGCACTTGCGGAGCTCTTCCCGCGCTTCCTTAACCGACATACCGGCTTTGTACGGACGGTCGGATATCATCGTGTCAAAGGCGTCCGCGACTGCCAGGATGGCCGCGCCAACGGGGATCTCGGCCCCGCCCAGTCTGGATGGATAGCCTGAGCCGTTATGCCACTCGTGGTGGTGCCTGACAAGCGGGGCGAGTTCGGCGAGGATCCCGGCTCTCTCCAGGATCGATGCGCCCAGGAGAGAGTGGTTGGTCATGATGGCCCTTTCCGCGGGACAAAGGGGCCCGGGTTTCTGCAGGACCGAATCTGGGATCGCTACTTTCCCGATGTCGTGGACCAGTCCCGCCAGTTCTATGACTTCGACCTCGTCCGGAGGAAGCCCCATCTCGAGAGCTATGTGCTTGGCTATCACGGACACGTGCTCGGAATGGTGCATAGTCGCGCTGTCCCTGAGGTCCACGGCCGCGGCCAGGGCGCGCACCGCTGCAGAGTACATCTCACGCGTCTCCTGGAACAAGGTGGCGTTTTTCACCGCGGCGGCGAGATGTCCCGCCACCGGCTCCAGGAACGTCATCTCGGCGTGGCTGAAGCTCTTCTCTTCCCGGCTCGCGAGGATCCATATCCCGGTGAGCTGTCCGGGCAGCGTAAGGGGCAGCGCCACCGCAGAACGCATGCCCTGGTCGTAGAGTCTCCTGAGAAGCGAACGGGAAAGGAGGGAGAATCCACCGCTCTCGTCGTCTTCCCTCGTCTCGAGGCTCCTCTCTATATCGGTGACGACATCTATTAAGATGTTATAGGACAAGGGAGTGACGGGCAGAGACTCTGTGGCACCTACTCCGCCCAAAAACCCCGAAGGGATGGCGCCGTTTACGACCGCGGTCCCGTTCTCCTTGACCGAGAGCACGGCCATCCCCTCCAGTGGGACCCGGCCCGACACGATCCGGAAAAGCCCCGGGATCATCTCATCGATCTTGAGATCTGAGTTTATCTCCTTCGCCGCATCGGAAACTGCCTGCAGCATGTCTTGGGTTCTCTTCGCCTGCGTAATGTCTCTCAAAGTGTAAAGTGCGCCCGACCGGGTGCCGTCAGCCTCCCGCACGGGCGAAGCGGAGATGACGAGGTAAAGCTCCTCTTCTCCTATGCGGCAAGTTACCTCGCATGCATTGTCGATGAGAGAACTGCCCGTCGAGAAATCGAGGAGGGCTCCTGCCATCTCAAGCCATTCGCCGAAGGGCTTCGGTTCCTTGAGCCGGGGCATCAGAAGCTCCGTGAGTACCTTGTTTACTTCCTTCCCGACGAGCTCGCTCGGATGAGAGATCAGGTAATGGCAAGCCCGCCGGTTGACTTCTGTAATCACGTCTCGGGAATCGGTCAGTATTACACCGCTGTCGAAAGCATCCAACACCGAGGAAATATAAGCCACCACTATGCGGTCTCCTCCCATCGATATATTACTCGGTATGGATGAGCACTTACTTTAGTCCGCCCGGCGCCTCTTCTGAAGCCCAATGAAGGTGGCTACTGCCAAGATTAAAGCCGCGAGCGAAAACCATTGACCAAAGCTGAGGCCGAGGTAGTAGTCGTCGTTCTCGCGGAAGAACTCCAGAAAAAAGCGGATGGCCGAATAGCCTCCGACGTAGACAGTGAAAAGCCCTCCGGCCGTCTCGATGCGGGAAGACAGGTACAGGAGCGCCACGAACAAGAGGAGGTCGAGGGCGCTTTCGTACAGCTGGTAGGGATGCCTGAGACCAGGGGCGAAACGAGTCTCAAAACCCCAGGTGCCGGAAGTCCTTATCCCATAGCAGCAGCCCGAGAAGAAGCACCCTACCCGCCCTATCCCCTGCCCGAGGGCCACCGAGGGCGCAACCATGTCCATGAGGCTCAAGAAATCTGCTTTCTTCACCCTCGAGTAGATGACGGCCGCGATCACGCCGCCGAGAAGCACTCCGTGGATCGCCAGCCCTCCCTGGCGGGTATCGAGGATCGAGCGAAAATCCTTGTAGTAATTCAGGTTAAGCGCTACGTGGGTAATGCGCCCTCCCACGACTCCCCCCACCAGGAGGGAGATGAAAAACCAAAAGAGGGAATCGGGGTCTATCCCTTTTCTCGCGGCCCTCTTGGAAGCAACATACACACCTGCTATGAACCCCAGCCCGAGCATCAAGCCGTAGGTGTAGAAAGTCAGACCGCCTATTCTGAAAAGTACGGGATACATGGCATCACCTTGTGAAAATGATAGCACGATTGCATAACCGCATTCCAATAAATGCATGATAGGACCGGGAGGAGGGATTTTCCAGTTGAGAACCTCACGGTCTGTGGCGCTTTTTTTCCTCGGCCTGATCACCGGCTTAGGGCTTGCGGTCGGGTCCTACTACGTAGTGAGAGAGTACGCTCCCGACCTCGCGGTCTGGTACCTGAGGAGCATGGGCGGCACCGGAAGATCCGTGGCCGAAACGCTGGGTCTTAAGGTAGATCCCCTGGAAGTCCGGTCAATCGTGGGAGACGTCCTCGCTTCCGATGAGGGCAAAGCCGTGATCACAGACATCTTGAAAGGCTCCTCGAAGGAGGCTTTGGAAGACCTCATCCGCGAGGCGGCGGAGTCCCCCGAGTTCCGGAAAATGCTGAGCGATGTCCTTAAGTCATTCCTCTCAAGCCCCGAGGGCCAAGAGATCCTCAGGGAGATCACCAGGGAAATCCTCGCCCCGTAAACCGGACGGTCCCTTCATTCCGTCTAGGCCGTTTCTTCGGGAGCGGGCATCTCCGCCAGGAGTTTCTTGGCGTCCAGCCGGTCTTCTACCATGACGTCTGATAGGATCCGGCCGTCTCTCACCGAGATTATCCTTTCGGCGTGCCCGGCGATATCGGGATCGTGGGTGACCAATATCAGGGTAATCCCCTGCCTGTGGAGATCTTGGAAAATGGCCATTACTTCTTCGCCCGACCTGGAATCCAGGTTCCCCGTAGGTTCGTCCGCAAGGATAAGTTTGGGATCGCCGGCGATAGCCCTGGCTATGGCAACCCTCTGCTGCTCTCCGCCGGAAAGCTCATTGGGTTTGTGAGTCATGCGGTCGGCAAGCCCTACCGATTCCAGGGCGCGCACTGCCCTTTTCCGCCTCTCCGCGGCCGGCATCCCCCTGTACACTAGAGGGAGCTCTACGTTGGCGACAGCCGTTGTCCTCGAAAGCAGGTTGAACGTCTGAAAGATAAAACCGATAAATCTGTTCCTTATCTCCGCCAGTTCGTTGTCGCTCTTACGGCTCACGTCCGCCCCGTCGAGGTAGTACGTACCCCTGGTGGGTCTGTCGAGACACCCCAAGATGTTCATGAGGGTCGACTTCCCCGATCCGGAAGGACCCATGATCGCGACAAACTGGCCCGCCGGGACCTCAAGGTCTACACCTTTCAGGGCAGGGACCTTAACCTTTCCCAGGCTGTATTCCTTGTGTAGTCCTTCGATCTTGATAATCGGTGTAGACACCCTAATCCCTCCGTCTCCTTTCCTTTGTGAGGAGCCATTCACCTTTGACGGGGGCGGGAGGCGGCAAGTTCCGCGCGCCCTCCCGCCCCTCGCCAAGCCATTTCGCTAAGCCCTGGGCACCGGAGCGACCGGTCCTACTGGGTCACGCCTGTCGTGAGGACCGTGACCGGCACTTCCTTCAGGTACACGTTCTCGACTTCCACGGCCGCATCCTCCAAGTGGTACCTCACGGTCACCAAAGCCGCCGCCCCGACGACGAAATCCCCAGCGCGCTCCCACACGACACCGAACATCTCGCCCGGGTCGAACTTGACCCCTATGAGCTCGGCGTTCCGGGGAAGGTCTACTCTGGCTCCGACCGAAAAGACCGCCACTTTGCCCGTGACCCACATCTTAGGACCGTTCAATGTGACCTCAACTTCCGGGGGAGCTATGCTTTCGCACACGAACCTGTGGGTCTCCCCAGGCAAGACGACGCGGACCTGCCAGATCTTCCGGTACAGGAGCTTTCCTTCTCCTGTATACGATTCCGCGGTGACGCGGTAGTCTCCGGGCGTATCAAATGTGTGGTCCTTCTCAAGGAACACCTCGCCCTGGACCGTCTCTCTGAGGCCGTCGCCGAAATCCATCACCCAGTGGTCGTGGAAAGTCTCTTTCGGCTTCTTCAGGGTGGTGTGCTTTGAGCGGTAGACCACGCGGACGACGGGGAGATCGTCCGGAAGTCCCGGTTCCTCGGCCGGAAGTCCCGCTTCCTCCGCCGGAACAGGTGGAGGGGGGAGCTCGCCATCCCCGCCGCCACCTGAAGGTCCGTCCGGAGGGGAATCTCCGGGCACCCCATTTTCACCTGCTGACCCCGTCCCAGGCGTCTCGGGATGACGGGCCCCGCTTTCAGGAGTCTCTGTCGGTCGCGCTTCGTCTCTGTACCACGCCGCAAACACCCTGGCTACTTCCTCCCGGGCAAAGGCCGAGCCGACGGCGTTCCCCTCGATGGGGTTCAGCGGACCGCTCCTCAAGAGGCGGAAACCCAGCCTGACCGTGTCCGGGCTCACGAGAAGCGTGTAGTTCCCGCCCCGGTCCAAGCCCCACATGGTTCCCGTCCCGCAGCCGCCCTCAGGCGATGCACCCGGGTCGCTCCGCTCTTCCCAAACCTGACACTGCCATCCGGGCGGCAGCGAAGTAATCCCGAGAGTCACTTTGGAAGCGCCCCGGACCGGAAAGTAGACGGGTCTCCAGCTGGAGACATCCAGCGCGGTGAGGGATGGGGCTGCCTCTACCGGAAGTCCGTCTCCCTTGAGCCCCGCCTCGACGGCATGCCCTGTACCGTCCCTTCCCTCCTCGAGGAGGACCTCCGCCACGTACCTCTGTGCCCTGGGGTCATCCAGGATGTGCTTCCCTGGGAGCCTCAGTATCCCGCCGAAGACGGTTATCAGATCTCCCGTGCTCACGGGCGGGATAGCGCAGTCAACCTCGAGAAGGCTGTCGTTCGGCCCAAGCTCGGGCCAGATGGCCGCCCACGGGTTGGCCAGCCTCGACACCACCGAGACATACCTGGTTTCCCGCCGCGCCGCTCTAGACTGGGACGAGAGGTTTAGCGCCCCCAAGGCCAAGTTGGCTGGGATACGCTCGAAGCGCTTGGAAGAAGATGAGCCGAGGTTGATGAGGATGTCTTCCTTGATGAGCCCCGATATGAAGGGAGACTCCGGCCCCGTCCCCAGGCCCGTAAGCTTCACCGCCTCCCTGGCGATAAGCTCCTGCAGGTATGCCTTGAGGCTGATAGCGGCTTTCTCAGCAAAGTGAAGGAGGACCTTCGTCCCGTAGTGGACGACCGCTTCTTTCCAGTCCTTTGGGATTATGGGGTCTTTGAGGAGGCTGGAAGCCAGGCTCTTTTGAGACGCGGTCCTCATGACGTACTGGTTCTTGGCCACTTCCATGGCGAGGAACTCGTAGTAGGGAAGAGAAAGGTCCCGCTTCGATCCATCCGGCCACTGGGCCTCCAGGAACAGACGTTTCCAGACCTCGGGCAAGGTCCTGCTCACCCATCCCGCAAAGGTCTCCTTCGGAGACTGGACAGGCACGTAGGGCAATGCGAAGAACCGGTTTTTCACGTATTCGGCGTAAAGAGGTTCCCACAGGGTGCTGGACCTCGTGTATATCCACGACGCTTCGTCTTCCCACTCGGGCGGCCTCAGGGCCTTGGCGCTCGTGAGCTCCTTGAGGGATGCCGGCCCGGCGTCGTCTCCAAATATATCCTTAAGCGAAGGGACAAACCTCTCCAGCCTGGTTTCTCGCTCCAAAATGGATTCCTGGCGTACCAGCTCCAGAACCCACTTGACGACCCCGGCGAGGAACGTCCCCCGGTTGGGCACGGCGGCCATGACAAGGTTCTTCACCTTGAGACCTTCCATGTACCCCTTTTCCAGAGCATACCTGGCGATAAGACCCCAGATCCCCGAAGCCACGACATCGCACTCGGGTGCCCCTCTAAGATGCTCCTTCACTGCCTCCGAAAGGATCATCGCTCCGGTCTCCAGGTCCTGGGGATCGCCCGGGTCCACTTCGAAAAGGTTCTTTCCCCTTTCGTACCCCACCGACTCCAGATAGCGGCCCAGGGACGCCCCGTCTATTATCACGACGGGCCGGGGTCCGGCCTCAGCCGCGAAAAGAGACCCGGCACAGGCCACGCGCGCCGCGAAGACACCGAAGGATGCGCCGGAGGAGGCGGTGAAGGCTATCAGGAGAGCCAGCATCAGGATGATGATACGCCTAGGGGAGGACTTCAATTCCCTTCACCCCCTCACCTCGGGCGTAGACCCCGGTCTTGGGCCAAAACCCGCGGTTCGACACCGCGACCCTTGTGACCGGAACCCCTGAGGCCAGGTACTCCTCGAGGGCGCTTTCCCAAGTGTCCGCTCCTATTTCCACAAGGACACCGTCGACGAGAGCCAGGATCTCAGCCCATGACTCCCCCGGCCTCAGGGTTACGCGCTTATCCCCGTATCTAAACCGGATGGCACCAGACCTTTCCGTCCTTTCGACAACCAGCTCGCCCCTCACTATCCTTGCGGGATTATCTACGAGGGGTACGGCCTCTCCAGAAAGGTCCCGGCCTTTCACGTCCACGGGCCGGCCTACAGGGACGGTCAGCTTTCCGGTCCTCGAGAACTTCACCCATTCCTCGAACTCAATCCCTTGAGAAGACGCCGAATAGTAGGTCCCAAGGGAAACGCCCCACAGAAAGGGCTTTTTCGGCAGCTCAAGGATCCTTTCTTCGCAGTCGACGAACGTGTCCGAGAGCCTCTCAAAGCCGAGTGGCAGCGCCGCCAGGGCCTGCGACGATGACTCTTCCACCGTGACGAAGACGAACTCGCCGTGGAAGCGGTAGGCGCTCACCAGAAACGAGATGAGCCGGAACGCGAGAAAAACCGCGATGGAGATCGCGATGAGCCGGAGCCCGTATCGTAGAAGAAGCCTTAGGGGCGCGGCTTCGCCCGTTCGCCTCCGGGACCCGGCTCCAAGGAAGCTCTTGTAGACCAAACCCAGCACGCTCCTTAACCTGAATTTCACGCCGTCCCGGAGCGTCCGGGCTTCTTACGCTTCCCGAAACACAGAAACCCGGTGCGCTCCGCCGACGGAGCACGCCACCGGGTCCTTCCGTCCATAATTTACCAGACAGCCGGTCCTCAGTAGGTCGAATCTTGTCTTCTTGAGAAAGCTTTGAGAGCGCGCCTCACTATGGCAAGGGTGTCTCTATAGCACTTCATGCCGGCCAATTCTTCTCCGGGAACCCACATCACCTTCAGGGTTTCTCCTTCCTGGGGCCGCAAAGACCCGCCGGCGGGAGTCATCAGGAAGTACTTCACCGTCTTCTCAACTACCTCGCCGTCCCGGTCGAAGAAGCGGTACTTAAGGTCTCCCAGGTCGCCCTGGATGGACACCCGGATCCCCGTCTCTTCATATACCTCCCGTGAGGCGGCCTCCTCGGGGGTCTCTCCCGGGTCCGGATGACCTTTGGGAGGGGCCACCATCCCCCAGCGGTCCTCGATAAGGAGCACTTCCGGCCCTCTCTCAGACGCCCTTACCACGATGCCCCCCACGGAGAAATCCCGCCTGGTAGCCCTGGAGAGGGCGAAAACCCTGCCCGCCCTCGCCATCTGCTCCGCAGCAAAAAGAAGGTTCTCCTTGGCGCAAGCAACGGTCTCCCGGAGGGTGCCGGGCCGGAGAGTCGCGGAAAAAAGCGCAGCAAACTCTGGGGGGTAACCTGAGACCACGTCGGGGGCAAGACCGCCGCCCAGCGCGATTACGGGGACACCCCTCGAGTACGCAGCTTCCGCCACCGCGTAAGGGATTTTGCCCTGGACCGTCTGGGAGTCTATAGAGCCTTCTCCCGTGATCACAAGGTCTGCACGAGAGAGTTCATCGAAAAAGCCCGCGGCCCTCATGACGTAATGGGCCCCGCCTTCCAGTTTCGCCCCGAAGAACGCCGCCAGAGCGGCCGCAAGTCCGCCGCCCGCCCCCGCCTGGAGGAGACAAGACGGGTCAAGCCCCAGATCCCTTCCCAGGATGGACGCGTAGCGCCCCATGGCCGCGTCTACTTCCTCGACCTCGTGGGGAGCGAGTCCCTTCTGCGGTCCGTAGACCCGCGTCGCGCCGCCCGGACCAACGAGAGGGTTGTCCACATCTGTTATGGCTATGACCTCTATATCTCCAAAGACCTCAGGTATTGAGCCGCGGGAAACTGAGGAAACTGTGAGGAGCCCGGCGAGCCCGGGTTCAACCTGGCGCCCATCCCGGTCCATAACCAGCCCGCCCGCAGCCTGCGCGGCCCCGATGCCCCCGTCGTTCATGGCTGTCCCGCCTATGCCCACGACGATGCGCTTTACGCCTCGCCGCGCCGCCCAGAGCATGAGCTCGCCGACACCCGTGCTCCTTGCCCTCCACACATCCCGTTCCTCTTCTTTGACCAGGGCTAGTCCTGAGGCCTGGGCGCTCTCTATTACCGCCGTCTTCCCTCCGTCGAGGAAACCTACCTTGGCTTTGACCGGCCTGCCCAGAGGGCCGGTCACTTCCACCTCGACCGTCTCACCGCCCGCTCCCCCGCACAGCACGTCTACCGTCCCGTCCCCGCCGTCGGCCAGAGGGATCTCGACGACTTCGGCCTCTCGGAAGCCCCTCTTGAACCCCTCGGCCACAAGAGATGAAGCCTCCCTGGCTGAGAGGCTCCCTTTGAACGCGTTCATGGCGACCAGTATTCTCATGGTTACCCCAGCACTGCCCTCATCACTCTGAGCCAGTTTCCGCCGAGTATCAGGGATATGGTCTTTCCGGGGACGCCGCGCCTCAAGAGCTCTTCGGTGAGGAGCGGCAGGCGGTCTACGGAGGTAAGGGGCTCGGGCTCTCTGCCCCTGAAACTGTCGAAGTCAGAACCGATGGCCACGGCCTCTTCGCCGCCGACCTCCATAACGTGCATTATGTGATCGCAGACCGTGCCCAGGGTGACTTCAGCTTCCTCATCTCCCATGTAGTCCGGGTTGAAGCTCACGGCCACAACGCCGCCCGTCTCGGCGATGGCCCGGATCTGGTCGTCGGTGAGGTTCCTGGGATGGGCGTAGAGCTTGTGGCAGTTGGAATGGCTCGCCACGACAGGCTGTTCGGTCATCTCGACCACATCCCAGAACCCGGCCTCGGAGATATGGGATACATCGACGATTATCCCCAGATCAGCGCACTCTCTCACGACCGCTCGCCCGAAGCGGGTGAGGCCGCCCCTCGTGCCCGATTCGGCGGCGCCGTCTGCCAGAGCGTTTCTCTCGTTCCAGGTGAGCCCCAGTAGCCTGAGCCCCAGCCTGTGGAACATCCGCAGGCTCTCTATGCTGCCGTCCAGGAACTCGCCGCCTTCGAAGGAGAGGATAGCCGCCACGTTCCCTTCCTTTGCCGCGGCCTCGACCTGGCTCGCGTTTTCCGCCAGGACCACCCCTGGGAGCGTCGATAGGGTCCTGAATGCGTCCACGTATTCGAGGCCCGTTTTTACCCCCCTTATGGGGTAAGTCCGGTCGAAGGGAAAAGCGCTCAGGACGACGCACTTCACCCCTCCCTCCTTGAGGCGGGGAAGGTCTACGTGTCCTTTTTCCGACCTCTCTCCAAACTCGCGGCTCTTGAGGAGCACGTCGAAAAGCGTGCCCACGTGCCCGTCGACCACGATGGATTCGGCGTGGATCTCCTGGGCTCTTTCCAGCAGAAGCTCCCGGTCTTCTGCGGTTTCTTCCTTCTTCTTGTTGAGGCTCAAGGCAGACTTAAGGTCCATAGGGGAACACCTCACTTACCGCGTATTCGCCGCACATCTCCCCCTAGTTTCTCCACCTGGAAGGAGTTTACCTTTCAGCCTCTTATGTTTGCCCTCGCCCATCATCCCACAGGTAGAGCGCCGGAACGTTTTGTGGGTGGGGTCATATTATGTCATGATCAACCGCACGAAAGAGGGGGTAAAAGTGGGAGGCGGGCAACTCACCAAAGAAACCCTGGACCTCATCGCGGCGCTAAGGCCCTTCACGGCCGAGAGAGGCCAAAAGCTTATAGATACACTCCTGGAGCTGGCCCAGACTAGCGGCTCGGTGGAATCTCTCGAAATAGAATCCATGGCGGAAAAGGCACAGAACCTCTTGGCGGAAAGACTGGATTCGGCGGTATCTCTCTCGCTCATCCTCGCGGCGTCGTGGCTGGGCGCCAAGCTCGAAACCTTCCTGGCCAGAAGGATGGCGGAGATGGGCGGTCAGGGGAGGGGAACAGAGTGAAGATACTGGGTTTTGACGCGACCAACCCGTTTTCCCTGTTCCTCATCTTGATCCTCCTCCTCGCGGCCAACGGGTCTTTCGACCCCAAGAGCGTGTACCGGGCTGAGCAGGAAGGCTCGGGTGAAAGACAGGACCAGTGGCTTAACTGGACTACAAAACCACTGTTTCAGAGAAAGGGCGGTCCCCGGCTCTGCCTGGGAAGGCGCACCGTGGGAAGGCGCATAAGGCTCCAGCGCGAACTTCGTGTCTCAATGCCCAAAGTGATGCCTTTGAGGAAATAGCCCGTATCACCCCTCCCGCAAGTCCGCGCATAAGATGCTGAAGTAGTTAGGACTGGAGGGGTAATTAAGTGCAGAACCTGGCTGCCCTGCTGATGCAGATGGAGAGGATCGAGTCTGAAGTGAGCTCGCGCCTTACGGGGCTTAAGAACCGCGTGGTGCAAGGGGAAGCGGGCGACGGCCTCGTGAAGGCCACGGGAGATATTTGGTTTAACATCCGTTCAATCCACATAGACAGAGATAGGCTGTCCCAGAAAACCTACGACCTGGGGACGCTTGAGACCCTTATCGTCGAGGCGGTCAACGCTGCCATCAAAGAGGCCAGGACCATACTCAGGACCGAGCTGGGCGGCGTCATAGGAGCCCAGGTGCCCCCTGAATTTGCCAATTTCTTCGGGCGGACGGAGGACAATGGACACTGAAAAGACCCTCGCCGAGATCGCAAGGACCGTGCTACTTTCGGGACCTGAGTCAGACCAGAAATCCCTCAGGGAAAAGGCCGGCATCCTTGCGCTCCTAAACCTCCTGGGGATAGTCTTGTCTTTCTACGGCGATTCCCAGGCCGCCCAGTCTTCCATGGGGCTCCTCAGCTCCCTGGCGCTCGGTCCTGCTGCACCCGCTCCCGATAGGCCCAGAGAGCCCGACCTCCTATCGTCCATAATGTCCCTGGCCGGGAAGCTCTTGGGCGCCTCTCAAGGCCAGGGTGGGATCGATCCGGGTCTCATCGGGACCCTCATGGGGTCTTTGACGGCGCTTTCGACCGCGAGGAGCATGGCGCTCAGGGCTCCAGCTCCGGCGCCCCAGAGCTCAAGCCCCGATCCCTCCGGTGAAAGTCGGACCGCGGAGACGCAGGACGATAGTAGCCCTGAGGCCGGATGCCGCGGCGAGGGTGAAACGGGAGATGGCGGGGGCGACGTCGAAGGAGGGTCTGGAAATGAGGGAAGCGAGGCTCCGGCAAGGGCTTCCGCGGGAGACGCCGCTCTGCCTCAGAAAGTCCAGGCGCCTGGCCAAAGCCAAGGGAGCCAAGTCTCACCGCTCCAGCAAGTCTTGGGTATCGACCCCCGCATCATCACGCTGGCCCTCAACGTGCTCGCAGACTTCATGAAGGCCCGGAACGCCATGCAGAGCGAAAGAAACGCGCTCCATGAGGGAAAGTCAAACATCCAGAACCGCCCCTCACCCGGCGACGCGGAGCTCACTGTCACGCCGGACGGAAAGGCCCTGGTCATACCCAAAGCCAGAAAGCAGCCCCGAGAACGGCTCTACCACAAACCAGGCATCGGCATCTACAGGAAACGGGTGGAGGAGCCCGCGAAATAGACCCGGAAAGGCCCGCGCCTAAAGCCCCACGGGCCCGGAAGTTTCCGGGTCTTTTGCTTTCCCGGCATATCACGTCCGTAATGGGACTATGATTTTCTGAAGGATTACTGACAGGACGCTCGAAGCTTTTCCCGTTTCGTCGGTCACAGGGGGTTGCCGGGGATGATCATAAGAAAGCGGACCATCTTTTTGTGCCTGCTCCTCATGATCTTGGTGGCGGCAGGTTTCATCGCCCTGAGGTCCCGCGAAGTGAGGCCCGTAGTCGACATGTACGACCTCACGACCGCAGCCGTCCAGAACATCCAGATGCCGGTGTTTTACGTGAACACCGACCGCAAGGCGGTGGCCCTCACGTTCGACATCTCATGGGGCGAAGAGATGCCCCACAAAGTCCTGGATGTCCTGAAGGAACACAACCAAAAGGCTACGTTCTTCCTCTCAGGTCCGTGGGCAAAACGCTACAAAGATATTGTCCAGCGCATAGTCGATGAGGGCCACGAAATAGCCAGCCACGGCCAGGAACACGAAAACCTGAGCCAGCTTTCCAAAGAGGAGATAAGGAAGAACATACAGTCCGCCCACGACATCCTCGTAAACGTAAGCGGTACGAGCCCTACTTACTTCAGGCCACCCAACGGAGATTACAACGACCTGGTCGTGCTCACCGCGAGGGAGCTCGGGTATGAGACGATAATATGGTCAGTGGACAGCAGGGACTGGCAGAGGCCCGGCGCCAGCTACATCGTCGAGAGGGTATCCAGGTACACCTTCAGGGGAGCCATCCTTTTGTTCCATGCGTCTGACTCGGCGCCGGATACTCCCGATGCGCTACCCATGGTGCTTGCGAACCTTAAGAGCGCGGGGTACGAAATAATGACCCTCGGCGAACTCATGAGCCTTGGGACCCCTGCGCGGGACGATCCGAGGGGGAGGCCGGAGTCCGAGCTCCCGAGGTAATCTCCTACTCCTTCGTCATTACGATCATGAGAAATCCGTCTGACACTCGCACCCGGCCTTCGCTGGCGATCAGCTTGTTCGAGACGCCCAGCGTGGCCCCTCTCTCCAACACGGCGTCCGTGAGCGGGTAGTCAAACCCGTGGAGTGTCACCCCGCTCACTTTCTCCGTTATGGGAAAAAGGGAGACCCAGTCTCCCTTCTTTCCCCTAAGGGTCCTTTCTTCCATGCCCATGTACCCGGGACCGCTGACGTGGCAGATGATTGAGCGTGGAGACACGAGGACGACGTCGAGGCCCCGGCGGGCAAACCGTTCGACCAAGAAGAAGTTGGCGAATTCGTGGTCTACTCGCTTTCCCCCCATGGAGCCGGCCATTACGGCCGCCCGGTAGCCTTCGGACAGGACGAACTCCAGGGCCGCCTCGGTATCCGTGACATCCTTCCTTACGGGCAGCCGCATCACCCTGCAGCCTGTCTTAGTCACGTTTTCCAAGGCGCCGGGATCGCACGAGTCGAAATCGCCCACCAGCACATCGACCTTAATACCCTGGTCTAGGAGGAACTCAGCGCCCGAATCGGCGGCCACCACCAATGAAGCCCCTCTCACATAATCGGCGATATGGGGCGAAACGTCTCCGCCACCGACTATCGCGGCATATTGGCTGTTACGGCTAACGTCCAACGTTCCGCCCCCCGCTCCGCTCCTATCCTACACCTTTCTATATCTTGACTTCCAACACGCGCCTCAAGGCAAACCTGATGACCACGATGGCGATTATGAGCTCCGGCACGAGGTACTGGGCGTTGTACACGAGAGAATACAGGTAGACGTTGCCTTCGGCGTACTGGGCGAAGAACACGACTCCCGATATGAAGTGGGAGAGGAGCCTTCCCAAGATCCCGACTGCAGAGCCGAGGTAGATGTTGCTTCTAAAGAACCCCGCAAGCCCCAAGAGGCCGTAGGCCAGGGGGTAGTCCAGGATAAGCTGGACAGGGTGTACGAAATACGGCTCCACGAAGTAATCCAGAAATCCGTAGGCCGCGCCGGCTAAGACCCCGGCTCCCGGACCGTGCCTGAAGGCGAAGAGTAGTAGGGGAACCATGCTACCCAGCGTGACGGAGCCTCCATAGGGCGCCTGGTAGATCTTGAAGAGGTGGAGAACATACGTGATGGCCACCATCATGGCGCCTTCTACCAGGATCTTTACACGTCTGTCGCGCATCTTTTTCGACACTCCCTCCGGTTTCGGGGAGGGCATGAAATAGCCCGCACGGGAGTGCGGGCCCATTCTGACTCGGATTTCCCTACGCGGGCATTACCCCACAGGTTCCAAGGGTCAGGTGCTACAAGCCCTTTCTCAGCCGCTATCAAGCAGCTCCCCGTTTGAGTAAATCGTATCACAAATCCCGTATAGCATCCAGACTTTAGTACTCCGAAAAGGTCCGCATGAGGCTCTCGATAGGCTGTTCCGGGAAGGCCCAATGCTGTGACCGGAAAAGCAATCAGCCTATACTTTGATCTCCTTCCACTTGCCCCGCTTGAGCCTCCTCCAGTATAGGGCCGAACGTACCACCCAGTCGGCGAACATGGCAAACCATGCCGCCGTGAGCCCCACATTGAACACGTTCATGAGGAGGTAGGTTAGACCCAGCCTCACGATCCAGACCCCCGCGACCGTCACGAACATGGCAATACGCGTATCTCCAGCCCCGCGCAGGGCGCCCGGGATGACGAACCCCATCGCCTCCGGGAACTGGGTGAACGCCACGATCCTCACGAGGGGCGCTCCCCTCGCGATGACGCCGGCGTCATTCGTGAAGATCTTGAGGAACTGGGCGGGGAACAGGAAGAAAAGCACCCCCATGGTACCCATGGTGAGCACGCCCATCTTCATGGCGATGATGGCGCTCTTCTCGGCCCCTTCTGGGTCTTTGGCGCCGAGCCTCTGCCCCACCAGGGCCGTGGCCGAAGTGGCGAAGCCCATCCCCGGCATATACGAGAAGGATTCTACGTTCAGGGCGAGCTGGTGAGCGGCGTAGGCCTCTGTCCCGAGGCTCGCCACCTGGCGGGCGTAGGCGATCTGTCCCGAAGACGTGAGGACCCTTTCGGCCATGGCCGGCACCCCGATATTGAGTATCCTTCCAAAGAGACGGATGTCGAAGTTCGAGAAGACTCTCCTCCAGCTGATGGGCAGCTTGCTGCTCTTGCGGCTCAGGGCCACCAGCATGGCTATCCCGCCCAAGGACCTGGACACGGTCGTGGCAATCCCCGCTCCCGCGACCCCCATCTCAGGGAACCCCAGGTTCCCGAAGATCAGGAGGTAATTGCAGAGGACCTTCACGGCGTTCAGGCTGACGTTGATAACCATGGGAGTCCTCGTATCGCCGGCTCCCCGGAGGGCACCCGTCGCGATGGTGAAAACGAAAAAGAGGAGCATCCCTGGCATCATCATTCTCACGTATTCCCGGCCGACCACGCGCACCGGCTCTTCGGCCTTCATGAAGGTCACTATCCAGTCCGCGTTGACTACGCCGATGATGCTTATCGCGAGACCAAAGAGAAGGGCGATGATTATCGCCTGGCCGGCCACCTGACCTGCTTCCTCACGGTTTCCGGCGCCGGTCGCGCGGGCGACGATGGCGGTCGTACCTACTGAAAGCCCCATGAAAGTCGCCTGGATCAGCTGGAACGGCTGCATGCTCAGGCTCACCGCCGCCACGGCTTCCTTGCCGAGCCTCCCGAGCATGGCCATGTCCACCACCTGGCCGACCATGGCAAGCGCTTGCTCGAGGACCACGGGCCAGGCCAGGGCCCACGTCCTCGATAGGATCAGCCTCGTCTGGGGGTCATCTCCGAAAAGAAACCCGGTAAAGCGGGAGAGGGCAGGTTTGCCTTTGCGCTCCTGCTCTCTTGTAGTTTCCGGATGGGACCTGTGTGTTTCCGGCTCAGTCTGCTTGGTCCGTTTTGCCTCCGGCTCCGGCACGACGCTTCCCAAGAAGTCACCACCGCCTAGCTTCGTCCTTTCCCTCACGGGCAGGGCTTTCTTGTCAGATCATCGTCATGAAATACTGCAGTATTTCGCCTCCTGAATTATACGCCAAACTCAAATACAAGACGAGAGGCCCCCGTGAGGGGTCCTCTCGCCAGGAAAACCTCTTGCGGCGGCCTTTACGTTTACTGCCCCTTAAGGCCCAGGAGCTCGTCGATCCGCTCCTTGTCGAAACCCACGATCACGTTGCCGTTAATCGTGATAACGGGCACTCCCATCTGGCCCGAGATCTTCACCATCTCGCGCGCGGCGGCCACATCTCTGGAGACGTCCACTTCCGTGAAGGGTATGCCGTTCTCTTGCAGGTAAGCCTTCGCCCTCACACACCAAGGGCAGTTTGGTGTGGAGTAAACCTTGACGTTCAACTCGGCCACTTCAATCCCCCCGCACAGTCCTTGTCGGCTTTCTCTACAGGATATCTTCCAACCGTAAGAAGTCAAGTTCAACCGCTACGACCTACATATTGCGTCCTTGCGGCCCAATTTACACGTATGTGCATGGATGCGAAAGGTTTCCTGGGGCGCAAGGCACACCGCCGAAACCGGCCTCGCGGTCCTGCAGATACTTAGAAGGAGCTTTCC
>DUSI01000042.1 GCA_012842685.1 Candidatus Fermentithermobacillaceae bacterium
GGCATGGACGTCTTGGACATTGGATGCGGGGCCGGGAGAGAGGTCTTGGAAGCAGCAAGAAGAGTTGGCCCGACGGGTATAGCATACGGACTGGACATGAACGATGACATGCTGGCTCTGGCTAAGGAGAACAAGCGCAGGTCCGGACTCTCCAATGCAGTCTTTCTGCGAGGCATGATGGAAGACATACCGCTGCCTTCAGAGACGGTCGACCTCGTCATATCCAACTGCGTCATCAACCTATCCGGTGATAAAGATAAGGCCCTATCTGAGATTTTCCGCGTCCTCAAGCCCGGCGGAAAACTGGGAATCACTGATACTGTTGTCGACGGAGAAGTGGCTCAATCTGCCCGCGAAAACATGGACCTCTGGTGCTCTTGCGTTTCCGGGGCCATGCAGCCTGACGAGTATATCGAGCGGCTCAATCGCGCGGGTTTCATAGATGCATCTGTTCAGGTGCTGTCCTGGTATGGCGAAGTTGAAGAGCTCGGAGAAGGAGTCCGACTGGGAAGCGCCTTCATAACAGCCACGAAACCTGCTTGAGGAGATGCGGGTATGGGTACATTCACATCAGCATTTAAGGCCCTCTCCGACCCGACCCGCCTCCGGGCGCTACGTATGATCTTGATTGCAGGAGAGCCGCTATGCGTCTGCGAGCTCGTAGATGCCCTGAGCCTCCCCCAATATCAAGTGTCGAAACACTTGGCCGTGCTGAGGCAGGCAGGTCTTGTCACCGATACGCGAGTCGGGACCTGGGTCTATTACTCCGCCGTGGGAGAGCCTGACGAGTTCACAGCCGGCCTATACGACCTTGTTAGAAAACACGTCGATAGCCCCACTTTCAGGGAGGATGTCGAGCGGCTGAGGGCCCGCATGGCGCTCAGGGAAGAAGGCCTCTGCCCGCCTGGTCCCGAAAGGGCAGCGTCTAGGACAAAACGGCCGGGAGCCCCTCGACTTGCAAGGAGGTCTTAACATGACTACCAACATATCTAGTTCGAAACAAGCAGAACGCCCACGGGTACAGATTTACGACCCACCGATGTGCTGCCCCACGGGGCTGTGCGGCCCGACTGTCGACCCCGTCCTGCTCGACATCCATGAAGCCGTCATCACGCTCAAGGCAGAAGGAATCACGGTCGAACGATATATGCTGAACTCACAGCCATACGCGTTCTTCGCCAACCCTGAAGTAATGAAGTTGGTTCGGGAGAAGCAGATGGCGGCCTTGCCCATAACGGTGGTAGACGGGCGAATAGTAAAGACCGGTGCATATCCAACGCTGGAGGAACTGAGGCGCGAGCTCAACATTTCGCAGGAGACAACGTAGGAAACCCACAGGGAGATGTACTTATGGCTACCAAGTTCATGTTTTTCTCGGGCAAAGGCGGAGTAGGCAAGACAAGCATGGCGTGCGCTACCGCAGTGTGCCTTGCGGACTCTGGCAAAAGGGTCCTCATCGTTACCACAGACCCGGCTTCCAATCTCGCGGACGTGTTTGAGCAGCCGGTCGGCCACAAAGTAACTGCCATCGAGGGAGTGCCCGGCCTCTGGGCGATGGAGATCGATCCCGACCAAGCAACTCATGAGTACAAAGAGAGAGCTCTCGCTCCACTGAGAGCCCTCTTTCCGCCTGAGATTGTGAAGGTCGTCGAGGAGCAGATGTCCGGCCCGTGCACTGCCGAAGTAGCTGCCTTTGACCGCTTCACCGACTTCATCGACAACCCTTCGGCAGGCGGCGAACCGCTCGACATAGTGGTTTTCGACACTGCACCGACGGGGCACACCCTGCGCCTTCTCGAACTCCCGGCGGAGTGGAGCCGCACAATCGAGCAAGCCGCTCAGACGGGCGGTCAGACCTGCATTGGCCCGGCAGCCGCGATCCAGGAACAAAAGGAAAAGTACGACCGGGCCCTCAGAGCGCTGGTAGATCCTTCAGTCACGTCGTTCACTTTTGTCCTACACCCTGAATCTTCCGCCATCAGGGAAACCGAGAGATCCATCGCCGAACTCGCGAATCTCGGGATAAAGAACTTCGATCTCATCGTTAACGGCGTCATCCCGCCCGAAGAAGCCTCGGGACCGCTCTTTGCGGCAAGAAGCAAGATGCAAGAGGCGCACATGGAGGAGATCCGGGAAAGGTTCCCCTATCCTGCCCGGACCATGTTCCTTTTCGATAGCGAGATAAAGGGAGTCTCCCGGTTGCGGAGAGTCGCAGAACTGCTATTCCACGGCGGAAGAGAATACAGGTTGGGCCAACCGGAAAGCGACGCTCCGCCCGCAACCTCGCGACAGATGGCCGAAAACAGAGAAGAAGTCATCTCAAGACTCGTGCCCCGGTCTGGCCGGCGGACGGTCTTCTTCGCCGGCAAAGGCGGCGTCGGTAAGACGGTGCTGTCCTGCGTCACCGCAGTGTGGCTGGCGCGCCAGGGGTACAAGACTCTCCTCTTGACGACAGACCCTGCGGAACACATTGGCGACGTGTTGGAAGCAACGGTCCGCGATATCCCGGACCTCCCGTACAAGGACATCCCCGATCTCTGGGTAACAAAGATCGACGCTAAGAAAGCGGCCGAAGCTTACCGTGCTCGGATACTGGATGACGCCAGGCAGAAGGGCCGCTCACCCGAAGCCATCGCAGCCATGGCTGAGGAATTGAGCAGCCCCTGCACCGAAGAGATGGCCGCGTTCGACAAGTTCATAGACTATGCTTCTCAGGACGGTTGGGACGTCATCGTCTTCGACACTGCCCCCACCGGACACACCCTGCGGCTTCTTGAGCTGCCCATAGATTGGAGCGCGCAGCTCGAGGTCAAGGTATTTGCCTCAGTGGATTCCGAGATGGCAGACGACGTCGCGAAGAAGCGGTTCGGAAAAGTGATAGATGTGATGAGAGATCCCGAAAAGTGCACTTTCGCCTTTGTCATGTACCCCGAGAGCACCCCAATTGTGGAGTCGCACCGCGCCATGGAAGAGCTCCGCACGGTAGGCATAGAACCCGGCTTGGTGATCGCCAATCAGGAACTCCCCGATGAAGCCTGCACTACGACCTACGCAAAGGCGAGGCGACGCATGCAGCTTAGATACCTCGATGAGATGAAGAGGCGATTCACTGTACCTATATTGACGGTACCTCTCTTGCCCAGAGAAATATCAGGTCGCGAAATGCTGATCGACCTTGGCGACCGGCTCTTCGAGGGGGTGTAACCATGGCAGATGCCATCACGGTGCGGATATTCGGAGTCCCAGTGGTCTGTTCAGAGGGCGTGGCAGACCTATGGCGCAATGTAGCAAACCAAGCCCAAGGGCAACTCGCGAGACGCTTTGGAGAGAGGGTGGTCGTAGAGTACTACGACCTCATGTCACCTGAAATGGACCGGTTTCCAGAGGTACTTGCCCAGATCAGTTCCGGGGCTCAGGTGCCCTTGGTCTATGTAAACGGCGAGCTTCTTTCTCAGGGAGGAAAAGTATCAGTACCCGCTATCGCTAAACATATAAGCAACTTGCTGGAGCGGGCCATATGAGAACATGATTGGTGCCGGGAGCGGGAGTCGAACCCGCACGGGCCTCACGACCCAAGGGATTTTAAGTCCCCATTGTCTACCGATTCCAACATCCCGGCATCGTTTGCAGCAGGTGCTGCCCGGCCTTGGAGGGCAAAGACATCCGTGCGAAAGCGGCCGGACCAACCTTCTCGGGCATCACCCAACATTATACCAGCAGTGAGGAGGCTATAGTAGGCCGAGGAGCAGGAACAAGAAACGGGCCGCCCCGTCGGTCGGCCCGGACCTGTCCAAATGAGCCCTAATCCACGGTTTCTGACTGCCGCTTACCCTCTGGAGGCTCCCCGTCCTCCCCGCTTGGAGTCCGTGTTTCGCCTCAAATCCGCGAGCCTCTCGTCGCTTTCCTTGAGAAAGCGCGCGAGCCGGTCTTCAAAGTCGGCCTTGCTCTTCCGGAGGTCGCTGGCGCTTCTGGGACGGTAGTTGGGGCTGGCCTGCTTGATTGAGAGTCCAATCTTGCCTGAAGGGTCAACCGAAAGGATTTTGACTTTCACCGTGTCGTTTTTCTTGACGTACTGGGTGATGTCTTTTACGTACGCGTCAGCGATCTCTGAGATGTGAACTAAGCCTGTCTTGCCGTCGGGGAGGCTCACGAACGCGCCGAAATTCGTAATTCCGGTCACCACGCCCTCAACGATGGCTCCGACCTCGAGCGCCATACCTCCGACATTCCTCCTGCATTTCGTTAATTACCAGGCAAAATTCATTATAGGTTATGCCGTTTTTTAGTGTCAAGAAACGGAATTTACACTCAACCGCTCAACAAAACGCATATATCAAGGCCTCTCGCATAGCTATCCTTGTGACAACCATGGGACAAAGCCAAGTCCCAGAGCGCCTCGAGGGGGATTGTCGTTGAACGATTTTGAACTTACTGACAA
>DUSI01000043.1 GCA_012842685.1 Candidatus Fermentithermobacillaceae bacterium
ACTCGGCATGAGCCGCCGGCCCGGTGAAACACTATGCCAAACAGGGTGTTGGAGGGGTAACCATGACCAAGGCAAGATGTAATGACATGTTTGACCTTTCCGGACGCGTCGCGCTTGTTACCGGCGGTTCCAGAGGGATCGGCAAGGCCGCGTGTCTGGCACTTGCGCAATACGGAGCCGACGTGGTTGTGACGGGCATAAGTTCCGGGAACCAGGCGACGGTCGACGAGATCATCAAGATGGGTAGGAAGTCCATCTTCGTGAAGTGCGACGTGTCCAACCCGGAGGACTCGAAGAATGCCGTAGCCACGGCAGTCAAGGAGTTCGGCAAACTGGACATCCTCGTAAACAACGCAGGTACCGCGACGGTCGATCCCGCGGAAGACACATCCGTAGAGGAATACGACCGTGTCATGGCGGTCAACCTGAGGGGCCTCTTCTTCATGTGCCAGGCGGCGGGCAAGGCGATGATCGAAGCCAAACGCGGAGGCCGTATCATCAACATCGGCAGCATATTCGGAAGGGTCGGGAGCGAGATCGGCGCCAGCGTGTACCACGCCTCCAAGGGAGGTATCGTCGTTCTGACGAGGGCTTTGGCCTGCGAGTGGGCGAAGTACGGGATCCTGGTGAACGCGATAGGCCCCGGTTTCATCAAGACCGAGATGACCAAGTCCATAGAAGAATCTCCTGAGCTCTACAGACTACTCCGGGACCGCCACGCTCTCAAGAGGTTCGGCACTCCCGAAGAAGTCGCGGGCGCGGTGGTTTACTTCGCAAGCGACGCGTCCAGGTTTGTGACAGGTCAAAACCTGTATGTAGACGGCGGTTTCACGGCCTGGTAAGCGCAGCCATTGGACTAACCTCCCCTCCGGAGGAATATGGCTTCCCCAGAGAGAAAGTTCGCATGCCAAAATGAGTCGGGGAAGTCAGCAATTACCGGAGGGAGGTTTGGTCATTGAGCGAAGGTCACGCACAGTGCATCGTTCCGGAGGAAGTCCTGAAAAAGGTGCTGAAGGCGGCCATGATGACAGGCGCCGACTTCGCAGAGGTGTTCATCGAAGATACGTCCACCGAGACCATCACGATGGAGGACGGGCGGATCGAGAACGTAAACTCCGGTCGAGACCGGGGGGCCGGTGTCAGAGTCATCAAGGGCGAAACGTCATCTTACTGTTTCACAGACAGTCTTGAGGAAAAAGACCTTCTTCAGGCGGCTCGTACTGCGGCGGGGGCCCTGTCGGGCGCGCGCGGAGACTACACCATCGACCTAACGCGACGCGAGGTCCCGGTTATTAGCCCCATAGCCAAGTACCCGTGGGAGACGACAAAAGCAGTTAAGGCAGAGTTCCTCCTCAGGGCAGACCGGGCGGCTAGGGCCTACGACCCGCTGATCCGCCAGGTGACAGGCGCCCTCCTTGAGATCGTGAGGAACACGACCATCGCCAACTCGGAAGGCATCTTGGCTGCCGACTCGGTGGTCCGCTCCAGGTTCACTGTTTCGGCTCTGGCCGCCAAGACCGGTGTCTTGCAGACAGGGTCAGCCACCATAGGGAAAACCCGCGGCCTGGAGATCCTGGACATCAAGACTCCCGAAGAACTAGGGAAAGACGCCGCGAGACAGGCTATTGTCAACGTACACGCATCTCCTGCCCCCTCAGGTCCTATGACGGTAGTCATGACCAACGGCTGGGGTGGCGTCCTGTTCCATGAGGCTTGCGGCCACAGCCTTGAGGCAGACGGAATCCTCAGAGGCTCGTCGGTTTTCGCGGGCAAGATCGGTCAGAAAGTAGCCAGCGAATGTGTAACCGCAGTGGATGACCCGACCATCCCCAACGAGTGGGGCAGCTTTGGAGTGGACGACGAGGGAAACCCGGGCAAGAGGACCGTCCTCATCGAGAACGGGATACTCAAGAACTACATGTATGACCGGAAGAGCGCCGTCAAAGCGAAGCACGAGTTCACCGGTAACGGTAGGAGGCAGTCTTACCGCTACATAGCCATCCCGAGAATGACCAACACTTTCATCGCTCCGCACACCAGCAAGGCCGAGGACATCCTTGCCGACACTCCGGACGGCCTCTACGCCAAAGGGCTCAGGGGAGGCCAGGTCAATTCGGCAACGGGTGACTTCGTCTTCAACGTATCAGAAGCATACCTTATCAAGAACGGGAAACTGGGCGATGCCGTGAGGGGCGCGACCCTCATCGGGAACGGCCTGAAGACTCTCGCGGAGATCGACGCCGTGGCAGACGACCTGGATTTCGGTCCTGGCAACTGCGGAAAAGGCGGTCAGAGCGTTCCCGCGGCGTGCGGCCAGCCGGCCCTCAGGATACGCC
Organism: Candidatus Fermentithermobacillaceae bacterium; assembly: GCA_012842685.1. Lineage (GTDB taxonomy): Bacteria > Bacillota > Sulfobacillia > Fermentithermobacillales > Fermentithermobacillaceae > UBA3951. The sequence continues at coordinate 2,337 of DUSI01000043.1, forward strand.
GCATCACAGTCGGCGGCACCCAAAGACGTCCAGCGGAAAGGAGGGGCTAGACGTGGTCGATCTCAAGTCCTTGCTTGACTACGCCGCGTCTCTCGGCGTACGGGAGACCGAGCTCTACCTCGAGGAGAGCAATACCTGGGGCTGCCGGGTGTACCAGGGCGAGGTCGAAAACCTTCAGGCGTCTCAGGGGAGGGGTCTGGGCGTAAGGGTTATCGTCGACAAGGCCCTCGGAATCGCATACACGAGCGATGTTTCGGAAGAAAGTGCCCGCGAAGCCATAAGCAGGGCAGCCGAGAACGCGCGGATCTCTGCCCCCGACGAACTTAGGTGCTTTTACGCCCCCGAAGGCGAATATCCAACCATTGACGCCTGGAGCCAGGATATCGAGGATACGCCGGCCGAGACTAAGATCCGCATGGCCCTGGACATGGAGGCCATGGCCAAGCGAAAGAATGAGCGCATCCAAAAGGTCCTCGGGACCTCCGTGGGAACCCGCTCCCATTCGGTCACGGTGGTGAACTCCAAGGGAGTCAATGTCTCGTTCAAGTCCAACAGCGCGACCATTTCATGCCAGGTCCTTGCCGCGGAAAACGGAGTGATGCAGCCGGGAAGCGGCGCCCAGTTCTCCCGCTCCTTCTCTGGCCTAAACCCTGAAAAAGTGGTCGATGAAGCCGTACAGAAAGCCCTGAACCTCCTAGGCGGCAAACCGGTTGAGTCGCAAGACGCATCCGTCATCTTCTGCCCGGAAGTATCGGCGATCATCTGGCAGATGCTTGCTTCGACTCTGACAGGCGAGGCCGTCCAGAAGAAGCGGTCGATGTTCGCCGGGATGCTTGGCCAAAAAGTAGCTTCCGAACTTGTGTCTCTGATTGACGATCCCTTTAACGTGGACGGTTACGGAGCGTCTCCGTTCGACGCCGAAGGGGTACCCAGAAAGAGGATGGCCCTTATCGAGGACGGAGTGCTGAAAGCGTTCATGTACGACTGCTACTCGGCAGCCAAGGACGGAGTGAAATCCACAGGACACGCGTCCAGAAGAGTCCAGTCTGCGGTCCAGGTCGCGCCCTGCAACCTGTATTTGAAGCCGGGGACGCTCACTCTGGAGGAAGTCGTGGCTTCCACAAAGAACGGATTCCTGGTTATGGACGTATCCGGCATCACGGTCGGAGGTCTGAACCCGGTGTCGGGGGACCTCTCGGTGGGCGCGTCCGGAAGGTGGATCACCGGCGGGAAGTTCGTCGGACCCGTCCGCGAAGTCACCATTGCCGGCAACCTGAAGGATATCCTATTGGGGATCGACGCCGTAGCCTCGGACCTCAAGTGGACGAACATCGGAACGCCGTCCTTCAGGACCGCAAAGATGGCGGTAAGCGGCAAGTAGCTGACTCGCATGCGCGCAGGAGCCGCGGCTAAAGCGCAGCCGGGGCAGCACCCTTACGCAGCTCAGCGCCCCCGGCGGTGTCGTGCCGGGCATCAAGAAGGAGGTTTGCAGTGTGCCAATCGTACAGATAGAGCTCTTGGAAGGAAGGACAGTTGAGCAGAAGAGGGCCATGGTCAAGGAAGTGACGGACGCCATCTGCAGGACGCTGAACGCTTCCCCGGAGGCGGTCCGCATCATCATCCGCGACATGTCCTTCGACAACTTCGCGACCGCAGGCGTGCTGAGGAGCGACCAGAAGAAGTAACGAGTCCGGAGGCCGTGTCGCTCTCCTAAGCTTACGCATAAGATCCCCCGGTGGAACGCCGCCGGGGGTTTTCCTTTGCTCTCAAAAACACTTCAGAGACACATCGCCGCAGGAGGTGCCTCCATGAACCGGGAGGACTTAACCGTTTTCGTTCCAGATGAGATGGAGATAAACAGGCTCCCTACGGACAGGATCACAGTCCCCGTGATAGTCGCCTCGGGCCGGTCAGATGGGGTGGTCGTGTCCGTGAGCGCGTCGGCATTTGACAAGACTTCCGAAGCCAAGGTTTCTGCCCCTATCACGGCGCTCGGGCTCTCTCCGCACGAAGTGAAGGCCGGACTTGATGCGGGCGACGAGGAGGCGGTATCCCAGGTCTCCGAGCGCGGGGCATACCGTTCCCTTGAGATCGACGTAGGCGGACTCCCCCTGGAAGACGGTAGCACCTCTCTGGTGACGGTGACCGTTGACGCCGTCCTTTCCGGCCGCCGGGTCCGGGAGGTCGTCCGGATACCGCTTCACGTTACCACGCTTCCGGAGGTACCCGGCTGGTACGGCGGCGACGGCCACGTCCACACGGAGTGGAGCCCCGACGTCATCCTCCTCCCACTTCACCAGCGCGCCCGTTTTGCCAGAGACAACGGGTTTGGGTATATCAGTCAGTGTAACTTTACTGTAGGAGTTTTTGGAGGTTGGTGGTTAGCAGATAACGAAAGAGACCCCACCGTCCTGGACTGGACGAGTGTCACCACTCGAGAGGTGAGGTCTCATGCAAATTGTACAA
>DUSI01000044.1 GCA_012842685.1 Candidatus Fermentithermobacillaceae bacterium
CGCGGGAGACCAGATGTCTCCCGCGCGGTTTTCTTGCCTATGACTGTGAATTGCTCAGACGCTGCATGCGGCTAGATCTTGTACATCCCTGACCGCTTTTCTGCCAGGCTGATTATGATGCTCTTTACCTGCGTGTAGTGGTCCAGGACCATCTTGTGGTTCTCTCTGCCGATCCCCGACTTCTTGTAGCCTCCGAACGGCGCGTGGAGCGGGTTGATGGAGTAGGTGTTGATCCACATCCTGCCCGTACGGACGCCCCGGGCCACGCGGAGCGCGCGGTTTATGTCCCTCGTCCACACTCCTCCGGCAAGGCCGTATTCGCTGTCGTTGGCGATCCTTATGGCGTCTTCCTCGTCCTTGAATGGGATGACCGAGAGGACCGGTCCGAAGATCTCTTCCTGGCAGATGCGCATATCGTTACGCGCGTCTGCGAATATCGTGGGGCTCATGAAGTAGCCTTTGGCAAGCTCGCCCTCGGTGACCCTGTGACCGCCGCAAACGAGCCTGGCCCCTTCTTCCTTGCCGATGTCCACGTAGCGGAGGACTTTTTCAAGTTGGGCGGCGCTGATAAGCGGACCCATTATAGTGTCGGGCTCCCAGGGAAGGCCGACTTTGATGTTTCCGAAGACCCTCGTAAGGTCGTCAAGGAATCTCTCGTAGATGCTTTCCTGGACGAGAGCCCTGGAACCTGCGGAGCACGCCTGGCCCATGTTTCGCAAGATGCCGTTTACGGCTCCCTCAATGGCTCTCTCCCAATTGCAGTCCTCGAAGAAGATGTTGGCAGACTTGCCTCCGAGCTCGAGGGTGGCGGGGATCAGCTTGCAGGCAGCCGCTTCGGCGACCGTGTATCCGACCTCGGTGGAACCCGTGAAGGCCAGTTTGGTTATCCCCGGATGATCGAGGAGGGCCTGCCCCGCGGTCGAGCCGCGCCCTGTGATGATGTTTACGACTCCCGGCGGGAGCACTTCCGACATGATCTTTCCGAGCTCGAGGAGAGTGAGCGGAGTCTCGGACGAGGGCTTGATGATGGTCGTGTTCCCTGCCGCGATGGCGGGAGCGATCTTCCAGGCCGCCATGGCTATGGGGAAATTCCACGGCACGATCTGGCCCACCACGCCTATGGGCTCTCGGATGATGAGATTCAGAGTCTGCGGGTCCAGGTACGTGGCGCCGCCGTCTTCTGCCCTTATGACCGACGCAAAGTACCTGAACATGTCGACGACCCGGGGCAGGTCGCCTTCCGTCGTGTCCCTGATGGGCTTCCCGCTGTCCAAGGTCTCGATCATGGCGAGCCGCTTGGAGTCCTTCTCGATAAGATCGGCGATCTTGAGAAGAAGGTTTGCTCGCTGCTGGATGCTCGTGTTCTTCCACGTTTCGAAGGCATCCCAAGCTGCCTTGACCGCCAAGTCCACGTCCTCGGCAGTTGCTTCAACGAACTCAGCCAGAACCTCTCCGTTGGCAGGGCAGCGGGTCGGTATTCTCTGGCCGGATGTCCCGTCTACCCACTTTCCACCTATAAGCAGTCTGTATTGCCTGTCGATATCTGCTTTCATGCAGGAGTCTCCTTTCGCGGGAGGTATTCTGAGATATTACCTAAGGATAAGCTCTGAGATGTCAGACCCGGCGCAGGTGTCCGGTTCCGGGCATCTATGTGAAATTCGCCTGGGCACCTGTTGCATCCTTCCGGCGGCAGTCGCTTGACCCGCCTGACGGTATCTTGTAAAATGTGTCGTGCGGCTCAAATAGCCGCTAAGGTTGTGTTTACGTGGATGACGCGCGGGTGTAGCTCAATGGTAGAGCCCCAGCCTTCCAAGCTGGTTGCGTGGGTTCGATTCCCATCACCCGCTCCAGTGCGCCTGTAGCTCAGGGGATAGAGCACCTGCCTTCTAAGCAGGGAGTCGTAGGTTCGATTCCTACCAGGCGCGCCATAATTCGAAAGATTTGTGGTGGATGTAGCTCAGTTGGTTAGAGCGCCAGGTTGTGGCCCTGGAGGTCACGGGTTCGAATCCCGTCATTCACCCCAATTTTTGTTGAGAGTCGCGGCGCCCGTAGCTCAATTGGATAGAGTTGCAGACTTCGGATCTGAAGGTTGCAGGTTCGAGTCCTGCCGGGCGCGCCACGATTTTGGGGCGTCGCCAAGCGGTAAGGCATCAGCCTTTGGAGCTGACATTCGTAGGTTCGAATCCTACCGCCCCAGCCAGGTTTGTTGGGCCATTAGCTCAGTGGTAGAGCACCCGCCTTTTAAGCGGGGAGTCGATGGTTCGAGTCCATCATGGCCCACCACTTTTCTCCCTCAGAGGGACATGCGAGGGTGTCGGAACTGGCAGACGAGCTGGACTTAGGATCCAGTGCCGCAAGGCGTAGGGGTTCAAATCCCCTCCCTCGCACCAATCAGGCTCTTGTGCTTGAGCCCACGATTACTTAGTTAATCCTATTTATTTCATTATCCGCTCTGCCCGTTCATCCGGAGATGCCCTGTATCTGGCCAAAAATCGATGAAAAACGCCCTTTAGCAGGTATTTGCTTGCGCGGGTGCGAGTTTTCCCTGGTATTCAGCATTTGTGCCCGCTATTACGATAAAGCACATGTATCCACCCTACCAAAACACCCTATGCACCGAGGAGGAACCCAGATTGCGTCTCGACCGGCTCGCTCTAAAAAGCATCCGGGGAAGGGTACTACTAGGTTTTCTGCTGGTCATCGTGCAGCTGGGAATATCCGTAGGCTATCTGTACGTGCAAATCTTGCGTTCTGTCGCGAGGATCAACGCCATCGAGAGGCGAGCGACTCAAGCTCTTCTTTCCAAGGATATCCTCTATTACGATTCGATGCTCGCTGCTGCTGTAGAAAAAGTTGTCCTAGACCCCGATGACGGCGCGGCGATGACCGTATACGAAGAAATCGCGGAACGACGGGATGCCGCCATCAAGGCGGTTAGGAGCATGGCGGAGACGGAAGAAGACATCGCCGTGCTCCAGAGGGTCGACCAGATGAACGTGACCCTTGTGCAGATGGAGACCGAAATGGTCTGGATGGCTCCTTCCGACCCGAGCGGGGCGCTCGCCCTTCTGACAGGGGACTATACGGTGCTCCGGAAGCAGTTCGCGGCGGAACTTGCCTCTTTTGAGCAGACGATGAACGAGGTCATGAAATCGGCGACTGCTCAGATCGTGAGGGAAGGCAACGCGGCCACCAAGATTGGTCTGGTTGCGGCCATATCAGGCATTGCGGTTGCCATCGCCATGGGCTTTTTCATCTCGAACGCGCTTGCCAAGCCCATCGTTGAGATAACTTCTCTTGCCGAAACCATCGCTTCAGGAGATCTCACGGTAGATGTGGCGGTAGGCGCTTCTCAGGACTCCGATGAGATCTCGAGGCTTAAGAGGGCTTTCAGAGAAATGGTGGCTAACCTGCGGGCCTTTGTGGCGGGTGTCCAGGACTCGGCAAGCCAGGTGGCTGTTACCTCCGAGGAGCTGTCTGCCACCACGGAAGAGTCGGTCACCGCGTCGGACCAGGTAGCTAGCGCAATCTCCAACATCGCCCAGACGGCCCAGGAACAAAGCGATCAAGCAGGTGGTCTGGCTTCGGCGATGGAGCAGCTGGTTAGGGCCATCGAACAGGTCGCGAGAGGCGCGGAAGTGCAGGCGGCGAGTGTCCAGCAGGCTGTGAACGAGCAGGATGAGATGCAAGCGGTGATCGACGGAGTTGTAGACAAACTGCACCAGGTGGCAGATGTTACCACGAGCAACTCTGAAGGCGGCGCGCGGGGAATGGAGTCCATGGGTTACCTGGTAACCGGCATGGGTAGGATAAGAGACTCTGTGATGAGCGTTGCCGGGAGGATACGCGAACTGAGCGAACTCTCCAGAGAGATCGGCGGGATCGTCACCGTCATCGACGAGATAGCGGCCCAGACGAACCTGCTGGCGCTGAACGCGGCTATAGAGGCAGCCCGCGCCGGAGAACACGGCAGGGGATTTGCGGTTGTGGCCGACGAGGTCAGGAACCTTGCCGAGAGGTCCTCGCGGGAAACCAAGTCCATAGCGGCTCTGATAAGCCGGATCGAGGCCGCCGTCGAACATGCGGTATCCTCCATAGGAGAGGCGACTAAGGAAACGGACGGGGGGAGCCTCCTCGTCCAGGAGACCAGCGCCGTGCTGGGTGAGATAGAGCAAAGCGCGCGTCACGCCGCGGAGCTGGTGGGCGAAATGCTCGAGGCTGCCTCGGCCCTGAAGGAGTCCGGTGCGCGTGTATCCCAGGCCATGGGCGAAATCGTGAGCGTTACCGAGGAAAACGCCGCTTCGACGGAAGAGATGGCTGCCAGTGCCGAGCAGGTACAGAGGCTCGTCGAAGTCGTGGCGGCTTCTTCTGAGGAGACCGCTGCAGCTTCCCAGGAAGTCTCGGCTTCCGTGGAGGAGATGAAGAGGTCGTCGGAGCAGGTAAGCCGGGCGGCACAAGAGCTGGCCGAGATGGCGGCAAGGCTTATGGAGGCCGTCGGCGGGTTCAAGGTGAGCGTGTAGGCTAAGAGCGGATGAGCCTTGTTGATCGGGGCGGTGCCGGGTGCGCCGCCCCTTAGGTTTTGTGGGTGTTTTCCCAGGTCTTGGACGGGTCCTCAAAGCATTTCCGCGAGCTTCTTGGCTGCGCAAAGGACACTAGGCGCCTCTTAGCGAACGCTATCTTGGGGCAATATCTGTGCTTCGAGGTGTGGATTAAGCCGAGGGAGGGCGGATGGATGAAATTCGAAATCTTACTTAAGAATGGACGAGTCATAGACCCCCTTACCGGACTTGACGGCAGAAATGACGTAGGTATCAGGCACGGTAAGATAGCGGCTGTGGCTCCTTGCCTTTCGGCGGCTGACGCCGACAGCGTTATCGACGTAGAAGGCTATATAGTCATGCCGGGAGTCATCGATTCCCACGTCCACGTCTCCACCGAAGAGAGATGGATAGGGTTTTCCATGATGGCGAGCGTGGGCGTGATAACAGCCGTAGATTTCGGAGGACCCATCGAAAACACAGTGAAAGGACTCGCCACATGCGGGTGCGGCATGAGTATAGCGGGCCTCCACACCGTCACGCCGGGGCGGAACACGAAGGATAGGGATCCAAGCGTAGAAGAGCTTTCGGAGATTGCGGACGGGGCCCTGGCAAATGGTGCCCTGGGCCTCAAGATAGTCGGCGGCCACAGCCCGGCGACGCCGGAAGCTACCGCCCGGATAGTCGAAGTGGCCAACAAGAAAGGTTGCTACGTTGCATTTCACGTCGGCACCACGAGACACGGCAGCGACATCGAAGGCCTGCGGGAAGCCGTCGAGCTGGCCGGTAAGAACCGTCTCCACATCGCCCACGTGAACAGCTACTGTCGCGGGCTGCACATGACACCTGCGGCAGAAGCGCTGGAAGCCGTGGAGCTCTTGAAGACCCACAGGAATCTGGTGTCCGAGTCCTACCTGGGGACGATAAACGGTACGTCTGCCCACATTAAGGACGGGCTGCCTACTAGCCACGTGACGAGGAACTGCCTGAGGATGGGCGGCTATACGCCCGACGAGAAAGGTATGGGTGAAGCGATCCTGGGCGGATGGGCGCTCATCCAGGTGGTGCGCGGAGGGAAGATGGAGCTCGTGACGGGCGAGGAAGGGTACCGGATATGGAAGGATGCGGGGACCATGACCGGCGTGAGCTTCCCCGTGAACGACACGACTGCAATGCACATACTGGCTACGGCCAAGATGGAGGGCAGCGGCGAGTTCGTGGTCGATGCGATAAGCACCGACGGTGGTGCTATACCGAGAAATGTTCAGCTGGAGAGAGGCGCGGCCCTGGTCCGGCTTGGAGCCCTGACCTGGCCTGAACTGGTTAGAAAGCTGACCCTGAATCCGGCCCGGATGTTCGGCTTTGAGCGCAAAGGGGCCCTGGCAGAGGGCTTTGACGGAGACGTAACAGTGGCTGACCCTGTAACTGGGCGCGCCTACCTCGGGATCTCCCGCGGGCAAGTGATAATGATCGACGGCGTCGTGGTGGGGAAAGGCGGCCACCTGCTAGCGGCTACGCAAGAAGGTGCCGCGAAAGCCAAGGAGCTTGGCCTGTCTTCGGAAACAGTGGACCTCGGGAAGAGCCTTTTCTACACAAGAACCTAGGGCTGCCGGGACGGCGCTTCCCGGCCTTAGAGATCCATGGGCAGAGGTCACCCGGAAACAAGATGCCGGGTACCATTCGTCTCAAAATGGCAAGGGTGCGGGTAAACCGCACCCTTGCCCTCCAAGTGCCTATTTGACCTACGAAATGATCTTCAGCCAGTCCCTGAGCAGGAACTGCATCTGAGAAATGAGAAGCGACAGCCTCCCCTGCACTGCCGAGCCGAATGCCGCGCCGAAGCAGAGCATCAGCACCCACCTGCCCAGCCTGCCGGCGATCTGAGACGCTTTGTTCGGCTTGAAAGTGAAGAAGAAGTAAACCAGCGCAAACGCTGTGCCTAGAGACAGCACCAGGTTGTTGAAGACGCCTCCAATCCCTGGGGCTTTCAAGCTGATAATGCTGGCCTGAATTTGCCTCACGAAATCGCTTTCAATCGCCTTCATGGAGAGAGCCGAACCTATGCCCATGAGGAGCGCCATCGGATACCGGGCTATCCATCCGTACTGCTTAGAAAGTCGGGTGAAGAGCAGGACTCCCAGGAGCATGGGGATGACCACCGAGGTCTCGCCTGCCTCCGTCAGAGGTCCCCAGGCCTGGCGCTTCAGGGTGTTGAACGCCACGACCAGGCTGTATCCTGCGGCCAGCCCCACGTAGAGGTTCTGAAAGGCCCTGAAAAACCGGTTTTCTTTCCAGAGGAAGCTGTATATGGCGAATGTGCAGAGGGCTCCGGCCCATACTTTCGCTGCTGCCAGGTCCATGTCTTACCCTCCCCTAACCTCTCTTCTTGGCCTTCTGTTCTTTGCGCTCGACAAAGAACAGAAGGTTTCCGGCCACGACGAAAAGCACTACCACGATATGGCCCAGGGACTGAGCGTCCATGGCGGCGGTTGCAGGACCCGGCATGCCGACCGCGATCTCGTATTCGGCTGCCGACTTAAGACCACCACCCAAGAGGCCTACCAGCTGGCCCGATTGGAGATAAGGTACGTTCTGCGGACCCATGACTGCCACCACACCGCATCCAAGCGGAACGTTGTACCGGGTGACAACCTGTCTGATCCATTCGGCGGGCCCTGGGATTCCGGTGGCAAACTCCGCAATGAAATCAAAGTCACCGGCGGTCTTTATGCCCTGCATAATAGGGTACGAGGTCAGGGGATTGCCCCGAATGTCGGTGGGGAACACCTGAGCGATGTCTTGGGCGAAGGCCGAGATGGCTGTCTCGCCGCCTGCAGCATAGCCAAGGAGCAGGATATCTTCGCCGTACACTTTCCCGGCTTTTTCCCACTTCTCGATCGATTTCAGGGCGTAGTTGAGTCCGGTATCTACGAATGCGACCTCAACGACCCTAACGCCCTTGGATAGGGCATGAGCCAGCACTATCTGGGCCTGAGGATCGACGTCCGGTCCTCCGCCGATGGAATAGTCGAACACGAGGAGCATCCTGTCGCCAGGATTGAGTTTCTCGACGGCTGCAACAAACTGGGCGGTCGCCTCCGTAACGTCAACCGGGATACCCAGCGGACTTATAAGGGGCGTCACGACGACGAAAAGGAGGAGGGCATACAGCCAGCGCCTGTCCAGGTTTCCAAACCACTTGATCACGTCCACCCTCGCCACCTCCTATTCTCCACCGAAGTAGGACCTGTCGATCCCGACGATGACGCGGAAGCCCGTGAGGACCATTCCCAGCGCGGCTCCTATCATGATCGCGCGGTTTCCAGCCACGTTGGCGTAGCTCATAAACCATGAACTCGCCCTGGGGAAGAAGGGCGATACCATTGTCATGAGAGGAGCGTTTCCGAGCATAACCAGGAGTCCCGAGACCAGAAGGAACATCGCGTCTACGTTTCTGGCTCTGAATGCCCTCCTCGCCGCTGAAGCGATGAAGAAAATCATGATGGAGAACATAGCCGTGCCCAAGGGAAGGTACAATCCGTCGAATAGGAACGTGTATATATCGCTGAGGAGAGTGCCTTTGGCCGCGAAGCCCGTCACGACCATTGACAGGATGCCGGCGTACATAACCCACGACATCCACGCGTCGGGGTGTTTGGAGCGGATCCTGCGTCCATGGATGACGATGAGATTTGCGGCCGCAAGGCCCATTGCGAAAGCGGATATGATGCTTCCCCAGTTTTGGGCTTTAGTGGCTATTACCGAAACTCCGGGAGCCATATCTTTGAAGAAATACTCGAACAGGATGAGTGCTCCCGCGATGAACCCGATTGCGATGGGGACTTCCTTCCGCACGGTCTACACCTCGCTTTCTACTTCTTCAGCCAGTCGACCATGGCGGTACTGCCGAACGTGGCCATGATCGAACCGAGGATGATTATGACCATGGCCGCCAGCTTGCCCCAGTCTTGAGCAGCGAGGTTGCCGATCTTAATGGGGTCTCTAGATAGGTAGGCTCCCCCGGCGAATATCTCCTCACCGATCAGCGTGTAGTCGCAAGCGGCGACGAAGAAGGGGATCTGGGCGGTACGGGCGGTGCCCGCGATAGTGACCGCACCGACTTGTGCTGCTCCTTCCGCCAGCATCATGGACTCTGCCTGGAATTCACCGATGAAGACAACGCTCGCTACTTTCTCGGTGTTCATGATCGAGAGACAAGCTGCCGCAAATGCAAACTGCTCTGCCGAAAGGAACTGGACCATCTCAGGCTTGACTCTATCTGCCTTGCCTTCTTCAAGGTAAGACTGCTGGACGATGGCTTCTGCCACAGGGTAAACGTTTGCCGCCGCTATACCGACCCTCAGTTCAGTGTCGTAGCGGGCGGTCATCTTGGCTACATGCCCCAAGATCTCCAGGCCGGCGATGTTTTGGGCGGCTCCGGCAGTGTTGATCTCGGTTCTTCCCGGCACGTAAAACACAGGTCTACCGAGCTCAGTAGCCCTGCCTACCGCTTCCTCAATCGCGTCCAGGCCGGGGATCCTGCGGACAAACGGCGTCTTGCCGGTCTTGGCTTGCCTCATGTAGTAGATGGCGGTCGCCAAGAACAGCACGAAAAACAAGAAGGTGGTCTGCTTTCCGGCTACCAATACGTGGCACCCCCCCAGGGATTGGTAATGGCAGCTCTGTTCTATGCCGGGATGTCAGATCCTGCATGGAAACGTATGAATTTACTGGCGAGTGTAAGATCTGGGGGTATAGGTCTATATGGCAGGCAGGTATATCGAGGTCAAGGTAAGCAATCTCTCATTGGCCGAGTATCTGATGTTAAGAAAGGCCAAGTAGTGCCATGGCTTGCCCTTCTTCTATGAGACCCGGTTGTCGTAGGCTTCAAAGGCGCCGCTCTCGATTATGTCTTCCACTTCTTCATGGCCCATGGGAAAGGCGAAGTTGTAGCGGGCCGGAAGGGCGAACACATACTCTGAGTTCCTGTCGAGTTCAGTGGGGTTTATGGGAGCCGCCCCGATATGAAACTCGCCCGCATCAAGCGCCTCCCACTGGTCGCGGGTGAAGACCATGACCGGGATATCCTGCCTCGGGTTTTCCTCGGTCCATTTCGGATGCCTGATGAGGACCATGGGGCCGGTTTCAGGGTTGTCCTCATCGACGTTCCCCTGTGCGTCGAGCCTGTAGCCTTCCCACTTCTCTTCGATAACTGAATATCCGGCCCAGGTGGCCGGAAGAGTTATCCTGAAACCGTACTCTGGGATATCGCAGACCGACGACGCGGTCGAATTCGTGCCATAGTCTCCCAGCACGACGTCGACTATGATCCACTTGCCTTCAGCCTCGGTGACGGTCAAGGTGATGGGCCTTTCGGCTGCCGGTTTGTCTTCTTCCGCGCTGGTTACTTCTACGATTTTGCCCTGGACCTTGTACCCTTCTTCCACTTCCTCAATAGATGTTATCTCTATCCGGTCAGGCCATGGGCTGGATACCAGCCTCCCCGGCGCGTTTTCGGGTCTATCCGCCCACTTGGAGAGAAGCTCCGACGAGACCAGACCGCCGTAGTTTTCCTCAAGGCTTGCCCTGAGACTGTCTTCGGGCGCGAGCAGCGACACCATCTGCAGCCTCTTTCCGAACTCGGTAACCAGCTCCCGCACGGCGCTCTCGGCCTCTTGACCGTCGTTTTCTGCCGCCGGCGGCGTGGCGTCAACTTCCGGGGCGCTGCAGCCCGCGAGCGACGCGGTAATGAACAGTGCAAGCATGACGATAATTCCGGTGAATAAGAATCGTTTCAACTCATTACGCCTCCCGAGTGTGTGTCCGTCCTATACTGACGCTCGAGGGAGGAAGATGTTCCGCAGGACAGGCTCTGTTTTTTCGGGAGCGGAAGAGGCGCCTTAGCCGCCAGAGAACCCATGATGGCAGCCTTTTTCAATGGGACATGATCTGGTAATATACTAAAGATTGATTTGATTTCCAGCGGAAGACCGAGGACAAGCAGCGCTTCCCGGGGAGAGTAATACGATACCACACAGGCAGAGATTTGTAAGGAGGACCAGACTGTGAAGGTTAGTGCGGAAAAGCTCGAGGGCTCCAGAGTCGTTCTCACCATCGAGGCACCCGCTTCGGTCGTAGATGAGGCCCTCGACAGGGCGTATAAGAGCGTGGTCAAGAGGGTCAACGTGCCCGGATTCAGGCGCGGCAAGGCCCCCCGTCATATCCTGGAACGGTATGTCGGCAAGGGCGTACTGTACGAAGAGGCCATGAGGGAAGCTTTGCCGGCCCATTACGAAAAGGCCGTCCAGGAAGCGGGGATTGAGCCCGTAAGCGAGCCCGAGTTTGACGAGGTTACTTTCAATCAGGGCGAACCCCTCAAGATGAAAGCCACCGTCTACGTGCGCCCGGAAGTTGAGCTGGGCGACTACGAAGACCTGTCGGTCCCTTATGAAGTGCAGGAAGTCACCGACGAAGACGTGGAAAACCAGCTGACCTTCATGCGGGAAAGGATGGCGCGTCTCACTCCTCTCCCCGAGGAACAGGCTCTGGAGAAAGGCGATTACGCGACCTGCCACGTAAAGGGAATCGAGGGCGGTGCCTTCAAGCCTGAGGTGGATCAGGAGCTTTCCTACGTCGAGGCCGGAGGAGTATACGGCTTTGTTCCGGGCCTCACAGAAACCCTCGTAGGTATGAAGAAGGGCGAGACCAAGGAGTTCTCTGCCACCTATCCTCCCGCGAAAGAGGGCGACGAGCCCAGGATCGCCAAGTACACCGTCGAGGTCAAAGAGTGCTACCGTAAAGTCCTTCCGGCGGATGAAGAATTCCTGAAGACCCTCGGTAGGGAAAGCCTCGATGAGGTTAAAGAAGATATTAAGAAGAGGCTTACCGCAATGCGAGAAGACCTGGCCAGGCGCACCCACGTCCAGAAAGTGGAGGAGGCCGTGCTCTCCAAGGCTAAGGTCGAGATACCCCACGTCATGATCGAGCAGCGCGAAGAGGAACTGATACGGAGGTTCGCGGAGCGCCTCCATGAAGCGAACACCAGTCTGGACGCGTATCTCAGATCCACCGGCAGGACCATTGAGGATCTCAGGAAAGACTTCCACGAGGAAGCCGAGAGGGACGTGCGGAGAGAGCTCATCCTCGACGCCATAGCCGACAAAGAAAACACAGAGGTTCCTCAGGAAGCCATCGACGAGGTGCTGGAAGCGTTTGCTCGCCAGACCGGCAGAGATATTGGTACAATTAGGACGACCCTTGAAGTGAGGGGCGCCTTGGACGGCATAGTCAGGGACCTGAGAAGGGTAGAGGTCTTGAAGCAGCTCGCCGCCAGGGCAGCGGAAAAGGCCGGCACACCTCTTCCACCCGAAGAGAAGAACACCGAAGAAGCAGTAGACGGACGTCAAGATGCCGCACCCGCCGGTGATACCAGGCCGGATGAAGAAGCCCAGGCAGTCGCGCAAGACGTAGCATCTCAGGAGGCCCAGGCAGCGCCGCCCAAAGACGAAAACCCTGAGGGTTAAGAACCGACCATAAAGGCGTCTTCGGTTGGAAATGCTAACTCTCATCGAGAACGGAGGTAAGAGACGATGGGATACCTTGTACCGATGGTCATCGAGCAGACCGGTCGCGGCGAGCGCGCCTATGATATCTACTCGAGGCTCCTTAAGGACAGGATAGTTTTCGTCGGTACCCCCATTGACGACAGCGTGGCCAACCTGGTCGTCGCCCAGCTTCTGTTCCTTCAGGCCGAGGACCCTGATAAGGAGATCTCCCTGTACATCAACTCTCCGGGTGGTTCGGTGACGGCCGGCTTAGCCATATACGACACCATGCAGCACATAAAGCCCCCTGTGTCGACCATCTGCGTGGGGCTCGCCGCCAGCATGGCGGCAGTCCTCTTGGCCGGAGGGACCAAGGGTAGGAGGTTCTGCCTGCCTCACGCCAAGACCCTCATCCACCAGCCCCTCGGCGGAGTCCAGGGCCAGGCTACCGAAGTCCAGATTGCCGCGAGGGAGATACTCCGGACAAAGGACACCCTCAACAGGATACTGGCAAAACACACCGGGCAGCCTATTGAGAGAATCGAGAGAGACACCGATAGAGACTTTTGGATGAACGCCGAGGAGTCGAAGGCCTACGGTCTTGTAGACGACATCCTCGTCCCGACAGGCAAAGCCTCAAAGTAACCGGGGTGACATGATGTTCAGATTCGAGGAACAGAAGGGACTTAAGTGTTCGTTTTGCGGGAAGTACCAGGACCAAGTCAAGAGGCTCATCGCTGGTCCCGGTGTCTATATCTGCGACGAATGCATCGAGCTTTGTTACGAGATAATCACCGAGGAGCTTGAAGAGGACACCGAAGAGAGCCTCAAGGATGTCCCGAAGCCGAAAGAGATAAAGGAGTTCCTCGATCAGTACGTTATAGGGCAGGAGAGGGCGAAGAAGATCCTCTCTGTGGCGGTGTACAACCACTACAAGAGGATCGGGCGGAAGCATAAGGATGACGATGTGGAGATCCAGAAGTCCAACATAGTGATGCTCGGTCCCACGGGAGTAGGCAAGACGTATCTCGCCCAGAACCTGGCCAAGATGCTCAACGTGCCGTTCGCCATCGCGGACGCGACGACGCTCACGGAGGCCGGGTATGTAGGCGAGGATGTAGAGAATATCCTTCTCAGACTGGTGCAAGCCGCAGACTACGACATCGAGAAGGCCGAAAAGGGCATCATCTACATCGACGAGATAGACAAGATCGCCCGAAAATCAGAAAACCCCTCCATTACCCGCGATGTATCGGGTGAGGGGGTGCAGCAGGCCCTGCTCAAGATCCTGGAGGGGACCGTGGCCAACGTCCCGCCTCTCGGAGGCCGCAAGCATCCCCACCAGGAGTTCATCCAGGTGGACACCACGAACATCCTGTTCATATGCGGCGGGGCGTTTGATGGCATCGAGAAGATCATCCAGAGCCGCATAGGCCAGAAGGTGCTGGGCTTTACTTCGGAGGTCCGCTCGAGGAACGAAGGGAATGTGGGCGAGATCCTTTCCCAAATCCTGCCGCAGGACCTCCTCAAGTACGGGATGATACCCGAGTTTATCGGGCGCGTTCCGGTGATCGTCACTCTGGATGCCCTGAACGAGGATGACCTCGTCAGGATCCTGGTGGAGCCCAAGAACGCCCTCATCAAGCAGTACCAAAAGATGTTCGCCCTGGACGGCGTGACCCTGGAGTTCCAGGAGGACGCCATTCGGGCCATCGCCAAAGAGGCCATAAGGCGAGGGACAGGAGCACGCGGGCTCAGGGCGGTGCTCGAAGACCGGATGCTGGAGATCATGTACGAACTCCCGTCTCGCGGCGACATCTCCAAGTGCATAATGACCAAGGAGTCCATCCTTGGGAACGTGCCGCCCATACTGGTTACCACCGAGAAGAAGCAAAGCGGCGGCAAGAAGAAGGAAGAGACCGCGTAAGCGACGGGGGTGAAACAAAGAAGAGACCCCGTAGGCGCCAGGCGCGGTACCATGTAGTTGCCTGGAAGCACATCCGCGGCGGGCTCACATGGTGGTGCTTGGCGTATGAGCGGCAGCGCACGATCAGTGCCGGATTCAGGCCTCCCCGAAAGGGGAGGCTTCGTTATTGGGCGGCGGTCGGGGGACACCGCCGGGAAATGCCCGTCGTGTCCAGTTTCTCCTCATAATCCCATGGCAATGGGCAGAACATAGCCTGTGAAGCGTTTCTTTAGACCCCGAAACCTTTCAGGGTGCGCTGGAGACGCAGGATTAAGCGAGGGATTGTGGCGATGCTGAACTCGGGCGTGCTTATATACCTTCAGCTCTTTCTCACCATCGTGATGGGGCTCTACTTCTGGAACCTCCTCAGGTCTCAAGAAGGCCAGAAACTGGCCGTGAGCCGCGAGTCCAAGAAGGAACTGGAGCGCCTGAGACAGCTCAGGAAGATCCGGCTCAGCGAGCCCTTGAGCGAGAAGACTCGTCCCACGATCCTCGAGGAAGTCATCGGCCAGGACGAGGGGATAAAGGCTCTGAAGGCAGCCCTCTGCGGTCCAAATCCCCAGCACGTCATAATCTGCGGCCCGCCCGGCGTGGGGAAGACGGCGGCCGCGAGGCTGGTCTTGGAAGAAGCCAAGCGGAACCCCCAGTCTCCCTTCGGGAGCGACGCGAGGTTCATAGAGATGGACGCAACCATCGCCAGGTTTGACGAGCGGGGGATCGCTGATCCCTTGATCGGTTCGGTACATGACCCCATCTATCAGGGTGCGGGTGCCATGGGGTTGGCGGGGATACCCCAGCCTAAGCCCGGGGCGGTGACCAAAGCCCACGGCGGGATACTGTTCTTGGACGAGATCGGCGAGCTACACCCCGTTCAGATGAACAAACTCCTCAAGGTGCTTGAAGACAGGAAGGTGTTCTTTGAAAGCGCCTATTACTCCCAGGAAGACCCCAATATCCCCGAGCACATCCACGACATCTTCCAAAACGGACTCCCCGCGGACTTCCGCCTCGTGGGCGCCACCACTAGGTCCCCGGAAGACATACCGCCGCCGCTGAGGTCGAGGTGCCTGGAGGTGTTTTTCAGGGCGCTCACCCCCGACGAAATCGGGCGTATCGCGGAAGGTGCGGCCCGAAAGGCCGGCGTGGAGATCGACCCAAGGGCGGTCGAGATGATCAAGAAGTACGCAGGGAGCGGGCGAGACGCGGTGAACCTCGTCCAGATGGCGTCGGGGCTCATCACCGTCCAGGGTCGCAAGACGATAGAGCTCGCTGACATCGAGTGGATAATCGCCCAGGGCCGCCTGAACCCCCGGCCCACGCCGCGCATACCCGCAGAGCCAACCGTAGGTACCGCCCTGGGCCTCGCCGTCTACGGCCCGGGCATGGCGTGCGTCATAGACGTGGAATGCCAGGTTGTCCAAGAGGCGGTGGGGAGAAGGGGCGAGGTCATAATCACCGGCGTTATTGAAGAAGAGGAAATGGGCAAGGGCTCGCACGTCTTGCGCAGGAAGAGCATGGTCATGTCCTCTGTGGAAAACGTGAGGACCGCCCTCACTTCTGTCGCCGGTATACGTCCCTATGCCTGGGACATCCACGTGAACTTCCCGGGCGGTACCCCCGTAGATGGACCTTCCGCGGGTCTTGCCATCGCGGCCAGCGTCTATTCGGCAATCACCAAGGTGCCCCTCCATCCGAAAACGGCCTTCACCGGCGAGGTTTCCATAAGGGGCGAAGTGCGGCCCGTCGGCGGCGTCGACCAGAAGCTCGAGGCGGCCAGGGAGGCAGGGCTGCAGCGCGCCTTCATCCCAAGGGCCAACTGGCAGGACAGGTATGCCGGGATGCCTTTCGAAGTGGTGCCTGTGGACCGGCTGGAGGAAGTCCTGGAACGGATGGCTGCCTCGCCGTAAAATAACCCCTCTAGGAGCATAATTCCTGCTTGTCCAGAGCTTCCCATCCTCCGAGTGAAGGACTTGTCTTCCGGATTCGAGAATAGATCTCTCGCGTTCTCCGGGACAAGTCACTTCGGCCTTATTGCCCAATATGATAAGGCTGAGAGTGACGAGGAGAACGCGGGAGGTGTAGCTTTGGATATGGTCAAGACCGAGAAGAAGTCCTACCCGCTCCTACCCCTTAGGAATATCCTGGTGTTTCCCGGCACCACGACTGCCTTGGAGGTTGGCCGAGCCAGGTCGGTCAAAGCGGTGGAGATGGCGCAGTCCTCTGACATGAGGATTGCCATGTGTGCTCAGAAGGACAACGATATAGTCGACCCGCTTCCCGAGAATATCTCGGAGGTCGGGACGCTTGGAGTCATAAAGGAAATCGAGAAGACTTCGCAAGGGCATTACCGGGTCGTAATCGAGGGCGTCGCGCGCATTAAGGTTGAGTCGTATCTCGTAACCTCCCCCGGTTACGTTGTGAGCGCGACGACGCTCCCCGAGGAGATCTTGCCTCCCGCGGAAGCCAAGGTCGCCATCAGGACGCTCACCGAGCACTATGAGGAATATGTGCGCGTGACCAAGAAGGTCGGCGCCGAGACCCTTATCTCCATAGCCACCCTTTCAGATCCGGGCCAGCTGTGCGATTCGATCGCCAGCCACATCCCCCTGAGCCTCGTGGAGAAGCAGGAGATCCTTGAGACGGTCCCGGTGAACGAACGGATAAGCAAACTCATATCCTTCCTGAACAGGGAAATCGAGATGGTAAGCCTCGAGAAGCGGATACAGAGGCGCGTCCGGGACCAGATCGAGAGGAGCCAGCGGGAGTACTGGCTCCGGGAGCAGATGAAGGCCATCCAGAAAGAACTCGGCGAGCGGGACGAAACCATGAGCGAGGCCGAGGAGTTCCGCCAGAAGATTGAAAAGGCCGGGCTCACGGGTGAGGCCAGGGAGAGAGCTTTGAGGGAGGCGGACCGCCTCGAGAAAATGCCCCAGTCGTCGGCGGAAGCCGTGGTTGTGCGCACGTATCTCGAGTGGATGGTGTCCCTTCCCTGGAATATCCTCACCGAGGATACCCTCGACGTGAGGGCAGCCCAGAAGATCCTGGACGAGGACCACTATGGGCTTCACGAGGTGAAGGAACGCATCCTGGAATACCTGGCGATAAGGAAGCTGGTTGAAAAGCCCAGAGGACCGATATTGTGCTTCGTGGGCCCGCCCGGAGTGGGGAAGACTTCCCTCGCCAAGTCCATCGCCAGGGCGCTTAACCGCAGGTTCGTCAGGATATCTCTGGGCGGCGTGAGGGATGAGGCCGAGATCCGCGGGCACAGGCGCACGTACATCGGGGCGCTGCCGGGCAGGATCATCCAAGGCATGAGGAACGCAGGTTCCAGGAACCCGGTGTTTCTCATGGACGAGATAGATAAGCTGGCCTCGGATTTCAGGGGCGACCCTGCCGCCGCGCTCCTTGAAGTGCTCGATCCCGAGCAGAACAGCACCTTCAGCGATCATTACCTTGAAGTGCCTTTTGACCTCTCCCGGGTCATGTTTATAACGACGGCCAACTCGACCCACACCATCCCGCGGCCGCTTCTTGATCGCATGGAGGTCATTACAATCCCGGGCTACACGGAAGACGAGAAGATGCAGATAGGCATGCAGTTCCTCCTGCCTAAGGCCCTGAGGGAACACGGGCTCCAGCCGTCGCACCTAACCATAGGCAAGGATGCCCTGAGGGAGATAGTGAGGGCTTACACCCGTGAGGCGGGCGTCAGGAACCTGGAGCGGCAGATCGCGACCATCTGCAGGAAAACCGCCAAGGATCTCGTTTCGGGCAAGAGGAAGCGCGTGCGCATCACGCCCAAGAACATGGTCAAGTACCTCGGGATCCCCCGGTTCCATTACGGCCAGGCCGAGAAAGAAAACCAGATCGGTGTGGCAACGGCATTGTCCGTGACCGACGTCGGAGGAGACATCCTCTCGGTAGAGGTGAGCGTCGTAAAAGGCAAGGGCAAGCTCACCCTCACCGGCCAGATGGGCGACGTGATGAAGGAGTCCGCGTACGCCGGGCTGAGCTATATCCGCTCGAGAGCCCTGGATCTGGGTCTCAGCGAAGACTTCTACGAGAACGTGGACATCCATATCCACGTTCCCGAAGGCGCCATCCCCAAGGATGGGCCGTCGGCGGGGATCACGATGGCGTGCGCGATGGCTTCCGCCCTCACGAACCGGCCGGTGAGGCACGACGTGGCCATGACCGGCGAGGTCACGCTGCGGGGACGGGTCCTGCCCATAGGCGGGGTGAAGGAGAAAGTCCTGGCCGCCCACAGGGCCGGTATCGCCAACGTGATACTTCCCGAGGAGAACCGCAAGGACCTGGAGGAAGTGCCCCCTAACATCCGGGACGAGATAAACGTGTACTTCGTGAACCACATGGATGACGTCCTGGGGATTGCCCTCGTCAAGGAAGAACCCGAGGACATGGTGAGGCTCCCCGTAGTGGCAGAGAAGTGTGCGGCGCAGCCCCAGGCAGTGAGCGACCTCCACTAGTCAAGGAGCCAAGACTTGGCCAACTCTAGTCTATGCGTTCGAATCTAGCCAACGTCTAGTCTAAGCGTCCAAGCCTAGCCAGCTTGAGGCCCAGCCACCGGCTAATCCGCCGGGCCGGCTGGGCCTATCTATCATTTTCTGCTACATACGTCTGGCCTATGTAGCAAGAAATGTATGTTGACAACCGGCAACGCAACATTTTCTGCTAGATAGACCCTCGCCGGTGTACACAAAATGCACAATGCCCAGGGGCCGTCTGTCATGTTCTGTCACTTGATCAAACATTGACTTGGTGTCTTGTGGCCAGAAGCGTCCGGCCGGACCATCGCGATTTCGATTGACGGTGGTTTGACCCCGTGCAATAATCACTGCGACAATCCTTACGAAGGGGGAAATTGGCTGGGATGGCCGTCGTCGGCGTTATGTACAACCTGAAGGGTGCCCCGCCGGAGGAGGGAGAGCCTCCAGACCTGGGCGCCGAACTTGATTCGGAGTCGACCGTAGCCGCAGTTGCCCTCGCGCTTCGCGCCCACGGACACGAAGTGCTGCTCATCGAAGGAAATGACACCGCCTACCTGAAACTCCTCTCAAACCGTCTGGACATCGTCTTCAACATGTGTGAAGGCCTAAGGGGCGAGTCTAGAGAAAGCCACATCCCATCGATGCTGGAGATGCTGGGCATCCCCTACACCGGCTCAGGAGTGCTGACCCTGGCCCTGACTCTCGACAAGCCTCTAACCAAGAAGGTCCTTGCATACCACGGGATACCGACGCCTGGATTTCGAGTGTTTTCGTCGGCCGAGGAGATCGACGTTCAGGGGCTCGAGTTTCCGCTGTTTGTGAAACCAGCCCACGAGGGATCCAGCATGGGCATCACCTCGAGTTCTGTCTGTAAGGATATGGACCGGCTCGTGGGGGAGGTCCGCAGGCTGACTGCGCTTTATCGCCAGCCTGTTCTGGTCGAGGAGTTCCTCCCTGGGCGCGAGTTTACCGTGGGTATCCTGGGAAACAAGAACCCCGTCATCTTCCCGATAATGGAGATAAACTTCGATGCCATCCCCGAAGGATGCGCGCGGGTCTACTCGAGGCAATTCAAGACCGACTGGTCGGACGACATCTACTACAAGTGTCCGGCGCCCCTGGAGCCGGAACTCGAGGCGCTCATCAAAGACACTGCCCTGAAGACGTACAGGGCCCTGGATTGCCGAGACCTGGCGCGCGTTGACCTCCGTCTCGACCGGAGGGGAGTCCCCAACGTGATGGAAGTCAACCCCTTGCCCGGGCTGGCGCCGGGGTACTCTGATTACCCGCGTCTTGCCGAGAAGGGCGGCTGGACTTACACCGACCTCATAAACGGGATACTGGAGTGCGCCCTGAGGCGCAACAACATGGAACACCTCATCGGCGCGCCGTTCGTGAGGCAGATCGCCTAGACTATCGCAACGTGACGAGATAAGCGGGCAGTCCAAAGGAGTCACTCGCTTCTAGGACTGCCCGAATTTACATCTGCCGCAGGGAAGGGAAATCGTACGCCCCACGTAGAAACCCCAAAACTGCCTGTTAGGCATGGGTTTCGAAACTCACTTGGGAAGAGGCGTGTCGGATGTCTTTTTGTCGCGAAAGAAGCGGAGCGAAGCTCCGGGTCTTGGAAGGTGAGAAAGTCAGGCTGCGGCCTGTTGAGGACGACGATATCCCTAAACTTGTGGAGTGGGAAAATGATGCGGACATAGTGCGCTGGGCAGGCAAGCAATTCGATACCGTTGAAGACGCCCGGGAGTGGCACCTCAAGCCTACCCTCCAGCACAGGACCTTCGCCATAGAGCTCCTGGACGGACGCCTCATAGGCGAGATAGAAGTGCTGAACATAACCTGGAAGACCGGAACGGCAGAGATACGGGTTTTCATCGGAGAGAAGGACCTCTGGAACCGCGGGCTCGGGGAAGACGCCGTAAGCACCCTGGTGAAAGCCTATTTTGCCTCCACTTCCCTCAAAGAGATCTTCCTAAGGGTCGACGAGGAAAACAGGCGGGCAAGGCGGTGTTACCAGAAGGTCGGCTTTAGGACCGAAGGACGCGTCACGTGCAGGTGGGAGGATGGTTCAAGGCGCACGATCCTCCTCATGAAGCTGCGAAAAACCGACGGATCGAGAAAACACGCGGGAAAACAATATGGTGGGGGCTGAGGGATTTGAACCCACGAAACCTCTCGGATGTGAACCGAGCGCTCTCACCGCTGAGCTAAGCCCCCACCGATTTAAGCACAGACTATGATAGCATACAAACCGGGTGAACACAAACCCCATGTCTCGGCATTTTTGTGAGGTGAGATTTCGTGAAGGTTACCGTCCTGGGCAGGTATTCACCATATCCCCCTCGGGGCGGGGCGTGCCCCGGTTACTGGGTTGAGGCTGAAGAGGGAGGTTCGGCTTCCGGCATCCTTCTGGACTGTGGTCCCGGGTCCCTCAGACGCTTCCAAGAGCATGTTGGGCCTTTGTCCAAGATACATACGGTGATCCTTTCGCACCTCCACTTCGACCACATCTCCGACGTAATGGCCCTGAGATACGCGGCGGGGTCTGACAGGCGGCACGACGAGCTTCCCGATGCTGTGCGGATTTACGCTCCTCCGGAGCCGGAGAAAGAGTTTTCGCTTCTGCCATACAAAAAAGCGGTGACGGCACACGCCGTGTCAGAAGGGATGGCCCTCAAGGCCGGTCCGTTTAACGTCACATTTTACCCGACAGCGCACCCGATACTTTCCTTCGCGGTGAGGGTAGAGGGACCCGGCGGAGTCCTCGTTTACTCCGGAGATACCCGGCCGTGCGATGGTATCATCCAGGCGGCGAAGGGCGCAGACCTTTTCCTCTGCGAGGCTTCAGGCGTGGAGGCGGATGCAGATTACATTGCGCCCGGACACCTTACCGCCCGGCAGGCAGGTGAGGTGGCGGCGGAAGCCGGCGTTAAGCGGCTCCTCCTCACTCACATCTGGCCACTATGCGACGAAGAGCAGCTGCTCATGGAGTGCAGGAAACCCTTCCCCGGTGCAGAGGTGGCCCAGGAAGGTCGCACCTACACGGTTTAGAGCTCCTGGGTGAGGAGCGGGCCGTACAGAGACGGGAGCCTGTTCTTGAACACGTCGGTTCCCGGGACAACTTCCTTTATCCTGGATTCCGCGGGGGAGATTTGAGCCAGGACTGCCTGGCGCGCCGAAGGGAAGGTTTCGGCCAAGACCCTGCCTGCGGGACCGGCTACCAGCGAGGTCCTTGTCGCGCCCTTGGCCGAGCAGTTGGCGAGGGCCACAAATACCCGGTTTTCTATGGCCCTGGTGATGGCCACCTGCTTCTCTTTGCCGGTCCCCGAGTCAGCCTGCCAGACTATGAGGTCCGCTCCCTTTAGAAAGAGGAGCCTGGCTTCTTCAGGCACGAACCCCTGGTTCCCCAGGAGAAACCCTGTTCTTATGCCGCTTACCTCAAGGATCCGGGAAGGCTCTCCCTGAGTGCCGAGGAAGGTGGCTTCGCCTTTGGGTTCCAGAACAGTCGTCACCGGGCGCATACCTGCTTTGGTGGTTACGGCGATAGTCGCTCCCGTAGAGACGCTCACAGGCAACAAAGCCTCGGTTACCGGAGCCGAAAAATCCCTCATGACGGTGACGGGGACCTCCGGGAAGACGATGAGGCTTGCCCCTTGCTCGGCCATCCTTTTTGCGAGTTCCGTGGCCGACCCCACGAATTCGTTCAGGGAGATATCCCTATCCATCTGCACGATGCCCAGGTACGAAAACGACCGGGCGGGCGCTATGGGTTCCTCAAGGACTGAGGCGAGCGGGACCCTCTCGTTGGGCGTGAGGAGGATTGAGTATTCGTCGCGGAACCATTCTCTCCGCAACGCCATCGCCCTCTGCCTGTCCCTCGGGTCTACATCGATGGTGGCGGTTATGATCTCGGGCGAGTCGCTTGAGCCCCTAACCTGCACTGTCCCGTCGGGCGCCGCCACCAGACTCTGGCCGCAGTACACGACCGAATCGGCCTCCATACCTACTTTGTTGGCGCAGAGGAACCACACTCCGTTCTCGAGAGCGCGAGTGGGTATGATCCAGTCCGGCTGGGCGTTCCTGAGTGACTCCGGACCGGCGCCCGTGGACACCCAGTTGGTCGGGTCGACGATTATCTCGGCGCCTTTGAGCGCCAGCGCCCTGGCTATCTCGGGGAGCCTCCCGTCCGCGCAGATGAGGACCCCTATCTTGCCGAGGGGTGTATCGAACACGTCGTAGGCGTCGCCTTGGGCGAACCACTTGGAGTCAAAGTGCCAGAGGAAAGTCTTGCGGGTCCTTCCGATGACGTCTCCGCCCGGGCCTATGAGGTACGCAGAGTTGTAAGCTTTTCCACCGTCCAGTTCGCCGATCCCTGCGATAAGGTGCACTTTGTGCTGCCTGGCTTTTTCCTTAAAGCGCCTTAGCGCCTCTTCCCATCCCGAGAGCGCTTTTCCGGGGTTTTCTGAGAGACCCAAGTAGTACCCCGGATAGCTGCATTCGGGGAGGACTACGAGGTCAGGCCGGGCCCCGGCCGATTGGTCTATCAGGTCAAGGACCCTCGAAAGCCCTTCCGCCGAGGACCTCACGTCGTAAGCTTCGTGCTGTATGAGGGCGACAGAGACAGCCACTTGAGACCCTCCGTTTGTCGGCGGGAGCCGGCGCTACGGACGTTGCCCGGAAGCGCCTTTCCACATTCGAGCCGCATCCTGCGCCGTCTCCCGCGGGTACTCTGCTTCTAACAGTATCACACAGGAAGGCTTCGGGAGCCTTCCAACTCAAGGACTTTGCCAGGCCTCTTAAGGGCTGCCCCCCGGGGCCGCCTCGTGCGCTCCCTCGGACTCGGGGATTTCCAGCCCCAGCTGCCAGGCGAGGAACGCCCACATGTTGGCCTGCTCCTGGACCACTTTGTAAAGGGGTTTTCCGACACCGTGGCCGGCGTCCGACTCGACGATGAGCAGCACAGGATTGTCGCTTCCATTCTTGAGATGTGCCGCCTGGAGCCTGGCCGCCATCTTGCGGGCGTGCATCGGGTCGACCCTCGTGTCAGAGGACGCCGTGTAGAACAGCACGGCGGGGTACTCAACGTCTTCCCTCACCTTGTGGTACGGAGAATAGGCGTACAGCCACTTGAAGGCCTCGGGATCGTCCGGGTCGCCGTACTCGGACGTCCAGATATAGGCGATGAGGAACTTGTGGTACCTCACCATGTCGAGGAGCGGGACTCCGCAAGAGACTGCCTTGAATAAGTCCGGACGCTGGGTCATGGCCGCACCCACCAGGAGGCCGCCGTTGCTCCTACCCCAGATACCCAGGTGTTCCTTGTCGGTATATCCTTCATTTATGAGGTACTCGGCTGCAGCTATGAAGTCGTCGAAGACGTTCTGCTTGTTCTCGCGCATACCTGCCCTGTGCCATTCCTCGCCGTACTCGTTGCCCCCGCGGAGGTTCGCCGAGGCGTATATCCCGCCAGACAGTATCCACGGGAGTACAGTGCTCACGTAAGTAGGCACCCTCGCCAGGTTGAACCCTCCGTAACCGGTGAGGACGGTGGGATGTGGACGCCCCGCGCCTTCTCCCTCAAGCAGGTCTTTCCGGTGGATTATGAACATGGGAACCCGGGTCCCGTCCTTGGACGAGTAGAAGACCTGTTTGACCTCAACGAGAGACGGGTCAAAGACCTGCGCGCTCCTGAGCACCAGTTCCGGCTTGCCCAATCCGTCTACGTAAAACCTGTAGATGGCGTTGGAGTAGGCGAAGGACTGAAAGTCGAAAAAGACCTCGGGGCTATCCACCTGAGCGGATACCGAACCTACTGTCCCGAGCGTGGGGAGGGGGATTTCCCTCTTTCCCGACCCATCCAGATTGTAGACGAAAATGCGGGAAGACGCGTCTTTCATGGCGGTGACGACCAGAGAGTCGCACGCTATCCAGAACCCGGTCAGGGTTACCTCGGGGTCTTCAGGCACGATTTCTCGCCAGGACGATTCGGCGGTGTCGTTTAGGTCGACCGCCACGATCCGGTAACGGGATGCCTTATAGTTGGTGAGCATGTAAAGGGTTCCCTTGTATATCTTGCCGCTGAAGATGGCGTCGATCCCCTGGACGATGGGGATAAACGGGCCATCAAGGTCCTTTGCCTCGCGGAAGAGGAGGTCGGTGCTGTTCCACCCGTGCATGACCGTGAGCAGGAGGTACTTCCCGTCGTCGGAGAGGGAGGTGCCGTACATCTCGTGCCTGGGACGCCCCTCGCCGTATATCTTCTTGTCGTCTTTGGGGTCCTGTCCCAAACGGTGGTAGAACACGTGGCGGTTGTAGTTCTCTTCACCGGGAGGCACCTCTCCGGGCTTGGGATACTTGCTGTAGTAAAACCCGAGGCCGTCCGGCTCCCAGGTGACCCCGGCGCCGCGTGCCCTCTCGATCTCTTCGGGCAGTACCTCGCCGGTCTCAATGTCCAGGATCCTCAGCACGCTCCACTCGTCTCCGCGCTCGGAGTAGCCGTAGGCGAGCTTCGTGCCGTCCCGGGACGGGTACCACCAGTCCAAGGCCACGATACCCCTGTCGCTGGCCTCGTTGGGGTCCAGGAGCACCCTCTCGGGCGAGCCGCCCGATAGCTCCCGCATGCAGAGGACCGGCTGGTTTTGCCCGGAAGCCCTCTTTATGTAGAAGAGCCTGTTTCCCCTTACTACAGGCGAGCCCACGTAATCTTCGGAGAGAATCTCTGTCAGTTCGTCTGCGAAGAAATCTCTTGCGGGGATCTGGCTCAGGACTTCCTCCGTGCGCTTGTTCTGGAGCTCGGTCCATTCCAGCGTCTCAGGGGAAGTCCCGTCTTCAAGCCAGCGGTATGGGTCCTCGATGGCGACTCCGTGGACCACGTCCACGACGGATCTCACCGGGGCGTCTGGAGGCGGGGGAACCCGGATTTCAAGCGGTTTCACGGACAGTTGATACCTCCTCATTCTCTGGGCTTGGTATTCCTCTTGACCGTGATAGGGCGAATGCCGTACAACCCATGTTCTGCTACGGGAAGTCGTTACCCTGCTTTTGGCCTTACGTAATAAGAATCGCCAGGCATGAAAGAAGGTGGGTCGGTATGCAGAGGACGGTAGGTAAGTACACCTTGGGCATAGTTCTCGTGGCACTCGGGCTCATGGTCGCGCTCGAGACATTCGGGACCGGCTCTTTTCTCCGCGATGGATTTCTGAAATGGTGGCCGCTGGCTATCGTGGTCCTGGGGCTCGAGTATATACTCGTATCGCGCGATCCGGAGACAAAAGTCCGGATTAGCGGCGGTGCCGTTTTCTTGATCCTCCTCGCTCTGGGATGCGCTTGGATTTACCAAGCGGGCTACAAGTGGTCGGATATCATACAGATCGACCGCTCCTCCGGTAGACTCATCGCCGCCAACAGAGAAGCCTATGCGTTGGAAATACCGGTCGACGAGGCCTTCGGACCGTTTACCTCCGCAACATCTACTGCACAGCAGACTCAGCTTCGAGGACCGAGATGACCTCGCCTATGGAATCCAGGATATAGTCCGGGTTTTCTTTGGACAGCACTTCCCGGCCAAAGGGCCCGTAAGCCGCTCCGGCTGACTTCACGACGATGTCTTCGAGCCGGGCGTCCGCGCTCCTCGCCGCCCTTATGTCGTAGGTGCTGTCGCCCACCATGAGGACTGTGCCTTTCTCGATCCCGAGGAGTTCGAGGGCCTTTAAGATGGGTTCGGGCTCGGGCTTGTGTTTGGTCACGTCATCGTAAAATACCATGGCGTCAAAACGCCCGAGAAGGCCGGTGGCCTTGAGGCCGAACATGGCGGATGGCCTGCGCTTGGAGGTGACTATGGCCAGTTTGACCCCCCGGCGCCTCAGCTCTTCGAGGGTTTCGATGGTCCCGGGGAATGCCCTCACCATTTCGTCATGGAGGGAAAGGTTGTGCCGGATGTACACGTCCCGGGCTTCCTCTATGTGGTCCGGCAGGAGGTCCATCAGGACCTCGTCCAAAGGCACACCCGCGTATTTCCTGAACTGCTCCTTATCCCGGGTCTCCCCCGTGAAGTAGCGGACCGTGTATTGAAGGCTGTCCAAAATAGCCTGAGTAGTATCTATCAGAGTGCCGTCCAAGTCAAACAGTACCGCGTCAAACATCGCTTCCTCCGGCAAGAGTCATTCTGTCTATTCTCCAACTGAGAATTGAGCATCTCTCCTACCAGATTACCAAACCGTATCAAGTATAGTGATGGTGGAGGTCTGAGGGAGGACTGCCGCAAAGATAAGTGAGTAAGAAGCAAGACGAGAAATAGGTAGAGGAGAAAAAGCAAAAGGAGAAAGAAGGGAGCAGCGCAGTGTCGTACATAGACGAATTCCTCGAGTTTCTCTCAATCCCCAGTGTGAGTGCCCTGCCTGAGCACAAGCCCGACATGGAGAGGGCGGCCCAGTGGCTTAAGGCGAGGATGGAGCGCGCGGGGATAAAGGACGTCCGGGTGTTCCCGACCGGAGGGCACCCTGTGGTCTACGGGATTGCCGAAGCTAAGGAGCCGGGAGCCCCCACCGTGCTCATCTACGGCCACTACGATACCCAGCCTGCGGATCCCCTCGACGAGTGGGTGACCGGACCGTTTGAGCCCGAGATAAGGGACGGAAAGATTTTCGCCCGCGGGGCTGCCGACGACAAAGGCGGCGTGTTCCCGGCCATCGTTGCCGTGGAGAAAGCCCTTCAGGGCGAGGGACTCCCGGTAAACGTCAAGTTCCTGTTCGAAGGAGAAGAGGAGATCGGGAGCCCCAACCTCAAAGCCTTCATGGCGGAGAACAAAGACCTTCTCAGGTGCGACCTGGTGGTCTCGGTTGACGGCGGCATGTATTCCCGGGAGATCCCGTCCATAACTACCGGTTCGCGTGGGCTTTGCGGCGTCCAGATCGAAGTGCAGGGCCCGAAGCAGGACCTCCATTCAGGCGGTGCCGGGGGCGCGGTGAACAACCCGCTCATCGCCTTGGCCCAGATCATAGCCAGCATGAAGGATCTGGACGGAAAGGTGTTGGTCGAGGGCTTCTACGATGATGTCGTGGAGCTCACACCCGCCGAACGGGAGGCGTTCGCCAAGGTTCCCGTCGACGAGGAAGCCTACAAAGAGCTGGCTGGAGTGCCCGAACTTTTCGGGGAGCCCGGTTACACCGTGACCGAGCGCCTCTGGGCCAGGCCGACCCTGGACGTCGTCGGCATCTGGGGAGGCTTCCAGGGTGAAGGGATAAAGACCATAATCCCCGCGAGGGCTGCGTGCAAGATAACGTGCAGGCTGGTCCCGAACCAGGAGCCTGACAGGATCGTTGAGCTCCTGACGAGGCATGTCGAAAACCATACGCCGCGCGGCGTGCGCGTCAAAGTAACGGCTTTCCCCGGGAATTCCAGGCCGTATGTGATCCCCCAGGACCATCCCGTGCTTGGGGTCATGGCCAGGGTCCTGAAAGACCTGTACGGGCGGGAGCCGGTCACGGTAAGGCTGGGAGGGACTCTCCCAATCGCCCGGACCTTCCTGGACGTGCTGGGAACCTATCTCGTGTTCTTTGCGACCTCCAGCCCGGATGAAAACGTCCACGGGCCCAACGAGTTCTTCCGCATCGAGGAGTTCGAAAGGCTCGTGGAAGGGCTTCCCGTACTGCTCAAAGAACTTGCCGGAGTCCTCAGGCGCTGAGCGGCCCAGGCCACTCAGCGCCTGAGGGATTCCCCGGGTAGGGGAGGGCCTTGAGGCTTTCAGGATAGGTTTTCATGGTGGATTTTGAAGATTCGCCGAGACCTTTTCTTCCCTCCGGTGTAGTAGGTTACTGAAGGGACAAGCTCCGGCCAGCGGGGACACGACGTCCGTCCGGCCGGAGCTACCCCCGTGCCAAGACAAGGGAAGGTGGCTTGGATGGCTTTCCTCACGGCGGCTCTTCTGTTTGTGGCCAAGGTGGTCGTGGCAGTGGCGGCAGGCTGCTTCCTCGCGGTGCTGCTTTTCTTGGCCCTTCCTGTGAGGGCCGCCGTCCAGGGAGAGTGCCGGCTTGAGGTTGACACGGAGACCCTCGAAGACCTCGAGGATGCCGGCGCGTCTGGCTCAATCGAGACGACCGGATGGGCGCGCCTCGCTGTCTTGGGAGGTTTCTTGGGAGCGAGCTTCGCCGTGGGCGATCCGCCGGAGATCCGGGTGGCAGGAGTGACCGTCGCTAGACCGGTCCCCAGTGAAAGAGCCCGGCGGAAGACGGTTTCTCAAGAGCCGGTGTATCGGACATCGGGACGGGTTCCTCCGAAGCCGCCGAGCCGCGAAAAGAAGGGTTCCTTGGGCGCGATTAAGTCTAGGCTGAGCGCGGCGCGCATGCCGGAAAGGGATAAGGCCGCGGCCGGTAGCGCCAACAGAAAGCGCTTTTCGTTTACCTTGAGACTCGAGAAGCTGAAGCGGTGGCTTGCCCCAGAGGTGAGGGATGCCGTTCTAGGGGCCGTCGTGAGCCTCGTGAGAGCGCTCCATCCCAGTGGCAAGGTATCCGTCCGTGGCGGCTTGGGAGACCCGGGCGTAACCGGGATGGCGTACGCGGCCTTCGTCACGTGGTCCGGGATGACGGGGCAGAAGTGGCTCAGCGTGGAGCCGGAATTTGTGACCTCCTCCGTATCGGTGAAAGCGCGTGGAGAAATATGGTTCTTGCCGGTTCAGCTGGTCTATCTACTGGCGAGGTTCTTCTTCGCGCGAGAGATAAGGCCTCTTTGGCTCAAGAAGCGCGCGGGGAAGTTCGGGAAAGCGCCGCTACTCGGGGCGCATAGATCCGGGTAAGAGAAAAAAGTACAACGAGGAGGGATTCGGATGGATCTACAGGAGATGCTGGGGATCACGGTGTCGGGCCTCGAGAAGTTCATCTCCACCAAGACCTGCATTGGCGACCCGATCGTCGTGGGCGAGGTTACCCTCATCCCCGTCCAGGTCGTGTCATTCGGCTTCGGGTCCGGCGGCGGAGAGGGTAAGCAGACGGAGCAGTCCGGTACAGGAGGAGGTTCCGGGGCGGGCGCCGCGCTCAGGCCCATAGCCGTGATAGCGGTGAAGGGCACGGACGTCCAGGTGTTCCCCTTCGGAGGCGGAAAGAGCGTATTGGACAAAGTCACAGCTTTACTTCCGGAAGTGATCTCCAAGATAAAGGTCGGGAAAGGCAAGAAAGACGCGGAGGAGTCCAAAGCTGAATCCAAGCAAGAAGCAAAATCCGAATGAGACCTAAGAACCAGAGAACGCGACCGGCAGGAGCCTGTTTCGGCAGGCTCCTTTCCATTTCAGAGGAAGCTTTCCATGCCGAGTTTCAAGAAATACGCTCCGAAAAGGAACAGGAAGATGCCGCAGGCAAAGAGGATACCCCGGTAGGCTTTGTCGTTAAAGAACCGGGTTCCTGTCGCTATGGCCAGCGAGACGAAGGAGTACCACGCGAAGTCCGCCGCGATGTGGCCGGCGAAAAAGGCCGCGGGTCCGAAGGCGCCGTAAGATGTGGAAGTCGCCACATGGGCCGCCCCGACAGTCGCCCACCAGAGGATCCAGTATGGGTTTGATATGCTCGCCGCTATACCCGCTATCGCTGTGCTCAGGAGGCCTTTTCCACTCCCGGTGCCGGATGTCCTGGCGCTCTCCGCGGCTCGTTCAAGGGAGAGCGTGGCGTTCCTCGCGGTCTTCACGGTGCCGTAGCCGAAGTAGAAGAGCATGGCGCCTCCGATGAGTCCCACGGCTCCCAGCACCTTTTCGTAGGCCAAGACTTTCCCGAGCCCCAGGCTGAGCAGTGCGACCACGGCTATCTCCGCAGCCGCGTGGCCCACGATGGCTGCGGGACCTGCCCAAAAGCCCCGCTTCACCGTATCGGTTACCACGACGACGAGCAGGCTCCCCGGCCCCATCGCTCCGGAAAGCCCGACTACAAACGCGGTTGATATAAGGCCAAGGATACCCACTGGACACACTCCCTCCGCCTTTCGGCTCCTTAGTCTTGAGACCTGCTCCTATTCAACCGGCTCCCGAGGATGCGCTTTGAGTCCTTAAGGTTTCGCCGGAGACCCACGGGATCCTGCGGTATCGCATAACCGTAAGCGTGAACCTCACGAAAAGGTCAACCGTCATGCCCGTCCAGACTCCGGCTATGCCCATGCCCATGGGGAAGGCAAGCACGTAGGCGAGGGGCAGCCTTACGCACCAGAGGCCCAGCGCCGCGACGTACATGGGAGTCCTGGTATCTCCGCTCCCTCTAAGGGCCCCCGACAGCACGCCGCCGAGCTGTTGAGGTATCTGGGCGGTACCCATAAGCCTCAGGTAGATCGCGCCCAACGCGATGACTTCAGGATCGTTTGTGAGGAGGGCCAGGATCTGCTCGGGGAGGAATATGAGGAGCCCTGCAGTGAAGGCCGTGATGATCGTTATGAGGACGCCCAGCTCCCGGGTAACCCGTTTCGCCAGATGGTAGTTTCGCGCTCCGATGGCCTGGCCGACCAACGCCGTGGCTGCAATGCCGAAACCGGCGGTCGGCATGTACGAGATGGATTCCGCTTGGAGGCCGAGCTGGTGGGCAGCCAGGGCTTCGGTTCCGAACCCGGTGATGAATAAGGTCAGGATTATGGCCGCGGCCTGCCAGAAGAGGGACTCTCCCGTGGAGGGGAGCCCTATATCCAGCATCTCCCTGAGTTCTTGTCTGGCGAACTTCCACGGCCCGCGAGCTACGAGCCCGAGGGGAGAATTCCTGCCCATTATCGCGAAGAGGGCGAGAAATGCGCCGGTCCACTGGGCCAGGACCGTCGAGATGGCCGAACCCGTGATCCCCAAAGCGGGGAAACCCAGCCGCCCGTAGATGAGCACGCTGTTTCCGGCGAGGTTCATTAGGTTCACGAATACCGCGATGACCATGGGAGTCCTGGTATTCCCGGCTCCCCGCAGGCAAGCTCCTGCCGCGGTCATGATGCCTACCGCCGGCATCCCTATGACCACTATGCGGAGGTACTTGGTGGCCGTGTCTAGGAGAGATGGGTCGGGCTTGAAGATGGCGAGCAGCCTTGAGCCCAGCAAGGCGAAGACAGCTGCCAGGGTGAGCACGCCGGTGGTGCCGAAGAGAAGCGCCTGCGTCGCTACGGTCTTGGCCCTATCGCGCCGCCCCGACCCTACTGCCTGAGCAACGAGGACGGTGGCCCCGGTGGATACCGCCTGGAAGAGCGCCCAGGCTACCATGGTGGCTCTGTTTGTCAGCCCGACTGCGCCGATGGCAGTAGCGGACAGGTGTCCGACCATCCCCGTGTTGACCAGACCGACGCCCATCTGGAGAACGCTCTCTACGGTTGCCGGCCACACCAGGTGCGCGATGGTCCTCCGGATCTCTTTGGCCGACGGCTCCGCGGGGAAAGGTTCACTATGAAAAGATGTGATCTCCGGTATGGCTATCTCCTCCTACACAATATATCGATTCTATACCAACTGCCGCCGGTAGGCCAGATGGTAAGAGGCGCGGCCCCCGGGGGAGGTAAGGCGCCGCGCCTCACCCCAAGTTATGTTGACATAATGCAGAAGGTTACATAAGTCCGATGGTTGGCTCTCGCGCCGAACCAAATCCCTATTGTGCGCGGGGCTCGGGGCAGTGTAAGATAACGGCGTGCACAAGTATGTGCACACAATACATGAGAGACCCAGTTCCCACTCTGGCATCTTTGGGCTACCCGGTAGGCTGCCGGCGGCCCGGAAGGAAACCGTCCACAAGGAGGATCTCAATGGCAAACAAGGAGCTTTTGGGTGTGAGAGGAGCGCTCGGCCTCAGCGAGGAGCGGATGGGAGATCTGTTCGGCAGGTATGTAAACCCGGGTCTCCGCACCCTCCAGTCCGTGGTGGGTTTCAACAAGAAGTTCGTGAGGGGAGACGGGGTATCGGTGTACGACGAAGAAGGCAACCGGTACCTCGATTTCGTCGGCGGCTACGGGTGTCTTCCCTTCGGACACAGCCCCAAGGACATCCTCGCGGCGCTTCGCGAGGTGGAGGAACTGCCCAATTACCTCCAGGTCATGACGAATCCGTTCCAGGCAGCCCTTGCCCACGACCTCGCGAAGGTCGCGCCTGAGGGGCTGGAGATAACCTTTTTCTCCAACAGCGGCGCTGAAGCGGTAGAGGCAGCCCTGAAGCTTGCGAAAGGCGCGATGGGCGACGGGGTTTTCGTCTACTGCACCGGCGCGTTTCACGGGAAAACCCTGGGTGCCCTTTCAGTAGGCGGAAGGGAGAAGTACAAGAAACCGTTCTACCCGCTTATCCCCGGAACCGTGGAGGTACCTTTTGGCGACGTAGCCGCGCTTGAGAGAGTCCTCAGGGAAAACAAGGTCATCGCGTTCATAACCGAGCCTATCCAGGGCGAGGGCGGCGTGATAGTCCCTCCTGAAGGCTACCTGAGGAAGGCCAGAGAGCTCACGGAGAAGTACGGCGCCCTGCTTATACTCGACGAGGTCCAAACGGGTTTCGGGCGTACGGGGAAGATGTTCGCCGCCGGCCACGAGAACGTCCGCCCCGACATCCTGTGCCTGGCGAAGGCCCTGGGAGGTGGGGTGATGCCCATCGGGGCCACCATGGCCACGAGGAAGGTGTGGGAGAAGGCGTACGGAGGTCTCTCGAAGGCGATCCTCCACACATCCACTTTCGGAGGTGGGACGAGGGCTTGCGCGGCCGCCCTGGCTTCCATCGAGAAGATCGTGAACGAAAACCTGCCGGAGAGGGCCCGGGAACTCGGAGATTACTGCTTGGCGGGTCTCAGGACCCTCAAGGAACGCTATAAGATCATAGAGGACGTCCGGGGGAGAGGGCTCCTTATCGGTATCGAGTTCCGCAAGCCCGGAGGCATCCTCGATGTGCTGACGGCAGGGTCTGTGAACAGGATCGCCGAGGAGTACTGCGGTGCCCTGGTCGCTTCCGAGCTCCTCAAGCGCCACAGGGTCATAAGCGTCTACACGCTGAACAATCCCAACGTAATCCGCCTGGAGCCGGCCCTCATCGTCGAGAAAGAGGACATAGACTACGTCTTGAACGCGCTCGAAGACGTCCTTTCCCGCAACAAGTCCTTCTTCAGCTTGGTCGCGTCCGTCGTACGGAAGTAGCCGTATCGAATCCGCCTGCGCCTGGCCCCGGAAAGCCGGGCGCAGGCGCATCTTGATGGTCTTAAGCGCTGATTGCCTCGAGTACTCCGCCCTGTCCCTGTTACCAACCGTCGATATTTCGCCTCTAGAAGGAAAACTAGGACTTACGGGGGAAATCCTTAGGGCGGCAGGCCTTAAGGACTGCCCCGAACGAGTCCTGGCAGCCAAGAGGACGAAAGGAGGAAAGGCGCCGCTTGAGGCGCGGCAAGAATGCCTGCTATCCCGCCAAGAGAGTTCTTAGGTTTCACTCCCGGCGACGACCGGAAACTCGCTGATTGGACGCAGCTTACCGAGTACTACAAGATGCTGGCCGAAGGAGCCCGCAGGCTCCGGATCGTCCACATGGGAGAAAGCACTGAAGGTAGGCCCTTCTACTACATCGTCATGACCTCGCCGGAGAATCTCAGAAGGCTCGACGAGTACAGAGAGATCCAGGCTAGACTCGCAGACCCTAGGGGCCTCAGCCCCGAAGAAGCCGAGGCGCTCATCAAGAAGGGCAAGACCATCGTCATGATCTCGTGCTCCATCCACGCGACCGAGGTAGGCGCAGTCCAGATGGCGCCCGAGCTCCTCTATGAGCTGGAGACGAGGGAAGACGAAAAGGTAAAAGAGATACTGGACAACGTGATTTTGCTTTTCGTGCCGTCTTTGAACCCCGATGGGCTTGACCTGGTCGTGAACTGGTACAGGCAGACGCTTGGTACGCCCTATGAGGGTTCGGCGCCTCCCTTCATCTACCAGAAGTACGCGGGACACGACAACAACCGAGACTGGTTCATGCTGAACCTCGCCGAGAACAAGCTCACAGTAGAGAAACTCCACAACGTCTGGCATCCCCAGATCGTGTTTGACCTCCACCAGATGGGCGACCAGGGATTCCGCTTCTTCCTGCCTCCGTTTATGGACCCCTACGACCCCAACGTGGACTACATACTCCAGCAGGAAGTGGCGGAGCTCGGGATCCACATGGCCGGAGAGCTCCTGGCAGAAGGAAAAACCGGCGTTTCGTGGCTCAATACCTACGACGGTTTCGCGCCGTCCCGTGCCTACCAGCACTACCACGGCGGAGTACGCATCCTGTCCGAGGCGGCGAGCGCCAAACTCGCCACGCCTACCGTGAGGAAGTTCGAAGAGCTCCGTCCGACCCGGGACGGGCTTGACCCCAAGGTATCCACGTGGAACCACCCCGCTCCCTGGAAGGGTGGAGAATGGCGGCTCAGGGACATCGTGGATTACGAGAAGATCGCCTGCTACGCCTGTCTCAGCCACGCGGCCAAGTTCCGGCATCTCTGGGTCGGGAATTTCTACAAGATCCACAAGCGGGCCGTAGAGAGAAAGGAGCCCTACGCCTACGTTTTCCCGAAAGACCAGCGAGATCCCGTGATGCTCCACGAGCTTCTGAAGGTCCTGGAAAACGGGCTTGTGGAGATACATGTGGCCAAAGAGCCATTTGAGGTTGAAGGAGTCCGGTTCGACGCAGGTTCATACGTGGTGAAACTCGCCCAGCCCTACGGCGCCTACGCCAAGACCCTCCTGGAGGTACAAGAATACCCCGACCTAAGGCAGTACCCCGGCGGGCCGCCCAAGCTTCCATACGACGTGACGGGCCACACCCTCCCGCTCATGATGGGTGTGAAGGCGGTACTGGCCAAGAAACCGTTCGATGCGGTCCTTGAGAAGGTGGAGAGGCTCGAGAAGCCCAGGGGCGGCGTGGCCATCGCGTCGTCTGTGGCAATCGGGGAAAGCCCCAGGCCCGCCGAAGGCGCACCTTCCGCGTCTGACCGTCATGCTGCTCTGGAAGCCTCCGGGAGCAAGTACCTCGCCATTCCTGCTTCTGTGACCGCGTCTGTGAAGATGGTGAACAAGCTCCTGGATATGGACATCCCGGTCTTCCGCACCGTGACTTCTTACAAGTCTGAGGGAGCCCTCGTGGAGGCCGGCACGTTCCTGGTCCCCCTCTCCGAGGCCGAGGTCCTCGCGAGGCTTGCCGGAGAGTACGGGGTGGACGTCAGCGCCACCGGAGTGGTCAGGAGCCCGCTCATGAAGCTCAAGAAGCCCAGGATCGCCGTTTACAAGAGCTACAGGGGCTTTGCCGACGAAGGCTGGCTCCGCTATGTGCTCGAAGAGTACGGGTTCTCCTATGAGTCCGTGGTGAACGGCCGTATAAGGGAAGGCGATCTGGCCCGGGATTTCGACGTAGTCGTGTTCCCGTCCCAACCCGCGGCCTTCATGACACACGGAAACAGGCCAGGAACCTACCCGCCCGAATACACAGGAGGCCTCGGCCAACAGGGCAAAGAATCGGTGGCCGAATTCCTGGAGCAGGGTGGGACCGGAGTGTTCGTGGCCGGAGCGGCCGATTGGGCCATCGAACAGCTGGGGCTCGACTGCACCAACGTCGTCGGGGACAAGAAGCCCCAGGAGTTCTTTGTCCCGGGCTCCATCCTGAAGACCGTAATAGACACCGAGCATCCCCTCGGGTTTGGGCTTCCCAGGGAGCTCCCGGTGGTGTTTGAGCGGAACGCGGTTTGGGAGACGAAGGAAGGTACCGTGGTTGCACGGTACCCTGCCGTGAATCCTCTTATGTCCGGATGGCTCCTTGGCAGCCAGTACATGCTCAACAAGGCCGCGCTCGTCGACTATCCTGTGGGGCTCGGGCGGGCCGTGCTCGTAGGGTTCCATCCATACTTCCGCGGGCAGGCCAGGGGCACGTACAAGGTCCTTTTCAACGCACTGTACCTGGCGTCAGCCGAGAGAGTATAACCCGTCTTCCGTCCTTAGGGCGGCCACCTGGGGCCTCGTCTCTTGTCTCGCCTCAGGTGGCCGTGAGATTATTTACTCGGCATAGATTTCCAGAACGAGGTCCGGGGGAGGTTGCCCTGATGAAGGCGATACTCAATGTGGACGGCGCATCCCGGGGAAACCCTGGAGAGGCGTCTTGCGCGGCGGTGATCAGGACGGAAGACGACAAGGAACGGAGGCTGGGCCTGTACCTCGGCGTTGCCACGAACAACGTGGCCGAATATTCGGCCCTCATCGCGGGACTCACCGAGTGTCTCGATATGGGCGTCACCGAGGTCGAGATAAGGTCCGACTCAGAGCTGTGCGTCCGCCAGATAAAAGGCGAGTATAAAGTGAAAAACGAAGGCCTCATCCCGCTCCACAAGAAGGTCGTCGGGCTCCTTTCCCGGTTCGAGCGATGGGAAATCCGGCATGTCCCCAGGGACGAAAACAAGGCTGCCGATTCCACATCCAACAGGGTGCTGGACCTAAGGGCCATGATAGGCTGAGAGGTCTCATGTCTGGAGGGCGGAAGAAGACTTCCGGCAACGTCCCAAATCTATGCGTGACCTCATACCGCTCCTGCGTAGACTCGTAATGGTAGATGATATCTCGAGGAGGTGACTGGGCGATGGGAGCGACTAGAGCGGATGTCCTTCAAATCAGAACACGCAGGGCCGCCTTTATCCTTGTTGTGGCTGCTTCCTTCGTCATGGTCGCCGGATCCGCGGCGTTTGCGGCGTATCCGCAGCCCACGGGAAATATCAACGATTTCGTAGGGGTGTTGAGCTCCGAGGACAAGACGAACTTAGACGCCTTGGTGAACGCGGTTCTTGACCAGACCGGGGTCACGTTTGCGGTGGCGATAGTCCCGGATCACGGAGACGAGACCATCGAGCAGTACGCGGTCCATCTTTACGAAACGTGGGGCATCGGTAAGAAAGGCGAAGACAAAGGGCTCCTCATTGTCGTCTCTATGAAAGAGCGGGATATGAGGGCCGAGGTCGGCTACGGGCTGGAGCCCGTCATCACCGACGCGCGGGCCGGAGACATACTCGATGAGATGATCCCGTACTTTCAGCAGGGCGAGTACGGTAAGGGCCTTTATGCCGGGCTGCTTGTGGCCGCCAACTACGTAGCCAAAGATGCTGGGGTTACGCTGGACCTTAAGGCTGCCACGAAGAAGTACGAGGACTTCTACGTCGAGCCGGTCGAGGTGCCCCTTGGGCTCATCGCTCTGGTCTTCGGGCTTCCCGTGCTCGCCATGGCATATCTTGCCGCAAGGGGCAAACGTTGCCCGAGGTGCAAGAGTCGCCTGACGGTGACCGACCGCGTCGTGCAGCAGGCAACCTACGATACACATGGCATTGCCAGGACGATCTACCACTGCACCAAGTGCGGCTATCACGATGAGAAGGAAAGAAGGATCGGCAGGCTCCAGCGTCCCACCATGGGTGGAGGGTTCCCGGTAGGTCCCGGGCCGTTCTGGGGTGGGCCTGGAGGCGGCAAAGGTTCGGGTGGTTTTTCCGGCCCTAGAGGATTTGGCGGCGGCCGGAGCGGCGGCGGCGGAGCCAGCAGGAAATGGTAGGAGGAGGATATCGGTGAAGAAAGCAGGACTTGTTTTGCTCGTAATCCTGGGTATCATTGTGCTCTTGGGCGGATGGGCCATCGGGGCCTACAACTCGCTGGTCAGGGAGAACGAGGCGGTAGACGGCCAGTGGGCCCAGGTTGAGAACCAGCTTCAGAGGCGCAACGACCTGATCCCCAATTTGGTTGCCACCGTTAAGGGTTACGCTGCCCATGAAGAGGAAGTTTTCACTGCCATCGCGGACGCGCGGGCGCGACTCGCGGGAGCCAGGACAGTGGATGAAAAGGCAGAGGCGGCCAGCGAACTGGAATCGGCCATCTCGCGACTCTTGGTGGTCGTGGAGAATTACCCCCAGCTCAAGGCCGACGCCCAGTTCAGGGCCCTGATGGATGAGCTGGCGGGTACAGAGAACCGCCTAGCCACAGAGCGCGGCAGGTACAACGAGGCTGTGAGGGTGTTCAACTCCAAGATCAAGCAGTTCCCTATGGTCATATTCGCGAGGCTCGCTGGGTTCTCGGAGAGGGCCTACTACGAGGTCTCACCCGACGCGAGGACCGCGCCCAAGGTGGAGTTCTAGGATCAGGCGTGATCGCCGGGCTGTCTTAGCGATGCTTTACCGGCGCTCAGTTCAAGAGGAGGCCTCCCGAAAGGGAGGCCTCTCTTCCTGAGGGCTCACAAGTGCACAAGGATTGGTCTTCCGTTGTTCGTTCGGCCCGCTATTGTATGCTAAAAAACATCCGGCTCGCCTTCTTGTTCGGCCCCGACTGGGGGCGAAACCCATCCTCTGGGTTTACCGGTTGGTCTACGGCTTCATACACCAACTTGGTCGCCGTCCTTGCCGCCGTGGTAGGTTTCTTCCACCAACTTGCGATATTTCCCGGACAGGGCCATGAGATCTCCGTGGGTTCCCCTCTCGACGATAGAGCCGTCTTCCATCACCAAGATCTCGTCTGCGTCCTGCACCGTGGAAAGACGGTGGGCCACGACCAGGGTAGTTCGGGTAGCCATGAGCCTTTCCAGGGCTTCTTGCACCAGCGCCTCTGACTCTGCGTCCAGGGAAGATGTCGCCTCGTCTAGGAGAAGGATGGGAGCGTCTAGGAGGATCGCCCGCGCGATGGCTATGGCTCCCGCGATAAGGTCTGACATCCTCTGTGTGAATGTCGACTGTGCCGCCTGGTATTTCGCTCCGGCATCACGCAGAGGTTTCGCGAAAGGAAGGTTCACGACGAGGGACAATGCGCTCGAGAGTATCCCGGCGATTCCCATCCGGACATCAAGCCTGAGCATGTATACCGCGCTTCCCACGCCCGAGAACACTACGTTGGCGAACCTTTGGGCCTCGCCTACAAAGAGGCTGGTCACCTGATTGAGCGAGGTGGTGAAGCTTCTCTCCTCTGGAAACACGGTTTCCCAGTTCGCCGGCGGTGCGAGCCTGCGTTGGCCGGGAGAGCTTGGCTAGCCACCCGGACTTCCTCCCCTATACACAGATGATGCCGGCGGCATAATTTTCCGGAACTTGGTACAATTCCTTCTGACAGCTGTGTTCCATGTTCGTACAAGCACACAGAGTTGACATAATATTTCAACCGAAGTAGACTAGATTAAGCCGGTACGCGGGGATTTCCCCGCGAGTCAGGCGCTTAGGGCGCTTTGACGCCTTCCGCCGGCCTTGTTATTATCTCTGTGGGTAAGCAGGTCGAGTGGTCGCGGGTGCGGTCCGGCCGAAAGGCCGAAACTCGCGCCTGAGGAAAGTCCGGGCTCCATAGGGCAGGGTGCTGGGTAACGCCCAGCGAAGGTGACTTCAGGGAAAGTGCCACAGAAACATACCGCCTCGAGAGCCGGGGCCCATGCCCTGAGGCATGCCCAGCCTCAGAGCAATCACGGCACCGGAGGCTCGCGGGGTAAGGGTGAAAAGGTGGTGTAAGAGACCACCGGCAGTCGGGTGACCGGCTGGCCAGGCAAACCCCACCCGGAGCAAGACCAAATAGGAGGGCAATGACGTGGCCCGCCGAGCCCTCGGGTATGGTCGCTTGAGGAGAAGGGTAACTTTCTCCCCAGATGGATGACCACTCTCGACAGAACCCGGCTTACAGACCTGCTTACCGACTCTTTTTCTCCCCAGGCGGTGCGAGATGTTCTCAGTGGAGAGGCTCTTGGAATACGGCCCTCTGGGGCTTTTCCTTGTGGCCTTCTTCGAATCCACCGTGTTTCCAATACCCCCTGACGTCCTGCTCTTTCCTCTTTGCCTGATGAACCCCAGGCTGTCCTGGTGGTATGCGTTCCTGGCCACCGCCGCTTCGATCTTGGGCGCGTTTCTCGGCTACGCGGCCGGCCGCAAGGCGGGTAGGCCCGTGGTGGAGAGGTTTTTCGCCCGCGAAGTGGTCGAAAAGGTGGAAGCACTGTTCAGGAAATACGGAGGCTGGGCTGTCGGCATAGCCGCGTTCACTCCGGTGCCATACAAAGTCTTCACGTTGGGTGCGGGTCTCTTTCGCGTGCCGTTCTTCACCTTCACGGTGGCTTCGGTGATAGGGCGCGCCGGGAGGTTTTTCCTTGAAGGGGGCATGGTCTATTTCCTCGGTGAGCGAGCCCGGAGTTACCTCGGAAGGGATTTCGAGATTGCCACGCTGGCACTTACCGCAGTCTTGCTCGTTGGTGTGGCTGTGTTCCCCAAGATAGGCGCATACCTCAGGAAGTATCGCATCTTCGACCGCCCGGTGTACCGCAGACTGGCGAGGATTGCTTCCGGAACAAAAGCCAGTTTGAGCTCGCTCAGGGCCTTGGGTATAAGGTTCCTGGCGGGAGTGAGCGCTTCCCTGGTCTTGCTCTTGCTGGTAGTCTCCTTCTTGTGGGACCTAGCGGGGCCTGAAAGGGCGGCACTCAACCGGAGTCTTACGCCCGTCTATGAGCGGATGTCCGAAATATTGGGGGTACGGTCCGGCCCCGGCTTCTGGAGCATATGGAGGGTGCCGTGGATCTGGGCTTCTCTGGCGCTCGCCGGGATCGTGCGGTGGATATCCTGGGAGTCCCGGAGGAGGTCTGGGTACATGTTCGATGCCTGGAGTACTGAAGCCGGAGACTCCGGCGCAACACGCCCACTGGTTCCTCGGTCGGAGCCATCCCTCTTGTCCGGGAACGTCCTCCGGATGGTCCTGCTCGTCGTGGGTTCCTTCACATGCGAGATCGTCGTAGGTGGTTTTGTCAGTCGTGCATACGGGACGCGCCCCCTGTTCTCGGGGGGAGAGGCCTTCCTGGCGCCATACTTCCTGGTATTTGGGACCTACCTCCTGTCCAAGGGGATCCCCAAGGCGGTCCAGATTCCGCTGTTGGTCGCCGCATCTTTCCTCGCCGCCGGGAACCTGGTACACGTTGTTTCGGCTTCCACGCTGGACGCGGCCGCTGCCACCGCCTCACTGCTTGTAAGCTTCCTCATGTCCGCCGTTTCCTACACCGTGTTAGTCTACCGCCGTGACGGCGGCTAGACTACGGACGGATCAGATGGAATCGGTCAGCAGGCTTGGGACGGTTCCTTTTCGTCAAAGACTTGCGGAAAATCCGGACGATCTGTCTGTGGGCTCCGTGAGCTGGTTACGTCTTGTCCGGGACTTCTGAGACACGGTGACGATATGTCTGTGGTCTCGGCGAGACGGTTACGTTTTGTCCGGGACTTGCGGAAGACGGTGACGGTATGTCTGTGACCTCGGCGAGACGGTTACGTTTTATCCGGGACTTGCGGAAGACGGTGACAGTATGTCCGTGACCTGGGCGAGACGGTTACGTTTTGTCCGGGACTTGCAGAGGACGGTGACAATATGTCCATGACCTCGGCGAGACGGTTACGTTTTGTCCGGGACTTGCAGAGGACGGTGACAATATGTCCGTGACCTCGGCGAGACGCTTACGCTTCGCCCGGGTCTTCCAGAAGACGGTGATGATTTGTCTGGGAGATTGACGAGTTGGTTACGTTTTGTCCAAGAACCACGGGAGATGGTTACGATCTGTCCCCAAGGGCTCGCGGGAGAGAGACATTTCGTCCCGGACTTCCTGGCAGATTTCCTGCCGGTTCGTTACGTTCTGTCTACCGGGTTCGTCCCCTGCCCGCCGCCAGGCTAACCCGCGACTTACCCTCAGCTTCTTTCCCGGTTAGCTTCCCTGACGGATTCCTCGCTGACCGCGTAGCCGAGGATTAGACCGTATGCCAGGCTGCCCGCGAGGGTGAACAGCGTTGTGGGCGTGCCGAGGCTCCAAGGAGCCGATGCCAGTCCGGATGGCGCCGAAAGCGCCCCCCAGGCGAGCCA
The DNA here is from genome assembly GCA_012842685.1 of Candidatus Fermentithermobacillaceae bacterium. Lineage (GTDB taxonomy): Bacteria > Bacillota > Sulfobacillia > Fermentithermobacillales > Fermentithermobacillaceae > UBA3951. The sequence goes on from DUSI01000044.1 coordinate 42,368, forward strand.
GATGAGCAGCCCGTAGATGACGCCGCCGATCAGGTTGTGCCTCGAATGGAGCGCCCGGGTGATGGCGGCGAAGATGATCGCCAGCAGGGCTCCTATCAGTATGTGCACCACGAAGCCGAGGATCTGCCCGCTGGGAGTCGTAGACACGGCTTGGGTCGTGAACAGCCTTGCCAGCGCCGACAGCATGTTCGTCTGCACCCATCCCGCGCCGCGTCCTATGAGAAGGAGTACGTCTTGCGCTACCGTTCCGATTACGCCGCCCCAGAGGGCTCTCGTCCAAAGATTCCTAGTCAACCCTATCCCTCCCACCCGTAGTATTGGCAGGGTGGGGGAGGGAGATATGCAGTGGTTTCAGCGAGCGAATGGCCAACCTTCCGCAGTCAGCCTTCAGTTGGTTTGTCCTTCGCGATACTTAGCGCCGCGCCGAGGTTCACGACGTTCTTACCGTACTTCTTCCTCAGGTTATCCACCGCCTTGGACACGTTTTCCCAAGGCTTCGCTTCTTCCGAGAAGAGCCGGGGCTGCCTGGTGTCACCGGTCGAAAGGTTGCTGGCGGCCACTCCGAGCAGGCGGACGGGGCGGGAGGGCGAAAGGCCGTCAAAGAGCCCCTTTGCGCAGGTGTATATCTCTGCGTCGGAGTTCACGGGATAGGGTAGGGTCTTGGCCCTGGTGACAGTGGAGAAATCTGAGTAGCGCACCTTGATCCCGATGGTTTTCGCCCTGAAACCGTGGTTTCTCAGCCTGTATCCGACGTCCTGGGATAGTTCGGCCAGGATGGCGTAGAGGATCTCCCTGTCCGATTCGTCTTCTTCCAGGGTCGTCTCCTCGCTTATGGATTTGGTCTCGTGGACCGGCACCACGGGGCTGTCGTCTATCCCGTTCGCAAGTTCTACCAAACGCGTGCCGTATTTCCCGAAGCTCGCTTCCAGGTATCCCGGTGGGACGGACCTCAGGTCACCTGCGGTGCGGATCCCCTGGGATTCGAGGAGCCTGGCGGTCTTCGGGCCAACGCCGGGGATCTTGACGACGGGCAGGTCCTTGAGAAATCTCAGGGCTTCATCAGGCCCGATGACGCCAAGCCCGTCGGGCTTCGCTTCTTCGGCGGCGATCTTGGCCAGGAACTTGCAGTAGGAAACGCCTGCAGTGACCGGGATGCCGACTTCCTCCCGGATTTCTTCCTTGATGCGCTGGGCTGTCTGGGCGCCGTCGCCGGGAGTGACGTCCAGGTAACCTTCGTCCACCGAAACCCGTTCCACCAGCGGCGTGTACTTCTCGCAGATGGCGAACATCGCGTTTGAGGCCTCCACGTATTTCCGCATGTTCGGCCGTATGTAGATTCCGTGGGGGCAGAGCCTGTAAGCCTGGGAGATGGGCATGGCCGAGCGCACGCCGTACTTGCGCGCCTCGTAGGAGCAGGTTGAGACTACCCCTCTGGTACCGGGCAAGGCGCCGATGATGAGAGGTTTTCCCCGGTATTCGGGGTTATCCCTCATTTCGACGGCGGCGAAGAAGGCGTCGGCGTCTATGAGGATTATCACTCTCGGCCACCGGGACATGCGTCGTTCCTCCCGGAAAGAGTATACCAAACAAATGTATTCCCCTGTATTTTCGAAAGCCGCCCCTCCCGGAAAAGCGAAGGGTATTTCCGGCTAACCGAGAATATGGAAAATCTGAAGAAAGGACGCGGATCGGAGCGGAAACAAGAAGACGCCGGAAAAGGAGACGACACGGGAAAAAGCTACGAAGATGGCACTGCGGCTGACTCTTACCGAAGAGCTTAACAACGATATGAGAATCGCGGCCAGGACGTTGGCCGAAGGCTGGTCTATCGTTGCCGTGAGAAACGGCGCGGTGATTGCGAAAAGCGAAGGCAGGCGTCTCATGCCTGCCCTTGAACTCCTCCACGAGCTGAGAGGCCCTGAACTTGACAGAGCCGAGGTCCCTTGCGTGGTTGCTGACAAGGTGCTCGGGCTCGCCGCTTTTCGGCTGGCCTGCCTCCTGGGAGCCCGGGCGGTGTACGGGGAGCTGGTGAGCCGGCTCGCGGTACGCGAGGCGAGCCTGAGACGCATACCGGTGGCCTGGCATAGGCTCGTCCCGGCGATCATGAACATCCGTCAAGATGGGCTTTGTCCGATGGAGCATCTGGCCTGGAGAAGCGGGAGCGATTACGAGTTCTACAGGGCACTCAGGGAAAGACGCTGAGTGGGGGGACTTTCGAGATGCGGACCATGCTCATACTGCGAAAGGTCTATCTCCTGATCCTCGATATAGTCCTCGTCAACTTCGCCGCTCTCGCGGGGCTCTATTTGAGGTTCGACGGGAATGTGGCGCCTCGTTACCTGGATATGTACCTGAGGGTCGCGCCGGCCCATACCGCCATCACCATAGCCTTGTTTGCTTTTCTGGGCCTGTATTCGTGGGTGCTTCGCTACGCGAGCATCGACGAGATGCTTGGGGTCGCGGCAGGGAGCATGGGCTCAGCCGTGAGCCTGTTTGTGCTCACAAGGATCCCGCCGGCCCAGGGCTTCCCCAGGTCCGTGCCCATCATAGCCGGAGTGTTGGTGCTCATCCTCTCGGGTGGAGTGAGGCTCTCCGTGAGGCTCTATCTCAGGATCACCCAGAAGCTGGCGGCCAATGGCCGTTCCATCCGGGTCCTCATTGTGGGAGCGGGGGATGCGGGTGCCATGCTTGCCCGGGAATTGGCCAAGCCGGAGGCCGGCGATAGAAAAGCAGTCGGATTCATCGATGACGATCCGGCAAAGATTGGCGCGGTCATGCTGGGGATTAAGGTGCTTGGGGACAGGAAGGCCATCCCCGAGATAGTCCGGAGCCTGGACGTGGACGAGGTAATCCTGGCGATGCCCAGCGCTCCGGCACACGTGCTCAAGGAAACGGTGCAGATCTGCGAGGGGTTGGGAGTGCGGATCAGGGCTATCCCCAAGCTCCTAGATATAGCCGGAAAAGCCTTCTCCCTGAACATGGTGAGGGACATAGACATCGAAGACCTCTTGGGCCGCTCCGAGGTGAAGCTCGAGACGGAGAAGATCAGGGATTACCTGAGCGGCAAGAGGGTGCTGGTTACGGGAGCAGGCGGCTCAATAGGCTCTGAGATCTGCCGTCAAGTGGCCCGTTTCGGCCCGGACAAGCTCATCATGCTCGGACACGGCGAAAACTCCATCTTCACTACGCGGATGACGCTGGGCTTCGATTTCCCCGACCTCAAGGTGGAAACGGTTATCGCCGACGTGAGGGATTCGGCGAGGATAAGAGACGTATTTGCGATCCACAGGCCTGAGGTAGTCTTCCACGCTGCAGCGCACAAGCACGTCCCCCTCATGGAAGAAAACATGGTGGAGGCCATAAAGACCAACGTATTCGGGACGTACAATGTGGCCAAGGCTGCCTTGCTCTATGAGGCGGAGAAGTTTGTGATGATCTCGACCGACAAGGCCGTGAACCCCACCAGCGTGATGGGGGTTTCCAAGCGAGTGGCCGAAATGCTCGTCCAGTCCATGAACGCGCGCTCCAAGAAGACCCAGTTTGTTTCGGTAAGATTCGGAAACGTCCTTGGTTCGAGCGGCAGCGTCATACCGGTATTCAGGGAGCAGATAGCGAGAGGCGGGCCAGTCACCGTGACTCACCCCGATATGCGCCGCTATTTCATGACCATCCGTGAGGCGGTCCTCCTGGTACTTCAGGCCGGGACGATGGGGCACGGGGGAGAAGTGTTTGTGCTGGATATGGGGGAACCTGTGAAGATAGTCGACCTCGCAGAGCAGATGATACGTCTTTCGGGCCGGACGCCCTATACGGATATCCCGATCGTCTTCACGGGCGTAAGGCCCGGCGAGAAGCTCTTCGAGGAGCTCCTGACCGCCGAAGAAGGCACGACCGCCACCCATCATACCCAGATATTTATCGCCAAGCAGAAGCCCTTGCCTCTAGAATGGTTCGAAGACTGCTTGAGGAAGCTGGAGAGAGAGGTCTTCCCTCCCGACTACCGGTGCAGGCTCTTTGATACGGATGAGGCAGAATCGGACCTCAGTGAAGCCCTGTGCCAGACGGCTGCCTCGGAGACGGACTCCCTAAAGGAGCCGCCCTACTCGAAGGCTAGGTCTGACAGCCGGCCCCGGCCCTGGGCAGACGGCCGAGACCGCTTCCTGGGAGACGAAAGCCGCAGGCATCGTGGAGACGAGCGGGACCGCCTCGTGCTTGCGGGCAGAGAACAAGACATTATCCGCATTCTCAAGGAAATGGTCCCGAGCTACAATCCGGGCTATACCGCGGAGCCGGCCAAGAAACGGCGTGGGGTGTCGTAGATATGTGGAGAGCCGCAATCCGCCGGACAGCTGCGGTCCTGTGGATCGCGTCGGTGATATTCGCTCTGGCCTTCGTCGTAAGCGGGCTCCTTCCGCGCAAGGCCTCACCTGAGGTCCTCAGGTATTTCGAACCCGAGTTTCTGGAGCGGGCCTGGGCGAGGGCCAATGCGGGATACGTGAACTCAGGCCTCTCCGCCCTCGCGACCTTCGTGGTCCTTTATCTCTATAGCCGAAGCAGTTTCCTATCCAGGCGGCTTGGTTCTCTCATGAGGAGCACCGGCGCCCTAACCCTCAAGACGGCCGTCCTTTTCGGCTCCATCCTGGGTATGGCGACATCTCTATTGTTCGCCCTGGTGAGCCTCCCTTTCAGCGCCTACGGCGGCTTTTTCCTGGAGAAGGCATATGGCTTATCCCGGGCGAGCTTCGGGGCGTGGCTCCTGGACTATGGGAAAGGGACCCTGCTGGACCTTATCGCCTACGGAGCAGGAGGGGCTTTCTTGGCCTGGGCGGTGCTCAGGTTCCGACGTAGATGGCATGTGGTGGCCGCCCTGGCTTTCGTGGTGGTGAGCGTGGTCATGGCCGCCCTGTATCCTCTGGTTATAGCCCCGATTTTCAACGAATTCCACCCCCTCGAGGACAAAGCGCTTCTTGCCGAAGTGCACGCCCTGGCATCGGGCGCGGGGCTTCAGGTGGATGAAGCCCTGGTGATGAAAGCGTCTCTAAAGACGGCGAGGGCCAACGCTTACTTCGCAGGGATAGGGAAGACCCGCCAGGTAGTCCTTTACGACACCCTCATCGAGAACAGGTCCCTCGAGGAGATTAGGTTTGTCTTGGCCCACGAGCTGGGCCACTGGAAGTACGGGCACGTGCTTTGGGGTACGGTGCTTTCTGGGATAGGGACGCTCGCCTGCCTCATCCTGTTCCGAATGGCCCACGATGGGATGCCCGATTCGCCCAGCCTCAGGGACTTGGAGGCGGTCCTTCTGGCCCTGTTTGCCTTCATAGTCCTGTTTTCCTACGCGACGAACCCAATCTCGTCGTACGTATCACGTTCCTTCGAAAAGGCAGCCGATGCTTTCGCGCTGAGCCTTACCCGGGACGGCGGTTCCTTCATCAGGGGACAGGTAAATATTGCCACTATGAACCTCACGGATGTCCAGCCTCCGCCCTTCATACGCTGGTTCGCTTGGACGCACCCCACGACGATAGAGAGGATCCTGTCGGCGGAATAGGCGGTCTTGCTGGGATAATGTACCGGCGCGCTCTTGCCCAGCTGTTTCCATCTCCAACCATATTCCTCACGCCTCTTGCGATATATATGGACGAATCGCAAAAGAGGAGGAGGCGGTATCGTGTACAAGCAGCGCAAACTGCGGAGCACGTCCGCAGTGGTCACGCTGGCTCTCGCCCTGGCGCTTGTCTTTGTCTCTGCAGCGCCGGGCTTTGCGCAGGCGAAAAGCCCGGGCAAAGGTAAGGACGTCGCGAAAATCGTCCAGGAAGCCCAGAAGAACTTGGCAAAGCAAATAAGCCTCTATTTCTATGACCTGCAAGACGCCCTCTGGGCGATAGCGGCTATCGCCAGGATGAAAGGGTTTGGCATCATAAACGGCTATGAAGGCAACGTGTTTAAGCCCAACAACCCTGTCACTCAGGCGGAAGCCCTGGCGATGATCGTCAGGGCCCTCGACATGGAGAAAGAGGCCCAGGAGATCGCCCGCAGGTTCGCGGGAACTTATGATGCTTTTGGCTATGAGCCGGATAACAGCATGTATCTCATGGACTGGGACCGGTTCAGCGATGTAAGAGAGCTCGAGGAGTACCTGGAGAACCTCGCCGCTTACCTGCAGTCCAAGAGCAAGAAGGTAAACGGACAGTACCTGCCCTTCGTGCCCTCAAACACGCGTTGGGCCCTCGGGTATATCCTCCTGGCGGTTGACCAGGGATGGGTTAGAATCTCCGAAGTGAACCCCAACGCTCCGGCGAGCAGGGCATGGGTTTCCATGGTGATGGTCCGAGCCCTCGGATATGAAGACGAAGCCCTCGCCCAGATGAAGGTGAAGCTCCCCTACAAGGACGCGAGTGCCATACCCAAAGACATGGTCGGGTATGTGGCGGTTGCGGTTGAGCTTGGTCTTTTCCAGGGATACCCTGGCGGCACGTTCCAGCCGAACAAGGCCGTGACGAGGGCCGAGATGGCGACCATCATCGACCGTTTCCTGACCGGGGAGCTCCCTGAGGAGACCGATTACCGCGTCCGGGGCACCGTAACGCAGATAAGCAAGAACAAGGTTACCGTGAAGACTTCATCCGGCCGGACGGTTGCGTTCACCATATCCAAGGATGCCCTCATCCTGGTGGGCAATAGGCCCGGCGGGTGGGACGACCTGAGCGTAGGCGACACGGTTGAGATCCTTTCCAACGGTCAGGGCGTGGCCCTTCTCATAACTCTCTTGGAGGATGTCTCGAAGCCCGAGCCCAAGACCGTTTCCGGCGAGATAGTCTTTATCGCCAGCGAGAGGAGGCTCTTCGTCGAAGACTCCGGCGGCGACATCCATCTCATCAAACTCGCCCCGAACTGCAAGATCACCTACGGTTCCGCGACTTTGGCCTTCGAAGACCTGCGTGTGGGAGATAAGGTGCAGGCGACGGTCGGGGCGAATGACCTCGTCACCGCGCTCAAGGTAACGTCGAGACCTCAGGTAACGGTCACGGGTACCATAGTGTCTATCCCCGGAAGCCGCAGGCTCAGTATCGAGACTTCTGCGGGCACGGTGCAGACGATCAGGCTGGCGTCGAATTGTAAGATCACCTACGGTTCTGCCACTCTGGCCTTCGAGGACTTGCGTGTCGGAGACAAGGTCCAGGCGACCATAGGTCCCGACGACCTGGTTACCGCCCTCAAGGTGACCGCCAGGGGCGAGGTAAAGGTGACCGGCACGATCGTGTCTATCCCTGGAAGCCGCAGGCTGGACATTGAAGGCTCAACAGGGAAGGTCCAGACCATCAGGCTGGCGCCTAGCTGCAAGATCACCTACGGTTCCACGGCACTGGCCTTCGAAGAGCTGCGCGTGAGCGACAAAATCGAGGCCACTATCGGCGATAGCGACCTCGTGACGGCCATCAAGGTGATCGAGCGGGCGCCGGAGACTGTCACCGGCAAGATAGTCTCCATCCCCGGAGTGAGGAGGATTACCGTCAAGGACGCCGGTGGCGACGTTCAGATCGTAAGGCTCGCTTCCGACTGCAAGATAACCTGGGGCTCCCGCACACTCGTCTTCGACGACCTCCGCATCGGAGATGAGGTCGTGGCTACGCTCGGCGATAGCGGCATGGCCACTTCGGTAAAGGTGACTACCCGCGGAGAGAAAAACGAGACCCTCACCGGAGTCATAGAGACCATCACCAAGACGAAAACGGGATACACCGTGGTCATCGCCAAGCAGGGCGGAGGCGACGTGGCCCATGCTTTGGCGGGCGATGTGTACATTTCCTACGGGACCGAAGTGCTGAAGCCCGAAGACTTGAGGGTAGGCGATGAAATCAAGGCCACGGTCGCCGGAGGGAAACTGGTCGAGATCATAATAAAGATCCGCGGAAATAGCATAGAGTTCGGCGATGTGGGCGGAGTCATCATATCCATCAGCCAGAGTGCCCAGCAGTTCATCGTGACGGTCGACGACGACGGCGACCCCACCTCGTTCTCGGTGCCGTCCGGATGCACCATCAAGTACGGCACGACGACGCTGAGACGCACCGACCTTCGCCTCGGCGACGTGATCAGGGCCGAGCTCGATGCCAGGGGCGAGGCCGTGGAGATACGAGTGATTTCCCGGGATCAATAAGCGCGCTGAACCGGGCGCAACAGAAAGGGGACCCTCGCGGGTCCCCTCTCGTTTTTCTTGGTTCTCCGTGCTCCTTAGAGCCCAAGGAAGGCGAACATTCCGGGCGCCAGGTGGATGAGGGAGAGGACGCCCAGGACGTACACCAGCCAGTGGACCTCGTCGGCCTTGCCGGTAGCCAGCTTGATAATCGGGTAGGTCACAAAACCGGCGGCGATGCCGTCGGAGATGGAGTAGGCGAAAGGCATCATGACGATGGTGATGAAAGCGGGGAGCGCCTCGCTGAAGTCTTCCCAATCGATTTCCTTGACGGGCAGCATCATGAGCACGCCAACGATTATCAGGGCAGGCGCGGTTGCCTCGCTCGGAACCATGCCCGCCAGGGGGGCGAAGATCAGGGATGCCAGGAACAGTAGGCCCACCACGACCGCGGTGAGGCCGGTCCTTCCGCCTTCGGCTATACCGGCGCTCGACTCAACGTAAGTGGTGACGGTGCTGGTACCGAGGACCGCACCGACGACGGTACCGATGGCGTCGGCCGTCATGGCCTCTTTGATCCTGGGTAGCTGGCCGTTTTCGTCGAGCATGTTGGCCCTGGAGGCGGTCCCCATTAGGGTCCCGACGGTGTCGAACACGTCGACGAACCAGAAGGAGAATATGGTCATGAACCCAAGGCTAAGGGCGCCCTTGATGTCCAACTTCATAAAGATGGGCGCGAGCGAGTCCGGTTTTCCTATGATGCTTCCCGTTATCTGTGTGACGCCCATGGGTATTCCTATGACGGTGGTGATGAGGATACCGATGAGCATCGCGCCGCGGATCCTGAGCGCCATGAGTATTCCGGTGACGAGGAGACCGATGATCGCGAGCGCAGGTCCCTTATCGGTGAGGTTGCCCCTGGTGATCAGCGTCGCGGGGCTCGCCTGGATGAGACCTGCGTTGTTGAAACCGATGAGGGCTATGAAGAGGCCTATGCCGACACCCACCGCGCGTTTGAGGGTTTTCGGGATGGCGCGGTCGATGGAGTTGATGGCACCTGTGACAGAGAGGATGAAGAAGATGACGCCCTCGAGGAAGACGACTCCCAAAGCCGCCTCCCACCCAGCCTTCGCGGCCACGGTGAACGCGAAGAAGGCGTTAAGGCCCATGCCGCTGGCCAGCGCGTACGGGTAGTTGGACAGGAACCCGGAGAGGATCGTCGTGAGTCCTGCCGCCAGGACGGTTGCGGTCATTACGGCACCGAAGGGCATGCCGGTGGCTGAAAGGATGTCGGGGTTCACGAAGATTATGTATGCCATGGTCATAAACGTGGTGACTCCGGCAAGAACCTCCGTCCTTACGTCGGTGCCGTTTTCCTTAAGCTTGAAGATTTTCTCCAGCAAGTTAATACCTCCCTAGAGATACCTTGCAAGTGCGAAGGTCTTGGAAACCAGGGATCCCGTTTTCTCGTTTCCCGAGTCTCGACAGGCCGTATAGGTGTCAAGGTTCGGGAACTCTGGGCTTGTCCCTCCTCTCGGATAGCGTTCCCCATGACGCCCCGCCGGGCTTGTCCGGGGTCTTCCGGAGATAGTCTATCACGATTCAAGCAAAGCTGCTATACACAACTAAAAGTGACATACAATTTCAACCACGTGGGAAGAAGCTGTCAGATTCAAGGAGGATAACCGGAGGCCGGTGTGAAAGATTACTGAAGGCCCTGAGGAGCACTCAAGCAATCTAGGAAAGCGGGGATCTCAAGTGAACGAGAAGGAATTTGCGGCGTATCTGGATGCTTGGCTTGAGCCCAAGCGGGATGAAATAGTCGATTGCCTCGTCAGGCTTATCCGCATCCCCAGCGTGGGGACCGAACCCGTGGACGGCAAGCCGTTTGGCGAAGAGGTGGACAGAGCCCTGCGGTTCGTCGTAGACGAGGCCGGACGCTTCGGCATGAAGACGAAGAATGTGGACGGGTACGCCGTGCACGCCGAGATCGGTTCCGGCGACGAGATGGTTATGGCCCTCACCCACGTGGACGTCGTGCCCATCGGGTCGGGGTGGACCAAGGACCCGCTGGGCGAGGTGGCAGGCGGGTTTGTCTACGGCCGCGGCGCCCAGGATAACAAGGGACCTACGGTGGCGTGCCTCTACGCTTTGCGGGCCCTCAAGGAGAGCGGCGTGCCCCTGAAGAGGAGGGTGCGCCACGTGGTGGGAGGCAACGAGGAATCCGGGTTCAGGTGCGTGAGGCACTATTTCGAGGTCGAAGAGAAGCCTACATACGGTTTTTCGCCCGACGCCATGTTCCCGCTCGTCTACGCCGAGAAAGGGAGCATGAACATTCTGGTGACAGTGGATTTCGGCGAACCGGTAGGGGCTTCCGAAACTGATGGCCATACCGGGCCGGTCGCCAGCCTCGAGCATTTCGAGGGTGGAGAACGTCCGAATATAGTGGGTGAGAAGGCCGAGGCTGTCCTGAGAGTAAGGAAAGGCAGAGAAGACGAAGTCATCTCTTCTCTCGAGTCCGCAATACCCAAGGCGAAAGAGTTCGCCGGCGGTCCCGGACCTCTCGAGTTCAAGTTCGAGAAGGGTGAGGGCACGGTAAAGGTCGAGTCCAAAGGAAAGGCCGCCCACGCGTCGGTTCCCGAAGAGGGTACCAACGCCATCGCGGCGCTCCTTTACCTCTTGGGGACGCTGGGTCCGCGCCTGGTGGCTTCTGAGGGGATAGCCTTCGCGGCGCAGGCGGCGGCGATCCACGGCGAGGGGCTCAACATAAGGTGCGAAGATGACATCTCCGGTCTCCTCACGTGCAACCTGGGCGTCGCTCGTCTGGAGCGCACGGGTAGCCACAGGACCCTCAGATGCATATACAACATCCGCTTCCCCGTGCGCGCCAGCGGGGAAGAGTTGAGGCAGAGAGCCCTGTCTTGCGACCATCCAGGAGGAGCGCAGATCGAAGTCATGTCGGTGGGCAAGCCCCACTATACCGACCCCGAGTCGTTCCTTGTGAAGACGCTCCTCCGGATCTACAGGGAAGAGACCGGTGATAACTCGCCTCCCATGGCGATCGGCGGCGGGACTTACGCGAAGGTGATCCCTGGCGGCGTCGCCTACGGGCCCGTGCGACCCGGGGAGGTTGAGACTGCCCACCAGGCGGACGAAAGGATATCGGTAGACGAGCTCATGTTCCTCGTGAAGATATACGCGCGGGCGCTGTTCGCTCTGGCGGTGTCTTGATGGGCTAAGACTAGCCGGTATAGGGCCGGAGTGCCCAAAGACTCGTCCGCTGGGTCACCGTGACGGTCATATCCCGGTAGCGAACGCTAGCCAGGTAGAAAACGTTAACCGGCAGCCTGGTCGCCCCGCCGCGAGCGGGGCGGCTTTATCACTATGAGGGGAGTCTTCTGGTCGTCGTTCCCGAAGGGGTTCGACCTCAGGAGCTCCTTGATCTCCCTTTCCATACGAGGGTTTACCGGGAAACTGGACCCCAGGATATCCACGCAGCCCTTGTCGTTTACGTCGAGGATGAGGGTCCAAAGGCCGGTCTTTCGCCACGCTTTCCGGGCCACCTCGTCGGGGTCTTTTGGGCCTAGGATGATGCTTCGGTGGTAGGGAGGCATGGTACCGCCGGAATCGTCGATCTCTGCCACGCCATGTCCCGCCACTTTGAAGAAGAGGCCTTTCTTTCCCGTGAGCTTTCCCACGAGCCCGGCGACCGCCGCCAGGAGGATCCTGGGCAGTCCCACTTCACGGATGGCCATCTGCATGCTGCGGGGCGCCGATATGGACGCGTCGGGATGGGCGAATCGCGAGATCAGCCTGGCTATGAGGCTCGGGTGGACCGTGTCCGGATCTATCGCCCGGCCCTGGGTTATGGCCACCACTGACTCGGCGATGCCCACGATATCGCCGGGCTCGGCTATGTCTCCCGCGTATCTTCTGATTATATCGGCCACGTCGTCTTTATCCGTGATGAGGTGAGTCCGGATCCTGAGGATGGCCGAGTTCTTGAGACTACCTGCGCTCATACGCACACCTCCCGGTTTCCTCACCAGAAACGGACGAGCCGTCATTTATGGGGAGGTCTTACGCCTTCTACGACGGATCTCACATAACGCACGATCCCGTTCATGATGCCCTGGGCGATCCGCCTCCGGTAGAGGGGCGCGCGGAAATTGGCTTCGTCGGCAAAGTAAGTGAGGCAAAGGGGCTCCACCCTCACCACGGGGAAGCCGGGGTAGGTCTCGCCCGGGAGCTCCTCGATAGGGCCGAAGGCTGTCCCCATGTTCTCCTTGAGCGCCTCCGAAATGCTTGCAGCCAGCGCTCTGGACAAAGGGCACCCCGGCTTGGCTCTTATGTGATATGACCTCCCCAGGGGATCTTTTTCTCCGGCCATGTGTATCTCTACGGCCATCTCGGGGGACGACCGTGCGACTTCCTTGAGCCTCGCCCCGGGCTCCAGGTAGGAGTCGTCTTCCCTCGTGAGGAGCGCCACGGTGCCGCAAGACGCCATGATGGCCGCGAGCTCCCGGGCCACTTCTAAGTTGCAGTCCTTTTCGAGGAGGTTCACCGGGCCCCTCACGCCCCGGTCCTTCCCTCCGTGACCCGGGTCCACCGCTATCCGGCGTCCGGACATGAGGGAAAAGAGGGGGTCCCTTGGGAGGGCGATCCTTATCACGCAGGGCATCCCCTCGGCGACCGATACCGACGCTCCCGTCTCGAATTCGCTGTGGATCTCGAGGAGGACCGTATCGGGAGATGCGCCCCGGAAGACGAAAAAGCGTCTGAGGAGCCCGTCTGCGACCAGTATCTCGTCCTCGGCCATGGTGAGCCCGATTCCGTTCAGCGTGACTCTCATGACGTAATCGTGAGGCCCAGCTTCAAAAGGCCCGTCGATGTCCACGGACCGGGGAACACCGGTGGATTCAAGGGATATGACGGATTCGCCTCCGCGGAGCGGACCGTTCCTCACGGAGGCCCATGCGTTTAGAAGCCGGGACTTCACTAGTCCTTCACCACCCGGATGGTTTCGAGGCTCGTGTCTTTGGGACCGGATATGCCGAATGCCAGTTTCCTCATGACTTCGAGGTAGGCGATGGTATCGCCGGTTATGACCTCGCCGGGGTACAGTATCGGGATCCCCGGTGGGTAGCATGTTACGACTTCGGCAGAGACCCTGCCCGTCGCGTCCTGCAAGGGGACGCTTTCCCACGGGCTCTGCACTGCCTTCCTGGGCGTCAATGCCATCTCCGGGATGGGCGGGAGGTCTGGGACAGACTTCGGGGAAGACGCCAGGTCCCTGGCCACCTCACCCCTCGCCACGGCGGCGGTGAGGTCCCTAAGGCCTTCCAGGAGCTTCTCCACTTGGGCTCCTGTGTTGCCCCAGCTCACGATCACGAGCACGTTGTAGAGATCTGACATCTCCACTTGTATGCCGTGGCGCTGCCTCAGGAACTTCTCTGCCTTGTAGCCGGTTATGCCCAGCTCCCGTACGGTGACGGTCACCTTCGTAGGATCCAGATGTCCGGGTGTTTCGGAGCCGAAGCTCAAAAGCCCGGGGATCTTGTTGACCTCGTGCCTCAGGTATTCGGCGAGGTTTATGGCATACTCCAGGATGTCGTGACCGTAGAGAGCCATCTGTCGCCTGGCCATATCCAGCGACGCGAGGAGGAGGTAAGACGCGCTCGTGGTCGTGAGGTGCTGGAACATGGCCTTGAGCCTATCGATGTCGATCCGGTTTCCTTTCACGTGCAGGTAAGACGCCTGGGTAAGGGCGCCCAGGATTTTGTGGGCTCCCTGGGCTACCGCGTCTGCTCCCGCGTCAAGGGCCGGTTCGGGCAGCCTCGGGTGGAACCTGAAGTGCGGCCCGTGGGCTTCATCCACGAGGAGGACGACGCCGCGCTCGTGGAGGTACTCTGCGACCGGTGCTAGGTCCACCGAACTGCCGTAATACGTGGGGTTTACGAGGAGAGCCGCCTTGGCGTCTGGGTTCCTTTCTACGCACTCTTTCAGAGATGCGGCGTTTATCCCCTTGAAAATGCCGAGATAAGGGTCATAGTCTGTCTGGGCGAATACCGGGATGGCTCCTGAGAGGATGATGGCCCCGAGTATGGACTTGTGGATGTTGCGGGGAATCACGATCTTTTCCCCGTCTCCGACGGTCCCGAGCACCATGGCCTGGATGGCTCCGGTGGTCCCGCCCACAGAGAAGAACGTCCGGTCCGCGCCGAAAGCCCTGGCGGCCAGCTCTTGGGCTTCGCGTATGCATCCCTGGGGCTCATGGAGGTCGTCCATCCCGGGCACGCCGGTTACGTCGGCCTCGAAAGCGTGGCGGCTGAGCAGTGCGATTATGCCGGGCTCGGCGCCTCTTCCGCCTCTGTGACCCGGCATGTGGAAGCGCGTAACTCCGGCGTACGCGTCCAGAGCCTCGCAAATAGGCGCCCGCTCTTGGGACAGATCGCGGGAAAGCGATGAGATGGCAGCGGCTTTCTCGGGCGTGGACTGTCTCACGGACTGCCTGGCAATACGCATCCTTCTCACGGTTAGGCCTCCCCCAATCCCTTGACGAACAACATGGTATTCAGCCGAAGGGAAAAACGTCACTGTCTCGCTGGACTCGAAGCCGGCTTACACGGTCCGGCTAGCGGAGACTTTCTTTTCTGGCGATCGCCGCAAGGGTGGCGGCTTCCAGCTCCTCAACAATGTAAAGGGTGCCTCTCGCGCACGCAACCATCTCTTTGAGGAAGTTCCTGTTAGGCTCGAGACCTATGCAGCCGAGGCGGATCCCTCTCCGGGCGATCGCTTTGGCCGCGTCAAGGGCGTCCTGGATGGGCGAGAGGCTCTTTGAGGGGACGGTGGGGATCCCGTCGGTAATCACAAGTATGAGAGGTTTCTTGGGAGAGTGAGCCGCCAGCTCCAGGGCTTTCTCGAGCCCTGAGGCGAGCGGAGTGAGTCCCAGGGCGTGTATTTCCGAAAGCCCTTCTTCGATCTTTCGCCTGTTTCGAGTGAAACCGGATACGACCTTTACATCGGTATCCTGGAAAGCGACCACAGACACCTTGTCTTTTCCCGACAGTACCAGGTGCCGGGCGAGGTCTTTGGCTGCCCTGATCCTGCTTCCTGCCATGGACGCTGAAGCGTCGATGAGGAGTATCACGGGCGTCCCTTTCCGCTCCCGGCCGTAAGAGAATCTGAGGTCAGACCAGGTAGGAGGGCAGCCGGTGGGCAGGAGGGCCAGAGTCCTGGCCTTCCAGGCGAGAATCGTCTCGGGGATCGCCAGGGTGGGGAGGGGCTCTCCTTTGACCGGCGGTAGGGCGATTCCCCTGCCCCTTGGCGTTACGGGCTCGAGGCCAATTCCTTTGCGTGTGCCCGAAGACACCTTGCGGGACGGTAGGAGCCACAGGAGCCGCCTGAGGTATGCCTCCACCTCGGAGGAGTGGTTCTTCAGGTAGGAGAGGGCCATCATCCCGTCTCTCGTCAGGAAGTACTTGCTTCCGTCGTACGCGGCGAGGCCGGATCCGGTCACTATCCTCCGGATCTCTTCGGGCGTCTTGTCGGTGTCAAGACGCAGCCTCGCGAAATCCCATGCCCTCATGCCCTTTGCCAGTTCTTCCAGAAGCCGCCCGGAAGCTCTTGCCGAGCCCAGATCCTGCGCTATCTTCCTCGCCAGCGCTTCCTGGCGGTAGAGGTTTCCGGGCGCTTTTTCGTTGTCGCCCGGGTCGTTTCTGAGCAGTGAGTCGCCCGATGCCCGGTATTCGGACATATCCAGCGGCACCGTGCCCTTGGAGAGGCGGACCTTCTTAACCTTTCTGAGCTCCAGTCCTGCTTCGATCGTGGCGGATTCGACGGAAGCCACGATGGTGAAGACCGATGCCAGCATCTCCGGCTTCATGAGGCACGCGATGTGGACGTGGGTCGTGTGGGCCTCCCGCACTGTCTCTTCCTGTCCGTGGGTAAGCGTCCCGTCGAGCCTCCCCCCGCCGGCTCCGGTCTGGATGTCGATGTAGGAAAGGAGGGGCTCGAGGCTTTGGGGCGACGGTGCCCCCGGGACAAAGAACCGAAGGCCTGAGAGGGCGGAGAGGAGGTGCCTCCGGACCAGTTGCGGGTCGAGACGCCCCGGGGAGTGGAAGACGTCTATATGTAGCACCTCACCCGGATGCTCGCGGGTGTAGAAAACCTTCCCGGCGTCCTGGTTCGCGATGACCGTCACCTGGTCGGGTTGAGAGGGGTCTTGCACGTGGACTTTGAGGGAGACGACCGCCGTTTCGCCCACACGGGCAGCGCCCTTTTCTTCCAGGAGGCGCTTGAGCCTCATGAGGGCGGTCTTTTGTCCGGCGGACGCCCCTTCGGGAAAGGGGAAAGATGGAGGAAAGGACGTCACCACCGCAGGTCATCCTGCCACTCGGGAGGTGTGACCACCTCTTCCCAGGGCAGGCTGGAAAGCCTCCTGGCAGGTTGGGGCGGCGACGCGGGTACTGCGCTGGAGCGCGGGCCGAGTCTCCCGCGCACTGCTGCCATGTACCTCTGGAGGGCCCGCTGCAGCCTGCCCGGTCGCGTCTTTCCGTCAAGCGTCTGCCTTTGGCCCTGCGGGTCGCCAGCACTGATCTTCGGTGTGTCCATAGCTCCGCCGCTACCTGTTCCCACCGCCTGCGTAAACCCTTTGAGCCCGTCTCCCATATCGTCCCTGGGATGGACCTGTTCGCTTTCGGGTTTCTTGGAGCTTTCGGCCTCATCTGCGCCGGTCGTATCGGCAGGTCCCAAAGCGTCCCGCACCGGCCTCACCCCGGCCGCTTTCCGCATCTCCAGGTCCTTTAGGATTTCCGACAAGGCCAGCGGTTCCACTCTGTGCCTGAGCACCAAAGGAGCAACCAGGGCCAGTTCGTCGAAAGACACTTCGGTCTTGCCCGCGACGAGCGCCGCAAGGCGAGAGGAAAGCTCCATCGCCTCTACCGCCCGGAGGCTCTCCACGTTTCTGTAGACGTAAAGGTTCGCGAGGTATTTGAGGATTGGCCTCGGGACGACCACGTCTTTCAGCGAGCTTGCCTTCAGGAGCAAGTCCTTGAGGAAAGAGTCTTCACTTAAGTCGCACCCGGTTTCCCCGGCGAGGATCCGTTCGACGACGGCAGGGTCACCCGGTCTCTGGACGGGGACGACCAGGTCGAACCTGTCCGCCAGCTGCCTGCGGATGTCTTCCAGGGGACCCGGGTCTTCATCAGGGTTTGAGGCAGCCCAGACCGACGCGCACACGTCTATCTCAAAGGGCCTCAGCCCTACCTCTTCGATCTTGACGCATCCGGGCTTGGTGCCCATCACCGAGAGCAGGACGTCGGTTATCTCGGGCGCGGTTTCTGCCAGTCGGTTCACTTCGTCTATGAAGATGATGCCGCGGTTGGCCATGGGGATGGCTCCGGGCATAAGCGACGCCTGCGGCCTTCCGGGGTCGGTAAGCCTTTCCAGGTCGATGCTGCCGAGCACCGTACCCAGCTTCGCTCCGTGGCCTATCTCGACGAAAGGCATGGGGACTTCTTCGACCATGTCCCCGGGGATGGGACCCGCGTCTCTATGTACCGGGCAATGGGGGCTTTCCGGCAGGCAATGGTAGGGACAGCCCAGGATGCGGCGGATCTTTGGTACCCTGTGCCTCACCCACCGCATCACGGTCGTCTTGCCTGTCCCGCGGAGCCCCTCGGCGTGTATATGGAGGGGGATGCCGGCCAAAGTCGAGATGAGGGACATCTCGACGGCCAGGAAGAGACTTTCATTTCCCTTATGTCTGAGCGGTAACGGTTTAGCCAAATCAAAACCTCCTGCGGGGTCTAGTGTTCCCGCCCGGCAGGAGGTTTCTTACTGGTTATTCTTTTCCTGTACAGCCTATTTGCGCAGGTACGACTGGATGCTGTTGAGCGCCTGCTCAAACTCGGCTTTCCTGGACAACAAGAAGGTTATGGCATTGTCTGCTTTCTTGGCCTTTGTTATATCGTTTGCGTCGTACTGCGGCATCTTGCCGTCGGAGATCTCCAGGATCCCGTAGAGGTTGCCGAGCTTGAGGTCTACCGACTTCACCTGGCTCCAGGGAAATTTCGAACACTTGCGCCCTGTGATAGAACCTACGGCCATGCCTGATTTTAGGATGAAGATGTTGGAGCTGGAGCACGCCAGGCCTTCACCGGCGTTTCCCTGGATAGCGAAGGTGACGGTCTCACCCGGCGAGAGGTTCTGGTCGAGAAGCATGCGCAGCGCGCCCAACTTCTCGGCTACGTCGCTCCCGGCTGTCGGCGGTTTGGACACCGTCACGTTCTTGGCCAGGGACTGCATGATGTAATCGTACTTCTTCATTATGCCGGACTTTTCCATGCAGTCGGTGCAGAGGTAATGCCCTTGTACCGTCTTGAAATGGTTGTCCGATTCAAACGCTTCGCTGCCGCACTGGTGACATTTTACGCGGCCCTTCTTCTTGGGTAAGCAGTCTTCGCAGTACCACTCCCCATCTACGATCACCAGTGGTGCCCTGTTTATGCCCAGGTTAGAGGCACCGCAAGAGACACAGTTGGCCAAAGGTGGATTCCTCCTTCCGCAATGTTCTTATCGCCATTCGGGCGGAGGTTCTTTATAGAAACTTGAGTTTGCGTCACAAGAACGTTCAAAATGAGACTTTGGACCTACCCCGGTGAACCCAGTTTCCGGCGCAGCTCCTGGACGAGCCTCAGAGTCTGGGCCGCGTCTTCGTACGTCTGCCCTGCAGTTTCTTCGAATTTCTTAATGGATTTGCTAAACCAGTCTGCTTCTGCGAGCTCCTTTATGGTCTGCGAGTTCTGGTTTGAGATCAGGGTTACGTCTTCTACGGCGCTCACCAGGTTTTCTATTCTGCTTGCGGTGTCTATCGTGCTCTCGGATATGAAGGTTATCTCGGTCGCCGAGCTTTCTACCGCCGCCTCGATGCTCTCGAGCGCTTTGCCTGCCTCATTGGCCAGTACGACTCCTTGCTCCACCTGTTCGGTGCCTTTTTTCATGGAGGCTATGGCCCGTTCGGTCCTCCTGTTTATGTCCTCGACGAGGTTCGAGATGTCTTTGGCGGCAGAGTTCGATTTCTCGGCGAGCTTCCTCACTTCGGAAGCTACGACCGCGAAGCCGCGCCCGTGCTCTCCCGCCCTGGCTGCTTCGATGGCCGCGTTTAGAGCCAACAGGTTTGTGCGCTCGGCGATCTCGCTGATGAGGGCCACTATCTCTCCGATCTGGGCGGACCGTTCACCGAGGTCCGCTATTTCGTCGGCGTTCTTGATCACCATGTCCCGGATGGCCCGCATCTCCAGAACGGTCTTCTTCACGGTGTCGGAACCTGACCGGGCCAGAGACCTCATCTCTTCCGCGGATACGGCCAGCTCTTCTGTCTTGGCCGAAACCGCGTTCATGGATTCGGCCATCTGCGAGGCCAGTTCCGCTATTTCTTTGTAGGAACCGGCCTGGCGGTTGACACCGTCTGAGACCTGCGAAAGGGCCGTGTTTACATCCCCGGTGAGCCTGTAGACGTCTTCAAGGCAGTTTTGGAGGACTCTCGCGCCTTCCATGACCGAGGCCGCGATCCTCTCAAGGGCATTCATATCCCGGATAATTTCGGCCACGGTGTTCTTGTCCGCAGGCATACCCAACATTCACCCCTGGTTCCGATATGAATATCGGAGTCTCTACGGATGTGATTAGTGATGAACCACTTAAATTTCCATCAGGCCTTGCACGCGGGGGACGTCTACACGCTGCGCAGTTCGCTTGTCGTGGGCTTCGCATGGCACAAGGTATTGCACCTTCCGATCTCGAATTCAGCTCCTTAAGCAGAAGGAGGCGCGATACATGCTGGACTTCAAGATCAAGAACGTACGCATCGTAGACGGAACCGGATCTCCCTATTTCCACGGCGAGGTCGGCGTGAAAGATGGGAAAATCGTAGAGGTTGGCTGGCGAGTGGATGGAGAAGCCGAGAGGGTCATCGACGGACGCGGCTTGGTCCTCGCGCCCGGCTTTATCGATTCCCACAGCCACTCCGACACCACGTGGTTCCTGGACCGCCGCGGCGAGTCCAAGCTCATGCAGGGCGTGACCACCGAAGTCACCGGGCAATGCGGCGCTTCGGCGGCGCCCTACGGCGAAAAGCGACGGGCCGCACAGATGGACTCGGACACGGAAGAAGGAGTGCCCGTAACCTGGACGACGTTCGCCGAGTACCTCGACGCTCTGGAGAAAAACGGTGTCGGCCTGAACATCGCACCTCTCGTCGGGCACAGCGCCATAAGGGCTTCGGTGATGGGGTACGACAGGCGGCCCCCGACCGAGGCCGAACTGGAAGAGATGAAGAAGCACATCGTCGAGGCCATGGAGGCGGGGGCCTTCGGCTACTCTTCCGGGCTGATATACCCTCCCAGCTCCTACGCGGATACGCAGGAGCTCATCGAACTGGCCAAGGCCATGGCGCCCTACGGCGGCATCTACGCGACCCACATGAGGAACGAGGGTCTTGGGCTCCTCGAGTCGGTGGAAGAAGCGATTACCATAGGACGCGAGGCTAAGGTCCCGGTGCAGATATCCCACCACAAAGTCACCGCCGAGAAGGCCTGGGGCGCGGTGAAGGATTCTCTCAGGATGATAGAAGAGGCCCGTGCCCAGGGGGTGGATGTCCTCTGCGACCAGTATCCGTACATCGCCTCTGCTACATCTCTTACCTCCATAATCCCCGGATGGGCCCATGAAGGCGGGCCCAAAGCCCTGCTGGCGAGGCTGAAGGATCCGGAAACGTCGGCGAAACTGAAACAAATCGTGGATGAGAGCCGGGCCGGCGGCGGGTGGAACAAGCTCCTCATAACCAGCGTCCGCTCCGAGAAAAACCGCTTCGCCCAAGGGAAGCGTATCCCCGAGATAGCAGCCATCTGGGGCGTGAGCGAAGTCGAAGCGGCGTGGCGGCTCCTCATAGAGGAAGAGCTGGAGGTCGGCGAGGCCAACTTCGGCATGTGCGAGGAAGATGTGAAGACGGTTATGTCCAGCAGGCTCGTCATGATCGGCTCCGACTCCAGCGCGACGGCCCTGGACGGCCCGCTGGCCAAGGGGCATCCCCATCCCCGTACGTTTGGAACCTTCCCGCGGGTCTTGGGCAAGTACACCAGGGAAGAAAAACTCCTGACGCTGGAGCAAGCGGTGTACAAGATGACGGGAATGGCCGCCATGCGCCTGAAGCTCTGGGACCGCGGGGTTATAAGGCCCGGGGCGTGGGCGGACCTCGTGCTGTTCGACCCAGATACCATAATCGACACCGCGACCTTCGAAAACCCGCGCCAGTACCCCAAGGGCATAGAGTGGGTAATGGTGAACGGCGTGATGGTGATTGAAGACGGGCGGCACACCGGGAAGTTCCCCGGAAAGGTGCTAAGGAGACCTGGGTACAAGAAGTAGTCTCAGAACACGGGCTTGCGCGGAGGGCTCTCTTGGCGGAGCCCTTCGCCTATCTCGGTTTCTCTGACGGAGCTCCGGCGGAAGACAGTCTTTCTGGAGATTCTGGAGAATCCTGCCCGCCGGATCTCCGCCGCTTAGGCACCGCGGGCAGAAAGGGTGGTGGTCCAATGTCCGGAGATGTCATCACGCTGGTCTCGACACGGATCTATCCGGGAGACGGGGAGCCGTTCCCGGGGTGTATCCGGATAGGCGGAGGGAAGATAGTAGGTGTGGAGAAGATGAGCCAGGCTGTCCGGCCTGGAAATGCTGCTTCCTGCGGCGAAATCGTCCTGGACGTGGGCGACTCCATCGTGATCCCCGGACTCATCGACATCCACGTGCATGGATCCGGCGGCTTCAGTGCAGCAGATGGCTCCGCGACACTTGAGGGAATGGCAAAGGTCCTGGCCCGCAGCGGAGTCACCGCATTCCAGCCTGCCCTCGGCGCTGCACCGGTAGACGAGATGGAGCGTTCTATCGAAGGGGCCTATCAGTTTGCCTCCGGCCAAGGCGGCGGAGCAGCCGAAATGCTCGGGATCCACCTGGAAGGGCCGTTCTTGAGCCGGAAGTTCCCCGGGGCGATGGCAGAACAGAACCTCCTTGACCCCGACATACCCCTCCTTTCAAGGTGGGTGGAACTTGCACGGGGGAACATAGGCAGGGTCACTCTGGCGCCGGAGCTGCCGGGCGCCACCGAGATGGTTGAGTTCCTTGTGGAGCGCGGCATCCGCGCCTCCATAGGGCACACCGCGGCCACGTACGATGAGGCCGTACGGGGATTCCGCGCCGGGATATCTATAGTGACCCATACGTTCAACGCCATGAGGGGCTTCCATCACCGGGAACCGGGGGCCCTCGGGGCCGCCCTGACGGAGAAAGGGATATTCCTGGAGCTCATAGCCGACTGTCTCCACGTCCATCCGGCCGCCATGTCTTTGATGGTTGCTTCGTGCGGGGTGGACTCCGTTGTCCTTGTGAGCGATGCCATGCCTGCCGCGGGTTCTCCTCCCGGCGAGTACGAGTTCCTTGGGAGGCGCGTCACTCTGGGTCTGGACGGGAAGGTCACTTTGGAGGACGGCACGCTCGCGGGGAGCTCGGCTTTTCTGAAGGATTGCCTGAGGAACATGGTGGAGAGAGTGGGCGTAAGCTTCGAGGACGCCCTTCGGATGGCCACGGTGAATCCCGCCAAAGCTCTCGGTGTGTTCGATAGGAAGGGTACTCTGGCCTCCGGAAAGGATGCCGACGTTGTCGTCCTCTCAGAGGATTATGAAGTACTGGCGTGCTGGACGAAGGGTGTGGAAGTGAAGAACGTCTTCCGCGACGGGGAGGCCTGAGACTATGAAGGCGGCCATCTTTGAAGGTCCTGGGAAAATAGTCGTCCGAGAGGTCCCCGACCCGGCATGCCCTCCAGGAGGGCTCCTCACGAAGGTAGAAGCCTGCGCCATCTGCGGGAGCGACCTCAGGGCGTACGAAGCCGGGTCCAAGCACCAGGGGACAATCATAGGCCACGAAACCATAGCCACCGTTATCGAGGTGGGAGAAGGAGTCCAGGGGTTCAAGGTAGGCGACCGGGTGGCCGATTGCCCCGTCACGTGCGGGAAGTGTAAGTACTGCGAGGCGGGCTCGAACAACTTGTGCCTCCAGCGAGGGAGGGTAGGCGGGAGGCCGCAAGGCGGGTTCGCGGAACTCCGCCCCGTGCTCGCTTCGGCAGTAAAGGGCGGCTTTGTCCTGAAGGTCCCAGGAGACCTTCCGCCCGAGCACGCGACTCTCATAGAGCCACTGGCATGCGTGATAAACGGGCAAGAGAAGATCGTCTGGAGACCGGGAGTCTCCGTGGCGATCATCGGAGCCGGTCCCATCGGCATAATGCACCTGCTCCTGGCCAAGAGGCAGAGGGCGGGGAAGACCATACTGGTGGACATCAAGGATGGCCGCCTGGACGTCGCCGCCAAGTTCGGTCCTGACCATCTCGTGAACGGAAGCCGTGAGGACCCGGTTGAGGCAGTGATGAGGCTTACGGGAGGCGAGGGAGCAGACATCGTTATCGTGGCCTGTGTATCGGCGACCGCTCAGGCGCAGGCTTTGGAGATGGCGGGACGGATGGGCCAGGTGCTCTTCTTCGCCGGGCTTCCCGAGACTTCCCCGACGGCCGTCCTCAACACAAACCTCATCCACTACCACGAGCTCCGCGTGGTGGGCGCCAGGAGCTCGGTGAAAAGGCAGTGGGATGAGGCCCTGGACCTCATCCTCTCGGGTTACATAGATGCCGGGGCGATTGTGACCCACACGGTGTCACTAGATGACATAGTGGAAGGGTTTGAGCTGGCCAGGTCGGGCAAGGCCTTGAAAGTGGCCGTCAAGCCTTAGGCGCGTGAGTCGCGTAAGTCAATATATGGTAGTCACCGGGCATACTCTCTCATAGGAGGGTTGCCCGGTGAATCGTTTGACCTATAAAGGTACCGTAAGAGGCTACATGAGATACGCAAGGCCGGTCCTCCTCCGGGCGGCCATGCGAGGCTGGAGCCTGGCAAACAACGAGCACGTTCTGAGGCTTCAGAGGGATCTAATCAGGGCCGGGCAGGCCGAAATGGGAGAGACTCGGTTTACCCGTGAACGCCCAGGATCCACCTGGCTATCGAGAAGTAAACCAGGACGCCGGTGATGTCGGCGAAAGAAGTCACGAAAGGCGAGCTCGCCGCCGCGGGGTCGAGGCCGAACCTATCGAGGGCGAAAGGTACCGCGATCCCCACAAGCGAGGCTATGAGCACTGAAATCACCATGGAAGCCCCGGTGATAATAGCGACCGTCAGGTTTTCGGTAAATGCCGCCACGGCCCAGACCGAAACGCCCATGGTTGTGCCGAGGGCGAGGGCCAGGCCCGCTTCCCTGCCCAGCACCCTTAGCCAGTCCTTTGAGTCCACATCTCCCATGGCCAGCGCCCTTACCATGAGGGCCGCCGATTGTGACCCTGCGTTCCCCGCGCTGTCTATGAGGAGCGGGAGGAAGAAGACCAAGGAGACCGCTTGGGCGATGACCCCCTCGAAGCGCGATATGATATTGCCCGAGATGAGGTAAACGCCTGCCAGGAGGATGAGCCACAAGATCCGGCTCCTATAGAGGAGAGCTGGTTTGGCCTCCTTTAGCGGCACGTGCAGCGGCGTGATACCCGCTCCCTTGTGGAAGTCTTCGGTGGTCTCTTCCCTGGCGATCTGAAACACATCGTCGCCGGTCACGATGCCCAGGAGGACTCCCTGGGAATCGACTACAGGAAGCGCCCAGAGGTCGTACCGCTCCAAGAGGTCAGCAGCGTCTTCGCGATCCTCGAAGGCGCTTACGCTTATGGCGGGAGACCGCATTATCCCTCTCACCGTGTCTGCCGGGTCTCCGAGCACCACGTCTCTAAGGCTCACCGTGCCGACGAGCCTTCCTGCCGCGTCCGTTACGTAGATGAAGTTGATGGTCTCGCTGTCCCGGCCCTTCTTGCGGACTTCCTCCATGGTCCTTTCCAGGGTCCAGTCGGGCCGGACGGAGACGTAATCAGGAGTCATGAGCCTCCCGATGCTCTCTTCCGGGTATCCGAGAAGCTGCCTGGCCTCCCGGAGGTCCTCTCCGTCGAGGAGGCTCAGTAGCTTCTGAACGACCTCGGCGGGGAGTTCCGAAAGGAGAGCCGTCCGGTCGTCGGGCGCCAAGTTCTTCACAACGTTCCTTGCCTGTTCGTCGGTGAGGTCCCTCAGGAACTCTTCCTGCTGCGGGCTGTCCAGGTATGCGAATACTTCTGCCGCCAGGAGCCTCGGAAGGCACCGGTAGAAAAGCATCCTGTCGGGCTTGTCGAGCTCCATGAGGAGTTCCGCCACGTAGGCCACCGGCCACCTGGTCACTAGCCTTCTCAGGCGGCTCCAGTCTCTCTTGGCTATGAGTTCTCTGATCTCGGGCATCCTCGTGGACACTTGGCGCACCTCCTTCCGGCAAGTCTTGATGAGCTTTCTTACCGGGACCGGGGTTAGCCCCGGGCCGAACCCCGTCGGGACAACTAAATACCTAAGTACCGGCTCGCGATCGCAAAGTAGACAATGACTCCGAGAATGTCTATGAGCGACGTGATAAGCGGCGAACTCGATGCCGCTGGGTCAAAACCGAGCCTTCCGAGCAGCATCGGAGTCGCTATCCCAAGGATCCCGCTCAGAGCCACCACGGTCACGCCGCTCATCGCCACCACCCAGCCGACTGCTTTCCCACCCTGGAGGACTCCAGGCCCCCAGATTATGAGGCTTATGGTGAGTCCCAGCATGAGGGAAACAGCCAGCTCTTTGAGGACCAGCTTGAACACGTCTTTGTACTCGGCATCTCCGGTGGCGAGGTCGCGTATGACCAAGGTAGCTGCCTGGGCTCCCGCATTGCCTCCGCAACCTATGATGAGGGGCATAAAGAAAACCAGCGCCATCACCTTTGAAATGGCGTGTTCGTAGCGGGCTATGACGCCCGCGGTGATCAGGTTCATGATGATGAGCGCCATGAGCCAGCCGATCCGGCTCTTGTAAAGGAGCCCGATGGAAGCATCACCGAATCCGACGCGCAAGGGGCTTACGCCTGCGCCCTTGTGGAAGTCCTCTGTCGCTTCCTCGGTTGCAACCTCCAGGATATCGTCGCCGGTTACGAGTCCCACGAGGACCCCCGACGAGTCTACTACCGGCAAGACGAACAGCCCGTACTTGTTCATGGTGCGGAGGGATTCTTCGCGATCCGCGAAAGCCGAAAGGCTCACGGCAGGAGTCGTCATGATGGACGAGATAAGGTCGGTAGGCTGGGCCAGGACCAGTTGCCGGAGGGAAACGACCCCCACCAGATGCCAGAGCCTGTCGGTCACGTAGACCACGTTGACCGTCTCAACCTGGCGGCCCATCTTGCGTATGTGGTCCATGGCCATCTCGACCGTCCAAAACGGACGGACGGCCACGTAATCGGGCGTCATGAGCCTTCCAACGCTTCCCTCTGGATACCCGAGGAGAAACCGGGCCTTCTGGAGCTCTTCGGGGCTCAGGAGGTTCAGCAGCCTCTGGGTGACCTGCCCCGGAAGCTCCTCGAGGATCGCCGTGCGGTCGTCGGGCGAGAGACCCTCGATGATCTGGCGGGTCTCTTCGTCGGTGAGGTCGCGGAGAAGCGCCTCCCTATCCGGGCCGTCGAACTCGGCGAAAACGTCGGCAGCCACATCCCGTGGCAGCGCCCTGAATAGGAGGACCCGGTGTTCTTTGTCGAGCTCCGAAAGGAGGTCGGCGATGTCCGGGACTCGCCACTGGGACATGGCCTCGCGCAGAGCGGCCCAGTCTCTGGCCTCGATGAGCTCACGGATTTCGGGCTTTTCGAAGACTGCCATGTCTCTCGCCCCCTCACTTCCCGGTATCTGACCCGGCGGACCCGGGGCCTAACGGCTTTTCGGACCCTGTATTCTTACGCGCGTAGTTACTGGGATGTCACGAGCGCCGGCGCACAAAATGACCACGCGAGTGCCCGGACTTCGCACTCCCAGGCATATCCTTTCCTCTAATCTCTGGGTTGTTCCTCAAGGTGCCGGCTGCGTGTTGGCGTGCGCGCCTGGCCCTCGGCCCTTCTTCAGTGGAAGCGAGCCGCTCTCACCAAGGAGTGGGTCTTGGGAGCCGGCATGTGCAGAACATAAGTAGGATAGCAGAAACGGATGGAAAGGAGAAGCGTCAATTGTGGAGAATCCACGAGGATTCCTTGTAAGTCCCACCATGGTGAACGTTCCCTGATCGTTACCGCGGCGCTTCATGAGGCGTAAGATGACTTTGAGGTGACCCGTATGAACGCATGTCCATCGCCCGGGGCCGGTCCTGTCGGGCTCGCGCTAGGAGGCGGTGCGGCGAGAGGATTGTGTCACATCGGAGTCTTGAAAGTCTTGTCTTCGATGGGGATCACATTCCCGGTTGTCGCCGGGACCAGTATGGGTGCGATTGTCGGCGCTGCGTATGTGGCCGGGAAGCTGGATGAGGCAGAGAGGATTGCCCGTTCCATAACCGCGCGTACGATGGCCGGATGGGCAGACGTGAATCTCCAAAGCGGTGCCCTGAAGGGAGAAGTGGTCAAATCAATCTTCCGACAGTTTGTGGGCGATATGACCTTCGCGGACCTCCGCGACAGGGGGATAAACTTTGTCGTGGTGGCCGCCGACCTGGAAAGCGAGGAGCCTGTGTACATAAGCGAAGGACGGATTGACGACGCCGTGAGGGCCAGCATGTCCGTCCCCGGGATATTCGAGCCCGTTACGATCGCCGGTCGGGTTCTTGTGGACGGCGGACTCATCGACAACGTGCCGGTCGGCGCCGCCAGGACCCTTGGGGCAAGCAAGGTCGTAGCCGTCGAGGTGTACAACCCGTACGACATCTGGACGAGGACGGCGCTCGGCCTGGGGCTCTCTGTGGTGCAGATGCGCGAAATGAAGGCTAGGCTCCACGAGCTGGCCAAGGAGCCACATGTGCCGTGGCAGAAGTCTCTCGAGGCGTACCGGGGCATTTCTAGAAAGCTGTTTGAAAAGGTAGAACCTACATCCAGGAGAGGAGGGGGCGCAGGCAGCGAAGCGGGCCACGAAACCGAAGAGGCGAGGCGCGAGCTCCTCCGTGCGGATCGCGGGTTCAAAGAGATGATGTCCCGCCTGCACCTGGGAGTCCAGCGAAAGGAACGGGGCGAAGGCGAAGGCATGGTCAGGCCAAGAGGCGGCGAAGGCTGGACGGCGCTCAGGGCAACCCTGGCGTGCCTGGACATAATCTCGTCCCTCCTTGAACAGGGGCGCGAACCCTTCCGGGCGAAAGAGCCCGCAGACCTCTTCATCCGGCCCGATGTGCGGCGTTTTCATGCCCACCAGTTTTACCACGCGCGTGAGCTCATCGCGGAGGGAGAGAGGGCTGCGCTTGAGGCCCTGCCTGAGATAATGGCGGTGATGGAACTTCCTGCTAGTTCGGAGCGTCCGAACTCAGAGAGTCTATGTAGCTGACAGAACGCAGGGCAGGGGGGAGAGTTCATGTTAAGAGAGAAAGCGTCAGTATCTAGGCTTGCCGGTCGGCGCTGGTTCTTGGTCTTCTCTGCATTGGCCATGATCCTGGCGACGTTGTTGCCCGGTTCACGAGCGGGCGCCCAAGGAAATGTCCGAGTGCTTCTCACACTAGAGGGGAGGCCCCTTGAGACCCGTGGTATCCTGGTGGACGACCTCACCATGGTTCCTCTTGAGGCACTAGGCGCCGACCTGGTATTTGAAGTAGACATCAGTTCCGAAGGTAAGATCACGGTTTCCAAAGGCGGAAAGAGAGTCACACTGTGGCTTGGCCGGTCGGCTGCAGATGTGAATGGCCATGAAGTCCTGACTTACGGCAGGCCCACGATGCTCGATGGGCAGCTGCTGGTGCCCGTTAGGTTCCTCCTGGAGTCTCTTGGGTACAAAGTCACCTGGCAGGGACATCCTGAGCCCACGGTGGACCTCAAACCCATAGAAGAAAACGACATCATCATCGGCACGGTAAGAAAGCGGATGCAGACCGAGACGCTGCAAATTGATGTCCAATATCCTTGGATATACGGATTGCCCGATGAAATCCAGGAGCCCATAAACGATTTCTTTGCTGGGCGCGTGTTGCCCATAATCCAAGAGGGACGGGACCTTGACGCGCAGAACGCAGAGTACAGCGAGATAAGCGGCCATCTGCTCCAGACGGTAGTGTTCCTGGATTACCGGGTCGCTTGCAACCAAAAGGGTCTTCTGAGCGTGGTCCTGGATGATTATCTCTACTCGGGCGGCGCCCACGGGATAACGCGTCGGTATGGGTATACCGTTAACCTCGGCACTGGCAAGGTTTACACTCTCGCAGATCTTTTTAGAGAAGGCACGGACTACGTCTCGCTCATAAGTGAAGAAGTAGCAAGGCAGATCGCTGCCCAGGACCTGCAGACCCTCGTCCCATTTGAAACCATCAGGGAAGACCACGATTTCTATGTGGAGGACGGCTACCTGGTTATCTACTTCCAGCAGTATGAGCTGATGCCGTATGCCTGGGGGTTCCCCGAGTTCCGGATCCCTCTGGAGTCGCTAGCAGATGTGCTGGTTCCGGAACTGGCGGATATAGGATGGTAGCAAGGAAGTTTGAACATCGGTGACTGGCAGGACCGGGCGTGCGAGGTGTGCGCGGATTGCCTGCATCCGCAATGTCAGTGTAACTTTACTGTAGGAGTTTTTGGAGGTTGGTGGTTAGCAGATAACGAAAGAGACCCCACCGTCCTGGACTGGACGAGTGTCACCACTCGAGAGGTGAGGTCTCATGCAAATTGTACA
>DUSI01000045.1 GCA_012842685.1 Candidatus Fermentithermobacillaceae bacterium
ATCATGGTGCGTGACTTCGATTCTCATAATGCGCTAAGCCATTCTGCGTACCAGGCTCTTGGTTAACGACTACGCGCCGAGCCCAAGGCATACCGCCGCCGTCACCGCCAGCCATAGCAATTCGAGACTTGCTTGCGTTCCCGCCATTAAGGACCGGATCAAGTTGACCGAATGCGTAAGGGGGTTCACATAGATGACGGGCCTTACCCATGCGGGAAACACGGCAACCGGAAAGTAGAACCTCAAGCAAGGTAGACTTACCCGCGCCATTGGGTCCGACAAGGCAGAAAACCTGCCCAAAAGACATTGTTATGGATATGCCTTTCAAGACTTCCTCTCCGCGCCTTACCTTTCGGACATCTGTAAGCTCCAGCATGGCTTGGGATCTCCATACTCCCACAAACGGATTCTACTATCTGAATTGAGTCTAGCCCTTCTGCATCCGAAGTTCTTTTCAGAATCTTCCACACAGCACCATCCTCTTCCTTCTTTTGCCTTAACATCCGGTCAAGAATCCAGTCACGGGCGCACCAAGAGTGATAACTGTAAGTTATCATACAATTGAGTGTTGGATTCCTCACCGGGAAGGCGGGTACATCATGAGGCTTGGATATAAGGCCAAAACCGCCATTGTCTGGCTATGCGCAGTGGTAACGTCCCTGGTCGTCGTCCTAGCTGCTGAGTTCTATGTCGCGCAACGTGGGTCCGGATATTTCCTGGCCCTAATCTCCCTGGGATGCGCTCTATTGGCATCATTTTGGAACACCGACCTAGTCGTCGCGGCCATCCTCATGTTTTTTATCGGAGCCCCTCTCATGGGGGTCGTCTCGTTTTTCGCCGCGCCGGCTGTAGGATACGGGGGACAGATTCTCGCCTTCTCGGCTCAATCGATATTGATTGTACTTGCACTTGGCGTTTATGCCGCAGCCAAGCTGCAGCGGTCTGGGACAAACCCTGCGGTAGTTTCTCGGTCGCTCATGCTGGTGAACATTGTCGTTCTGGGTTTGGCACTTATAACATCTGGCCTACCCGCAATGCTGCGGAACTCGTACACGGTGGTGGAAGGCGTATCCGTCCATCACACTAGGTTGCCTAGGGACGAGTATAGCCGGCCGTTCATCGATGAAGACGCAGTCTACTTGGTTGGGCGCCAGGGCTTATGGCGAGTTGATTTCAAGAATAGGTCAAAGACCTTCATAACGTCTCTTCCCATTCCAATGCCGTCTGAGTTGGGACTCCAGGGTGTGTCGCCTCTTGATGGACAGCCCGGCTGTCCTGATCACGCAGTCATGTGGCGTGAAGACACGACCCGGCTCACGGTCGTAATCCCCTACCCCCTTGTTGATACCGGTGGCGGCGTGGATTGGTCCTGGAACGCCTGGTTCAGCGTCGACTTGGATAGCCGCTCTGTGTCCGAGTGGCGTCTGTCCCTTGAGGAGATACCGAAACAAGCGTATGCTCAAACTCTGCTATTACCGGTCAAATTTGGTGAGTACAAACTCGCGGAAGGCAACACTCACAATACGCTGCGGGTGTCTTATGGTGACGCGAGCGGCGACATCCTACTTGATGGGTTTCCTGAAAAGCAGACCGGCGCTCACGGCAAGGCCTGTATTATTACCAAGAAGTGCTCCGTATACGTCATTGATTTCGGTAATGTAGGTCCCAGCCAGACGAGTGCCGTTTTTGAGCCGGTAGACCGGGATGCTAGGTCGGTCTTCCCCGTACGGCACACGACTGCAACAACAGTAATGGAGGACGGAAGTTTCGTCCCGTCCCCAGAACGAACGATGTCTCTCGTGTGCAAGGAATCCCGAGACAATGGGCTCTTGGTGGACGTACAGTTAATGGTGTTCAGGACGGATGAGCCTGGGATCCCGATTCTAGTGGTATCGGCTCGGGAGAGTTTCCCCGACCAAGGCACACCTCCCGATACCATGTTGAGCAGCTTTTCCGCAGTCTGGGCTGGGGATTCGCAAGGGTTCTACGTCATAGGGACACCCGCGGACTCTCCCGACTCGTCAGCCCAGATCCTCTATTTCGACTTGCAGGGCAAGGCCTACCAGGTGACAGAAAAGGCTTTTCTGTCAGAGGGCAAGGTCGTAGGGTCAATTCCCGGCACGCGTCTGCTGGTCACCCAAACGTTTGAGACTTGGCCGGAGACGGGCCTTTTCTGCACGAGGGTTCGAGTAGCGAAAGAGGATGGAACCACCGTAGCCACGTTTGGCGACCCCTTAGGAACGAACAACTGCCAGTTCGAGGATACCTCAGACAAAGGATGCGTAGCGTATTCCGTCTGCCCGGACCGCATTTGCATTGGCTTCCTGAGTGACGGAAGCATTAAGGAGGTTGCGAAGGGACTCTGCCCCAGGTTCAGGCCCGGCAGCGACTTGTCTCTGGCTTTCGTAAGCGCAGATGCGGATTCGCTGACCATCATGGAATACGACGTGTCAACCGGGGCAGTCAAAGAGCTCGCGTGGGATAGATTCGGAATAGTCCAGGCATCCTGGGTGACCTCCTCTGGACAAAGGCTCTATCAGGTGAAAGACCTAGTGTGGCACGATGCGGACACGTTGTACATCCTGCTCGACGGTGAGAGGGTCTATCGCATCGAAACCGGCGGGAACTAGAAAGCCGGCTCAAGAACATTGTGCTTGGCACCGGTTCTAGTTACTCTTCTAACCTGTACATGGCCACCTTTAGTTCGCCAGTAGAAGACCGGTGCTGTGCCAATAGGTACTTCCCCGAAGGAGACACGACATATGACTCCACCGCCTGCAGGACGGCCCTCGAAGTCTTGGCGGACCCTGCCGCTAGGTCAAATACGTAGAGCGAGTCCTGCCCTGCTATCCCGCTGTCCCCCAGGGCGAAAACCCGTGGAGTCGACCCTGCCCTAGTAACTCCACGCAGTCCGTCAACATGGAAAACAGTATCACCGCCGGAATCAAGCGCTGAGACCGACGATGATGTGGCCGTCAGGCCAGGAAGGTACTCCACCACAAGCAGGCCTTCGGGGGTAGAAAAGACCACGTTTGGCAGCACACCGTCCGGGCCGGCTCCTTTCAGTTTTGCGGTCCACAGGATCTGTCCGGTCGGGGTCAAGAGCGATACGGAACCGTCATCACACAGGGCTGCTAGACCTTCTCCGTAGTGGTGGACATCTTTCACGCGCCTACCAGGCAGTGCCTCCCGCAGACTCACCGAATGCCTGAGCGCTCCGTTCTCCAGGCCGTAATAGGCGATTCTCGAAATGGCATCTTCCTCGTACTCTACTGCGGACAGCAATCTCTCGCCTTGGCCGCCCCCGTCGATTATCTCATCCGGTAGCTGAGCGTTCGGAATGTCGAATGCCGAGACCTCCGATCCTGTCTTGGCGTCAAGGATGAGTATCCTGTTTTGTGACCTCTTGTACTTCTCTTTCACCAGAGACGCATAGTTCGGCGAGGACCTGTCACCCAGCGTGACCTCGTCCAAAAGACTTGGATCTTTGCCGTAGCAACCGATCAAGGATTCATCTACGTGGAAAATAAGGGCGTTCGCAGGTCCCGGAGTCTCCCAAACGGTCCGACCGCTGCGGTCTATGAGCTTGACCAACGATTCAAAACCAATTCTCTGGCCTGAAGACCCTGACTCTTTGGCCTCGGTCACATATCCTACGGCCTCATCGACGGCCGCCCATCCTGTCTCCAAAGGCCTCGAGAGAATAGGCGAAATGGTGTCGTACTTCGCATTAGCACGTGACCAGTCCAACTCTCCGACCTTCTGACCGTGAGAGTCGATGTATTCCAGCGGGTACGTAGCCCCTAGTTCGGGCCGGCGCCTCAAAATCGCTTCCCCATTGTCTCCCGCCCACAAGAGCTGCATCTTACCGGGTACCTGAATCTCCCAAACAAGCGAGAGACTCAGCTCATCCTGCTTAGGTGCACATGCAACACAAGTAACCAGGAGTATCCAGATGACCCCTATAAGAAATCGCTGTCTTGAAGCCACAACGCCCCTTCGCACCATCTGAGTCAAACCTCCTGTCCGTCGAGGGTCATATGCAGGGGAGTTGTCGGTCTCCTGGCA
>DUSI01000008.1 GCA_012842685.1 Candidatus Fermentithermobacillaceae bacterium
CGAGATGAGCGAGAGATGCTTTCGGACCTAAGGTCCAAGGCGACTCTCATAATCGACACGTCCAACTTGAGTCCCACGGACCTCAGGAAACAGCTCGTCGAGGTTTTCTCCAAGAAGGTCAAATTCCAGAAGCTTCTCATAACCATAGTCACGTTTGGGTTTAAGTACGGCCTCCCCCTGGACGCCGATCTTGTTTTCGACGTGAGGTTTCTCCCAAATCCCCACTACGTGGCGGATCTCAAGCCCCTTACCGGGCTCGATCCGAAGGTGAGCCGCTATGTCATGAAGTCGAGCCTCGCCAGGGCTTTTTTCGGCAGGTTGACCAGGTTCATAGATTTCCTCCTCCCGGCATACGTGGAGGAAGGTAAATCTCACCTTACGATCGCCATAGGCTGTACTGGAGGCAAACACCGTTCCGTCGCGCTAGGAGAGGCCCTCAGGGCTCACCTGGAGGCCAACGAACATACGGTCGTGGTGGAGCACAGGGATATCGAACGAGGAAATTCCGGAGGTACAGACAATTGAGCAGCCTGAAGAAGCTCAAGATCGTGGCCATCGGCGGAGGCACCGGGCTGGCTACCGTGCTCAGGGGCCTCAAGTCCCTAGACTGCGACATAACTGCCATAGTCACGGTCGCCGACGACGGAGGCAGTTCGGGAAGGCTCAGAAAGGACATGAAGATGCTGCCTCCGGGTGATATCCGGAACTGCCTCGTAGCCCTGGCCGAAGCCGAACCGGATATGACGAGCCTCTTTAACCACAGGTTCACCCGCGGGGACCTCGCGGGGCACAATTTCGGAAACCTCTTCCTGGCCGCCATGACCGAGATGACGGGAGACTTTCAGCTGGCCATCAGGACGATGTCACGGATCCTGGCCGTAAAGGGAAGGGTCCTCCCCGCGACGCTCAGCGATGTCACCTTGCGGGCGGAGATGGAAGACGGCACGGTCGTCTTCGGCGAATATGCGATCCCCCTGGTACGGAAGCGCATAATAAGGCTGAGCCTTATGCCGCCGGATCCGCCCGCCCTAGACGAAGCGGTCAAGGCTATTGAGCAAGCGGACGGCATAGTCATTGGCCCGGGAAGCCTCTACACGTCCATATTGCCCAACCTACTGGTGCCGGGGATCAGGGACGCCATCGCGTCTTCGCGAGCCCGGAAGCTTTACATCTGCAACATAATGACCCAACCGGGCGAGACAGACGGCTATTCGGTGTCAGATCACGTCCTGGCCATCGAAAGGCACGCAGGCCGCTTGTTCACGTCGGTCCTGGCAAACACCTCCGAAGCTCCGGAGGAAACCGCGGCGAAGTACGCGGAAGAAGGCCGGTTCCAGGTCCGTCTCGACCGTGCAGGCCTGACCGAGAAAGGATATTCGGTCGTAGCGGGAGACTATCTATCTAGGGGCGATCTGGCGAGACACGACTCGGCCAAACTGGCTTTCTCCATAGTCCAGTTCGTAAGAGGCATGGGAGACCTGAGCATCCGGAGAAAGAAGGTCGCGTCTGGAAGTTGAAAGACAAAGACACCTTTTCTCGTGCCGTCAAAGAAGAGCTTGCGAGAGTCACGCCGCAGAGCCGCAAGCAAGCCTACTGGGAGATGGCAGCGCTCACGAAATATCTGCGGCTCAAAGGCGGAAGAAAGGGAAGCGGCGAAATCCCCACCGAGCCGTTCTTGGCGCGGAGGCTCCTCTATCTAATGAAGCAATGCGGGATGGAGCTCGTCCGGGATATGGATATGCCCCTGGAACACACGGCGTCCGGGCCAGAGAACTCGGTTAAGGACGCACCCAAAGACATATTCAGAGAAATCCTGCGCATAGAGGCATTTAGGGACATCTCTCCCGACTCGATGAGAGCCCTGCTTCGCACCCCATCCAACAGGAGGGCCTTCTTGCGGGGAGCCTTCCTCGCGCGGGGGTCCATATCTTCCCCGAGCAAGAATCACCACCTGGAGATCGCCCTGCCTACCTACGAGGACGGGGTTTTCGTGAGCAAGATACTGGAGAAGGAAGGACTCAAGGGTGGCCTCGTGAGGCGCCGGTCTTCTCATGTGGCATATCTCAAGGACGCCGACGGGATCGCCGAGTTCTTGAGGCTCACGGGAGCGTCTCAGGCGGTCCTCGATTACGAGAATGTCAGAGCCAGGAAGTCGCTCATGAGCTCGGTCCTGAGGGTAGTCAACATGGACCGGGCAAACGTCTCCAGGGCCGTCGAAGCCTCCATGAAGCAACTAGCGGACATACGGCTTATAGACGAAGAGATGGGCCTCGGCCACTTACCTGCCGCTCTGAGAGAGCTCGCCCGTACGAGACTCGCGCATCCGGACCTCACCATGGAAGAGCTGGGACATCTCCTGAGCCCCCCTGCATCCAAGTCAGCGGTAAACCACAGGTTCAGGCGCATAGCCGAGATCGCTGACGAGATCAGGAAAAAGAAGAGCGGGGAAGGCGATTTCCCCGCTTAGGCGCGGTCTTTGTGCTGCTGGCCGCGCCGGCTCAACCGGATGTGGCGGCCGCGACCCGCAGCTTTACTCTACTATGACCTCTACGTGGAC
Organism: Candidatus Fermentithermobacillaceae bacterium; assembly: GCA_012842685.1. Classification (GTDB taxonomy): domain Bacteria; phylum Bacillota; class Sulfobacillia; order Fermentithermobacillales; family Fermentithermobacillaceae; genus UBA3951. Next base: position 2,558 of record DUSI01000008.1, read on the forward strand.
CTGCTCTTCCTCGTCCACAACGTCTATGATCTTGCCTCGCATACCGTAGTTGATGGCCGACCTGAGCTCCTCGAGGTTAACGCCCATCCCGTTCAGTTCAACGCCTCCCAACGAGGCGAATTTGGTACCGGCTCTGAGGGCCCAATCCACGAGCCCGATGGGAAGATTGACCGACACCTTCACCCTGTTGGTCTTGAGGTCCGTCACCCTTACTCTTAACCACTTGGCCTTGGTCTCCGGGACATCCGCATCTTCAGCGGGAGCCTCCAGAGCCTCCAGGAGCTTGGTCGCCTCTTCAACGGTCAGAGTGCCTTCCTTGACCATATTGAGGATACGAATTCTCTCTTCTTCCACGGTTCCGTCCTCCTCATGGAACCCGATTATTCTAGAAAACCACGATCACCCTGCCCGAAGCGGTGTGCGCCTTGATGGAACCCCTGACTTCGGCAGCGTCGTAATTCCTGCTCCTCGCCTTATAACGCCTGGCTCCACCCGAGTGACGCACTTCGTTTATCAGGACTTCGGCGTCTTCAAGCCCGGCCACGTCGACCTTCCCCGAGACAGAGGAAGCTTCAACCTCATAGGCAGCGCCGGGGATCTTGCGGACGTTTAGCTCGATCCTCCCGTTTGCGCTAGAGAGGTTCCAGTTCCCTGCCCCTTCCACGTCGGCGACTACCCGGCCGTTGGCAGTCCTGAGGCTGAGGTCCCGGACCTTCCCGGTAAACTCGATCCTCCCGTTTGCCGAGTCGAGACTGATGTCGCTAAAATCCAGGCCTCTTGCCTCTATGCGCCCATTTGCGGTGGAGGCCTTAAGGGAAGAACCCTTCACCCCTTCAAAGGTAAGCCGTCCGTTGGCAGAACTGACGACTATCCTTGCACGTCTGTCTCTAGGGAGCGTCAGGGCGAAGTGGACCGATGGGCTGGAGCCGAACAAGTTGTTTCTGTGTTCTCTCCCGCGGGCCCTGAGGGTCAGTCCGTCCTGGGTGAATTCGTACAGGTCGTTCGCTTTGCTTCTAGCTTCTTCTTCTGTCGCAGCCGGCACTCTACGGGTTACGACGAGCCGGTAGCCGGGCTCATCCCACACATCCAGACTGATCCGGCCGTTCAGAGTGCCCATATCCACCGTTATCTCGCCCTCAGGTGGGAGTTCTCCTCTGATTTCCTCGGGGAAATCGTACTGGTTTCCTCCGCCGAATACCCATCCGCCGCCGAAGATCCGGGCGAAGATCTTGCCCAGATTCTCGCCGCTTTCTCCGAGCACTTTCCCGAGGTTCTCGCCTTGCTCGGCAAATCTCTGGGCGAACTCTTCGGCGCGCTTGGCTGCCGCCTCCGCCGCGGCCTGGGCCCTCTGGACGCTGGCTTCGACGGTAGTCTCTATGGTCCGGCGGATGTTTTGCTCGAGAGCCGAACCGAAATCTCCTGCCGGGGCATCCGGCTGCCTCACGTCCGCGTAGTGCGGAGGAGGCGCGACGGGCGGCCTGGAAGACGACTCGGGCCGCGAATCTCCGAGGGCTCTCAGAAGCTCGGCCCCCTGTTCCGGCGTTATCTTCCCTTCTGCCACCATCTGCAGGATCAGCATCTTTTCCTCTTTGGACATGCTTACTCCTCCCTTTTCGTGCCACCCTTTACTCGGCCTCTTATCCCCGGCCGGGCGGCTTTTATGGATAACCCCGAAGCGGCGATGCCAGACCGCTCGGGAGATCTCCCATGTTGTTAAAGGGACTTCACTTGTCGGACAGGTTCTTGAGCTGCTTTATGGCTTCTTGCGCCGTGATTTCGCCCTTGGAAAGCTTGTCGATTATGGTTTTCCTCTGGACGGCTTTTTGGGCTTCAGAAACCTCAGGCTCGGAATCCACGGGATATCCGAGCGCACGGATCAGGGCTTCGAGCCTGCTCCGGACAGTCGGGTAGGATATACCCAGCTCCTTCTCGACATCGCGGATGTTTCCCCTGTTCTTGATGAAGATCTCTGCAAAGGCCCTCTGCTCTGGAGGGAGCTTGCAGAATTTGCAGAGGTCAAAATGACCTGATATACGGGTGCGGCAAGTCGGGCACTGGAGCTCGGTAACTTCCAGGTCACCACCGCACACGGGGCACTTACCTATGACTTCGGGCATATATCTCACCTTCCACTGCCAGTATAATCTGGCGTTTTATAGATGTCAACATACATATCAAAAAAATTAATATCCGAGACAAAAACCTCTGCAGCGTTCCCCATCCCGGGTCAAAATCACCTAAGTGGCCGGCTCTCCGCATGCCCGGGTACGGCTGTTCATCACCATCTCCCGACACCGGTCTATGCCTGGGCTTTCTTGACTTCTTCGCCCATTAGATGGTAATATCTTCACCGAGTTACAGCGCTCAGCAATGGCGTGGCTTAAGCCACGGCACGCAGCAAGATCTCCCCGTTGAACACAAGCTTCCGTTCTGCGCTGAATCTCCCGGCACGGGAGAGCGGGGGACCCAAGTAGTTCGGGGCGAATCCGTAACGGTAGGGCTACTTCATCGGCCCGAGCCCGTCAGCTAACCTCGTAAGCGTCGATGGGGGACACTTGCGCTCAGTGGCGTCAGAGGGGCGGAGGCACTTTCGCATTAGGTAGCCATCCTATCGTTCGGTAATATTGCCTCAAAATCCCAGGCCTCCCCACTGTGACGCCTCACGCTGCCCCGGCGGCTCAGGTGGGATTTCTTCGTCCCGGACGGCCACGCCACAGACCGCTGATCGCGAGCTTTACTACCACACCATGCAGGGGAGGTTGGAGCATGACCCATCCGAGGAGCCTAAAGAGGTTTTTTTACCTGGCCCTCAGCCTTTGCTTGATCTCGGCGATAGCGGTTTCGGCATGCGCCAAAGAAGAACCGCAGCCCGCGGAACCTGCGGGAAAAACCCTCTCGCTGGTCATCGACTGCGAAGCCAACCGGAAAGATGAGGCAGAAGCCATAGCAAACCAGCTGAGACAGCTGGGTATACAGGCAGAGGTCAGGACCTGGGAATGGAGCGCTTTGAAAGAAGAATTCTTGGCCGGAAACCGGCAGCTTTACATGACCGACTGGGGTAGCTCTTACTTCGACCCGTTTGACCTAGCGATACCGAAGCTGGTCACAGGCGAGCGAGGGAATTACTCCTTCTACTCCAACCCGGAAGTAGACGAACTCTTGAGACAGGCCACTTCGACCGTAGACGACGAGGCGCGTAAAGAGCTTTACTACTAGGTACAGGAGATCATCTACGAAGACGCCCCGTGGATTTTCGGCTACTGCCTCGAGGAGATCGCCGCGGCTTCCACCAAAGTGGGCGGCTGGCGCGTGTCCATGGACTCCCGGATCAACATGCACGACGTCACCCTTGAGGGCGGAGACACCATCGTCATCGGACTAGGCACCGATAGGATAGTCACTTTGGATCCAGGGAACTACCGCGACCGCGATACCGAGACCGTGATCCGGAACATATTCGACGCCCTGGTCACGCGGACATGGGATGGCAATGTGGTACCCGAGATAGCCGAGTCTTGGGAGATACCCGACCCCACCACCTACGTGTTCAAGATAAGAGAGGGTATCAAGTTCCACAACGGCGAACCCTTGGACGCGGACGATGTCGTCTTCACGTTCGAGAGAGTTATCAATGAAAACGGGATCGGCGGGCAGACTTCCCCGAGACAAGGGCTCCTTGGACCCCTGAGCTCCGTCACCAAGATCGACCAGTACACCGTCCAGTTCAACCTGGAAAGCCCGTTCCCAGTACTCCTCCAGGCCCTGTGCCATTTCCAGATAGTGCCCAAGGATTATGTGACCGAAGTGGGCGACCAGGTATTTGCCGAGAAACCCGTCGGAGCAGGCCCGTTCAAGTTCAAAGAGGGGCGCCTCAATGACCAGATAGTCCTGACGAGGTTTGAGGATTACTACGGGGGATCTCCCGACCTGCCTCCGGTGGGTCCCGCGAGCATGAACACGGTCGTCTTCCGGATGATGCCTGACCCGGCGACGAGGGTGGCGGCCCTCAAAGCGGGAGAAATACATATCGCCGATAAGCTGCCGCCCGACATGGCCGAGTCTCTCAAGGGCGACCCCAACATCAAGGTCGACGCGGTTCCGGGGACTAGGACATACGGCATAGAACTCTGCCTCACCAAACCACCTTTCGACGATGTCAGGGTCCGGCAGGCGCTCAACTACGCCATAGACTGGGATGCCATCCTGGAGACCATATACCGCGGCCAGGCGGTCAGGCTGTCTACTGCGTTCTTGCCCAGCGGTTTCGGTTACCACAGCGAGCTCAAGCCCTACGAGTACGACCCGGCAAAAGCGGTCGAGCTCCTGAGAGAAGCCGGCTTCAATGTGTCGCTTCCAGAGTAAGACCTCGGGGGTAACCGGCTGAGGGTGGACGTCAAATCGAGGCCTTAGAAAAAGGAGACGCGAGCGAAGTGCGTGGAGTCAAGATCCTGGAAAGAGCTCTATCTGCGATCCCCATCATGCTGGGGGTTTGCATAGTAGTCTTCCTGTTCATGCGGCTCATCCCGGGGGATCCCGTTGACATCATGCTGGGAGAGGCCTCCAATGTTACCCAGGAAGAGATAGAGCGCCTCAGGGCTCAGTTCAACCTGGACGACCCAATCCACGTGCAGCTCGCCACCTATCTCGGGAGGGTCCTCAGGGGGGACCTGGGGTATTCGATCTCTAGGTCGGCCAGCGTCGGGAACCTCATACTTGAGGCCCTCCCCGCCACCGTAGAATTGGCCCTGAGTTCCATCACCGTGGCACTGATCATCGCCGTGCCTCTTGGGATCATAACCGCCGTGAAGCACAGATCCATAGTCGACCGGGGCAGCATGGCGGCGTCCTTCCTAGGGATATCCATGCCCGCATTCTGGCTCGGGATAGTGCTCATCCTGATCTTCGCCGTGGAGCTCAAGTGGCTCCCGACCGCAGGAAGGGCCGCATACGGCTTCGCCCCAAGACACGTGACCGGGCTCTACGTGCTGGACTCCATCCTGACTTGGGACCTGCCGGCCCTTAAGGACTCCGTCCGGCACCTGATCATGCCGTCGATCGCCCTGGGAGCCGGACCCGCGGCGGTCCTAACGAGGGTGATCCGGTCTTCCATGCTCGAGGTCATGAGAAAGGACTACGTGACCTTCGCCCGCGCCAAAGGAGTAGCCGAATGGGCGGTGATCATCAAGCACGTCTTCAGGAACGCCCTGATCCCGGCGGTAACGGTGACCGGGCTGGAAATCGGGAGCCTCCTGGGAGGAAACATGGTGGTCGAAACCATTTTCGCCTGGCCCGGCATGGGCCGGCTAGTGGTAGACGGCATCTTCAGCCGGGACTACCCCCTAGTCCAGGGGGCGGTCATGGTCTACGGGTTCACTTTCGTGACCGTGAACCTCATCGCGGATATCCTCTACACGTGGCTCAATCCTAGACTTACGTTCGGAGAGAAGGTGTAAGGCGTGATAAGGGGTCTAAGCGCCGGCGCGAGCGCACGAAGGAAACTCCTCTTACTGCGGCTTTCCCTGTGGGCCGAAAGCGCGGCGACCACGGCAAGGCGCCTGAGTCGCAACAAAGCCGCAGTCCTTGGAGGCATTGTGGTTCTGATCATAGCCCTCGCGGCGGTCTTTGCCGACGATATAGCCCCTTACGAGCCTGACGATATGAACCTGGCCGACAGGTTCAGCCCACCCGGCGGAAAGTACCTCTTGGGAGCAGATCACCTGGGCCGGGACGTACTCTCCCGGCTCATACACGGCGCTCGGGTCTCCATTTTGGTTGGCATTATCACGGTTACGATTTCGATCATCATCGGGGGGACTCTGGGCGTCCTGGCAGGATACTACGGAGGGACGTTCGACGCGGTCCTCTCGAGGCTCACCGAAGTACTCCTGGCCTTCCCTTACCTCATCTTCGCCATCGGAGCCATGGCGATGTTGGGTCCGGGCTTTTGGAACCTGGTATGGGCCCTCTGTTTCAAGGCATGGGTTGAGTTCTTCAGGCTGGCAAGGGCCGGAGTGCTTTCGGAAAAGACGAAGGAGTACGTGGAGGCGGCGAGAGTCCTTGGAAGATCCGACTTCGAGATCATGTGCTTCGAGATACTCCCCAACGTGGTGAACCCCCTCGTCGTAGTCGGGACCCTGAGAATGGGGACCATGATGGTGATGGAAGCCTCCCTGAGCTTCTTGGGGATCGGTATCCCACCCAGGATCCCGACGTGGGGTTCCATGATCCAGGACGGCTACCGTTTTATCCTAAACGCCTGGTGGCTGTCGGCTTTCCCAGGCATCGCCCTGGTGGCTCTCGTCCTCTCCGTGAACCTTCTGGGAGAGGGATTGCGAGAGGTGCTCGACCCCGACCTTCAGTCATTCTAGGCGTTTGAAAGGAGGCACGAGCTATGGTGAGAGCCCACAAGGAAGAAGTCCTCTCGGTGGAGGGACTTGAGGTCGTCTACAAGACAGAAAGAGGCCCGGTTCGGGCGGTGAGGGGAGTGGACCTTTCCGTCCGCGAAGGCGAGATACTGGGGCTGGTGGGTGAATCGGGCTGCGGAAAGAGCGCGACGCTCCTTTCGATCATGGGGCTCCTTCCCCCCACGGGCAGGATTGTCGCCGGTAAGATACGCGTGGGCGGCGTGGACGTGATGGCCCTCTCTAAGAAAGAGCTCAGGTCCCTGAGAGGGAACACCGTAGCCATGGTCTTTCAAGACCCAATGTCCAGTTTGAACCCGGCCCACAAGATAGGCGCACAGATGAGGGAAGCGCTGGAAGTCCACGGTCAGCCATACTCCAAGGACATACTGGTCCGCCTACTCCAAGAGGTAGGCATCCCATCGCCTGAAACCGTCCTGGGTTATTACCCTCACCAGCTGAGCGGCGGGATGCAGCAGCGGGTCATGATCGCTATAGCCCTCTCGTGCCGCCCCAGACTCATCCTTGCCGATGAACCCACGACGGCGCTGGACGTGACGATTGAGGCCCAGATACTAGACCTCCTCAGGCAGATCAACCGGGAGAGGGGGACGGCCATCGTCCTTGTGACCCACAATCTGGCGGTAGCGTCCCAGTTCTGCGACCGTATCGCCGTGATGTATGCGGGGCAGATAGTGGAAGAAGGCAACGTAAACGAAGTGCTTTCAAATCCCCTCCATCCGTACACTCAGGGGCTTATAGGCTGCATACCCAGGTTCCAGAAGGGCGTGCCGCTCACGCCGATACCCGGGCAAGTGGCAGACCTGTCCGAAGACTTCGTTGGGTGCGCCTTTTACCCGAGGTGCCGGAAAAGGGACGCCTCCTGCGCTACCTCTCCCCAAGAACTCGTCCACACCGGCACCAGGCGGGTAAGGTGCCACAGGTATGGTTACGTTGAGTACACCGAGACGGTAGCGGGTCAGGATTGGGGGAACGAGTAGTGGAGGCAGCATTGTCCCTGAAAAGCAACGGGCAACCAAGGGTACCGCTGGTCCAGACGGTTGGCCTTAAGCGCTACTTCCACTCAAAGCCCGGGATACTCGCTCGGGCGCTGGCCGGAGAGAAAGAACGGACCGTGAAGGCGGTCGACGGGGTTGACCTGTTCGTGCACGAAGGCGAAACCCTGGGTCTCGTGGGAGAATCCGGGTGCGGAAAGAGCACCCTCGGAAGGGTTATAGTCGGGCTGTATCCCCCCACGGCGGGAGAGGTCTTCTACGAAGGTCGCCCGGGGACCGGCGGACAGATGATATTCCAGAACCCTTACGCATCCCTCAATCCTAGGCACACGGTAAGGCAGATACTCGGAGTAGCCTTGGAAAAAAGGGGCGTCCCGCTCGAGAACCGGGAGGAGGAATCCATAAGGCTCCTTGAGAGAGTAGGCCTTGCCGCCCACCATCTGGACCAGTACCCCCGGCAGTTCAGCGGCGGCCAGAGACAGCGCATAGGCATCGCGCGCGCCCTCGCCATGAGGCCCCGTTTCATAGTGGCCGACGAGCCCGTTTCGGCCCTGGACGTATCGGTGCAGGCCCAGATACTCAACCTCCTGGAAGGCCTCCAGGAGGAGACGGGGGTCTCGTTCCTCCTCATATCTCACGACCTAGGTGTAGTCCACCATATGAGCCACCGGGTCGCGGTCATGTACCTGGGAAGGATCGCTGAGACGGGGCCCACCGAGAGCCTGTTTGAGAATCCGGCTCACCCGTACACCCGGGCCTTGCTTTCGGCCATCCCCAGGCTCGGGAAGACGAGGTCAGGGAGGATCCGCCTCGAGGGTTCGGTCCCGTCTGCCGTGGATCCGCCTCCGGGCTGCAGGTTCCAGACGAGGTGCCGTCACAGGAAAGATATCTGCGCCGCGGTTGACCCTCCTGCCGTAGAGCTGAGAGGTGACCCCGGCCACGTAGTGTGGTGCCACCTGCATACCTGACCCCTGGAAGCCTCCTCAGGGCAGCACGACTCCTCTCGGGATCGCCAGGCAGGGCTTTGGCGGTTCGGTTTTCGGTTCAGCGCTCCGGTTCAGTTGTCACGGAACGATGACGTTTGAGGGTTTCCAAGATCGCCGCGGCCAGCTCAAGGCCGATGCCTTTTACCGAGGACAGTTCTTCAGGAGAAGCGCTGCGGATGGAATCCACATCTCCAAACACCCTCAAGAGCTCCCTCGCCCTCTTGGGACCGACTCCCGGGATCTTCTCCAGCACAGATTGGGTCGCTTCCTTGGAGCGGAGCCTCCTGTGATAGGAAAGGGCAAACCTGTGGGCCTCATCCCGGAGCCTCATCACCAGGAACAACCCTCCGGAATCCCGGGGGACCTCGACGGGATCAGACATACCCGGCAGGAACAGCTCTTCGTTCCTCTTGGCGAGCCCGACGAGGGGTATATCGAGGCCCAGTTCCGTAAGGACCTCCTTGGCGGCACTTACCTGGCCCTTGCCTCCGTCGACCATTATTAGGTCCGGGAATATAGCGAACTTGCCCTGCTTTCCCGTTTCCCTCGCTTCTTCCCTTTCCGCGAGCCCTCTCTTGAACCTCCGCCACAGGGCCTCTTGCATCATGGCGAAGTCGTCGGGCTTGCCCTCGATCTTCATCCTGAATCGCCTGTACTGGGACCTATCGGGCTTCCCATCTGTAAGGACAACCATGGAAGCCACCGCGTGTTTGCCCGTAAGGTTGGATATATCGTAGCCTTCGATGCGTCGCGGAAGCCGCTGCAAACCGAGGAAAACCTTTAGGTCTTCCATGGCTTTCATGTTGGCGGCATGCTCCCGTTCCTCTTTGGGCACCTGCTCTTCCATCATGTTCCTGGCGTTGTCCTGGGCCATGAGCACCAGTTCCCTGAACCTTCCCCGCTTGGGAGTCCGTATCCTCACGGAACGCTCCTTCGTCCCTTGGCCGCGCCGTTCATCGTTCAGGAACTCCTCGACTTCTCTTGCCGAAGGGATATCCACGGGCACCAGTATCTCGTGGGGGAAGAACTGAACCGAAGAGTAGTATTGCACGATAAACGCCTCTATGACCTGGGCGTCGCTCTCCTCGGCGGTACCTTGAAGGACGAAACCTTCCCTGCCGACGAGTTTTCCTTCTCTCACGGTTAGCAGGGCAACAAAGGCCAAGTCCCGCGCGCGGGCGAGCCCGATGAGATCCCTGTCTTTCCAGTCAGGCACGCTTATGTGCTGCTTGCGAATCACATCTTCCAACGCTCTGATCTGGTCGCGGACCCTCGCGGCCTTCTCGAATTCCATCTCTTCGGCGTAAGCCCTCATGCGGCTCTCCAGCCTGGCCTTCACCTCTCCGTGGCGGCCTTCCAGGAACTTGACGACCTCGTCGATCATCGCCATGTAGGAATCCCTGTCCAGCTCACCCGTACACGGCCCCATGCACCTGCCGATATGGTAGTCGAGGCACGGCCTCGTCGCTTGCGCCAGCACCGTATCGGAGCAAGTGCGGTAGGGGAATATGCGCCGGAGCACAGACAGGGTCTCTCGCACAGACTGGGATCTGGCATAAGGTCCAAAATACCTGGCCCCGTCACGCTCTCTGCGCCTCACTATGGTGACCCTGGGCCAGGTCTCCTCGATCCCTACCCGGATGTAGGGATAATGCTTATCGTCCCTGAGCCTGATGTTGTACTCGGGCCGGTATTTCTTGATGAGGTTTAGCTCCAGGAGGAACGCTTCCGCCTCTGAGCCCACGACGATGGTTTCGAGGCGGGCGACTCTCGACATCAGGGCTTCGGTCTTGGGTGAAAGATCAGAACCAAAGTACGACCTGAGCCTGTTTTTCAGGTTCTTGGCCTTGCCGACGTAGAGAACCTTGCCGTCAACCCCCCGGAAAACATACACTCCCGGCGATTCGGGGCAGTCCTTGATCTTCTCGGCAAGCTCGTACCGGTCACCGACGAGCCCCACCCAAGCCTCAGGTCGTTGGGAAAAGGTCCTCTCCACAACCCTTTCCAACGTCATCTTCCTCCGGCCGTCCGAACCCCGGCGGGCTTTTCAGCCATGTCAGTTTCAGGCCACAGGTACTTGCGCAAGAACTTCCCCGTGTACGACCTCTCGTTCATCGCTATCTCCTCGGGGGTCCCGGTGGCCACGACCGTGCCGCCGTCTTCTCCGCCCTCGGGTCCGAGGTCGATGATATAGTCGGCGCACTTCACCACATCGGGGTTGTGCTCGATGACGACCACCGTGCTACCTGCGTCGACCAGGCGCTGGAGGACACTGAGGAGCTTCCGGGTGTCCTCGAAATGTAGCCCCGTCGTAGGTTCGTCCAGAATATACAGGGTCCTCTCGTTTCCCCTGCGTGACAGCTCCGTCGCCAGTTTCACCCTCTGGGCTTCTCCTCCCGAAAGGGTCGTCGCCGGCTGCCCCAATCTGATGTAACCCAGGCCCACGTCGGCGATGGTCTGGAGGCGCCTGTGGATGGACGGCACGTCTTTGAAAAACTCAAGGGCCTCCTCGACGGTCATGTTGAGTACCTCGGATATGTTCTTGCCATGGTACTTCACTTCGAGGGTCTGGCTGTTGTACCTCTTGCCTCCGCACACCTCGCAAGGGACGTAGACGTCGGGGAGGAACTGCATCTCAATCCTGATTATGCCGTCGCCTTTGCAGGCCTCGCACCTACCACCCCTCACGTTGAAGCTGAACCGCCCGGGCTTGTACCCCCGCATCCTGGCGTCAGGGGTCATGGCGAAGAGATTCCTTATGTCGGTAAACACGCCTGTGTAGGTCGCAGGGTTTGACCTCGGGGTACGCCCGATGGGCGACTGATCTATGTTGATCACCTTGTCCAGGTGCTCGATGCCCGTTATCTCGTCGTGCTCCCCGGGCTTGGTACGGGCGCCATGGAGGACCGCCGCAAGTTTCCGGTAGAGGATGTCGTTCACCAGGGTGCTCTTCCCCGAGCCAGAGACTCCGGTCACGCATGTGAAAAGACCCAGGGGGATGTCCACGTCTATGTTCTTAAGGTTGTGCTCCCGGGCACCCTTGATCCTCAGGTATTTCCCCGACGGTTTCCTCCTGGGCGGCACGGAGATAGACTTCTTCCCGGAAAGGTACTGTCCCGTGATGGATTTCTCGCAGGCAAGCACTTCCCCAAGAGTACCTGCGACTACTATGGAACCCCCGTGTTCGCCGGCGCCCGGCCCTACGTCCACGATGTAATCGGCCGTGCGTATCGTATCTTCATCGTGCTCTACGACTATGAGCGTGTTCCCCAGGTCCCGGAGGTGCAGGAGCGTCCTGAGAAGTCGCTCGTTATCCCTGGGATGCAGGCCGATGCTGGGCTCGTCCAGCACGTAGAGGACCCCCACCAGCCCCGAGCCTATCTGAGTGGCGAGCCTTATGCGCTGAGCCTCGCCGCCCGCGAGGGTCCCGGCGTGGCGCGACAAGGTGAGGTAGCCCAAACCTACGTCCACGAGGAACTGGAGCCTGGCCTTAAGCTGCTTGAGGACCTGGTTCGCGATGAGCATCTCCCTCTCGGTGAGCTCGAGGGTATCCAGGAACCGCAAGGCTCCCTGCACCGACAAGGAGGTTACCTCGCTTATGTTCTTCCCTCCAACCGTGACCGCGAGGGCCTCGGGTTTGAGGCGGGTACCCCGACACACGGGGCACGGCCTGGTGGCCATGAACTCTTCTATCCACTCACGCACGGCGTCGCTGGGCGCGGAATTGTACCTGCGTTCCAGGTTAGGGATAACCCCTTCAAACGTTACAAAGCGGTCGCTCGTCCTGCCGTACTGGTTTTCGTAGTGGAAATGTATGCGCTCGTTGCCGCTTCCGTAGAGGATTATGTTGACCTGTTTCTCGGTCAGGCTGTCGAAAGGCGCTTCAGTCGGGATCCCGAAGTGCTTGCACACGGAATCCAGGAGCTGCATGTAGTACCCGTCGGGAGTCCCGTTCCAGGGCACGACCGCGCCGTCGCTTATGGATTTCCGCTTGTCGGGGACTATGAGGTCAGGGTCCAGCTCCATGTTCACGCCCAGCCCGTGGCACGCGGGACAGGCCCCAAACGGGTTGTTGAAAGAAAAGAGCCTGGGTTCAAGCTCTGGGAGGTTGATCCCGCAATCCGGGCACGCGAGAGCCTGGGAAAAGATCAGGTCGCCAGACCCCTGGACCTCGACGACGACCAGGTTGCCTGAAAGGCCGATGGCGGTCTCCAGCGAGTCGATGAGGCGGGACCTTATGCCTTCCCTCATCACGAGCCTGTCGATCACGACCTCAATGGTGTGCTTCTTGTTCTTGTCCAGTCGCCGCCCGACAAACTCGCCGATCTCTCCAAGCACTCCGTCTACCCGCACTCGCAGGTAGCCTGCCCGCTGGATCTGCTCGAAGACCTTCTCGTGCTCCCCTTTCCGGCCCCGCACTATCGGAGCCATTATGGAGAACCGCGTCCCTTCCGGGAGACCCTCGATCTGGTCGGCTATCTGGTCAACGGTTTGTTTGGATATGGGCTTGCCGCACTGGGGACAGTGTGGGTGCCCAACCCTGGCAAAAAGGAGCCTCAGGTAATCGTAGATCTCGGTCACTGTGGCCACCGTCGACCTGGGGTTGCGGGCACCCGCCTTCTGATCTATCGAGATGGCAGGCGAAAGCCCCTCGATGTAATCCACGTCGGGCTTATCCATTAGGCCCAAGAACTGCCTGGCGTACGCCGAGAGAGACTCCACGTACCGCCGCTGGCCTTCCGCATATATGGTGTCGAAAGCCAGAGAGCTCTTTCCCGACCCCGAAAGGCCGGTTATCACGGTGAGTTTGTTCCTGGGTATGTCAAGATCGACGCTTTTCAGGTTGTGCTGCCTTGCGCCTCTCAGCACTATTTTGTCTCGTGTCATCGGTCTGGCCTCGCGTGTCCTTTTCTGCGAGTCTACCCTCCAGCTCAAATATCATGTCCCTAAGGAGCGCCGCCCGTTCGAACTCAAGGTCCCTGGAAGCCTGCTTCATCTCTTTTCTCAGCCGCTCGATGAGACCAGGGATGGCTCGCTTGGGGACATCCTTGAGGTCCGTGTCGGCCCAATAGTACTTCTCCTGTGACTCGACTGGCCGCTGGGACTGGATGACGTCGCGCACGGCCTTCTCTACCGTGGCGGGCGTTATGCCGTGCTTCTTATTGTACTCTTCTTGCTTCTTGCGTCTACGGTAAGTCTCGTCGATGGCCCTGCGCATAGAGCCGGTTACCATGTCCGCGTACATTATGACCTTCCCGTTCACGTTCCTCGCGGCGCGACCTATCGTCTGGATGAGGGACGTCTCAGACCTCAGGAAGCCCTCTTTGTCAGCGTCCAATATACAGACCAGGGAGACCTCGGGGAGGTCAAGCCCCTCTCTGAGGAGGTTGATCCCGACCAGAACGTCAAACCTCCCGAGCCTTAGGTCGCGGATAATCTCCATCCGCTCCAGGGTTTCGACGTCCGAATGCATGTACCTGACTTTGATGCCGATATCCCTGAGGTAATCGGTGAGGTCTTCAGCCATCCGTTTGGTAAGGGTCGTGACGAGCACTCGCTCTTTTCTCGCGACCACCCGCCGGATCTCAGCCACGAGGTCGTCTATCTGGCCCTTCGTCGGGCGCACCTCGACTTCAGGATCCAGGAGCCCCGTGGGCCTGACGACCTGCTCAACTACTTGCCTCGCCTTCCTCAGCTCGTACGAAGCGGGAGTCGCCGAGACATATATGGTCTGCCCTATCCTGGCTTCAAACTCTTCGAACGTGAGAGGCCTGTTGTCCAGGGCCGAAGGGAGCCTGAACCCATATTCCACCAGGGTCGTCTTGCGGGACCGGTCTCCCTCGTACATGGCCCGGATCTGCGGGACCGTGACGTGAGACTCGTCGATTATCACCAGGAAATCTTTGGGGAAGAAGTCCAGGAGGGTATAGGGCGGCTCACCCGGCGCCCTGCCCGTGAGGTGCCTCGAGTAGTTCTCGATGCCGGGACAGTAGCCCAGCTGGCTCAGCATCTCAAGGTCGTGCCTCGTCCTCATCTCCAGCCGGTATGCCTCCAGGATCTTCCCGGCGTCCCGGAGCTCCTTGAGCCTTTCCTCCAGCTCCTCCTCTATGGCGCTGATGGCCCTCTGTTTCTTATCTTCACCCACGACGTAGTGGCTCGCGGGATAGATGGCCACGTGGTTCATCTCGGCGAGAGGTTTCCCCGTTAGTACGTCAAACTCAACGAGCCTCTCAATCTCGTCGCCGAAGAGCTCCACGCGAACAGCCTTGTCGGTAGCGCCTGCCGGGTATATCTCTACGACGTCGCCCCGGACCCGGAACGTGCCCCGCTGGAAGTCGATATCGTTCCGCGTGTACTGGATATCTACCAGGCGCCTCAGGATAGCCTGCCTGTCTTTCACCATACCCTTCCGGAGCGAGAGGACCAGATCCCGGTAGTCCTCGGGAGAACCCAGGCCGTATATGCAAGAGACGGAAGCCACCACCAGGACGTCCCTCCGCTCAAACAGAGCGCATGTGGCCGAATGGCGGAGCTTGTCGATCTCGTCGTTGATCGTGGCGTCTTTCTCGATATAGGTATCCGTCTGGGGCACGTATGCCTCAGGCTGGTAATAGTCGTAGTAGCTCACGAAGTACTCAACGGCGTTGTCTGGGAAGAAGCTCTTGAACTCCGACGCCAGCTGCGCCGCCAGCGTCTTGTTGTGGGATATGACCAGCGTGGGCCGGTTGAGCCTTGCGACCACGTTGGCGATGGTAAAGGTCTTCCCCGAGCCGGTGACTCCCAGAAGGACCTGGTCCTTGTAGCCTTTAAGTACGCCTTCGACCAGAGCGTCGATCGCCTCCGGCTGGTCTCCCTTGGGGACAAACTCGGACCTAAGTTTGAAGTCAGGCATCTGGGGACATCCCTCCGCCTGACCATTATACACATGGGCATGTATAGCAATCAAATGTTTGGTATTGGGACGGCTCGCAGAAAAGTAGTTCACGAGGGCTTTCAGACTTGGGGTTTCTAGGAAGCCCTGCCGCCGGTTAGCCTCTTCGCCAGCCTGCTCAGGAACATGAGGAGAGGGCCCGAGTTGTTGGGGACCGCCAGGGGAGAGTCACCGATGCCCGGAGCCGGCAGGATGCCGACGGGCTCTGTGTCTTTCCTCCTCACCAGGATTTCCCGGGGCCTGTCTTCCCCCGGCCCGATCACGGTAAACACGAGGTCGCCGGGCACCGCGAGGGCGGCCTCCAGGTCTTCACGGCTCCTTACTTCCTCTCCGCCCACGGCGATGATGCGGGAATCGCTCCTGATCCCGGCCGCATGAGCGGGAGTTCCCTCAAAGACATCCAGGACGACGATTTCGCCGTCCGATACGAACCTGGGATCCCTTTCGGACTCCTGCCGGTTGCCCATGCGGATCACCACCTCGTGTCCTATCGGGGCAAACAGGGCAGCCACCCACACGAAAGGAGTCCAGCGCGAAGCGGCCACAGAGAACCCGAGCAGTATTACGCTGAACAGGAAAAGGTTGCGAGAAGTCTCCACCGCTTTCTGCCTGGGCGTCACCGAGGTTGCCATGTCGCCGTACCCCAGGGCGGCCACTATGGGCATCATCTGGAACACCGGCGTCCCGGGTCCCGGAGTAAGAGGCGCCTTGATTAGAGGCCACCAGTCAGGGAGATGTATCAGTCCGGTGAGCTGCGATATGTCAGGCACGCGGACCATGAAGAGCACGATGAGGGGGACCGGCCAGAACCTCTGCAGCAGGAACCCACCGACCGTCCGCCCGTTCTTGCCGGGCATGTATATGGGCGTGGCGCAGCCAGAACCGCTTAGGCGGATTAGGAACGACTCCCCCGCGTGCAAGCACGCCACCAGAGCCATGATCGCCTGCACGTTCACCTTGGGCCAGCCGAAGAGGAGGTAGCTCAGGCTGACCAGGGCGCCCGAATAGGAAAAGCAGAGAAACCTCGGGCTGAACAGGAATAGGAACAGCGATATGGGCAGGAGATAGCTCACTCCGGCGTCGCTCACCGTCACGCCGACCATGACCAGGAGCACCGACGCGATGAGGCCTCCCAAGAGCCCGAGCCCAATCCCCCAGAGGGTTTGGGTGAAAGCTTTGTTCTTGGCCCTCCCGTAGAACCTTTCCTCGATAGACTGCACCCTGGCGTACTGGGCGGCGACCAGACCCAAGACAACCAGGTAGAGGACGTCTACCACCGGGTTTAGGAAGATGCCGGGGTATGACGTCACCACCGCCCTAAGGAGTTTCACGAAAGGCTCCACTGTGAACAAGACATCTCCTTCATCATGATCCGGCTATCGCCTCACGCGCCATATCCAAAGCCGTCTGGAGCTGGAGATCATCTCCGTGGACTTCCACATCCGGCTGAAGCCCGTTGCCGTGGATAGACCTGCCGCTCGGAGTAAGGTATTCCGCCGTCGTCAGTTTCACCACCGACCCGTCTTTCAGCGGGAATGCTCCCTGCACCAGGCCCTTGCCGAAAGTCTTCTCTCCGATGAGGATACCTACCCCTCTATCCTGGATGGCCCCGGCCAGGATCTCGGCGGCGCTGGCGCTTCCGCCGTTGACCAAGACAAAAAGGGGCAGCCCTAGGCCCGAACCCTGGCTGGAGAAGGTTTGCGCAGGCGAGTTCTTGTAGCTCAGGGTGACGACAGGCCCCTTAGGCACGAAGATCTCGGCTATGTTGAGACACTGGTTCACGTATCCCCCTCCGTTGTACCGGAGGTCCAGGATCATGGCTTTGGCCCCCTGGGCCTTAAGGGCCTGAACGGCCTCTCTGACTTCCGTGTCCGAATGCTCGCTGAAGCTCATGAGCTGGATGTAGCCGATGTTATCTTCCATCATGGAATAACTGGAGGCAGGTATCACGATATCCCGGCGGATGATCGTGACGTCGAAGGACTCCTCGCCCCTACCGATCGTGAGCGTCACGGGCGTGCCGGCAGGCCCCCTGATCTTTGCCGCCGCCTCGTCGCTCGTCGTTACGGGTTCTCCGTCAACCCTAAGGATCAGGTCGTCGGCCTGCAGCCCCGCTTCTTCCGCAGGCGAACCCTTCATGGGTCGCGCTATGCGCACATACCTGTCTTTGACGTCGATGGTGACCCCAATCCCCGAGTAGGAGCCCGAAGTGCGTATCTGGAACTCTTCCCACTCCCGCTGAGACATATAAGTCGAGTAGGGGTCATCAAGGCTGGACACGACACCCCGGGACGCGCCTTCGAGGACTTTTTCCCGCTCAACCGGCCTGTAGTAGTTGCGTTCAACGATGTCTACTATCCCCAATATCTTCCCGAGGGGCCCGGAGTAGACGTAGTAAAGAAGTACCCCCGAGGTCGCGGCTGCCGCTAACAATGCCACAACCAGGCAGAGAACAACAGCCCGTCGCTTGGATATCAAAAGACGGCTCCCCCTTTCCGGGGCATGGGGTTACTTTACGATGTACTCAGTCTAGCATATACACATTTCCAAGAACAGGCTTAGGGCAGCCACTTGAGTGGATCTGTCGTCTCACCGTTCACCCTGACCTCGAAATGGAGGTGAGGCCCTGTTGAAAGGCCCGTGCTTCCGACCAGGGCAATCTGTTGCCCTTTGACAACTATGTCGCCGGCCTTAACCAGTAGCTTATTACAGTGGCCGTAGAGAGTGGAAATGCCGCCGCCATGGTCGATGATCACGCAGTTGCCGTACCCTCCGTTTTCCCCTGCGAAGATCACTTTGCCCGACTCCGCTGCCTTAATGGGGACATTGTAGTCGGCGGCGTAGTCTATCCCGCTGTGGAAGCGGTCGTAGCCCAGAACCGGATGGTACCTCCAGCCGTAGTAAGAAGTTATCCAGTAGCCGGTAACCGGCCAGATCATAGAGAGCTGCCTGGCGGGAAGGCCCTCCTTGGCCTGGAGCTCGGCGATTATGCGCTCGAGCGCTTTGGACTGAGCTTCCATCTCGTCCAGGGCCTTCTCGTATCTCTCTTTTTCGGACTCAAGCTGGGCGAGGTATTCCTGCCGCTCTTTTGTCTTCCTTATCACGGCATCCCGTTTCTCGATCTCGGCAGCCTTAAGAGTTTCCAGTTCGGCGAGACGCGCCTCGAGAGACTCTTTTTTCTCCACGAGGGCATTCCTGTCGGCCGTGTACCCCTCGATGAGCTCGCTGTCGCTGGCCGCGATGCGCTTGAGGTACTGAAGCCTGGCCATAAGGTCGGAGAAACTCTTGGACGTAAGCAATATGTCTATGTAGGAGGTCTGCCCGGCCTTGTACATGCTCACGAGCCGCGCCTCGAATGCCGCTTTCTGGGCGGCGAGGCGGGCTTCGATGACCGCGATCTCTTCTTTCGTCACCCGCACCTGTTCGTTATTGTAGTCGATGTTTTTCTCTATGTAGGCAAGTTCCTTTTCCGATAGGGCAAGTTCCGTATCCAGTCTCGATATCTCTTTCAGGACGCTGGCCTGGGTCTCTTGGGTCTTGCTGAGCCTCGACTTGTACTCTTCGATCTCCTTCTGTAGCTGCTCCAGCTCCTGCATCTTCTGCCAGAGCTCGTCCGAGCCCAAAACACGCCTCGCCGGCAAGACCTGCGGCGTGATGAAAGACGCGATAAACACCATAAGCGCAAGGACAGACAAGGCCAGTGAACGACCTTTCATCTCTTGAGCCTCCTCACACGTCCAGATGCCTCCGGAGAGAAAGGGCAGCGCCGAGAGTCCCAACCGCGACACCCGTAAGCACGAGAATCCCCGTTATGTTGAGGATCGCTTCGCGGCTGAGGCTCAGTATCGGGATGAAGGGCAACACTTTCCCCAGGCTCTCCGTGAGGTAGTTATAAAGCCCGAGGCATAGCCCTGCCCCCAGCAGCCCTCCCAAGATCCCAAGGACGATACCTGTCAGGACGAACGGCCCTACGACAAAACCGTCGGTCGCGCCGACGAGTTTCATGATGGCTATCTCATGCCTCCTGGCCTCTATGGTCATCCGGGTGGTGTTGCCGATCACCGTAACGGCCACAAGCCCCACCACGACCGTCCCGCCTAGCGAAAGGGCTTGGGTCACCCGGCCGAGAACGGCCAGGTTCCTGCTGGCTTCTTCCTGATAGATGACATCGTCTATCCAAGGCAGTTCTTTAACTTGTTCAACCACCTTGGGAACGTCTTCTGCCCGCAGGGTAGTGATACGGATGCTCGCAGGGAGGGGGTTCTCGATCCCTTCCAGGACAGCCGCCTTGTCCTGGAACATCTGCCGGAGCTCCTCGAAGGCCTCATCCTTCGAGACGAACCTAACTCCGGCCACTCCGTCCATACCCTCGCACATCTTGACGAGGGCGGCGGCCTCCTCATCCGGAGTCTCCATCTTGAGGTAAGCCTGTATCTCCAGCTGCCTCTCGACGTCGGTGAAAATGTAGTCGAGGTTCAGGCTTATTATTATGGCCACTCCCAACAGGAATAGGGCCAGGGCGGTGGTCCCGCACGACAGAAAGGACGACATCCGGTTTCGCCATATACTCTTGTGCGTCTCGCTAAATACGTATCCTACGAGGGTATACCTCAATCGTCATACGCCCCTCTGCGGACGTCCCTCACCACAGTACCGTTCCGGAGCTCGATGACTCTCTTCCGCATTGAGTCCACAATGTGGCGAGCATGGGTGGCGACCACCACCGTGGTCCCGTACCTGTTGGCCCGTTCCATGAGCCTGAATATCTCCATGGAAGTATCGGGATCCAGGTTACCTGTAGGCTCGTCCGCGATCAGGATATCGGGATTTCTCACCAGGGACCGAGCGATGGCCACCCTCTGTTGTTCTCCACCGGAAAGCTCGCCCGGGTAGGCGCCCGCCCTGTGCTTTAGCCCCACCATAGACAGGACCTGGGCTACCGCCCTCTTGGCATCTCGCCCGTTGTAACCCGTTACCCTCAAAGCGAACTCCACATTCTCCGCCACTGTACGGTCAGGGAGCAGTTTGAAATCCTGGAATACTACGCCGATCCTTCTTCTCAGGAAAGGCACTTCCCGCCGCCGCATCCGGGTGAGGTCTTTGCCCGCGACGAAGACCCGCCCCTCGGTCGGCACCTCTTCACGGTAAAGGAGCTTGATCAAGGTGGACTTCCCGGCGCCGCTGTGACCCACTATGAAGACAAACTCGCCCTTTCTGATGTCGAGGTTCACGTGGCTCAGGGCAAGCATGCCTCCGGGGTATTCCTTTGTCACATCCCTCAGCTGGATCAAGCGGCTTCACCTCAAGAAGAGACAAAACTCCAGTACCACACCATATATTCGACAGGTTACGGGGCGTTCCTGTTTCATTCCCAGACATAGAAAAAGTAAATAAGTGTCATAGCAGCGAGAATGCTGTCTTGACTTTCTCCGCTATGGAAGGTCCGGTCAGCCCGTACGCCTCCAGGAGCTCCCTGGCCGGGCCCGACTCTCCGAAGCGATCCATGACGCCCACCCTAAGGACCCGTACAGGATGGTTCTCCGCGAGGCATTCACACACTGCCCCTCCCAGACCTCCTATCACGTTGTGCTCTTCGGCGGAAACCATGAGCCTGCTCCGACGAGCCAGAGCGATGCAGAGGTCCGCGTCGAAAGGCTTTACGGAGGCAAAGCCGGCAACCGCCGCCTTTATGCCGTGGGTTTCAAGGATTGCTGCGGCGTCCAGGCACTCCTTCACCATCACGCCGCAGGCTATGAAAGACACGTCGAACCGGATCTCTTCGGGCGAAGCAGCTATGACTTGCTCCCGGGGGATACCGGGGCTAAACATGTTGCCCTTTCCAATCTCAAATGTCGCGCCAGATGGGAAAACGTCGGGAACGGCCTCGCGCCCGAGCCTGATATAGACGGGCCCATCGTGTGCAGCGGCAGCCCTCACCGCCTGCTTCGTTTCCTCGGCGTCGCTGGGGACGATGACGGTCATCTCGGGCAGGACTCTCATGAGGGCGATGTCCTCCAAGGCCTGGTGGGTCGCGCCGTCCGGCCCCACCGTCAGCCCCCCGTGGGTGGCAACGATCTTAACGTTGAACCCCGAATAGGCGATTGACTGCCTTATCTGGTCAAAGACCCTTCCAGTCGCAAACACCGCGAACGTAGACACAAATGGGATTTTGCCTGCGCTGGCAAGCCCCGCCGCAACGCCCATCATGTTGGCTTCGGCTATCCCCACGTTGAAAAACCTCTCGGGGAATGCTTTGGCAAAAACCGACGTCTTGGTCGATGACGAAAGGTCTGCGTCAAGGACCACGATGTCCGGGTTTTCCTTCCCGAGCTCCAGCAGTACCTCGCCGTATGCATCCCTTGCCGCTCTCATTGCCCTCTCTCCTCCGAGTTCTCAGGCATGGCAACTTCGGCGAGAGCCCTTTCCAGCTCCTCGCCCTGGGGGGCCTTCCCGTGCCAGGCCGCGACGTTTTCCATAAAAGCAACGCCTTTGCCTTTCACCGTTTCGGCGATGATAGCCAGCGGTTTCCCGGCGGCGGGCCTCCTCATGGCGTCCAGGAGCTCCCGGACGTTGTGCCCGTCGACGCTAACCGTTTCCCAGCCAAAAGCTGAAAACTTATCTATCAGGGGCTCAACCGACATGACTTTGCCGACAGGACCGTCTATCTGGAGGCCGTTGTGGTCCACGATGGCGCGCAGATTGTCCAGCTTGTAGTGGGCAGCCGCCATGGCCGCCTCCCATATCTGGCCCTCCTGGCATTCGCCGTCTCCCAGGAGCGCCCAGACCTTGTAGTCTTTCTTGTCCAGCTTGCCCGCCAGTGCCATCCCAACCGCTATGGAAAGCCCCTGGCCCAGAGAGCCGGTGGATGCCTCCACACCAGCCACCTTCTTGCGGTCAGGGTGCCCTTGGAGGGGAGAACCCAGCTTCCTGAGGGTGAGGAGGACGTCTACAGGGAAGAATCCCATCTCGGCCAGCGCTGCATACAGAACAGGCGCCGCGTGACCCTTTGACAGAACAAACCGGTCTCTGTCCTCCCAGAGAGGGTTCTTGGGGTCAACCCTGAGGATGCCGCCAAAGTAGAGCGCAGCGACTATGTCCGCGCTCGATAGAGATCCTCCCGGGTGACCCGACCCGGCCTTCCCCACCATGCGGATGATATGGTAACGCAGGCGGCCGGCCATCTTCTCGACGTAGTCGATGGAAGGCCCGGCGCCCGGCACCTCGCGCTCATGCTCCGACATATCAGCTGCTCCTCTCATCTGAACTCGTGGTCGGCTTCTCCGGATGCGGCCTCAGGCTCTTTCTTGCAGAAAGCCGCGAGAAACTGGACCTTGAAAAAGAACTCCAAAAGCTTGAGGTCGGCCCGGAGCCTCCTCGGCTCTCTGGCCAGACGGTAAAGCCACTCAAGGCCTGCCCTCTGGAAGATCTCGGGCGCCCGTTTGGATTCACCTGCAAGTATGTCCAGCACTCCTCCGACCCCTATTGCAAGCTTGGCACCCAGGCTTTTCCTGTGGGCCCAGATGAACTTCTCCTGCCGCGGGCTCCCCATCCCAACGAGGACTACATCGGCCTTGGCCGAACGGATTGAACCTACCACGGTCCCTTCTTCGGCCGGCCCGAAATAGCCGTGGTGAGTCCCGCATATGCGGGCTCCGGGGATCTCCCGCTGGACGTTTAAGCGCGCCTTTTCCGCAACCCCGGGCCTACCGCCCAGTAGATAGATCCTGGGGGCAGGTTTCCTGCGAAGCAGGTATAACGAAAGATCCACGCCGGTCACCCGTTCCGGGAGCCGCTTCCCAAGCTTCCTGGCCGCCCAAAGGATGCCCACGCCGTCTGGCACCAAAAGATCCGCCCTGGACAAGATGTCCATGAACTGTGGATCCTTCTGAGCCGTCATGACCATAATGGGATTGGCGGTCACGACAACCCGCGTTATTTTGTCGTTCCGCGACAGCATCCACTCGAGGGAGTTGTAGGCTCCCGCCTTAGTTACCGGGTAAAACTCCACGCCCAGGACATTTACGGAAGACGCCACTCAAACCAACCCTTAAGCCCTTTATCCTACACTTTGCCAGGATTTTTCGTAGCGTGTCAAACTTCTACATGATCTCCCCGTCATCCTGTCTTTTTACACTCACTTGCTTTTTTGCTATGATCCCAATCGAAAGCCTGTTCTTGGTTTTGCGCCGCTCCTCGGGTCAGATATTTCACGAGAAATTGGGGTGCAGGTCTTGGCGAAGCTCCTCCTCTCGGGCTATTACGGCTTCGGAAACCTGGGCGACGAAGCCATACTAGCTTCAACCGTCGAGGCCTTGCGGCGCAGGACTCCGGAAACCGAGATATGGGTACTCTCGGCAAACCCTGAGGAAACCACCCTCTCCTACGGGATAAGGGCCTTCAACCGGATGTCGCCGATTGACCTCCTTAGAGCGGTGGGCGGAACCGACCTCGTGGTGTTCGGCGGGGGAAGCCTTCTCCAGGATGCGACATCCTTCAGGTCTCTCCTCTACTACATCGGCATCATCTACCTGGCCAAGGTCCTGGGCAAGCCGCTTGTGGTCTACGCCAACGGCATAGGTCCCTTGGGTTCCAGGGCATCAAGATGCCTGACAAGGTCTGCCCTCCTCACCGCCAGAGAGATCACATTGAGAGACCCCGAGTCGGAAGCCGTCCTGAGAGAGATCGGCCTCCCCACCGAAGGAAAGGTTAGTGTTACGGCCGATCCCGCGTTCCTCCTCTCTCCCGCTCCCTGCGGAAAGGTAGCGGACATAATGGCTAGGGAAGGCCTCGGAGGTCAGGGCGATATCGTCTGGCTCGCCCTGCGCGGCGGGAAAGATGTGCGTTTCTACAGGGCCGTGGCAGACGCGGTAGCCTTCATGAGGAAGGAAGGCCTTTGCCCGGCACTCTTGGTCATGCAGGAGCGGGACCTGGGCGCTTCGGAAGCAGTGCAGAAGAACCTCGAAGCAAGAGGGGAAAAACCGGTTCCGCTTGTGAAAAACGTGCGCCCGGCGGAAGCTTTGGGCCTGCTCCAGAAGGGTCTTTTCTCTTTCGGCATGAGGCTCCACACCCTCATCTTGTCGGCCCACGCGGAGATACCCTTCTTGGGCGTCGAGATAGACCCTAAGATCGGGGCATTCTGCAGGATGGTGGAAAACCCGTGTATCCCGGACCCGGGGACGGGGCCTGCCCCGGATTTGGTCTCTGGGTTCCGGAAGTTCCTAGAAAACCGCTCCACCTACTCGTCGGCCGTCAAGAAACACGTCCCCGTCCTCCGTCAGAAGGCAGAAGAAAACATCGATATGGTGGTCAGGACCCTCTACTCGATCGTGTAGACCCCTCTCACCATGACGATAACGGCGCTTACCGCCTCGATACCCCGTCCGTCGTTCCTGGGCACCAGGAGCAGGTGGTTGGCCGGAGCGTTCTCTCCCATCCTGAGGTCCTTCCCAGCAGTGACATCGCAAAGGCCGCCGAGCTCCGAGTCGATGACGGTGGCGGTACCTCCCCGGACGATGATCTCGGCGCCCGCCCGGGCTATGAGCTTCTGTCCGGGGCTGAGCTCCACTACCTTTAGCTCAGAGCCCGCCGGGATTTGGGAGAGAAGGGCCTGGATGCGCTCTTCGACGTACGATTCCACCTTGGCATCAACGTACGACTGTACCTTCGAATCCACGTAAGACTTGGATACAAGGGGATCCTGCTCGCTCCCGGGGAGGGGCTCGCCGGCGGCCATACCCTTCCCCACCCAACCGAGGACTACTCCAAGGGCCAGCGTCAAGACAAATACCGTGGCCAGAACCGCGTTTCTTCTCGCCATGGGCCGGTCCTCCTCTTCCTTTATTTCCCGGAATTAGCCCGGGCGTCCTCCTGGAGCTTGGCGAATATGAACTCGTCAATATCGCCGTCCATCACCCGTTCGACGCTCCCTATCTCAACGCCCGTACGGTGGTCTTTCACCAAGGTATAAGGCTGGAACACGTAGGACCTGATCTGGCTCCCCCACGCTATCTCTTTCTGGGGACCGCGGAGACTCTCGAGCTCTTTTCGCCTCTCCTCTTCTTTCAACGCCAGAAGTTTGGCCGCCAGGATCCTCATGGCCAGCGTCCTGTTGGCATGCTGCGACCGCTCGTTCTGGCACGAGACCACGATCCCCGTGGGGAGGTGAGTGATCCTCACCCCTGTCTCCACCTTGTTCACGTTTTGGCCTCCTGCCCCCGAAGAACGGAAAGTGTCTATCCTAAGCTCTTCCGGCTTTATCTCCACTTCCGCGTCTTCTTCTATCTCGGGGAGCACGTCTACCGACGCGAAAGACGTATGTCTCCTGGCGTTGGCGTCAAAGGGCGATATCCTGACGAGCCTGTGGACCCCGCGCTCGGTCCTCAGGTACCCGTAGGCGTAGTCGCCCTTCACCGCGAAGCTCACGCTCTTGAGCCCTGCTTCCTCACCCGGCAGCAGATCCAGGGTCTCGACCTTGAACCCCTTGCGTTCGGCCCACCTGGTGTACATCCTGTAGAGCATCTCCACCCAGTCCATCGCCTCGGTGCCGCCGGCGCCGGCGTGGAGAGTCACTATGGCGTTCCTGGAATCGTAGGGCTCGGAAAGGAGAGTCTCAAGCTCCAGCTGCCGCGCGTCCGCGGCCAGGTCTTTGGCGGCCTGGGCCAGGTCATCCAAGAGGGACATATCTCCCTCAGCCTCGGCCAGCTCCGCCATCTCCAGGTTTTCTTCGCACGCACGCTTGAGGGACTGCCACTTTTCCAGCTTTGCTTCTATCCTGCTGATCTTCCGGCCCGTCTCCTGTGCTCTCTTGGGATCCTGCCATATGGCAGGGTCCTCCATCTCCTTCCGGAGGGCCTCAAGCTCTCTGGTTAAGCCCTCGGTGTCAAAGAGACCTCCCGATACTGCCGAGCCTTTCGGCTACGGACCGTAGTGTCCTGACGATGTCTTCGTACATGGCGTCGCCTTACGGCTTTCCCTCCCTGAGAATTCCCTTTGAAGATCTGACTTAAGCCAGCTTACCGCAGCAGTTCTTGTACTTCTTACCGCTCCCGCAAGGACACGGATCGTTACGCCCGACTTTCTTGCCCCCGCGCACGGTCTGCGCGCCCCGGCTCTGCCCCGCGGCAGGCGCCGTGACCGCCGGCCTGGCCGTCCTCGCCGGTTGTCCCCGAGAACCCGCTCCCATGGAAGCAGCGTCTTTCTTGACTTCAACCCTTGAGAGGTACCTCACTACCGTCTCTTCGATATTCTGGACGCGGCCTTCAAACATCTCGTAACCGATACGGGTGTATTCTACCAGCGGATCTTTGTGACCGTAAGCCTGGAGTCCGATCCCTTCCCTCAGGTCTTCCATCGCCCTCAGCTGCTCGATCCACTGGCTATCGGTCACCTTGAGCACTACGAACCTGTAGAGCTCCGGGGCCTGTTCCCCAAGGGGGGCGGCATTCCGCCGGATCTGGGACTTCACCCGCTCCGTAATGCTCTCTCTCAGCAAATCGCGATTAGCCGCCGCCTCAATCTCTGCTCTGTCAACGCCTGGGACGAGGTCCCGGAAGTATGTGGACAATCCATCGAGGTCGGCTTCTTCTTTCCTCACCTTGTCGGGCCAGTAGAGGTCGATGGCGCGCGCCACCACCCGTTCGACCATGGACATCACAACCGGCTCGGGGTCATCTGCCAGGAGCACCTTCCGCCTGTCCGAGTAGATCACTTCCCGCTGCTTGTTCAGGATGTTGTCGTATTCGAGAACGCTCTTTCTAATGCCGAAGTTGTGGGCTTCTATTCGTTTCTGCGCGGTCTCGACCGCCTTGGTGACGAGGGAGTGCTCGATGGGCTCGTCTTCGGGGAAGCCCATCCTTTCCATGAGGGCCGTGAGCATATCGCCCCCAAAGAGCCTCATGAGTTCATCTTCCAGGGAAAGGTAGAACCTGGACGAACCCGGGTCTCCCTGGCGCCCGGCGCGTCCCCTGAGCTGGTTGTCTATGCGCCTGGCTTCGTGGCGCTCGGTGCCTATGACGTGAAGGCCCGACAGCTTCACTACCTCTTCGTGCTCCCGGTCGGTTACCTCTTTGGCCTCTTTGTACAGCTTCTGGTAAAGCTCCCTGGCTTTCTTTATCGTCTGGATGTACTCCTCGGTATCGCCCGACTCGATCCTCTCGGCTATATCCGCCGGGAGGAACTTCTCGGAGACCATCATCACAGTATCCGGGTCGAAACCGAGCTTCTTGAGCTCCTGCCTCGCCAAGAACTCCGGGTTACCTCCCAGGAGGATATCGGTGCCCCGCCCCGCCATGTTGGTGGCTATGGTCACGGCGCCCTTCCGCCCGGCTTGGGCGACGATCTCGGCCTCTCTTTCGTGGTGCTTGGCGTTCAGGACCTGGTGGGGAATTCCTTCCCTGGAAAGCATCTTGGAGAGCATCTCGGACTTCTCTATGGACCGGGTACCCACCAGGACGGGACGTCCTACAGCGTGAAGGGACTTTATCTCTTCCACCACGGCCCTGAACTTGGCCTTCTCGGTCTTCCAGATTGAATCGGGCAGAGACTGCCTTATAAGCGGCTTGTTGGTGGGGATCACCACCACATCGAGGCCGTATATCTCCCGGAACTCCGTTTCTTCCGTGAGAGCAGTGCCCGTCATGCCCGCCAGCTTCTTGTACATCCTGAAGAAGTTCTGGATGGTTATGGTGGCAAGGGTGTCGGCTTCCTCCCTGACCACGAGTCCCTCCTTGGCCTCGATGGCCTGGTGGAGCCCGTCAGAATACCTCCGGCCCGGGAGGATCCTCCCGGTAAACTCGTCTACGATGAGCACCTGGCCGTCCTTGACGACGTAGTCCACATCCCTGGTCATGAGCTCTTTGGCCTTGAGGGCCTGCCTGATGTAACCCTGGAGGTGGATGTTCTCGGGGGCGTCAAGGTCTATCCCGAGCCACTCGGCGGCTTTCTCATGTCCTTCTTCTGTAAGGGCCACCAGCTTGGCCTTTTCGTCTACCGTGTAGTGGACGTCTCTCCTAAGGGCGTTCGCAAGGTCCCTGAAGCGGTAATATTCGTCTGCAGAGCCCGAAGCGGGCCCCGCTATGATTAGCGGCGTCCTCGCTTCGTCTATGAGTATCGAGTCTACCTCGTCGATTATGGCGTAATCCAGCTCTCCCTGGACGAGGTCTTCTTTCCTTAGGGCCATGTTATCCCTGAGGTAATCGAAACCGAACTCTGTGTTTGTGCCGTAGATTATGGGGCAGGAATAGGATTTCCGCTTGGCCTGCACGTCCATTCCGGGTATGACCAGGCCTACTTGCAGACCCAAGAACCTGTAGAGACGTCCCATCCACTCGCGGTGGAACTTGGCGAGGTAGTCGTTGACGGTGACCACGTGAACCGTGCGCCCGGCCACCGCGTTGAGATAGGCGGGGAGGGTGGCCACCAAAGTCTTCCCCTCGCCTGTCTGCATCTCCGCGATGCGCCCTTCGTGGAGTACCACGGCTCCTGCTATCTGGCAGTCAAATGGGCGCATATCCAGGACGCGAGAAGAAGCTTCCCTCACCACGGCGAAGGCTTCGACCATCATGCTGTCGGCAGATTCGCCGCGGGCAGCCCTTTCTCTAAACTCCCGGGTCTTGGCGATGAGCTCCTGGTCCGAGAGTCTTGCCATCTCAGGGCCCAGGGTGCCTACCGCCTCTACGATGGGCTTTATCCTCCTGAGCTCACGTTCATTTGAGTCGAACAGTTTCTTCAGAAAAGACAAAAGCATCACTCTCAAATCTTAGTTTCGAAGGCACGGTCATGACCCATTGTACCACGGCAGCTCAGCGGAAACATCGAGGCTCTGACGCGCGAAACACGAGGTAACCAACGCCGAGGGCGATCAATATGTCACCGGCGCTGACCATGGACGTGCTCCCAAAAAACCTCCAAGGGATGACGTCTGCCAGGAAGGAGAGCCTCGTGTAGGCGTTCAGCTCCACGTGGGTGATGCTCCCGGCGAGCCTCGCCGCCTCCTGGACCCTGATCGAGGGTTCGAGCCACTCGAGGCTCACGGGCATCCTAAAAGAGTTGGCGAGGGACACCGCGAAGTTGGCCAGCGCCCCCAGTCCGACGAGCGGGATGCCCGGCAGCCTCAAGTTAGCCGAGAGCCCGTAAAGAAGCATGCCGTACGTGATCAAGGTAAGCGCCGCAGCCGCAGCGTCGGGGTCAAGTCCTGCCCTCAAGGCATAGGGGGCCGCGAGAGGCAAGGTAAACGAAGCAAGGACCCAGGGAAAGCCCTTTATGTCGAGGGATAATACCTTGCGGAGGTCGCCCCCGAGGAAGAGAGCCATGAGGGCCGAAACGATAAGCGCGGTCGCGTACAAAGGCTCACTTCCACCGCCCTTGGGCGATCATCCTGTCGATGATGCGGATCATCGCGTCCACCACTTCAGGGTCAAACTGAGTGCCTGAGCACCTCTTCAGTTCTTCTTTCGCCTCTGCCAGGGTGAGTTTGGCCTTGTAAGGCCTGTCGGTGGTCATGGCGTCGAACGCATCGGCGCAGGCTATTATCCTGGCTTCAAGTGGGATCTCCTCACCTTTCAGCCCGTCGGGGAAACCCTTGCCGTCCCAGCGCTCGTGGTGGTACTTCACCCACTCCTGGCCCTCTCCCAAGAATGAGACGCCGGAGAGCATCTGGGCCCCGAGCTTGGCGTGAGTTTTCATCTCTTCGTATTCCTCGTAGGTATAGGCACCTTGTTTCTTCATGATCGCGTCTCTTATGCCGATCTTCCCTACATCGTGGAGGAGTCCCACGTAGCGGATAAGCTCGATCCGGTCTTCGGGAAGCTTAAGTTCTTTTGCCAAGAGAGCCGCGTACTCCGCCACGCGCTCGGAATGGCCCCGGGTGTAAGCGTCCCTCGCGTCGATGGCGTTGGAGAGGGCCGTCGCCATTTCCCTGTAGGCGGTGCGGAGTTCGATGTACTTGTTGAGGAAATATCTCACTGTAAGAAGCGGTAGGTAGAACAAGGTGAGCAGGAACGGACCGCCCTGCTGGGCCACGAGGATCATGAGTATGCCGAGCGGATAGAGGGCCAGCATGCTCGGAAGAGTCCACTGGATGTTCAGGCGCCACACTCCCAGGAACGACATCCCTGAATCCAGGCTGTAGTAGGACGCGAATAGGATGGCGTTAAACAGGCTCTCTACTATGGCGGCGGTGAGGAAAGCTATGAACCCCTCCGGCCATTCCAGCATCCCGAAGACACCGCCCGCT
The DNA here is from genome assembly GCA_012842685.1 of Candidatus Fermentithermobacillaceae bacterium. Classification (GTDB taxonomy): domain Bacteria; phylum Bacillota; class Sulfobacillia; order Fermentithermobacillales; family Fermentithermobacillaceae; genus UBA3951. Next base: position 33,124 of record DUSI01000008.1, read on the forward strand.
GCCTCGTAGGTCTTGGCAAACATGAACATAGATATGGCGAGCATGCCTCTGTTGAAGAGCACGAGCCGGATCGGGACCTCTCCTGAAAGGTCCCGCTTTCTGAGTGTGGCCAGGGAGTTGACCCAAATGCCCGCCGCGGGACCGTAAAGCACGGTCACGGTGTAGTTCATAGGAGGAGAGACGGAAACGGTGCCGCTGCCGTGAGGTATCGTTACGGGAGCGATCTCGCCGATGGCGACCAGCAAGAACATGAAGAGGAACTCTGCAATCTGCGAGGTGTCCCTGAATCTCGGGAGGTTGGTGAATAGGATGAAAGCGCCTACCGCTGAGACGGTATATATGTAAACTTGTTTCGACAACCCTCCGTTTGACTTCAAACAGGGCACCTCACCTTGGGCCGGCGGCAGAGAGCTAGTTCTTCATCAGCCTACCTGCCAAGAACGAACTCCTGCAAGAAGCAGAGCCGAAAGAGCAAGGATGATCCTGATGAGCTTCTTCACGGGGCGAACCTCCAGTTAGCCTAATCGAAATATCCGGACCCGCTAAATCCGGACAATCTTAAGGCTCCGCTAAGAACGTACGCCGCCGGCCCGAAAGTTGAATTCTCCGCGAGCTCGGACAATCCTCTACTCCTAGCCTGAGGCCTCCTTCCCTTTCACCTCCTCAGGCATCTCCCGTGACCAGCTGGGCAAATTTCCTGTTGATCGCATCAAGGGTTGCCTTGACCACTGCCTCCCTGTCGTCATGGGAGACGGGGCAAGAACCGGTTAGGAGCTGGTCTTTCCCGAAGGCGAACAGGCGAACCGATACGAGCGCGATACGGGTGGAGCGAGAAGACGTAATGCTCACGTCCTCGACTACGAAAGAGACATCGGGAGTAAGGTACTGGGACAGAGCGTTCACCGTCGCCAGGGCAGCAAGCCAGAGCCAATTCTTCGCGGTAGGAACGCCGTCTGCCGTCCCCATGACCTCGTTGTTGCCCATCTTGAGGTAGACATTGACTTCCGCCGAGTCGGCCTCCGATACGATCTCGACCTTCCTGAGCTGGACCCGCTTCTCCTGCCTGCCCGGATCGCCTCCCAGCTGGGCTATGGATATCTTCCGCTTGTCAATAGGGGTCCCGAAGGCGGCGATCAAAGTAGACTCCACATCCCGGGCAATGAGCTTCACGGGCCTCCCCGGACCGGCCAGGACGTGGATCTCCTCAATGGAGCCCTCTGGGCCAAGCACCGCCCTCGCCGTCACCACGTCTCTTATCCGTTTGAGGGTGTCTTCGTACTCTTTAGCCGAGACAGTTCGCTTGTCGGCCGGCATGCCTTCTCACCCTATTCCTCTTTCCCCACACCGCTCCGCTACGGTCTGACGCCTCTCGAAAGCGAATATGTGTTGTACCTGTAACCCGACGCCTCGCGTTCCTTGACGATCATCTCCGCTATAAGCCAGAGCCCCGCGGCCACCAGGCTATGGCCTCCCAGGACAACCGGAATCCTGGCGCTACGGGCACACCTTGTGAACTCGCGCGTCCACGGATCCTCTATCAAGTCGTACCTTCCGAGATCTGACTGAAACCGGTCCCAGTCAGTGAGCTGTTTCTTCAAGTGACCGAATATCACCCTCGAGTCGATGAAAGCAACATCGGCCGTCCTGGCGAGGTAGTCGAAGAACTTCTCCGGCCCCACTTCCTCGATCATGAACCCGAGGAGCGAGACTACCTCGCCTCTCTCCTCCCGGCCTAATGCCTTCATACCTCTTTCTTCGGAAAAAACGCGCATCCTGTGAACCATGTTGGAATTTATGTACTGGATCACCGCGGGCCCGACTCTTCCCACAACGGCAACTTCCTTGGACTGCTGTCTGAGGACTTCCATAGCCGCCTCAAGTGTATCCCTCGGCCAGTCCAGGGCATCTATGGCCCTTTTGGCCCTAGGGCCGCACATGGGATGCATGCCCAGCACGAGAAAATCGGTCGGCGTATCGAGGTCGAAGTTCACCCGGCCCGAGTTCGGGATGAGGACCCGGCGCATCCCAATCTCCCTGAGAAGATTGCCGAGAGGGTTGTCTTTGTTGGGAAGGTCGATCTCGTCAATGGCCCTGGCAGGCGCAAAGGCCACCAAGTCCGCCGACTGCACATTGTTCATCACGACCAGGTTCCTCTCCCGCTTGAGAGCCACGGCTATGTCGGAGAACTCCTCTGCAGTGATAAGGGGAGCTGCCGCTCCTCCCATGTAGATCACGTTCTCGATACCGTATTTGACAATGACCTCGCGAAGCCGTTTCCCGAAATGGAAAGGCCTTGCGCCCGGCGGTTCGAAGTCTACGCTGACACCCATCTCTCGCGCGGCCTCCGCAAGGTCTGCGTAGCTCGTCACGAGGATGACCTCATCGATCTCTTCGACGACCTTCAGCTTCTCACAAGTGTCCAGGACGACTTCCCTACGCAGGGACGCAATAAGCGAGTCCAGCTCGGTCCTGGCTTGTCCACCTTCGAAGATGACAAGGGTAACGCGCGGTTCCAGCATTTTTCTATTCCTCAGGTTCTATGAGGCCGTAATTGCCGTCTTTCCGCCTGTACACCACGTTGACCGTATCGGTTTCCGCATTGTGGAAAACGTAGAAGTCATGGCCCAAGAGCTCCATCTGCATGGTAGCTTCTTCGGGAGTCATGGGCTTCATGGGGAACCGTTTCACTTTGACTATACGCGGAGCTTCCATTTCCTCGCGGGGAACGGACGAGATCTCCACTTTATCGCGCCTGAAAAGCCTGGTGCGGTACTTCTCGATCTGCTTTTCGAGTTTTTCAACAACGTTATCCACCGAGCTGAAAGCGTCCCTTGCCGACTCCTCAGCCCTGAGTAGATAGCCGTTTAGCGGCACGGTAACTTCAACCACGTAGTTGTCCCGTTCGGTCGAGAATGTTACTTGAACCGAAAGGGGATCCTGTTTGATGAAGCGGTCGATCTTGGAGAGCCTCTTCTCTGCATACTGCTTGAGAGTCGGGTTCACATCGATGTTCTTGCCTCTCACGTTGATTTCCATTTGACCGACCTCCCAAGAGAACCTTTGCGCTATATTATTCCCTGCCAGGAGAATGAATCCTTCCATCTGTTGCCTCGCGGCACATCCGACCCCGTTCGACGTATGGGACACCGCCTCGGCTATCTTCGACATGTCCTGACAATCCACAGCGATATCCCCATGACAAAATCCATCCCTAACTGGATATCAACAGAATTATTCACATTATCCACAAGCATGGGTCAAAATGTCTGTTGACTCCCCCTCAGGGGAATGCTATAGTGCCAGCACGAGCAGAAAGCTCCATGAGACGACGCGGCCGGGACCCGTCGTCTGCAATTTAGGAGGAATGTCCCGAAATGCAAGGTAGAGTCAAATGGTTTAACGCGGAAAAGGGTTACGGTTTCATCGAGCGCGACGACGGTCCGGACGTATTCGTCCACTACACTGCCATCCAGAGCGAAGGGTTCCGTACCCTCAACCAGGGCGACTATGTCGAGTTCGATATCGTCGAGGGTCCCAAGGGGCTGCAGGCAGCGAACGTAGTTAAGACCTCGTAGTTACCGGCAAGAAACCTAAGGAAAACAAAGCCCCGGACACCCGGGGCTTTTCCATTGC
>DUSI01000046.1 GCA_012842685.1 Candidatus Fermentithermobacillaceae bacterium
TCATCGGTATGGCGATGGGCGGCTCGCTCAAGCCATTCTGGGATCCGCCTTCGGTCTTCATTACCGTGGGAGGCACCATTTTCTCCACGCTCATGAGCTTCCCACTTGAGACGTTTAAGGACGTGCTGAAGATCACGAAGCAGGCGTTCTTCACGCAGGAAGAAGACATCACCGAGACGATCAACACCCTCGTGAGGTTCGCGGACAAAGCCCGTAGGGAAGGCCTCTTGGCGCTCGATGAAGATGCCAACCACCTGACTGATCCTTTCCTGCAGAAGGGTATTAGGCTGGTCGTCGACGGGACGACCCATGAACTCGTGAGGAACATCCTCGAGACCGAAATAGCCTTCATAGCCGACCGGCACAAGACAGGACAGGCGGTCTTTGAAACGATGGGGGCAATGGCTCCGGCATTCGGAATGCTGGGTACACTCGTGGGTCTTGTTCAAATGCTCCTGAAACTGGACAAACCGGAAGAAATCGGTCCAGGCATGGCCGTAGCGCTCCTCACCACGTTCTACGGTTCAGTGCTTGCCAACATGGTTTTCCTGCCCATCGCAAATAAGCTCAAGAACAGAAGCGCCCGAGAGATATTCATCAAAGAAGCCATAGTCGAAGGTGTTCTGTCTATCCAGGCCGGAGACAACCCGAGAGTTATCCAGGAGAAGCTCAAGTCTTTCCTGCCGCCTAAGGAAAGAGACCGGATCACGCTGCCTACGAGAAGGGGGGCGCAGGGCAGTGCCGCGGCTGATTCAGACTGAAGAACGAGAGAGGACCCAGCCCTGGCTTACGTCTTACGCCGACATGGTAACGCTTCTCTGGACGTTCTTCATACTGCTTTTCTCGCTGTCGGTGCTGAACGCGCAGAAGTTCGAGGCAGCTAGGCGTTCTTATTCCAGCGCTGTCGGAGTGATCCTCGACGGTGGGGCGTCCATCATACCCGGCGGGGAAGGATCCACACCATTGCCGGACCCCCTCGCGGCCATAGCCGCCATGGAGCTGGAACAGCTGCAGAGGATGGGGGAGGCCTTCGAGCGGGAGCTCGCCGGAGCCGGACTTGGTGACAGAGTGGCCATCGAAATGCAAGAGAGGGGTCTCGTGATACGTTTTGCCGACACGGTCCTGTTCGACCTTGGAAGCGCCGACCTACGCCCCGAAGCTGAACAGGTTCTCCTGCGCGTAGGCAACATGCTCAGAGATATCGAGAACCCGATAAGGGTAGAAGGCCACACCGACAACTGGCCCATAAGAACAGAGAAATACCCGTCAAACTGGGAACTTTCCGGCGGCCGTGCGGGTACGGTTGTGAGGTTTCTGATAGAGCGGTGTGGCCTCAAGGCGGAACAGCTCCAGGTTGCGGGCTACGCCGAGTTTAAGCCAATCGACACGAATGACACTCCCGAGGGTAGGCAGCGCAACAGAAGGGTCGACATCGTTATACTTAGGCCTTCCTTGGCGGGGGGCGAGCCCCCGGTTCAATAGAAGGGTAGAGACGGGCACACGGAGGTGTCTGATATGAGGAAAGTCCTGCTGGTAGCTTTGGCGCTGGTCGTAACGGCCGGCGTGGGCTATGTAGCGGCCTCAAGAGCATGGGGCTTCCCTCTCTTTGGCAGCCGCCAGGAGGAGACCAGCTTTGAACCTGCGGAGGTCGCCATCATCAGTCTAGGACAGTTCTTGACCAACCTGGCCGACAACGGTCGCTTTATCAAGGTGACCGTGGACCTGGAGGTAGACTCGGTGCGTGGCTCCTACATCGCCGATAGGGTGAGCGAACTCAAGACGGACGTCTACGCCCTCCTCAGGTCCAAGACCTACGCAGAGCTATCCGGCGAGACCGGACTTAGAAACCTTCAAAGAGAGATCCGGGACCGGATGGAGAATAAGTATCCTCATGCCGTGAGGAACGTCTACTTCTCGGAGTTTGTGATCCAGTAGACGACAGAAAAAGGGGGGAGACGGCTTGGCTCTTTCGCAAAAAGAGATAGATGAGCTCATAAACTCGCTCATCAAGAAAGACGCTCCTGAGATGAAGCCTCAGATAGCCAAGCCGAGGCTGAGGGTCTATGACTTTAAGAGGCCGGACAAGTTCTCGAAGGACCACATAAGAGGCGCGCAGCTGCTCTTCGACAACTTCTCGAGGCAGCTCACTTCGCATTTTTCGGCCCTCTTCAGGATGGCGATCCATGCGGGCGTGAGCTCCATTGATCAGGTCACTTACCAGGAGTTCACCAGCGAGCTCACGAACCCGTGCTGTGTAGGGATCGTGAACTGGGGCGACCTGCCGTCGAATATGCTCGTGAGCCTCGGCATGAGGATCGTACTCCCCATGCTGGATAGGCTCTGCGGAGGAACCGGGAACCCTGCGGCGGTAAACCGTTCCCTCACGGAGATCGAGCTGGCCATGAGCCGCAGGATCGCCCAGACCGTTGTGGACATTTTCAGAGACACCCTCAGAGAGTCCCGCATAGACGCGAGGGACCTCGTCATCAGCGCCATGGAGGTAAACCCGCTGTTCGTCCAGCAGGCCCTCCCGCCCAACGACATGGTCCTTTCCGCCACGGTAGGCATAAGGTTCGGCTCCCATACCGGGACTATAATGTTCTGCCTGCCGTACACGCTGCTTGAGCCAGTGCTGCCCGCCTTTTCGGCGAGCCGCTGGTTCTCTCGGGGAAAGGGCCCCGAGGACAAGGGTGGCGCAGACGCGGTCGCCGAAGCGCTTGAAGACGTCGAAGTGCCTCTCAGCGTTAGGCTCGGCCATGCGGTCCTGTCGGTAGAAGACCTTTTGTCCCTGGAAGAAGGAGATATAATCGACCTTGCGATGCCGAAAGACGGATACGCCACGGTCTACGTCTTCGGGAAACCCAAGTTCATAGCCAGGATCGGGAGGATAGGCGGTAGACTCGCGGCGCGAATCGTGGGCGTAACGGAGGACGGAGAGGAGGATGTGACCCCATGAACGAGCAACTCAGCCAGGAACAGATCGACGCATTGCTGCTTGAGGCGGCAAGAGGCGAATCTCTTGATGAGCCGTCCGAGAAACCTTCTGCGGCCAAGGTGAGAGAAAACCCGCAGGCCAGAACAAAAGACGTTCCCGAGGCGAAAACATCCGCTAAAGCAGACGACAAGCCCGCGGAAGCACTTCCCGGGCGGCCTGAACCGTCGGTCCAGCCGGTCTTCTTCGAGGAGTTTTCCAAAGAACCGGAAACCGAGGCACCTGTGGCCGGGATGGAGGCGCTCCTCGACGTTCCTCTGTCGGTGAGCGTCGAACTGGGTAGAGCCAAGTGCCGCGTGAAAGACCTCCTGAACCTTACGGTGGGAGCGGTACTGGAGCTTGATAAGTCAGCGGGCGAGAACGTGGATGTCCTCGTAAACGGCAAGCTTTTCGCCCACGGAGAAGTTGTCGTGGTAGACGAGAACTTCGGTGTAAGGATCACCGACATAGTGTCGAAAAAGGCCGTCGACAGAGGCGTCAAGAAAGATATGTAGAAACTTACGGCGTCTACGGCCCGGAAACCAAGCGGGGTAGAGATAAGGGGGGTGCCCGCCGGTTTCTCCGGCGACAACATGAACTCTAATTCGCTCTTAGCTGAACTTCTCAAAGTCTTGGGATTTATGGGGTTCCTTATCTTCGGGTGTCTCCTCCTCGTAAAGAAGTACGGTAGGACAAGCCTTCCCGGGAAGTCAGGAAAGACGCTCGAGATCGTCGAGACTCTGGGGCTTGGCGGAAGCAGGATGCTCTGCCTGATACGCTCCGGAGACGAGAGGTTCCTCATAGGCGTCACAGACCAAAGCGTGAATCTCATAAGCGCCCTGGGACGTGGGACGCCTTCAGGCGAAGAAAGCCCGGCCCAGGGTACTCCCGCCGGTGCAGCAGATCCTCAGGCCGACCCACCTGCAGCCGCCGCCTTTACCACGCTCCTCACAGATGAGCTGAAGAAGATCTCCAAGAAGCTCTCCGGGAAAAAACTCGGCGTGTTTGTGGCGGCGGTAGTATTCTTGGGTGTCTTCATGGCCTCACCCAGGGTCCTGAGCGCAGCTCCAGACGTCCTGCCAATACCCGACATCGATATCACGATAGGTGGAGAAACGCCTCAGGGCGGCTTGGCTACCTCCCTGGGAATCTTGGGGCTGCTCACGGTGCTGTCTCTGGCACCGGCCATAATCATGCTCACCACGTCCTTTACGAGGATCGTGGTGGTGTTTTCCTTCCTGAGATCCGGCCTGGGAACCCAGCAGACGCCTCCGAACCAGGTCCTCATAGGCCTCGCCCTCATACTCACCTTCTTCATCATGACCCCGACTTGGGGCGAAGTGTACAGGGTAGCTCTCCAACCGTATATAGCCGGAGAGATAACCGGGCAAGAAGCTTTCGCCCTGGCGTCGGATCCCATGAAAGAGTTCATGCTGAGAGAGACTAGGGAGAAAGACCTGGCGCTCTTTGCCACTCTGGGCGGTCAGGAAGCTCCGGACAGCCCGCAAGAACTTTCCCTCTTTCAAGTGGTACCCGCCTTCGTCATCTCGGAACTCAGGACCGCCTTTGAGATGGGATTTCTCTTGTATTTGCCGTTTCTGGTCATCGATATGGTAGTGGCGTCAACCCTCATGTCCATGGGGATGCTCATGCTCCCGCCCGTTCTCATATCTCTTCCTTTTAAGCTTCTCCTCTTCGTGCTCGTGGACGGGTGGAGCCTGGTGACCAAATCTCTCCTCGCAGGGTTTGCGTGAGAAAAAGGAGGGGCTTTGAGTGACGCTCGATCAAGCAATATCAATAGGTAGAGAAGCCCTCACGACCGTCCTAATCGTTGCGGCCCCGTGCTTGGGGATATCCATGGCCGTAGGGTTTATCATTTCGGTGTTCCAGGCCACCACCCAGATACACGACCAGACCCTCACGTTTGTCCCGAAAGTGTTGGCGGTAGTGGTGAGCCTGATCCTGTTTGGAGGCTGGATGCTGAGGACGCTAGCGAGTTTCGCCCAGAGGATCATAGAGAACCTGCCGGGACTCATGTGACAAGCAGCTGTTCCGGGGGGTGAGAACGGTGGAGATTACAGACGCGCTCTTTGGGTACATGTGCATTTTCCTAAGGACCACGGGCATGTTCGTCACAGCCCCGGTCCTCGCCGCCCGTTTTACACCGCCCGCGGTAAAGGTGGGGCTCAGCCTCATAGTAAGTTTTCTCCTCTTTCCCATCGTTTCGACGCCTCCCATGGGCGAGTCATACGCTCAAGTTGCCGTGACGCTGCTTGGGGAGATCTCTTTTGGCCTCTTCATAGGGTTTATGGCCGCGGCCCTCCTCGCGGCCGTAGATATCGCGGGACAGATAGTCGACGTGGAGATGGGCTTCGGTCTTTCAAACGTACTGGATCCGGAGCAGGGCATGTCATCACCCCTCATGGGCATCTTTAAGTACCTACTTATCACCCTGGTCTTCATGATGCTGGACGGACACCACCTCATTATCAAAGCGCTGGCCAAGTCCTTCGAGATCATGCCGGCTGGTCACGTCACTTTGCAGGCTTTGTGGGCCGAGCTTTCGCTGAAGACCGTTTCCCAGATGCTCCTCGTGGGGATCTTGCTTTCGGTGCCGGTATGGGCTTCGATGCTGATCACTGACGTAGCCCTGGGCGTGGTGGCCAGGGCGGTGCCCCAGATGAACGTCTTCGTGATAGGCCTTCCGGTGAAAACGATAGTCGGGTTCTTGATCCTCTCGGCATCCATCGGATTCTACGGAGTCTTCACGGAGGAAATCACCGTTACACTGAGGAATCTGTTGGAAAGCCTGCTGGGAGTAGGTATCTCATGATTCGTGCGATAGACCTGCAGCTTTTCGCATCGGAAAAGACCGAACCGGCATCGCCGAGACGGAGGCAGATGGCTCGGGAACGCGGTCAGATAGCCCGCAGCCAGGACCTTGTCTCCGCGGCATCCTTCTTTGCCGGGGTCTTGGCCCTCCGGTTCGGGATCGGGCCGGTCGCCAGGTTTCTCATGGCGCGCTCCGCCGCCATCTGGTCTGCGCCGCTCCCGGCGGAGTTCGGTGTGTCTTACGCCATGGAAGTCTTGCGCAATGTCTTCCTATACGCGGCGGTCGGCTGCGCGCCGGTGATGCTGGCCTGTCTCGTCTTTGGATCAGGCATATCCATCATCCAGACCGGGGTGCAGTTCAGGCTTTCCTTCCTTACCCCCCAGCTCGAGCGCATAAACCCCATAAGCGGCATCGCCAGGATGTTCTCAAGGCGAGCCCTTGTGGATTGCCTCAAGTCCCTGGTGAAGATCGGTCTCGTGGGGTTCCTGGCGTGGACGACCCTCCGTACCGTTATGCCCGAGATGGCCGGGCTGTCCATAAGGGAACTCGCCGGGTCGCTGGAGATCACCCAGAAGACCATCGAATCCCTAGTCATGAAATGCGGCGTGTTCCTGCTGGCCACGGGAGTTCTGGACTACCTCTACCAGTGGTGGGAACACGAGAAGAGCCTGAGGATGACGATCAAAGAGCTGCGTGACGAGCTCAGGGACAACGAAGTGAAACCCGAGGTGAGGCAGGCCATCAGGGCGAGGATGCGCCAGATAGCCAGGAGGCGGATGATGCAGGAAGTGCCCAAGGCGGACGTAGTGGTCGTAAACCCAACCCACTATGCCGTGGCGCTGAAATACGACGAAAAGGAAAACCCGGCGCCCGTCGTCGTGGCAAAGGGAGTCGACGAGATAGCCCTCAGGATCAGGCAGATAGCCGAAGAGGCAGGTGTACACGTGGTCGAAAACCCGCCGCTCGCCAAAGCGCTCTACAAGGCCGCCGACGTTGGAGAGATGATCCCGCCGGAGCTTTACAAGGCGGTGGCCGAAGTGCTGGCTTATGTCTATAGACTCAAAGGCAGGATTCACGGGGAGAGAAGGGCCGTATGACCAAGATGACCGAACGACTGGTCCCAGTATTCGTAGTGCTCATCGTGGCCATGCTGGTTGTGCCGCTCCCGTGGTACCTTCTGGACCTTCTTATCGCGGCCAACTTCAGCATCTCCATCGGCATGATGCTCCTTACGATGTACACGAAGGAGCCGCTTGAGTTTTCGGTATTCCCAACGCTCCTTCTCGTGATGACCTTATTCAGGCTGGCTCTCAACATTTCGGCCACCAGGCTAATCCTCTTGAGCGGCAATCCCGGCCGCATCATCCAGGCCTTCGGCGAGTTCGTCATCGGTGGAAACGAAGTCGTGGGTTTCGTGGTTTTCGTGATCCTCGTGATCATCCAGTTCGTGGTCATAACGAAAGGCGCGGAAAGAGTGGCCGAAGTAGCGGCAAGGTTTACGCTTGACGCCATGCCCGGCAAGCAGATGTCAATCGACGCGGATCTGAACGCGGGGCTCATCTCGGAAGAAGAGGCCAAGAGGCGCCGCAAGGAAATCGAGATGGAAGCAGACTTCTACGGCGCCATGGACGGAGCGTCAAAGTTCGTGAAAGGAGACGCCATAGCGGCCCTTTTCATCACCGCGTTGAACCTTCTTGGAGGCTTCGCCATCGGTATGCTCCAGCACGGTCTTCCCGCGGGAGAAGCGTGGAAGAAGTTCGCCTTGCTCACGGTAGGCAACGGTCTGGTGGCACAGCTTCCGGCCCTCATTATCTCCACAGCGGCAGGCATGATCGTCACCAGGACCACCTCCAGAGAGAACCTGGGATCCGACGTCACGGGACAGCTATTCGCCTCTCCCAAGGTGCTGACGACCACCGGAGGGGCGCTCTTGGTGCTGGGACTTGTCCCTGGGCTGCCCAAGGCACCTATGTTCGTCCTCGGCGCGATATGGATTGTGGCAGGGATGTCGGTATCGAGGGCCCACGAAGCCCAAGAGAGGGAGAAACGGGAGGAAGCTTACAAGCGAGAAACAGAAGAGATGAAGAAGCCTGAAGCGGCCCAGAGCCTGGTTAAGGTCGATCCTCTGGAGATCGAATTTGGGCTGGCGCTACTCCCTCTGGCGGACCCAAGCCAGGGGGGCGACCTCATGGACCGCATAGTCATGGTGCGCCGCCAGCTGGCTTCGGAGCTCGGGGTGCTTATCCCCTTCGTGAGGGTGAGGGACAACATCGCCGGGCTAGGTCCCAACGGCTACTGCATAAACCTTCGCGGCGTTGAGATAGGCTCGGGTGAGGTGTACCCGGACAGGCTGATGGCCATCGAAGGTCCCCAGGTGACCGAAAAGCTTCAAGGCATACCTGGAAAAGAGCCGGCCTTTGGCCTCGACGTGATCTGGATCCCCAAGAGCATGAGAGATGAGGCAGAAACCAAGGGATACACGGTGATAGAAGCTTCAGCGGTCATAGCCACCCACCTCACGGAAGTGCTTCGCAAAAACGCTCATCTCCTGCTTACCAGGCAGGAAGTCCAGAGGCTCCTCGACCTCGCGAAGCAAGAAGACGCGTCGTGCATAGAGGAAGCGGTCCCCGACCTCGTGTCCCTGGGGGATGTGCAGAAGGTCCTGCAGAACCTGGTCAGGGAAGGCATTCCCATACGTGACCTAGTAACTATCATGGAAAGCATGGCGGATGCAGCCCGGATTTCCAAAGACGTAGATTACCTCACTATGAGGGTGCGCGAAGGGCTGGCCCGCCTCATAACTAAAGAGATTGGCCTCGACAAGGGACCTTTCCCCGTGGCTACCCTTGATCCCGCTTTCGAGAGGGAAATAATCGAGGCGACGAAGAAAAGCGATAGGGGTTCCTACGTGGCCCTATCCGCCCAGCGGCTATCAGAAATGATGAAGGCGATATCGACAGGCATGGCGGAGGTGGCGGCCAAGGCGAGGAGGCCCGTGCTTCTCACTTCGGCGGCGGCAAGGAGCCAGGTGTACGAGATCGCGTCGCGGGTAGTTCCGGAGATAGCGGTTGTCGCCTATGAAGAACTGGACGACAGGGCAAACGTTGAAGCGGTAAAGGTGATTAGGCTTGAGTAAGCGTGAAGAGATCCAGAGAAGAGAGAACTACCGGAGCAAGGCTTCCTACCCCATCTGGTACCGGGACCTCGCAGATGGGAGCGAGGAAGGCGAGTGGATCCGTACCGTGAGCCGCGACCTTTCGGGCGGCGGCGCAGCCTTTGAGATGCCCGACTGTCCTCCCGCGGATCGTAAGCCCGGTGACCTTCTGGAGATACAGCTGGTCGTGCCCCCGACTCCCGTATTTGCCATAGCCGAGGTTGTGCGCATCTTTGAGGACAACAAAGGTAGGCTTTGCGCCGGTGTTATGTTCGCCTCGATCAATTCCCGAGACCGCGACAGGATCGTACGCGCAGTCCTTAGGGAAGGGGTGAAAAACCCGTGAGCACGCTCCCTGACATGGCGACAAAGAGCACGGACGAGCTATGGCGGGACTACAAGATCCGGGGCTCAAAAAGCGCCCGCGACGAGCTCATAACGCGCTACGCGCCGCTCGTTAAGTATGTGGCTGGCAGGGTGGCCATCAACCTGCCCAAGAGCGTCGACGAAGGGGACCTCATAGGATACGGCACGCTGGGTCTCATCGACGCGATCGAAAGGTTTGACCCTGCGAGAGGCGTGAAATTCGAAACTTACGCCATCGCCCGGATCCGCGGTTCCATGATAGATGGACTGAGGGCGATGGACTGGGTTCCCGTCTCCGTACGGCACAGGAATAGGCAGATCGAGACGGCCATAAAGAACCTGGAAAACAGGTTGGGAAGATCTGCCACCGATCAAGAGATAGCCGACGAGCTCGGCATAACCATCGAGGAGTACAACGAAAGGATCCAGGACCTTGCCGGTTCCGCGATCCTCTCCCTGGAAGACGTGTGGGGAAACACCGAAGACGGCGACTCTCCCACCCGTATGGCCGAGGTGAGAGACGAGAGGGCGCTGGATCCCCTGGATGAAGCGGAATGGGCCTCCAGGAGGGAAGCCCTTGCCCAGTGCATAACCCAGCTTCCGGAACGGGAACGCCTCGTCATCACCCTGTACTATTTCGAAGGTCTCACGGTCAAAGAGATCGCCTACATACTCAACGTTTCTCCCTCAAGGGTTTCGCAGCTTCACACAAAGGCAGTTCTCAGGATGAGGGGAGCTCTCGCGAGGTGAAACCGTAACTTGCAGCCAGTAAAGGTCGTATTGTCCGATGATAGGATGGAAGCCTACGTGGTGCTCGCACCCGAATGCGAGGTCACCCTTCGGGATATCATACTGGCCCTCAAGGAAGAGGGGGTGACGAAGGGTATATCCGCGGAGGCGCTGCAGGAAGCGCTCATGGGAGAGAGAGGGATACCGTACAGGGTAGCTTCCGGGATAGCCCCGCCCAAAGAAGTCCTGGAGTCTCTCCCAAAACCCAAGCTCCTCTTCAACTTCGCCGAATCAGTAGGCAAGCCGCCCGAGATATTGACCGTCGGCCCAGATTTCCCTTCCGAGTGGAAGCGCCTCCTGAGCCGGGGTCTGGTGACCGCGGGCGCAACTTTGGCCTTCGTGAGGGCCGCCCACTCCTTACCCAAGGCAATTACCGTCACGGGAGAGGAAATCCCTTACTTGGGATCGAGATCCATCCTGAAACTCGGCCCCAACACCCAGGTTTCTCTAGACGGACAGAAGGTCATCTCGGTGCGCCCGGGCATACCTTACGAAGATGACGAAGGGATCGGAGTACTCGACCACATAACCATAGTCGGTGACGTAGGCCCCCTTACAGGTAACATCTCGTTCCCCGGCGACATCACCATAAGGGGTAGTATCCTCGCGGGTTTCAGCGTGTCTACCTATTCCAACCTCATCGTGAACGGAAACCTCTGGGGTTCTGCTACCGCGAAGGCAAAGATCATCGTATCCGGCGGGATAACGGCGCCTGGAGAGACGGTAGACTCGGGGCAGGGGATAGCGTGCAAGTTCTGCGAAAACTCGATCATCCGCTCTTCGGGGTACGTAGAAGTGGAGAGCGCACTTATCCACAGCGTCGTGGAAAGTGAATCCGAGGTAAGCGTCACTGGAGAGGGTGGGCGGATCGTAGGCGGCCTTGTGCGGGCCGTAACGGCCATCACTGCGGGTATCGTCGGGTCGCCGATGGGCGTTCCCACCGTCTTGGAATTGGGGGTTTCGCCCAAACTCAGGAGGGAACTCGCGAGGCTCGAAAGGGAACTGGAGACAGTGACAAAAGAGCTTTCAGAGATATCGTCTGCTGCCCAATCCCGCGCGAGGATATCGACCATGGACAGGGTGAGGCTAACCAGGGAGCTTAAGCTCCTGCAGGAACGCGAAAAGGCCATTCGCGAGAGACTGTACTTGCTCAAGAAGAGCCTGAGCGATGCACCCAAAGGATTCTTCCAGGCGGACAAGGTACTTCCCGGCACCAGGCTGGTGATGGGCATGGACGTTCACGAATTCACGTCTCCCATCGATAATATCAGCATGGGGGCGAGAAGAGCATGAAACCGCTGGACGCTTTGAGTTCTTTGCCGCGATCGCCTGATGTGGCCAGGTATGCGGCCCACCTGACGCGGCAGGGTGAAATCCAAGCCCAGAGCCAGATGGCAGGATTTGCTCGGGAGCTTTCCCACAAGAACCAGACCGTCGGGGAGACGACGAAGACCTGGACCGACAACAAGACCGACACCGAAAGCCCCGGTGGCGGCGGAGGTTTCTACGAGGCAGCTACCGAACACCGGCGGGGGAAAGACGAAAGCAAAGAACCCTCGGTCTCCCACCCTTCCAAAGGCAAAATCCTCGACATAAGAGGCACGTGATCGCTGGTTTCTTTTATGAGAATTTGGGCGATCGTGCCTTCTTTTGTGATATACTACGTCCGGTCTAATCACTACACACGCTGCCTGAGGCTCTAGACGGTGCTCCGGAGGAGTCCCTGAGCCGGTGAAGGGGCGGAGGAACAACCGTGGAGGTGTTATTTTGTCAGTCGTCTCAATGAAACAGCTCCTGGAAGCAGGAGTCCACTTCGGCCACCAGACCCGCAGGTGGAACCCGAAGATGAAGCCCTACATCTTCATCGAAAGAAACGGCATCTACATCATCGACCTCCAGAAAACAGTCCGCATGCTCGAAGAGGCCTACGATTTTATGCGAGCCACGGCTCAAGCGGGCGGTAGAGTGCTCTTCGTAGGGACCAAGAAGCAGGCGCAGGAAGCGGTAGAGTCTGAAGCCAAGAGGTGCGGCGAGTTCTACGTCAACCAGCGATGGCTGGGCGGGACTCTCACGAACTTCTCGACCATCAGAAGGCGCATCCAGCGTCTCCTCGAGCTGGAAGAGTGGGAGACCACCGGCTACCTTGAGAGGCTCCCCAAGAAGGAAGCTGCCCGGCTCATGAAAGACAAGGCCAAACTCGAGAAGTATTTCTCGGGCATCAAGGGAATGCAGGA
The DNA here is from genome assembly GCA_012842685.1 of Candidatus Fermentithermobacillaceae bacterium. Lineage (GTDB taxonomy): Bacteria > Bacillota > Sulfobacillia > Fermentithermobacillales > Fermentithermobacillaceae > UBA3951. The sequence continues at coordinate 12,348 of DUSI01000046.1, forward strand.
ACTTCCCGACGTGCTCTTTGTCGTTGACCCGAGGAAGGAACATATTGCGGTCCTGGAAGCGAGGCGTCTCGGGATTCCCGTGGTGGCGATAGTCGACACCAACTGCGACCCTGACGAGATCGATTACGTTATCCCGGGTAACGACGACGCGATTAGGTCGGTAAAGCTAATCTCGTCGAAGATGGCCGACGCCATCCTTGAAGGCAAACAGGGAACCCAAGTTCAGGAGGAGTAGAGGATGCCCGAAATCACCGTCGACATGATCAAAGAGCTCCGGGAAAGGACCGGGGCGGGGATGATGGACTGTAAGAAGGCCCTCCAAGAGACGGGCGGCGACATGGAGAAAGCCATAGACTTTCTCCGCAAGAAGGGTCTGGCTTCGGCTGCCAAGAAGGCAGGCAGGGAGGCTGCGGAAGGGATCGTGGTCTCGTACATCCACCACAACCAGAAAGTAGGCGTCCTTCTCGAGCTCAACTGCGAGACGGACTTTGTCGCTAGGACGGACCAGTTCCAGAAGCTTGCTTCCGAGATCGCCATGCACATAGCCTGGGCCAACCCCCAGTACGTGTCCAAAGAGGATGTGCCTCAAGACGTGCTCGACCGCGAGATCGAGGTAGAAAAAGGAAGGGCTCTCGAGGAAGGGAAACCCGCCCAGGTAGTCGACAAGATCGTAGAGGGACGTATGTCCAAGTTCTACGAGAGAGTATGCCTCTTGGAGCAGCCCTTCGTCAGAGACGACTCCAAGAAGATCAAAGACCTTATCGCCGGCACGATAGCGGTGCTCGGTGAGAACATCAAGGTGGGCAGGTTCACGAGATTCGCGATAGGAGAGTAGAGCCGCGAGGAGAACGGAGACAAACGAATCGGAGGGATTATCGTGGGTGGAAAAACCCCGAAATATCGCCGGGTAATACTGAAGCTTTCAGGAGAAGCCTTGGCGGGCCCGTCCGGATTCGGTCTCGACCTATCGGTTTTGGACCGCATCGCCGAACAAGTCGTGAAAGTCCACAATATGGGAGTGGAAGTAGCCGTAGTGGTCGGAGGTGGCAACTTCTGGCGAGGCGTGAAGGGAGAATCCCAAGGCCTCGACAGGGCCACCTCCGACTATATGGGGATGCTTGCCACCGTGATGAATGGCATGGCCCTCCAGGTAGCGCTCGAGCGCCTTGGAGTGGAGACGAGGCTCATGACCGCCATAGACATGCGGGAAGTTGCCGAGCCTTACATCAGGAGGAAGGCCATCCACCACCTCAAGAACCGGCGCATAGTGATCTTCGGCGCCGGCTCGGGGAACCCCTATTTCACGACAGACACTACCGCGGCGCTCAGGGCGACCGAGATTGGGGCCGAAGCCATTCTTATGGCCAAACGGGGGACGGACGGAGTATACGATTCAGACCCCAACCAGAATCCGAACGCAGTCAAGTTCGACCGTTTGGACTATATGGAGCTCCTGAGCAGGCGGCTCAAAGTCATGGATGCAACCGCCACTACCCTTTGCATGGACAACCGTATACCTCTCATCGTATTCGACCTGGATGTTTACGGTAACATCGAAAAAGCGGTCTGCGGTGAGAAAGTCGGAACCTTTGTAGGGAGGGAATGAGATGGACGAGAAAACGATCCTTCAAGAAGCCGAGGACAAAATGAAGAAGATTATCGATAACTTCAAGAAGACTCTGGCTTCGATGAGGACCGGAAGGGCCAGCCCCGCGCTTCTCGAGAAAGTCATGGTTGATTATTACGGAGTGCCGACTCCGGTCAACCAGGTTGCCACCATCGGGGTCGCTCCACCCAGGACTCTGGTAGTGCAGGCTTGGGACAAGAAGATGCTGGGCCCCATAGAGAAGGCGATCCAGAAAGCGGACCTTGGCGTCATGCCCGTGAACGACGGAAACGTGGTAAGAGTCACCATCCCTCCTCTCTCAGGCGAACGAAGGCAAGAGATAGTCAAGAACATACGGAAGCAGGCTGAGGCTGAAAAGGTCAACGTCCGGAACGTAAGACGCGACGCCATTGAGGTCATAAGGAAGGCAGAGAAGGAAAAGCAGCTTTCCGAGGATCAGGCGCGCAAGATACAGGATAAAGTCCAGAAGCTCACGGACAAGTACATAAAGGCAGTTGACGAAGTGGTCGCTGCCAAGGAAAAGGAAGTCATGGAGGTTTGAGCGGAGCCGGATCTCCCAGAGACATGGCCACACAACAGGGAGACTCCGTCGAAGACGCCCTACTCAAGAAGGCCCTCGAGGGCAGCATCCCGGTCCACGTGGGGATCGTCATGGACGGCAACGGCAGGTGGGCCGTTTCGAGGGGTCTGAAACGGACCGAAGGTCACAGGGCGGGAGTAGAGGCCCTACGGAGGTGTCTTCCCGCTCTTCTTTCCTTGGGCGTGAGGTACTGCACCTTTTACGTTTTTTCGACAGAGAACTGGAAGAGGCCGCAGGAAGAGGTCCAGTTCCTCATGAACCTCATCCTTGAGTACTCCCGCGAGGACAGAAGCGAGCTCATGCGGCGGGGCATACGCGTCGTTCCCATTGGGCGCTGGAAAGAAATGCCCCGCCAAGTAGTACGGGCTTTGTCTAGGCTCGTCAAGGATACGGCGTCGGGCCAAAAGCTCACGGTGCTCCTCGCCTTGAACTACGGAGGGCGTCAGGAGATACTCGATGCGGCGAGGAGCCTTGCCCTGTCGTACTCCGGAAGACGGGAGGAACTCCGGGACCTCAGTGAAGAAGATTTCCGCAGGTTTCTTTACGAGCCTTCGGTCCCCGACGTCGACGTGATCATCCGGACGTCAGGGGAGAAGCGGCTCTCCAACTTCCTGCTCTGGCGGGCGGCTTACGCGGAGCTCGTGTTCACGGACGTGCTCTGGCCGGATTTCGGCCCTTCAGATCTGTATAGGGCCATTATCGAGTACCAGGGCCGCGAACGGCGTTTCGGCGACGTCAGAAGGGAATGATAGCGGGTGCTCAAGGAGAGGACGCTCACATCCCTAGTGTTCGCTCCTCTAGTGCTGGCCGTGTTCTACTTCGGCGGCTGGTACTTCCTACTGTTTATGGCGCTCGTAGCTTTCCTGGCGGCGGTGGAGTACCGCAAGCTCCTCGGGTTGGCCGGAGTGACCTTGGATCCGCTATTCGCCGCGGTGTGTACGGCAGTGGTGCTGGCCGCCTGTCTCAAAGGCTCTCTCGGCCTCATATTGGCCCTGGCGCTTGGCGCCCTGATAGTGCTCTCGATGTCACTCAGGCTGCGGAGCGTGCCCTCGGCCATGTTTGCCCTCTCGGGTATGATGTATATCGGAGGTCTTCTAGGCTGCCTTGGCCTGCTCCGGAACGGAGAAGGCGGGAGAACCTGGGCCCTTACCGTACTGCTGGCGACTTGGGCCACCGACGTTGGCGCGTACTTCGGAGGTATGGCTTTCGGGCGCCGCAAGATAGCCCCCGCGATCAGCCCCGGGAAGTCATGGGAAGGCGCCATATCGGGTATAGCCCTGGCGATCGTCGCGGGCGGCGTTGCTGCGAAGCATTCCGGCATATCCCTCTGGTTCGGGGTCGCGGGAGGACTTATCTTGAGCGTGCTTGCCGAGCTGGGTGACCTGGTCGAGTCGCTCCTAAAGCGCTGGGCACACGTGAAGGACTCGGGCAGCTTCCTGCCGGGGCACGGCGGCGTGCTCGACCGGTTCGACAGCCTGCTTTTCACCGGGGCGGGAGGACTTATTCTCAGGGTCTTGTATGCATTAATAAATAGCTCGTAAGGACGTAGGGAAGGGAGGCTGGCACTTGACGACTAGAACGGTCGGCTACCTCGCTTTCCTATTTCTGGCGATATATCTATTCCTCAAGTACGTCATAGGCTACGTGATGCCGTTCGTGATTGGGGTAGCCTTGGCGCTCTTATTGGAGCCTGTCGTCAGGTTTTTCTCGGATAGGTTCAGGCTAAAGAGGGCCTCCGCCGCGGCTCTCACGGTTACTGGCCTCATAGCGATCGCGGCCCTCCTTGCGTCTTGGGGCGTGACCAGGATAGCGGCAGAGCTCACGGACCTTTACAGGGGGCTCCCCGATTACTATGTGGACTTCAATACCGTCCTATCTGAGGTGCTCCGGATAGCCGGAGATATCTCTGCCCAGCTTCCCGAGCCCCTCGCACGGGTCGCCCAGGAGCAATGGAACAGGATCTACAGCTTGCTCTCTGTAATAGTCACGGGCGCAGGCGGGGTCTTCTGGGGAGTGCCCGGGTTTGCCGTGAGCACCATATTCACCATACTTTCCACCTACTTCGCCATGCGGGACCGGCCGGCGATCGGTGCTTTCATCCGTTCGGTCGTTCCGGATAGGGCTTTCCAGAGTCTGAGGAGCATCGAGATGGATATCTTGGGAGGCATCGCCGGTTTCGTCCGGGCTCAGGTCATCCTCGTGCTGCTCACCGCTGTCGCCAACGTGATCGGGCTGAGGCTCCTGGGTTCGAGGTACGCGGTGGCCATAGGGCTATTGCTATCGCTGCTGGACATCCTCCCCATCGTCGGGCCTGGGCTTCTCTACCTGCCGTGGATTCTGTATCACCTGATCTGGGGCGAAGCGGGCTTCGCGGTGGGACTCCTGCTCCTCTACGGGATCGTGTCGGCGTTCCGGCAGGTCGTGCAGACGCACCTAGTAGGGCGTGAATTGGGGCTACATCCCTTGGTAACCCTCATATCGATCTACGCGGGCTTCAGGCTGTTCGGCACGCCGGGCCTCATCTATGGACCGCTCACCGCCCTGCTCGTAAAGGGCATGTGGGCGACGGGGCTTATCCCGCACGAAGGTGGTGCTGACCGCTGATCTACTTGTCGGTGCTGGGTTCCACGGGTTCCATTGGCCAGCAAACCCTGAACATAGTGAGGAAAGACCCTACCCTCAAGGTCGCCGCCATCGCGGCGCGGGCGAGCTGGAAAGAGGTGCTGGCGCAGGCGAAGGAGTTTTCCGCCTCCGCTATTGCCCTTGAAGACCCGGAAGCCGCCCGGTCTGCCGAGAGGGAGAAGTCCGCCTTCGGTCTCGACAACCTGGTCGTCTTCTCTGGACCCGAAGGCATCGCCAGGTGCGCGGAGCTGGACGAAGCCAACGTGGTAGTCCACGCGGTACCGGGGTTTGCCGGGATCCTCCCGCTCATAAGGGCGCTTGAAAAAGGTAAGAGAGTCGCCTTCGCAGGCAAAGAAGCCCTGGTTTCGGCGGGAGAGCTCATCGAGCCTTACATCCGAAAAAACCCCGGACAGCTTGTGCCTGTGGATTCCGAGCATTCGGCGCTATTTCAGTGCCTCTTGGGAGAAGACCCGGATTCTGTGGCCGAGCTCGTGCTCACCGCGTCGGGCGGCGCTCTCAGGGATTACTCCTTGGAGGAGATGCGGCGTGTGACGCCCGGAGAGGTGCTCGCTCATCCTACCTGGAAAATGGGGAAGAAGATCACGGTCGATTCCGCGACCCTGGTGAACAAGTCGCTGGAAGTAATAGAAGCCCATTATCTGTTCGGCGTGCCGTATGAGAAACTCAAAGTGGTTATCCACCGTCAGAGTATAGTCCACTCTATGGTGACGTTCGTGGACGGGTCGACCAAGGCGCAGGCTTCCGTGCCCAACATGAGTCTCGCCATTTCGTACGGCATAACCTATCCTGAGAGGCGTCCGGGAGTGGTGAGGTCGCTGGCCCCTTACGTGGGCACGCTCACCTTCGAGGAGCCCGACGCCGAAAGGTTTCCCGGCGTCCTGCTGGGGCACATGGCGGGCAAGATGGGCGGGACGGCTCCCTGCGCGTTTTCCTGCGCCGACGAGATCCTGGTCGGGGAGTTTCTAGCCGGCAGGATAGGGTTTACGGACATAACCAGGATCCTTCTCGGCTTCTTGGAGAGCTACCGGCCCAAGCCTGTAGACGGCCTGGATATCCTCAGAGAAGAAGCTGCCCGGACGGAGCGCAAAATAAGGGAACTCTTACCCTAAGGAGACGATGAGACGTGCCAGAGATTATCCTCGCCGTGGTCCTCTTGGGAATCCTCGTGACCTTTCACGAGCTCGGACATTTCCTTGCGGGGCGAAGGGCCGGAGTTTACATACACGAATTCTCCATCGGCATGGGACCTGCCCTTATCTCCTGGCAGAAGGGAGAGACGAAATACTCCATCAGGCTAATCCCCCTAGGTGGGTTCAACCGCTTTGCCGGGGAAGACGCCAGGGACAAAGAGCTTGACGAAGGAGTACCCGAAGACCGCTTGCTGAACAATCTACCTCCCGAAAAGAGGGCAGGCATCATTTTCGCAGGCCCCCTGGCAAATCTACTCATCGCCAGCGTAGCTTTCTTCTTGGTGTTCTCGGTGATAGGAGTCTACGCACCCACGACTACCATCTCCGAGGTCATGCCCGGTTATCCGGCCGACGTGGCTGGCATGAGGGCCGGCGACAAGGTCTTGGCGATAGACGGAATACCTGTGGGCTCCTGGGAAGATATCACCGCGACCGTACGCCAGCGGGCGGGGCAGCCTATATCCCTGACTGTGGAAAGAGATGGAGAGCGGTTACAGATGAGCATGGTGCCCGTCGATGTGGAAGGGGCCGGCGTTATAGGGATACGACCTACGGCCGCGCTCCGGCGTATGAACCCGGTCCGCGGCTTGTACCAGGGGGTTAGAGAAACCCTCTTCGTGAGCGTCATGTGGTTCCAGGGGCTCATCGGCATAATCTCGGGCAAGGTGGCCCCTGAGGTGGCTGGGCCCATAGGGATAACTCAGATCTTGGGAGAAGCGGCTAGGACCGGCCCAGGGGAGCTGGCCTACCTTTTCGGCGCCCTGTCGGCAAACCTCGCTCTAATCAACCTGCTTCCCATACCCGCTCTGGACGGAAGCCGGCTCATGTTCTTGGCCCTTGAGAAGCTCCGTGGGAGGCCCATCGACCCTGAGAAGGAAAGCCTCGTCCACTTCATAGGTTTCTTCCTGCTTATTGCCCTTTTCGTCTTCGTGAGTTACCAGGATATCCTGAGGCTGGTGAGGTAAAGTGGGTTTTGACAAAGACGCCCGCGCCGGATATCGCGCTGGACAAGCCGCCCAGCCTTCGGTAGGCCCAACAGCCTGCCCGGGACCCGTTCCTTTGGAGACGCTTTTCCGGCGGCGCGAAACATTCCCCGTAAGGTGCGGCAACGTCGTCATAGGAGGGGACGGCCCTGTCTCCATCCAGACGATGACCAAGACCGACACCAGGGATGCAGAAGCGACCCTGTCCCAGGTAAACCGGTGCGTGGAAGCAGGCGCAGACATCGTGAGAGTCGCCGTGCCCGATATGGAAGCCGCTCAGGCTCTCAGGCAGGTCAAAGAAGGAGCGAAGTGTCCGATAGTCGCCGATATCCACTTTGACTATCGCCTGGCCATAGAGGCCCTCAAAGCGGGGGCAGACAAGGTCAGGATTAACCCCGGCAATATAGGGGGAATGGACAACCTCCTCAAGGTCGCAAGGGAAGCCAGCGAACGGGGCGCTGCGATAAGGATAGGTGTGAACTCGGGTTCGGTGGAAAAGGAGATCCTCGCCAAGTATGGGGGACCTACGCCTGAGGCCCTGGTCGAAAGCGCCGAACGTTCCATCCGGTTCCTCGAGGACCACGGGGTAGGGAACATCGTTATATCCCTCAAGTCATCGAGCGTGCGGGCCACCGTAAGTGCGTACCTGCTCATGGCCGAAAGGACCCGCTGGCCGTTCCATATAGGGATCACGGAAGCGGGCCCCGGCCTATCCGGCGCGGTCAAGTCCGCGGCGGGGATAGCCTCTCTACTTACACTGGGGCTCGGCGACACCGTCCGCGTTTCCCTCACGGGCTCGCCCATCGAAGAAGTCAAGACGGCCAGGGAGATCCTACAGGCCCTGGAGATAAAGTCCTTTGGTCCCGAGATCATATCTTGCCCCACGTGCGGGAGGACGCAGGTAAACCTCATACCGCTTGCCGAAGAAATAGCGGAAAGGCTCAAAGACATCCGCGTTCCCTTGAAAGTAGCAGTAATGGGCTGTCCTGTCAATGGCCCGGGAGAAGCCAGGGAAGCGGATGTAGGAGTGGCTTGCGGGCGCGACGGAGGGATCCTTTTCAAGCGCGGAAAGGTGCTCGGAAGGGTTTCAGAGGCAGAGATAGTCAACGCCTTGGTACGTCTGGCCCGCGAAACAGTAAGAAAGCCGGAGGTATAGGCGATCTTGTCCCGCATCACAGTGGAACCTTCTTCGGAATGCCCGAGACTCATAGACCTCATTGAACCCGGAGAGTGGAACGGCAAAGAACTCTTGCCCCACCTCGTCATACGTTCCATAAACGTGGACACGGACGAATGCTCCTGGACAGTCGTACTAGATGTGCCCGACAGGAGGAGCTGGCGTTCGGTATCCCGCGATTTCCTCAAGGAAGAGTTCGACGCCCTCCTCGCAACAGTGAGGCAGGAACTCCGGAAAAAGGTAGACGGCCTCGACCAGGTAAGATGGGTCTACCCCGAAGACCTTCGCGATACGTTCAAGCAGCCTTCCCCGAGTTCCACAAACGGAGAGCCCAACTCCTACGGTGAGAGGGGCGCCCGTGGCAACGGGAAAGGCTCGAGGCGGGGAAAGGGCACGTCTTCTCCGCCGTCAAGGAGCGAAGCCATCCCGATAAAGGATCTCACCGGAGGGGAGAAAGGCAAGGTCACGGTCGCGGGCGAAGTCGTGGAGATCTCCTGGAGGACTAGCCAGTTTGGGAAGCTCGAAGGGACTTTGGTGCTCACCGACAGGACGGATTCGGTAAAGATAAGGGTGACAGACCTAGACGCCAAGATCGAATGGCTCGAGCCGGGAGCATACGCGGTCGTCAGAGGACGCTCGGGCATCGATCGTTTCGACGGAGAGCCGGTGATCGTAGCCGGAGAAGACGACGTCGTCCCTTGCGAGGTCGAGTGCAGGCAGGACAAGTACCCGGAGAAGAGAGTAGAACTCCACCTCCACACGAAGATGAGCCAGATGGACTCGGTGCTGTCGGTGCAAGAGGCCATCGCCAGGGCCAAACAGTGGGGCCACCCGGCCATCGCCGTAACCGACCACGGCGTGGTGCAGTCTTTCCCCGAAGCATTCCTCGAAGGGCAGAAACGCGGGATAAAGGTCATATACGGGCTTGAGGGTTACCTGGTGGAGGACCACGACAGAGATAGGGCCTATCATATAATAATCCTCGCTAAGAACAAGAAGGGGCTGAGACACCTTTACGAGATCGTCACCGAGTCCCACCTTAAGCACTTCTACAGGACTCCGCGGATCCCCCGGAACCTCCTGAGCGAAAAGCGGGAAGGGCTCCTCTTGGGATCGGCTTGCGAAGCGGGAGAGCTGATGCAGGCCATCCTCAGGGGAGAAAGCCGGGAGAAACTTGAGAAAATTGCGGCTTTCTATGACTACCTTGAGATCCAGCCCACAGACAACAACAGGCACCTCATCGGCCAGGGAAGTATTGCCGATGAAAAAGGGCTCGAGGAGATAAACAGGAGGATCTACGAGCTGGCAAAGGCGACCGGGCGGATGTGCGTAATGACCGGGGACGTCCACTATCTCGATCCCGAGGATGAGATCTACCGCTCCATACTCCTTTCGGTGAAAGGGATGCTGGAAGGGGAAAAGCCGGCGCCGCTTCATTTCAGGACGACCTGCGAGCTCATGGCGGAAGCCGCCCGCTACCTCGGTGAAGAGGCCGCCCGGGAGGTCGTGATAGAGAGCCCGGTGAGAATCGCCGAGTCCATAGAAGACCTGAGCCCAATACCCGAAGGCTCCTATTTCCCATCCCTCCCCGATGCGGACACAGAGCTCAGGCGACTCGCCGAGGAGGGAGCCAGGCGCATGTACGGCGACCCGCTTCCCGAGATCGTGAGGGCGAGGCTCGAGAAGGAGCTGGGTGCCATCATCGGGAACGGATTCGCGTCGCTATACATGATAGCCATAAAGATGGTGGAGAAGTCCCTGGCAGATGGGTATATAGTGGGTTCCAGAGGCTCGGTCGGTTCTTCCTTCGTAGCCACGTGCACTGGGATCACAGAAGTCAACCCGCTCAAGCCCCACTACGTCTGCCCCAGGTGCAAGTGGAGCGACTTCGAGCCGGACGTGCAGGTGGCGTCGGGTTTTGACCTCCCGCGGAGGAAGTGCCCGAAGTGCGGGGAAGAGCTCCTGAGGGACGGGCAGGACATACCCTTCGAAACGTTCATGGGTTTCCACGGAGAAAAGGTGCCCGACATCGACCTCAACTTCTCAGGAGAAGAGCAAGGGGAGATGTTCAAGTTCGCCTCCCAGCTCCTGGGCGAAGGGAACATCTTCAGGGCAGGCACTATCGCCACGGTAGCCCGCAAGACTGCTTACGGCTTCGTGAAGCACTACGCGGAAGAGAGAGGGTTAAGGCTAAGAAAAGCCGAAGAAACCAGGCTTGCAAGCGGTATCGAAGGGGTCAAGAGGACTACGGGCCAGCACCCCGGAGGCGTGATGGTGATCCCCGCAGGGATGGACGTCCTGGACTTCACGCCACTCCAGTTCCCCGCCGACGACCGGACGGCAGGGGCCATCACCACCCATTTCGATTACAACTCCATCTCGGGCCACCTGGTGAAGGTGGATATCCTGGGCCACGACGATCCGACCGTGCTCAAGATGCTCCACGAGCTCACCGGGATCGATCCGCTCAAAGTGCCCATGGACGACCCGGATACGCTGGCCCTTTTCTCAGGCGCTAATCCGGACGACGCCATAGGCATCCCAGAATTCGGGACCAGGTTCGTGAGGAACATGCTCGTGGAAACCAAACCGACTTCTTTCGGTGATTTGGTCAGGATATCGGGGCTTTCCCACGGCACGGACGTGTGGGCGAACAACGCCCGGGACCTCATCAAGAGCGGAGTGGCCAAATTCAGGGAAGTCATCGCTACCAGGGAAGATATCTTCCTCTACCTGATGCAGCTCGGGATGGACAGCGCGCTGGCCTTCTCCATCGCCGAAAAGGTGAGGAAAGGGAAACCGCTCTCGGAGAGCGACATCGAAGCCATGCGGAAGGTATCGGTCCCCGAGTGGTACATCGAATCGTGCAAGAAGATCTCGTACCTGTTCCCGAAGGCCCACGCCGCGGCCTACGTCACGACTGCCTTCCGCATAGCCTACTTCAAGGTGCATCACCCGCTGGCTTTTGCGGCCGCCTACTTCAGCTTCCACGGCTCTTCCATGACCGTCGATTACATGCACAATAACCCCGATCTCTGGAGGAAGGAGATAGAGTCAATAAACTCTTCTCCGAGCGCCACGGCCAAACAGCAGGACGTGGCGAGCGCGCTCGAGGTCGCCCTGGAGATGTACCGCAGGGGCGTCAGGTTTGGGAAGCCTTCCCTCTACAAGTCCGACGCGCGCAAGTACCTCCCGGAGGACGGCTTGTTGATCCCGTCCTTCGTATCTATCCCCGGGATAGGAGAGAGGGCTGCGCAGGCCATAGTTGAAGCCCGAAGCGAGGGGCCGTTTACCTCGGTTGAGGATTTCAGGAGGCGCACGAAGCTCAGCAAGAAACTTTGCGACGCCCTCAAGGAGTACGGCGTCCTGGCGAGCCTCCCGGAAGGCGAACAGCTGGCGCTCTTCTAGCCAGGGACTCTGAAGCCGTTCGTTTACGCGGGCTTCTTGCCGGCGTAGAGGCGGACGTAGCTGGCGGACACGGCCCTGATGATCAACGAATACGCAGGTATCTCGATTATGGCGGCCACGATCCTCGGCGGCATTATGACTGCGCGGGGAAGGCCGTACAGGGTGCTCAGGAAATGGGGGGTGAGACCCCACGATACAGTCATGATCCCTGCCGCAACCGATAGCACGGTCTCGACCCAGCCCGGGATTCGGCCGGAGACCCCTGTCTTCCGAAAAGCGAGAGACACGAGACCAGGAAGCCCTCCCATGAGGCCCGCCGAAAGGGTGAAATGGGGCATGTAGCCGCCCATTGGGCTCAAGAAGAACCCGATCACGTCAGCGAGGCTCCCTGAGATGAAACCGTAAGCCGGCCCCAGGAGCATCCCGGCCATGATGCTCGGGAGGCTGCCCAGGCCGATCCTTATCCCCTCTACCCCTCCGATGGCTATCCGGAGGGACGCAAACCTGGTGAGGACTACAGATAGCGCTATGAAAAGGGCCGTAAAGGCCGCTCGCCTGGCTCTCATGACTCAAGCCCACCTCCTGGCGCGGGAGAATTCGGAGCCCCGGTCGCCATACTGCTTCTCGGCATTATACAGAACCGTCCGGCACTAGACAACAAACCCCCCTGCGCGTGACCACAATTTGCCACCTGCAGCGGCCCAAGAGACGATTGCGACCACCGGGTGGCGGGTGATAAGATCAATCCTGCCGGGTGGCTAGGCCCGGTCAGGATTGGCCCTGCTGTGTGCGTGAGTCACGGTGAGTTTGAGCCAACACCATGAGAAAGGGAGCCTGGACTCCGCTTAGTGGCGCGTAGACTGCCCGCGGCTAGGCAGGAACGCAAAGCTACGGGAGGGCACCCACCTGCCTGAGCAGGTTCAAGACCCTCCGGACGTCACGGCATGGCGGGGTACGCAGTATTATTTGGCCACTTTCGACCCCGTCTATACTTGCCGCCTGCAATAACGCACAAAGTGCTTGAAGACACGCCTTGCCTGTGCTAAACTGTCTCTTGCCGTGCCGAAGTGGTGGAACTGGCAGACACGCGGTGTTCAGGGCGCCGTAGGCGGACGCCTGTGTGGGTTCAAATCCCACCTTCGGCACCATTTTTATTTTGCCTTCCTTGCCTGCATAGCAGGCCTCCCGTCAGTCCACAATGTCCGATGAAGTCTATCTCTTAGAGGTGGTCAGGGTGGAACGGGAAGGCCTAACGCCGTGGGGACGCGACTTCACGGAACGGGCATGGCCGCTCTTGGATATCGCGGACCGGAGCCTCTGGGGCACATGGCCGGGGATGTTCCGGGGCCTTAGAGAGCCCACGGTCGACATGCACGAAACCGAAGACGAAGTGATAATCGAAGCCGACGTGCCGGGATATGACCCCAAGGACCTTTGGGTGAGGGTCAGCGCTGACTCGGTAACCTTGCGCGGCAAGCTAGATAAGGAAAGGGAAGAAGACAAGAACGGCTACTACATCAGAGAACGCCGCTCCGGGAGCTTCCAGCGTACCATCAGGTTCCCGACTCCGGTGCAAGCGGACAAAGCGGTCGCCAAGTACAGAGACGGGGTCCTGAGGATAGCTGCGCCTAAGCTCGCCAAGACTCCGGAAGGCCGGGACCTACCCATCGAGAGAGAGTAAAGCTTCCCTGATCTCGTCTTCGGTGTACACCTTGAGCCCGTGGGCCTTGAGTAGTGAGGCAAACACCCCGTCGCCTGGCCTTAGCCGGGCCGAGAAAGTGCCGTCGTAGACGGCGCCAGAGCCGCAGGCTGGGCTCCTTGCCTTAAGGATCGCCCTCGTGCATCCTGCCTGCGCTCCGATGGACAAGGCTATCCGGGCACCTGTGAGGTAAGCCTCTGTGACATCCTCTCCGCAGACGTTTACTACCCGGGCAAGTCCTGACCATACTTCTCGCCCGTCGCCTCCCCGGATCTCTGAAGGAGGGCGGGGGACAGAGAGGCCGCCCAATACCTCGGGACACACGGGAACCGCGATGCGACGGACGGCGTCCACTAGTTCGGGACGGCACTTGCTTAGGCCATCGTACCTGCAGGAAAAACCCATAAGACATGACGAAACTAAGATCATATTGGGTGAACCCCCTTCTTAGCGGGTTCCGGTATCAACCGACCTGTATCATACACATCGCCGGAGGTCGTTGCCATGCTCGAGCGGAAATTCGGTTCAAGGATTATGCTATCCCTGTTGGCCACCCTTCTCATAGCCCACGCGCTACTTGCCTTACCTGGAAAAGTAGCCTCTGCGGCCGAATCTCCGCCCGAAGTGAACGCCGACATCTACCTCATAGCCGATCTGAAGACCGGCCGGATCGTGGCCTCGAAAAACGCGGAGACGCCCCACATACCCGCGAGCCTCACCAAGATAATGACGATGTACATCCTGTTCGACGACCTTGCCGCGGGGAAAGTAAGCCTGGATGACATGGTGCCGGTGTCCGAAAAGGCTTGGGCCACGGGCGGCTCCAAGATGTTCATATTGGTGGGTACGGAGGTCAAGCTGGAAGACCTGGTTAAGGGCATAACGGTCATGTCCGGGAATGACGCCTGCGTCGCCGTGGCCGAGTATCTCTCCGGCAGCGTCACCGCCTTCGTGGACCGCATGAACGCCAAAGCGCGGGAGCTGGGCCTTACAGATACACACTTCGTGGATCCCCACGGTCTGTCTGACGATAACAGAGTATCCGCGAAAGACCTGCTTAAGCTCGTCACCGCCTACGTGCACGATCACCCAGAAGCCCTTCCGTACCACGCGATAAAGGAATTCGCCTACACGGCGCCCGGAGAGTCGACCAAAGATCCCCAGTTCAACAGAAACAGGCTCCTCTGGTCCTATCCAGGGGCATACGGGCTCAAGACAGGATTCACTACCATGGCAGGGTTCAACATGGTCGCCCTTGTTGAACGCTCTGGACTGAATATCGTCGCCATAGTGCTGGGGTCCGCCAAGGGATACTCCATAGATGCCGGTGAGAGGGCCCGCACTGAAATAGTCACTTCGCTCCTGGATTGGGCTTACCGCAACTACTCATACGTGGAGACGACCCCCGCCAATACCGTGGTGGGCACTGCCCGCGTGTGGAAGGGGCGCGGCGGAAAGGTGGAAGCCATAGCGCCGAGGGCCTTGGGAGCTACCGTGGAGAAAGGGTACGAAGACAAACTGGTCACAACGGTTGTGCTGAACGAAAGCCTCGAAGCCCCCGTGCAGGCAGGGAGCAAGATAGGTGAAGTCATCTTCACGGTAGACGGGCAGGAAGTAGGCAGGGAACCGCTTGTAGCGAAAACCGACGTGCCGAAGGGCAACATCTTCAGGGTCCTGTGGGACTCCCTGGTCAGGGCACTGGGGAAAGCCTTCCGTCCGGTCAAGTAGCTCGCCCGCACAGGTTGCTGGAAAGGCGGGAGAAGCCCACCCGAAGCGCTAGGAATTTGCCGGTGCTTCACGGGAGGACGGCTCCTGCCTCCTCGTTAGCAGTGCGAACGCCACGACCATCCCGATGACTCTGGATACCGCGCTGTAGTCCAGGGCAGCCGTCATCCCCATCGCCCTGTACATCCACACCCCCAAGAAGGGCCACAGGAATCCGGACAGGCCTATGGCGATGTTGTAAAGGGCAACGTATGCCGGCCTGCCGTCCCTCGTGGAGACATCCAGGAGCGCGTTGAAGAGGGAAAGGTTCATGCCTGCGCCCGCGAACCCGCCGGCGAGGTTTATCGCCAGGTAGACGTAAGGCGACCTCAGGTGGGCGTAGAGGAGGGGGAAAGGCATGTGGGCGAGGGCGGTCCACACCAGGATGTTCATATTCCCGTACTTCTCGGACCACCTTCCCCAGAGCTTGTAGGTGAGGAAAGACATAAAGCTCGAGCCAATTGAGAAAGCGCCTATCCACGCGTTGTTCAGGCCCATCTCCTTCACCCACAGGATCGTCCAGAGGCTCGCGGGTATGTGAAAACCTGTGTGGATGGCAAAAACGCCCGCCAAAAAGCGCACAAACGTCTTGTCCCGCAAGCAGCGAGCAAAAAGGGAAAGCCCGATACTCTCTGGTCTCTTGTCTTTGGGCACCGGAGGATCCTCGTGCTTGGTCAGGTAGTAGAGGGAACCCATTACCATGGCGAAGGATACCGTGTAGAGCAGCATGTAGTTCGTGGGCCACGGGACGGCATCCAAGAAGGGCCCCGCGACGACGGTAGACAGCAGGGATACCAGGGTGCAAAGCATGTTCCGCTCGCCGAAAAACCTGCCGCGCAGAGACGGCGAGAACATGTCTCCCATCATAGAGGTCCAGGCCACTCCGCACATCGTGCCCGGCAGGTTCATGAGCGAATACATGAGCACGAAGACCAGGGCCTTCGTAGGCCCGGGCATGGGGATCAGGATGAGCACGGCAAACAGGAGGTAGAACACCCTGTTGAACGCGGCCGCCACGAGGGTCGGCTTTAGGCGGTTGTCGTACCTCTCTACGAGGATTGCCGATGGGATCTGCGCCACGAGCGACATGAGCGCGGGGAGGGATGAGAGCAGGGCAAGGGTGTAGTCGGTAGCTCCCAGCTTAACGGCGAACGCGCCCCAGAACGGCGCCGTCAGGCCGGACATGACCGCGAAAAGCATCCCATCGATGATGCTTATATACGCATTGCGCTTCTCGGCCCCACCGGGGATGTAGCTGCAGATATTGAGCCTTTCCAAGAATGACATGGACGACTCCTCGGACGCCGCTCATGCCACATCCTAGGCAGGACCTCTATCCTGGGCGCGGCGGCAACTAGTCGAGAACTCCTACGCTAACAGGTATATTCGATAACGGCGCGAAAAACCCTTTCCTCCATGTCACATCCCCATGTCCACGCATAGGGTATTCGTGAGACTCCGCGAGGGGTGATGGGCGTGAGGAAGTGGGGGCTGGCCCTGGGAGGCGGCGGCATCTACGGGCTCGCTCACATCGGGGTCCTGGAAGTGCTGGAAAGGTACGGTCTGGTCCCAGACGTATTGGCCGGGACCAGCGCAGGCGCCCTTGTGGCCGGGCTTTGGGCCTCGGGCGTGGACCTGACCAGGATAGAGAAGGAGTACGGGGACCTTTTCTTGGGCGACGAAATGTACGAGGTAGAAGTGAAACCGCTCTCGAGGTCCTTGGAGGTAACTCAAAGGGGCATAGGCGGCCTGATAGGCGGAGGTCTCATAGAGGCCACCATAGACCGGCTCACCGGTGGGGCACGGCTGTCAGACGCCAGGATACCTCTCGCGATAACTTCAGTCGACCTGGTAACGGGGTTAGTCGTCGTTTTCACCAATGACCCCCCCGCGAGCGAGAGCGCTCTTGATTCTCTAAGGGCAAGGGGCAGGATATACCTGACGAGCGCCAAAATCTCGGAGGCCATCAGGGCAAGCATTTCCATACCGGGGCTATTCGTCCCCAAGAGGTTTGCCGAGTTTGTCCTCGTGGACGGCGGCCTGAAGGACATGGTCCCGGTGTTTGAGGTGCACAGGATGGGAGCAGAGGAAGTCGTTGGCGTCGACCTCGGACTCCACGTTGAACACCCCCAGAACCCCACGAACCTCCTGGGGGTCTTGTCCCGCAGTTTCTCCCTTGCAACCCGAGAAACCACAAAACGGTACCTCCACGAGTATGCCACCCTCATCTTAGAACCCGATGTGACGTCCGTCTCGGGCTTCATGACGCCGGCCAAAGTAAAGAGCCTGATCAGCGCAGGGAGGGTTTGCGCAGAGAAGGCCCTCGGGCGGCTATGCAAAGTCTTATGCTAGCGTCTTAGGCCTGTGCGACGCATCCCGTCTCGGGCCTTCTAGGCAGGATATCTGGAGGGGACGGCCAATACTGACTTGTCTCGGATAATTCGCTCACTCGCGGAGGTATGGGCATGAAGCTAGACGGCACCGGAGTAACGACGGAAGACCTCATGCGGATAGCTATGGAGATGGCTGGTCAGACGAAATTCCCGGCCGACTCCAAGATCCACGTCCCCGGAAAGAACATAAGGAGGATACTCTTCGGTATCGACATGGGTGTGGCAGAGCTACTCGTGGGCAAGCAGCTCGGCTACGACTGCGTGATGGCTCACCACCCCGACCCAAGCGTACTCACTTTTCCCGACGTCCTTGACCTGCACGTTGATATCGCGGTGAAACACGGGGTTCCCGAAAAGGAAGTCCGTGAGGTCATAGAGAGGATGAAGTACAACCAGCGCCTCGCCAGGCATTCGGCCAACTACGACCACGCGCCGTCTTTCGCCCGGCTCCTGGGCATGCCCTATCTCAACATCCATAATCCACTGGATGAGATCGGCCGGAGGAGGATGCAAGAGGCCATCGACGCGCACTGTGGGCCAGGCGCGACGGTGGACGACGTAGTGGCAGCGCTGAACACGATAGAAGAGATAAGAAACGCTCCCACGGACGTTGAGATCAGGCTGGGCAGAGGTTCCAACAAGGCGGGGAAGACGGTCGTCGCCCACGGCGCGGGCACCAACGGCGGCGCGGCGCTGGCGAGCGTATATTTCCGTAACGGGGTAGACACCGTGGTGTACATCCACATCGCGCCTGTAGAGATCCCCAAACTCCAGGCCGAATTCCCTGAAGGGAAGAACCTGGTCATCTCCGGACACATCGCTTCAGATCTCGCCGGTATAAACCCGTACATCAAGAGGCTTGAGGAGATGGGGCTGGAAGTAACGAGGGTGAGCGGGTTGTGAGCCGGGCACCTAGGGGCCGTGGCGCGCAAGGCCCGCGGTTTTTCTCATGAGAGTCGCGAGTCAGTGTAACTTTACTGTAGGAGTTTTTGGAGGTTAAGGGTCAGGAGATAACGAAAGAGACCCCACCGTCCTTGCAGGGACGAGTGTTACCACTCGAGAGGTGAGGTCTCATGCAAATTGTACA
>DUSI01000047.1 GCA_012842685.1 Candidatus Fermentithermobacillaceae bacterium
CCTTTGGTCCAGCCTGATATGAGAGTCGCGACGTCGACGACCAATCCGGTGTATGTGAGGCTTCCTATCAGGATGAAGAGACCGCCCAGGAAGAAAACGGTGGCCCAGTCAAGGTCGCGGATGAGGTTCAATGACCTAAACCCCGTGAGAGCGTTCCAGATAAGCGCTAGTCCTGCGTAGGCCAGGGCGATCGCTCCGATGGTCCAGTCGGGACGGTCCGAAACGAAGCTGGACGCCGCCATGGTTAGCATCATGAGGGTCATCAACATCGTCGGCACCCAGGACGTAACCCGGATGGACCGGATAGCTACGCACTTGCCTTTGAACCTCTTGAAAACGAGGTGTAGGACGTAAAAGGATGCTATGGCCGCGAACTGGACGGAGAAGAATATGCCCGGCCGGCCCTTCATCCAGAAGAAATCGGCAAACGTCATGCCGGTTGCGCTTGCCAGGAGGATCGACGTCGAGTCCCCTACCAGCGTCGCGGCTCCCTGCAGGTTTGCCGACACGGCGATCCCTATAAGGAAAGGGACCGGCGTGATCTTGAGCCTGCGGGAGATCTCAAGGGCGATGGGCGCGATCATGAGGACGGTGGCTACGTTGTCCACCACTGCCGACACGGCACCTGCGAGGACGCACACGGCCAGTAAGGCCGACCCCACAGAGCGCTTGGGGTTTACGATGCGAGAAGCCAAGTATGCCGGTACCTGAGAGTGGATGAAGAGGTCTGAGAGTACCATCATCCCTACGAAGATGCCCATGACGTTGAGGTTGATGCTCCTTAACGCCTGAGCAGGGGTTATCACCTTGAGAGCAAGTAGCAGGATTGAAGCGCTCCAGACTATGTATGGAGGATGGACCTTCCCGTGGATAAGCATCGCGTACGCGATGATGAACGATGCAGCTGCTATCGCTTTTGGCGGCAACCAAACCCCTCCCAACATCCGTACTCGTGATCCCGAGAGGGGTTATGGTCCCCTCCTTCTCCCAAAACCCAATCATATTAATGCTATCCTTGACCGATGCACGGGTCAAACGGGACGGATGTTGGTAAGGTTGTAACGACTATCTGTCCCCCTCCAGCCTAACCTGGTACTCGTAGATCATCCTGGAGAGCTGTCCTATGAGCTCGAAGCCGGCTTCCACGTCGTCGTGTCCCTGGGACATGATGGAGAGGATGTAGGGGTGGTCGGCATATATGATCCCCACATCGTCGGCTACTCCCGTGATGTCTCCTTCTTTGTGGGCCACCACGACCTCGTCGATGTAGCGGTTGAGGCCGGTATTCCAGACTGTGTTCGCCAGGTCGAATATGAGCTTTCCGCCTTCGGGGCTCTCTTTGGCGAACCTCAGGGCCGCTTCCATGTATATGGCGTTGTCTTTGGCGGTTGAGATGTTCTGCCCGCCTGGATAGACGTTTTCGCCGCCAAGCGATTGCATGAATGCGATGATATTCTCTTTTCCGAGCCTGCGCTCGAGCATCTTCCAGGCCACGTTGTCGCTGTCCCTTATGGCTTTTTCGCAGAGCTCCCGGATGGTGAAGGCGTCCCCGTCCTTGGCTGTGTACTGCATGGTTCCGGCCCCGCTGCGCCAGTCGCGGTCGGCGTAGTAAATAAGGGTTTCATCCCAGGAGAGATTTCCCTGGCTCACAAGGTGGCTGGCGTATAGTACAACGGCAACCTTGACCGTGCTGGCGGCCGGTATAGGGGCGTTTTCGTTTACTCCGAAAGTTTTTCCGGAAGTGAGGTCCTTGAAGTAGACGCCCCATTGGGCAGGCTGCGAGCGGACCCATTCCTCAACCTGTATCCTGAGGGGTTCGTAGTCAGGATCCCAGGGCGCCGCGCACTCCAGCTTTTTCATTGTCTCGCTCAAGAACTGGGCGTACTCAGATCTCTGCCTATAGACCCGCCAGATGACTCCGGTGCCCGGGACTGCGTTGGGCACCTGCCCGTTTACCTCGAACACGCCGAAGTCTACGATGTACATGCTGCCATCGGGGCCGAACTTAACGTCTATCGGGTGATTGAGCCCGGAGAGGTTCCTGCCTGCAGGTTTTAGGCTCCGGTTGTAGGCGAAGTCTTGAACTTCGCCCGTGGCGAGGTCGAGCGTCACTACCTTGCTGCCCGTTATCTCGCCGGTTACGCCCGTCGCAGGGTCTCCCGCCCCGAAGGCGGCCACGTACATTTTGCCCTCGCCGTCAAACCCCTTGGGCGCGAAGTCGAATCTCATGGCCGCGGTGTGGGGTTTGAAAGTGGCGAGAGGCTGCTCTACGGGCGGGTGCTCCGCCATCAGGAAAGCAGGTGGGGCCTCTTGTCCCGCCGAGCGAAACGCAGGGTCGGTGATGGGGATGCCCCCCACGTAGTCGGGCCACCCGTACCAGCCGTCCCGGACGATTTCATACACGCAGTCCGGGGCGTTCGCGACGGGCCTGACCCCCCGGTCGTCGTAGCCCTGGTCGATGGCGATGAGCCTGCCTGAGGGGTCAAAACGTAAGGCGAAGGGGTTCCTGAGCCCCCACGCGTAGACTTCCGCGCCATTTCCGTCCGGCCTCAGGCGGATGATCACTCCGCTTGCCTTCAGGCTGCCGGGTATGACCTGTCCCGGCGAAGTAGCTGTCCCAAATGGGGAAAACCCACCTGTGACCGCCTTGTCCATGGGATTCAGTGTCCTCAGGTCCAGGGACTCGTAGTTCTGTCCGGCAAGCTTTATGTCTTTACCCGGTATGTCGCAGAGCGCCGGGTTCTCCGCGGCCCATCCGAAACGGAAATTGTCGTCGCCCACGACTCCGGAGTTCGTCGTGGTGCCGTTGCCGAGGTAGATCCAGCCTTCGTCATCGAAGGCTATCTCTCCGGTGAAGTGGTCCCCGTAAGGCAGGCCTGTGAGGAGGTCCACGCGGGAACCGTCTCTCATCACGGACAAAGTGCCTTTGTGGGCGATGTACAGCTCACCATCTATGAACTTGATGTCGGTCGCGGGGGAATTGAGACCGTCTACCACGGTTTCGGGGGTGCCGTTTTCTACCCGCAGGACCCTGCCGGGCCCCACTTCCTTAGGGCCATAGGCGTACCCAGCTTCCAGGACATACATCCTGCCTTCCTCGTCCCATGCGATGGCCGTCGGGAAAGTGAGCCCTGTGACCACGGGTTCAATCCTGTAACCGCCCGGGAGCATCACTTCAAAGGTTTCCTCGGCTTGTATGGGGGTGACCCTCAGCGTGAGGAAAGAGACGACCACAAAGACAACGACGAGTATGGACAGAAAGACCCTCTTCGCCATCATGCTCGCCGCCTTTCGGGGATTCTCTCACGGAATGCATGAAAGACCTCGCCGAGGACGAGCCCGTACACCAGGTAGGCAGCCAGTACTTTGAGCCACCTGGAGGCGAGGGTGAACTGGGGAGGGAGCCCGATCCAGAGAGGCACAAGGGTGAGAGGACCCAGGACCCACGCGATTAGGCCCGTGACGAGGCCGCCTGCCACGGCGCTGCTCCGCTGGGGCAGAAATGCCGCGGCGAAGAAGGCGAACGCCACGCCGAACACGAGGGATAGGAGGATGTGGGGTATCCACCCTGTCGACGGTCTCGGGGGGAGGCCGAGAAGCAGGCTGAGCGGGGTGAGGACCCACATAAGCTGGAGCATAATCCCGGATACAAGGCCTCCGGCGAGGCCCGCCAACACTCCGGCGTACAAGGTAATTCCCACGCCTTGATCCCCTCTTTCGGGAAAGCTTTGTCACGTCTAGTATTGAGAACTACCCTTCAGGTCATGCTATTCCGCCGGGATTCGAGGGCTCTCTCCAGCCTCTGAGACTGGCATTCGCAGGCGATCTCCAGCACCTTGTAGGATATTTCCAGGTGCTTTTCGGTGATGGCCTCTCCCGGATACTCGCGGAGGTATATCCCGGGGTGTATGAGGTTCCTTATCACCCTCACCACTTCCACGTAGTCGCCTACCTTGGCGTCGTGGGGGTCGAGGTCATCTACGTCTTTGTGGCTCGAAGGGAGCCACTCAAGGCTCTTGGCCACGACGAGGAGCTGGGATAGCCCCCATTCCTTCCGGGGCCTCCGGAGCTCTTTCGCCTGGGATCTGCGCCTGAGGTGGGCGACTTCTCCTGCGAAGCACTCCGCCATGGCGAGGAGCGCAGCTTCCAGGGCAGACGCCAGGAGCACGCAGCTCGCCAGGTAGGCGCCCGACTTCCGGCAGCGCTCTGCCTCGTCCCTGTAGAAAGCAAAGAGGGCCAGGATCTCGCAAAGGGAAGTTACGCTTCCTTTTTCATCTTTCAAAGGCAACTCCCCCGACGGATAGCCGGTAGTCTTCTTCCCTTGAAGTTTTTGCAGCGCAGGTCCCCGTATTCCTGATGGGTACCCGGGGCGCGGTGCCGGTGCCGGTAGTTGGCAGATATTGCCAACGCGCGCGCGGGCGTGATAGGATCGTGCCATGCAACGCAGGCTGGACGTCCTGATCTACATTGTCTCTGCTGTATTCCTCATTGGAGCCGCTTGTATCTGGTGGCAGGGAGTGCGGCCTTCGGGAGCCACGGCCGTACTTGAGGAGATCGGTCCCCTGCCCGGGGCCGAGGCCCCGAAAGAGAACCCTGGACCTCACGAAGAGCCCGCGACAATCGTGGTGCACGTGGGTGGGGCCGTCAAGCACCCCGGTGTTTACCACCTCAGAGAAGGCCAGCGGGTCTACGAAGCGGTCGCTCTGGCAGAGCCTGAAGAAGATGCCGACCTCGATCTTCTCAACCTGGCGGCACTCCTAAGAGACTCCCAGCGTATCATCGTGCCCAGGAAGGGAGAGACACCCTCGACCGGAGCATTTGCGGGAGGGGGAGACGGGGAGGGGCCGGGGTCCTCCGGTTTGGAAGGGGGTCCCTCATACCCCATCAACGTCAACACCGCGACTCAGAAGGAGCTTGAGGCTCTGCCCGGGATAGGGCCCGTCCTTGCCAGGGCCATCATCGACTACAGGGAGAAGGCCGGTCCTTTCAGAAAGGTCGAGGAACTCCTCAACGTATCCGGGATAGGGGAGAAGATCCTCGCGAGGATATCTCCGTATCTCGTAGCTGAATGAGGGAAGTGAGGCTACCCAAGCCGTCTCTATCCAGGCATTAAGATACATATTTCCCCATGTAGACGGGCAAACCACACAGGTAATGACTTGTTGACAACCCGCTTTTTGCCTCACTATAATATGCCTCGGTTAGCACTCGCACCGCTTGAGTGCTAATAACAGGGAAAGAATGCGAAGAACTACCGTTAAAGGGGGTCATTGTTGGTGGTGCTCAAGCCTCTAGCTGACCGCGTGGTCGTGAAGCCGATCAAGGCGGAAGAGATGACCAAGGGAGGAATCGTCCTGCCCGATACCGCCAAAGACAAGCCGCAAGAGGGCGAAGTCATCGCAGTAGGTACCGGCCGTATCCTTGACAACGGCACCAAGGTTCCTCTCGAAGTCAAGGTCGGCGACAGAGTGGTCTACTCCAAGTACAGCGGCAGCGAGATCAAGATCGACGGTGAGGAGTACCTCATCATCCGCGAAAGCGAGATCCTCGCCATAAGGCAGAAGGAGTAGCCGCTTTAGAGGGGCTGCCCGTTAAGATTATCTAGCTAGGAGGGACTGACAGAAGTGCCCGCAAAGATAATTGCGTACGACGTAGAGGCGCGTAAAGCCCTTGAAGCCGGAGTCGCCGCGGTTGCCAACGCGGTGAAGGTAACCCTGGGTCCGAAGGGTCGCAATGTAGTGCTGGACCGCAAGTTCGGGTCTCCGGTGATCACCAAGGACGGCGTCACCGTAGCGAAGGAAATCGAGCTTTCGGATCCTTATGAGAACATGGGTGCCCAGCTCTGCCGCGAGGTCGCGAGCAAGACCAACGACGTGGCAGGCGACGGTACCACCACCGCGACTGTCCTCGCTCACGCCATCGTCCGGGAAGGCATGAAGAACGTGGCCGCCGGCGCCAACCCCATCTTCCTGAAGAGGGGCATTGACAAGGCCGTCGCCAGGTGCGTCGAAGAGATGAAGAAGATGGCCATCCCGGTCGAGACCAAGGAAGACATCGCGAACATAGCCGCCAACGCCGGTAACGACAAGGAGATCGGCAACCTCATCGCCGACGCCATGGACAAGGTAGGTAAGGACGGCGTCATCACCATCGAAGAGTCCAAGGGAACGGCCACCACCGTCGAAGTCGTCGAAGGAATGGAGTTCGACCGCGGTTACCTCTCGGGTTACTTCGTGACCAACACCGAGGCCATGACCGCCGAACTCGAAGACCCCTTCATCCTCATCTACGAGAAGAAGATCTCCGCAGTTGCCGACATCCTGCCGCTTCTTGAGAAAGTAGCCAGGGCAGGCAGGCCGCTCCTCATCATAGCCGAAGACCTTGAGGGTGAGGCTCTCGCTACCCTCGTCCTCAACAAGATCCGCGGTACCCTGCAGGTCTGCGCCGTCAAGGCGCCCGGATTCGGCGACAGGCGCAAGGCCATGCTCGGCGACATCGCTGTGCTCACCGGCGGCCAGTTTATCTCCGAAGACCTCGGCGTGAAGCTTGAGAACGTCGATCTCAGCATGCTCGGCCAGGCCGCCAGGGTCAAGGTCGCCAAGGAGAAGACCACCATCGTGGAAGGCAAGGGCTCCAAGAAGGACATTGAGGCCCGCATCGCCCAGATCCGCAAGGAGCTCGAAGAGACCGATTCCGATTACGACCGCGAGAAGCTCCAGGAGAGGCTCGCCAAGCTCGCAGGCGGCGTAGCGGTCATCAAGGTCGGCGCCGCTTCGGAGACCGAGCTCAAGGAGAAGAAGCACCGCTTCGAGGATGCCCTCTCGGCTACCAGGGCCGGCGTTGAAGAGGGTATGGTACCGGGCGGCGGCACCATCTTCATCAACGTCGCTCCGGTTATCGACGAGCTTGACCTCACCGGCGACGAGAAGGTCGGCGCCATGATCGTCAAGAAGGCCCTCGAGGAGCCGCTCAAGCAGATCGCCAACAACGCCGGTCTTGAGGGTTCGGTTATCGTCGAGAAGGTCAAAAACTCGGGCAAGAAGGGTTGGGGCCTTGAGGTTATCTCCGGTGAGTTCATCGACCTCGCTAAGAACGGCGTAGTCGACCCGCTCAAGGTCGTCCGTTCGGCCCTTGAGAACGCTGCATCGGTGGCGTCCATGGTCCTCACCACGGATTGCCTCATCGCCGAGAAGCCCGAGAAGGAGAAGACCCCGCCGTACCCGAACCCGGATATGGATTACTAAACCGGCGGTTTGAACGCGAACAAGGTCCGGGACCCCGTCCCGGGCCTTTGACTTGTTTGTAGCGGAGCTTGCCCCACCCTTACTTGAGCGCCCACGATGGCTCTTACTCCCTTTCGCCCCTTATCGGTCTTCTACCATCTATACCCGGGAGGCGACAAAGCTCATGAGATCTTGCCGGAAGGAGGGTGACAACACTGGAACATTTGTGGATCCTTTACGTCTAGAACGGGGAAGACTTCCAGGCTTTTTCGTATGTACATAGGAGTACAAGGTTCGGCTTAAGGTTGGGGAGGAGACAGCATGCAGCGATTTCCGGTGAGATGGGCAGTGATCACGGTTCTGGTCCTGGCTATCGTAGGCCTCGGCTATTGGGGTGTAAAAGCTATGATAAGCGAGGGCCAGCCAAAGCTGGTCATGGCGACCAAGCCCGTGATAGTAGGAGATATCGAGGTTGTAGTGTGGGGCTGGGGTACGCTTACGGCGAAAGAAGAGCGGGATGTGGTGACCAGCGCGGAAGGCGTAGTTAAGGAAGTGTTCTTCCAGGCAGGTGACCCGGTACAGAAGGGGCAAGTGCTCGCGACTATAGATCCGGGCACGCTTTCCATGACCATCCGTTCCCTCGAACTCGAGATCGAAGGCAAGAGGCTTGAACTTGCACGCCAGTTTGGCGTTTCTCCAGACGAGGTCGAACACGTCGATCCGGCTTCTGCGCTGATTGTAAGGAGCCCCATGAGCGGCACCATCTCCGGGCTGGGGCTTGCTTCGGGCTCGACGGCCTCGGGCGAGATCTGCAAGGTTGTTGACGACAGGAGACTCGTCATCCAGATGCAAGTGCCCGAGTTCATCTACAGCGCCGTAAGGGTAGGCACTCCCGCTTACTTTACGCCAAAACGGTTCGAGGGGCGTGTGCCGGGGACCGTTACGAGAGTTGACTCCATCCCCGTAAAGACCGATCAGGCGTACATGTACAACATATGGGTCGAGATAGGGAACCCGGGGCTTCTGAAAGTCGGCGACGAGGGCACGGTAGCTTTTGACGCTCCCGGGGTCGAGTATCAGCCGACGGCCAAGATCACGTCCTTCGGGGCTCAGGAATCAGTGACGACTGCCGTGTCGGGTAGGGTCAAATCGGTTTTTGTGAGAGACGGTCAGTGGGTGAACGAGGGTGACCCGATACTCGAGTTGGAAGAGGGTGGAGCCCTCATCCAGGCGATGACGCTCCAGCTTGAGTTCAAGAAGAAGGTCGCCGAGCTCGAAGACAAGAAGGCTCAGCTGTCCAACCTGACTGTGATATGCCCCATGGATGGCGTGGCCATGGAACAGAACTTGACCGTAGGGAT
Source organism: Candidatus Fermentithermobacillaceae bacterium (assembly GCA_012842685.1). GTDB lineage: Bacteria > Bacillota > Sulfobacillia > Fermentithermobacillales > Fermentithermobacillaceae > UBA3951. The sequence continues at coordinate 8,585 of DUSI01000047.1, forward strand.
GACCGTGGGTAAGGGGAGCCGGGTGACCCGCGTTGCCAACTTCCAAGAGATGAACCTCATGCTCAGGGTCGACGAGATTGACGTCCCCAAGGTACAGGAAGGGCAACAGGCAGAGGTCGTTGTCTGGGGACGTGAAGGGCAGCAGGCGGTCCCGGCGGTAGTGAGCAAGATAGGAGCCACGGGCGACCTGAGAGATGGATATTCCTCGTTCAACATCACCTTGTCTGTTCCAAACCCAGGCTTCCTGCGGCCCGGCATGGGCGGCGAAGCCAGGATCTTTGTATCCAGGAAAGAGGGCGTGCTCCTCTGCCCTGTGGAGGCACTGTATAAAGAGGACAATCAGTGGTATGTCGACGTGAAAACCGGCGAAAACGAGAGGACTCCAGTTCAGGTTGAGGTCGACGCCATGAACGACATGTACGCCGAGATAATAAGCGGGCTCACCGAGGGCCAGGAAGTCGTGGTCGGCATGACCAAAGACCCCAATGATCCCTCCATGGGAGGACGGACCGGAGTGATTAGACGCATCTACTAAGAGGGGCCGGTCCTAAAAGGAGGGATACGGGTGCGCAGCATAGACGTCTTGAGAATATCCGTGAGGGGACTCACCGGTAACAAGATGCGGTCGGCCCTCACGATGCTGGGGGTCATAATCGGGGTCGCCTCGGTGATCGCCCTGGTGTCCATAGGCGAAGGCGCAAGGCGCGACGTCATAGAGAACTTCGAGAGCATAGGCACCAACATCCTTAGGATGTACATGCAGCGGTGGGATGCGAGGCTTACCCTTGAGCAGGTCAACAACATCAAAGAGCGCGTCCCCGACATGGAGATGATCATGCCTGTCGTGAGCTGGGGCGCTCAGGTTACCTACGAGGGTAAGCAGCGCTGGGCGTCGACCATGGGGGTAACACCTATATTCCCGAAGATCAGGGAACACGAGGTTTACATAGGAAGATTCTTCACTGATGTTGAGATGGAGATAGCCCGTCCCGTGTGCGTGTTGGGGTGGCAGGTGGCACAAGACCTATTCGCGGGAAGGAATCCCGTGGGGAAGACCATCTACCTTGACCAAAAGCCGTTCCAGATAATCGGCGTCTTGGAGGAGAAAGGCCAGTATCTCGGCGAGGGCATCGACCACATGATAGTCGTGCCCCTCACCTGCGCCCAGCGCGGCAGGGGTACCAACAGGGTCGACGAGGTCTTCATGAAAGCCAGCAGCAAAGATACGGTCCCGGTTGTGAAGGTCACCGTGGAGCGTATCTTCGAGTCCAAGTACGGCCCGAACTCGGTCTACGTGTGGACCCAGCAGGAGATGCTCGACCAGCTGCAGGAGGCTACGAGAACCATGACGCTGATGTTGGGAGCCATCGCGGGGGTATCCCTCCTCGTAGGTGGCATCGGGGTCATGAACATCATGCTGGTCGCCGTCGCGGAGCGTACCAGAGAAATCGGCCTCCGGATGGCGGTAGGAGCAAAACGGATCCACGTGATGCTCCAGTTCCTGTTGGAAAGCGCCATGCTTTGTTCCCTGGGCGGGATAGCTGGGATAGCTCTCGGCCTGTTTGCGTCGGGGATGGTCCAGAGGATGGGTCCCCGGACCCTTGTGTCGCCCACCTCCATAGGGGTGGCTTTCGGCTTTGCCGTGCTGGTGGGATTTGTGTTTGGAGTTTACCCCGCCTACAGGGCATCCAGGCTGGCGCCCGTGGAGGCCTTGAGGAGCGAGTAAGGGGCAACTCGCGCGGGATAGCAATTTCTGGAAGGAATTGTCGGCGGCGGCGTGGAAAAATGTCCCATGCCGTCGCTTCCTGTTTACGCGGAACAGCGCCATCCAAGAGGCCTAAGCCATTGGCTCCCCTTGCTCCTGCCAGGTCTCCTGGCCCTTCTAGGAGCAACCTACCCACGGATACTCCTGAGGTGCCTGAAGATATGTGCGGGACCGGCCTTCTTGGCCCTGGCGTGGTGGTGTATCCCACGGAAGACCCCGGGTGGCATGAGGCTGCGGCTCTCCGGCACTAATACCGTCCCGATGCCCTTCGTTGCCGGTATCCTCTTGTGCGCTGCCGGCCTCCTCTTGGGGATGGCCCGGGGGCTTGCGTGGGAAGGGCGCATATTGCAAGTCTCGCAGCTCGCGCGTGCCGGAACGCCGGAGGAACTTGTCCTCATCCCGCTGGAGGAACCCCGGCCGGAGTACGGCTCGCGGTACTCCTTCCGGGCACTGGCGTATCCTCCCGGCCTCGAGGGGCACTCATGGTTCGGCGTGGAAGCCCGTGTTTATACCTCCGATGCCTCGAAGTTTGCTCCGGGGCTTACGGTGTACTGCCGGGCCGCCCTCGAGCTCCCCGCCTCTGCCATGAATCCCGGAGGCTTTGACTACCGGGGATACCTTCTGGGAGAACGGATCCTGGCTCTGGCAATGGTAGAGAGCGTCCTGGAGCGTCGTGGAGGGGAGTCCGGTCCTTCTCGGTCTCTTCCGCCATGGACTTTACTCCGTTGCCTTACGGCAAGAGGCCTGGCGGCGCTGGTGGGTCGTATGTCCCGGGCCATTGAGTCGGGTTTTCCGGAGGAGGATGCCGCCGTCCTGAAGGCGGTTTTCTTGGGCGTGAGGAGTGGGCTGTTTCCGGAAGAGTCCCGGGACTTCAGGAGGTCGGGCTTCTACCGGTTTGTCGGGCTGTGCGGGTTCCACGTGGACCTCCTCTTTGGCCTCGTGGAGAGGGGCGTGAGGCGGCTCACAAAGAGGCCTTCCTTTTCGAGGCTGGCGGCCCTTTTGGTTGCCTGGGTCTACGGTTCGGTTTCCGGATGGCCTGCCGGGGTGACAAGAGCATTTGTCTGCGGCTCGCTCAGGAGCTTTGCCCCGGCGCTTAGGCGCCGGTACCACCCGCTGGCAGGGCTCGGGGCGTCGGCGCTTGTGGTCGCGTGGACCTTGCCGTTTCCCCTCAAGAACATAGGCTGTATCCTGACCTTCGCGGGCTCTATGGGGGCATGGCTTGGCTCGGTGTACGAGGATGTCCTCAAAGCGCGTCATGAAGCCTCTCATCCCTTGAGAGCGGCGCCGGTCCGTTCTCTAACCGCGTGCGTCGCGCTCCTTCCGGTCATGGCGGCTCACTTCGAAGAGGTCTCTATCGTGTCTTTCGCCCTAAGCGGGCTGTGGGGAAGCCTTGCGTCGGTCATGGTCCCGGCGGCTGCCCTTGTGTCTTTCGTCCCTCTCCTCGGCGCCGCATTCGGATGGATCCCCCACGTGCTTCTCAAGGGAGCTAGGGCTATCGCGGCTCTCTCGGCGAGGGCGCCCTTATCCAGCGTCTGCCTGCCGGCTCCCGGCTGTCTTGAGGTGGCTGCCTGCTGGACCCTTCTTGCGGTCCCTCTTGCGTCTAGCGGGATCTTGGGGAGGATCCGGTGGGGAGAAGACGCGGATTTTTATTACAGGCGCAACATGCGCCTTAGGGCGCTCCGGATGGCGGGCGTCCTCGGCTCGGCGGCCGTACTCTTGGTTTCGGCCTTCTGCAGGGTGTATGCCGTCTTTCCCGAAGTGACCTTCCTCTATGTGGGCCAAGGGGACTGTGCCGTCGTAAGGTGCGGGCGGTCAGTGATGATCGTAGATACGGGTACGGCCTCGGCCTTCGAACGGCACGTGCTGCCGTATCTCAGGGCCCGGGGGATACGCCGCGTGGATCTCTGCGTGATATCCCACCTGCACGAGGATCATGCGGGAGGTCTGGCCGCCCTGTGCGCGGGCTCCACCGTTGGCGCCGTCGCCGTAACCCCCGGTTTTCGAGAGGACGCCGAGGCCATGATCGCTGGAGACGGGAAAGGGCAGGGAAACTCCATGCCCCGGGTGGTGGAGGTCGCTGCGGGCAGCACATACCGGTGGGCAGGTGCCGTCCTGGATGTCCTTCTCCCTGAACAGGGAAGATACTCCACTGATGAGATCGCGAATGAGTCCAGCCTAGCTTTCGTCCTCAAAGTGGGTAAAATGGAAGTTGAGTTCTGGGGCGATGCCCCCGCGAAATCGATCTCGGACGTCTTGGACAGATTCAGCGGGGCTCTCACTGGAGAGGCAGGAGGGAAGCAAGTAGTAGTTAAGGTGCCTCACCACGGGAGCCCAGACGCCTACGTCGAATCCCTTTACGTCCGCCCGTACGGGGAAGTCGTTTCCGTTATTTCGGTGGGAGCAAACCCTTACGGTCACCCGTCAAAACTTGTGGTAGAAGCCGCGAGCAGAGGGGGAAAGACGCTGAGACTTGACGAAAAAGGCGCGGTGACGGTGAGGAGCGTATTGGGAAGGACCGTCGTGCGCACATTCTTACCGTAGCCGCGTAGGAAAAGCAGCTTATCACGGAGAAAACCTTGAAGAGCCAGCCCTCATCGAGACCGGAGTGATTAACACATGGAAACTTACAGGCGCAGGAAGGACAAGCCCGGTGCGCCCGTCTTGGCGGCGGTGCTGTTCGGGCTTTTCGTCATAGCGTCTCTCCTTTTTCGCCATGAAGTAGTATCGGGGAACGTGTGGGCCATGGGAGTGCCTCTGGGCGGTCTTCCCCGGCGGGAGGCCGAAGAGGTGCTCCGCGAGAGAATTCAGGAGCTTAAAGAAGGCCCCATAGTCTTCGTGGCCGGGAGCAAGACTTTCGAGGTAAGTCCACAGGAGATCGGCCTTCACGTGGACGAAAAAGAGATCCTGAGCTCTCTCGACGCGTACGTATCGGCGGCTCCCCGACTGTGGTCTTCCCTTTTCTCCAAGAGGGGAGCGAAGACGGTCATGGCCGCTCCCATAACCATAAAGCTACCCGCCGCCGGGGATATCCTAGGCGAGATCGCGCGGGCGCTTTCTTCAAAGCCGGAGAGATCCCGGTACGATTTCGAGGGTCGGGACCTGGTCGTTGTGCCCGCTTCTCCAGGGCAGGTCGTGACCGAAGAAGACGTAGCCATGGCCCTCCAGAGCATCCAGGGTACCCGCGTCGAGGTCCCCTATACCCCTGTAGAAGCGCCCGAGAGCGAGGAGCTTCCTGCGCTGTCTCTCCTGGCCGAGTTCTCCACCGAGTACGACGTCGAAGACACTGACAGGAACGTGAACCTGGCCCTCGCCGCCCAGGCGGTTCACCTCAAAGTCCTTGAGCCGGGACAAGTCTACAGCTTCAACAAGGAAGCGGGCGAGAGGACCGTGGCAAAAGGGTACCGGTACGCCATGGTTGTCGTGGGGGACCGGTTGGAGCCAGGCCTCGCCGGCGGGATATGCCAGGTGACGACCACTTTGTTTGACGCCGCCGCCCTGGCGGGCCTGGATTTTCCGTTTGTGACCGCCCACGGGATACCCGTGGAGTATGTGCCTCCGGGCATGGACGCCGCGGTCGCGTGGGATTACCTTGACCTCAAGATAAAGAACAACACGGACGAAAAAGTGGTTTTCGGCGCGTGGGTTGAAGACGGGCTCGTGACGGTGAGGGTCTTCGGAAAGCCCGATGGGTATACATACGAGATCGTACCGGTCACGGTTGCCGAGTACCCCTCGCCCGGAAAGCGGCCGGGTCTCCTGGTCGAGACGTATAGGGTCAAGAAGCTGAACGGCGTGGAAGTAGAACGCGAGCTCATAATGCGCAACACTTACTTGCCATCCTATCCGCCGCCCACGAGGTAGGGAGACTTATGAGGTCCACCGACGCCCAGACCCTCATAGCCTCCGGAGACCTTGAATGTCGGGAGAGGACCGCCACCGGGTACCTCATAGTCGGCGAAGAGGTCTACTGGCACCGGAAGATCATAGATAGCCTCTCCAGGCTCTTCCCGAACGGGGCCGAGAACCTCTCGGGCGAGGACACGAGCTGGGATTTCCTCAAAGAGAGCCTCGTACAGCCCTCGTTTTTCGGGCCTTCCCTGTGGGTCGTGAGAGACGCGCAGGTTCTCCTAGAGCGAAAGGAAGCCGCAGGGGTGGATTACATCGCTCCGGGGAACTGCCTTGTCTTGTCGTGCCCGGTGAAAGATAACCCGGCCAGAAAGGAGTTCTTGGAAGCCTGGGATAGGCTAGGCGGGATAGTAGTAAGCGCGAGCGTACCCTCGTTCACGGAAGCGGTCCGTTGGGTTGAGTCTTCTCTCCTGAGTGAGAACCTGAGGATTTCCACCGAAGCCGCAGAGCTCCTCGTGAATATTGCCGGGAGGAGCATGGACCGTCTTGAGCAAGAAGTGGCGAAGATCGCCTTGTACATGGGGCCGGGCGATTCTCCTCCGGTCAGACCGAGGCCTGTGAGCCCAGAGGTTGTCCTGGCCTGTGCCTCTCAAGACCCAGAGAAGACTGCTTTTGGTTTGGTGGACGCGGTGGCCGGAAAAAACGGTCCCAGGGCAGCGATGGAGCTTCAGGACCTAAAGAGCCGCTCATCAGGACTAGTCCCTGTTATCTCGCTCCTCGCCTCCCACTTTGCCGTGATGTGGAGAGCCAAGGAAGCCACTCGAGAGGGCGTGTCCCAGGCGGACCTTCCAAGAGTGCTGGGGGTTCACCCCTACCTGGCCAAGAAAGCCTTGGCCCAGTCCCGCTCCTGGAGTTTTCGGGAACTGGAAGCCGCCTTTCGGCTCCTCCTCGAGGTGGACGAAAGCCTCAAGACAGGAGCTATGGAGCCGGACCGGGCGATAGACTACCTGCTGGCTAACATCTGCAAGGGATAAGCAAGACAAAATAGACCGCAAGCGGTCTATTTTCTGGAAAACCCGATGGTGAGACTCACATGCCCTAGAGCAGTGCGGCCAACCTGGACTTATACCTGGATCCGGTGTTGGGCTTGAGTACGCCCTTGCTCACGGCCTTGTCTATGGCCTTCTGGGCCATGCGGTAAAGCCGGACCTTTTCTTCCTGATCGGCCGTAGTGGCCGCGGCCTGTCTGAACTTACGGATATAGGTCCTTACCTGAGACTTTATCGCCTGGTTCCGGCGGCGACGCTTTTCGGATCTCCTGATATCTTTCTCGCTGGACTTTATGTTAGCCAAAAACGGCACCTCCACCATTACTACTGACACCACAGAATCTTAACACGCATTGGTTCTGCGGCGCAACAATGGGTGGAGGTGCGTGCACCTTTCCCCGAAAAGCCTTCTCAGGGGCTCAGCTTCTTGAGCTCCTGCATGTAGGTGTCTATCGACTTCACGAACGAAGCGGTTCCCAGCGCGACCTTGCTGCTGTCGCCTCCGGCTGCCTCCTTGGCTCCCTGGGCCGCCAGAGCGAGATCGGAGATGATGCTTACCGCTCCGGAATGGGCCGCCTTGAGGCCGCTTTCCACTGTCATGCCCTCAAGCTCCGACTTCAAAGCAGAAAGCTCCGATTCCATGTTGGAGATCATGACCTGGCTTTCCGTCCCAAGGTATTGGGCATCCCAGAAAGCGAGGAGAGACTGGATGGCGGTATCGGCTTTGACAAAGGCGTTCTGGATTGCCTCTACTTGCGTCTTCGGCCCGGTTATCGTAAACGACCTGGAAGGGACCTCAGTGGTCGCCACGTAGAGGGTGTCGCCTGCAGCGACCACGCTGCCTGCCAATTTGGGCTGGGCAGCCTGAGCCAGTTTGTTTGCCGCTTCCTTCGAGCCGGTAATCCCGCAGTATACCTTGTAGAGGGGGTCGGGGCTCATGACCGCTGCGCCCACGCCTTTCGCGATGGCTGCCTGGGCGGCCTTTTCTGCGTTCTCCATGGTGGAGAAAGCGCCGATCTGGACTCTGTAAAGGGTCACGGGCTTGGTCTGGATCTGGACGGTCGTGGTATCAGTGCTTCCCGAAGGCGTCTGGATCTGGCCGCCGCTCACGGGTTCTCCTCCGGCGGGCCTGTCGAGAAGCGCCGAGAGGAAGTACCTCCCTATAAGGTAACCCGATCCTACGAAGGCGAGGGCGACAAGGACGAATATGAGCTTGCTGCCAAGGCCCTTGCTTTGGCCCAGACGGGACCTCCGCACTTCTTCGCACCTCCTCGATACTTGATAAGGGTTCCGACGCAGCTCGATTCAATGTTTATGTCCCGTTTTGCCGGGTCATACCAAGCTTGGACGATATATAAGTCCTGGCAGATCCCACGAGGTACAGGGAACCTGAGATGAGTAGCATGTCATCCTCTCCGGTCCTCTTGAGCCCCTCGTCGATGGCCTTGCGGAAATCGGGTTCAACGTCCACAGACCTCACGTAGCGCCTCGCTTCAGAGGCGAGGATTTCCGGATCCAGGGCCCTGGGGGTATCGGGCTTTGTCGCGATGATCTCGTCGCAGTGGGGCGCTATGAGGGCCGTGGCTTCTTTGTACGACTTATCTCCCAAGATGCCGAGGACGCACACGGTCCGCTTCTTGGGGAAACTGGAGAGAGTGTCGCTTAGAGCTTTGGCTCCCTCTGGGTTGTGGGCCCCATCGAGAATTATGAGCGGTCTCCTGGACATTACCTCCATGCGTCCCGGCCATCTTGTCCTGGCTATCCCGTGTCTAACGGCCGCCCGGTCCAAGCGGAACCTGCCTTCTCTGTTCTTGGGCTTCCCGACCTCGAGAGCCGCGACGGCGACCGCGGCGTTCTGCTGCTGGTGCCTTCCCAAGAGAGGCACTTGCAGGTTTTCGTAGTGGAAACCCGGTCCCCGGACGTCAATGACCTGGCCTTCCATGGAGTAGGAGATCTCCTCCCAGGTCACGTCCGCCCGCCTCTTGTCTGATACGGTGAACAGGGGAGAGCCCAGCTCGCGGGCCCTTTCCTCGATCACCCGGAGCGCCTCGTCGTCGGAAACCCCTGTGACGACGGGCACCCCGGGCTTTATGATGCCTGCCTTTTCCCAGGCGATCTTGCCCAGGGTGTCCCCCAGGCGGTCGGTGTGGTCGAAGGAAACGGTAGTGATCACCGACACCGCCGGGATCACGATGTTGGTCGCGTCAAATCTCCCTCCGAGCCCTACCTCGAGGGCGACGAAATCGCACCCCTCCCGCGCGTAATACAGGAAGGCGAGAGCTGTCACCACTTCAAACTCGGTGGGGTGTTCTTGGCCCTCACTCAGCATCTGTTCCACGGCCGGTCTCACGACCCCCACCAGTTCCACCAGCTCTTCCCGGGAGATCATCTTGTCTCCGATGCAGATCCTCTCTCTGAAGTCCTCTAGGTAAGGGGAGATGTACCTTCCTGTCCTGTACCCGTTGGCCGAAAGGGCGGAGGCCACCATGGCGGTCACCGAGCCCTTCCCGTTGGTCCCCGTCACGTGGATGTATTCTGAACGCCGCTCAGGATTGCCAAGGAGCTCCGCGAGCCTCCTCACGCGGTCCAGGCCGAGCTTGGACCCGAACCTCATGGTGCTGTGTATCCAAGCCAGCGCTTCTTCGTAGATTTCGCTTCCTATTCCAACCATTGCCGCATCCTCCCCCGGGAGGGTCCCTCCGGCGGAATTCCTAGTTAACGCGTCTTAGCATGTCTATCCTGGCTCTAAGGGTCTCCAGCTTGGCGGTAGATTCTTCGTACCTCTTTTTCTGGGCTTCGACGATCTCCTTAGGCGCCTTGGACAGGAAGTCCTCCTGGGATAACCTGGCGCGGGTCCTCTCGATGTCCTTCTCCAGTTCGCCCATGGTCTTCTGGAGCCGCTGGATCTCCTTATCGATATCGATCACGCCCTCGAGAGGCAGATACACAGTAGCGCCCTTTGCCACGCTCGCTAGTGCCTTGTGCACGTCCGTGAGTTCCTCCATGTCCCCGAGGCGCACGGGTTCCGCCCACGCCAGCCTCTGGATGTAGGGGATCATCTTCTCCCAGCGCGCAGGTTCGACCGCTGCGATTATGGCGGGAGCCTTTCTACCGGTCCCTATATTCACCTCGGCCCTCATGTTCCGGAGCGCTTTGGTCGCCTCGATGAGGGCCTGGGCTTCCTCTTCCGCCTCAGGGTCAAGTTCCCACCGTCCAGGCGCCGGGTAGGGGTGGATCATCAGGCTGCCTTCCTTGCCAGGCACTCGTCCGGGGAGGTAAGACCACAGCTCTTCTGTTACGAAAGGTATGAACGGGTGGAGGAGCGCCAGGGAGTCCCTTAGCACCGTCCACAAGACCGCCTGGGTTTCTTCCTTCAGCTCTTCCCGGGACATGTCTTCCTTGGCGATCTCGATATACCAGTCGCAGAACTCGTTCCAGACGAAGTCTATGATAAGCCCTATGGCTTCTCCGGGTTCGAAGTTTTCCAGGGCGTCGTTTACGCCTCTTATGGTCCGCTCAAGGCGAGAGAGGATCCACCGGCCCGCGAACCCCTTGGGCGAGACTTTCTCCGGGGGACTAAAGTCTTCGAGGTTGGCTAGGCAGAACCTCGCCGCGTTCCAGAGTTTGTTCACGAAGTTCCTGGCCCCTTCAACCTTCTCGTCGTAGAGGCGCATGTCGTTGCCCATGGCTGTCCCCGCGATCAAGGAGATGCGCAAGGCGTCGGCCCCGAACTTGTCGATGACCTCAAGGGGGTCTATTCCGTTCCCCAGGCTCTTGGACATCTTCCGTCCAAGGGCGTCCCTGACTATCCCGTGGATAACCACCGTGTGGAACGGCTCTCTCCCGGTGAACTCCAGTGACGAGAAGATCATCCGGGCTACCCAGAAGAAGATGATGTCGTAGCCGGACACCAGGACGTCGGTGGGGAAGAAGTAATCGAGGTCAGCGGTCTTCTCGGGCCATCCCATGGTGGAGAAGGGCCAGAGCGCCGAGGAGAACCACGTATCCAGCACGTCTTCGTCTTGCCTCAACGCGCCGCCGCAGTCCGGGCAGGATTTCGGTTCTTCTCTCGCTACTATCGTCTTCCCGCACGAATCGCAGTACCAAGCAGGGATCCTGTGGCCCCACCAGAGCTGCCTCGAGATGCACCAGTCGCGGACGTTTTCCATCCAGTTCAAGTAGATCTTTGTGAAGCGCTCGGGGACGAACCTGACTTTCCCTTCGCGCACCGCCTTGATGGCGGGCTCGGCCAGGGGCTTCATCCTCACGAACCATTGCTCGGATATCAGGGGTTCAACGTTTGTGTCGCACCTGTGGCAGCGTCCGATGGAGAGCTTGTAGGGCTCGGTCTTAACGAGGAAGTCGCCTTCTTCGAGGTCCTTGAGCAGTGCTTTCCTGCATTCATAGCGGTCCATACCCTCGTACTTGCCCGCGGCAGACGTCATCTTGGCATGGGTGTCTATCACGGTTACGAATTCGAGGCCGTGGATCTTGCCCATTTCGAAGTCGTCGGGGTCGTGGGCGGGCGTTACCTTCACCGCCCCGGTCCCGAAGGAAGGATCCACGCGGTCGTCGGCGAAAATCGGGAGTCTCCTCCCGATGATGGGAAGGATAGCGTGTCTCCCGATGAGATGGGAATACCGCTTGTCATCCGGGTTCACGGCGATCCCGGTATCTCCCAACATGGTCTCGGGCCTGGTCGTGGCCACTACCACGTACTCATCTGAGCCTTCCAGAGGATAGCGGATGTACCACAGGAACGAGTCCACATCCTCGTGTTCCACTTCGATGTCGGAGATAACAGTGTGACAGCTGGGGCAGAAGTTCACCATGTAGTTTCCTTTGTAGATGAGCCCCTTCTCATAGAGCCTCACGAATACCTCAGTAACCGCTCTTGAGCAGCCTTCGTCCATCGTGAAACGCTCACGAGACCAGTCGCAGGAGGCCCCCAGGCTCTTTATCTGGTCGGTTATGATGTTCCCGTATTTCCTCTTCCAATCCCAGGCCCTCTCCAGGAACTTCTCGCGGCCGAGCTCCAGCCTGGATGTACCCTCTGATTCGAGCATCTCCTCTATTTTCGCGTGGGTGGCTATGGAAGCGTGGTCGGTCCCGGGCAGCCAGAGGGTCTCCCGCCCCGACATCCTCATGTGGCGGATTATTGTGTCTTGAATGGTGAGATCCAAGGCGTGTCCTATGTGGAGCGACCCGGTGATGTTGGGAGGGGGCATGACCAGGGAGAACTTTGGCTTTTGGGATCCAGCCTCCGCCTTGAAGAGATCGTTTTCCATCCAGTAACGGTACCATTTTTCTTCGAAAGACTTGGGTTCGTAGGCTTTGGGCATCTCCTTCAACACCGCACATTCACCTCGCGTCATAGTTATGGCCCCTTCACCACAAGGGCGAAGGGGCCTCGTTCGCGGTACCACCTTGCTTCCGGTAGGGACGCACGGCGCTTGCTTTACATCCCCAGACGCTCAAACGACCATAAACCCGCATCCTTGGGGCCTATCCTACCGGCACTCTCGGCCTTAACGCGGCCACGCGCACGGGCGTTTCCGCCCGCGTCCTCAGGGGCGACCTTCGGCAGTCTCTTCCCGCAGGGCTCCCACCATATGCCCCGCTCTCTGAGGGAGAACCTCTGCCTACTCCTCCCCGTCATCGGATTTCCCTACTAGTTGGCTGTATTATAGCAAGGAGACCTCCCAGGGTAAAGCAACCCTTAATCGTCCTTCTAGTACTTACGAAGGAAAAAGAGGGAGGCTTTTCCGTAGTGAGGATATTGCCAATCTACAGCGTACAGCCGGGAATGCGTCTGGGCCGGTCAGTGCTGGATCAAGATGGCCGGCTCATCGTAGCTGCAGGGGTTACGCTGACGAGGCGTCTCCTCACTTTGCTCGAAGAACAGGGCTATACCGCGGTGTACATAGCCGACGGCTTCGACGACGTTGAGCTCCCCGAAGTGGTGCGCCTCGAGACCAAACACGAGGTCATAAAGAGCATAAGACAGTTCGTCGAGTCCGAGGCCCTTTACGACAAGCGGCTGGCAATGTCGCTTACGTATAGAGGCGGACCTCCCGCCCCCAATATGGTCAGCAAGGCCAGATATGATGCGTGCCTGAGTATAGTCAGGGCGGCCGAGATGCTTGTCACCGACATTTTGTCCCAGACAGAAGTAATAATCGGCATGGTAGATATAAAATCCCTGCACGACTACAGTTTTGCCCACGCGGTCAACGTCGCCCTGATATCCCTAGTAGTTGGCAGGATGATGGGGTATGGGAAGAGGGAACTCAGGGAACTCGGGATCGGAGCCCTCCTTCACGATATAGGCAAGACCGCCGTCTCGAGCTCCATTTGGCTAAAGCCCTAGGGCCTTACGAGAGAGGAGTTCGAAATAGTCAGGGATCACCCCGTGGAGGGATTTGAGATATTGAGGAAGACTTCCCTCGGCCTCCTTCCGGCCCACGTGGCTTACCAGCACCATGAGCGCTGGGACGGGAGCGGCTACCCCCGAGGTCTCCGCGGCGAAAACATCCTCGCTTACGCAAGGATCACGGCCGTGTGCGACGTATTTGACGCCATGACGTCCGACCGTCCCTACAAAGGCGAGGCATCCCCTGGAAGCCCTCTCGTTCATCGTGCAAAACTCGGGCGTTTTCTTTGACCCGAAGGTAGTAGGCGCGTTTTCTCGGGTGGTGGCTCCTTTTCCCGTCGCCACAGGGGTAATACTCTCAACGAACGAGACCGCGGTGGTGAAGAGCCTCAACCCTCACGATCTGGAAAGGCCGGTAGTCGCGGTAACCAAAGACCCCGATGGGAATTACTACCCCAGCCCCAGAACAATAGATCTCGTACTCCACCCCGAGATACAGATAGTAAGCTACGCCGAATGGTACACGGCTCCCAACATAGACGAGATGTTGGCGATGAGCGGCATCCTCGCGGGACCTTCGGACAGGAAGATCTCCTCCGGCTAGCCCCCGGTCATATCACCCCATCTTGACAAGTATCCTTATTTGGTGCTGGGTCTTGGTACGCGTTATCCGGGGGTGGTCCGGTGAGGCTTGGTCCGGAGGCTGTCTGCCGGGTGTTTCGAGAGAGACCCCGTGTCCTCCTGAGGGAGACTCTCGGCCATCTGAAAAAGGGCTTGGTTTTCCTCCTGGTGTGCTCCGGATTGGGGGTTGTATCGCTTCTTGCGCCATTTGGAGCCGCCCGGATGCACGGCGGGATGCCTGCAGGATTTGTCCGGCCGGTCTCCGGGGAAACCGGGTCCGCTCCGAGAACCACACCTCAGGAGGCAGCCTGCCGGATGCTTCAGGACCGTTTCCGCGTCCTTCTTGACGGCCAGGTGGAAAGCATCAGGGCTAACTACGACACCTCATCCGAGCCGGGCCTCTGGACACTGGAGAGGGAGGAAGCCCGGGTCAGGTACCTGAGCCAGTGGGCCGGTGAACGCGGCCTCAGCATCGTTGACGTCAAAGCGCGGATAGAGATCGACGGAGTATCGCCCGCGAACTCGGGCGGCGTCTGGGTGGAGCTCACGGAGCACGCGCTGTACACGTATGCCCCCAAGCAGGGCGAATGGACTCACACCTTTGGCTCAAGGGCGGTGCACGTCATGGAACTTGTGCTTTGCGGGGGCGAGTGGAAGATCCGGCGCGACTGGTACTCTGACCCGCTGGCCGGCGAACACGGACTAGAGCCATGTAAGTTCCCGGACGGTTGGGATGCCGGCAAGACCCGTGAGGACGGCAATCTCCATGCGTCCCAGGGGTCATTCTCGAACAAGGCGGGGCAATACGACAGGGAGGCTGCCCTGGAGTACGCCATAAGGTACGCGGGCGTGCCCGCCGTAGAGGGTTCGGGCAGGTATAACCCGGCATACAAGGTTTACACGTTCGCGGGCGGAGACTGTGCCAACTTCGCGTCTCAAGTGCTCCATGCAGGAGGTCTCAAACAGGGCTACGGGTGGCACTACACGTCGGAGGGGAGCGCCGCGTGGGTTAGAGGAGAAGACCTGGTCTGGCACCTTCTGTCTACCGGCAGGGCAGAGAGGATATACTCTGGGGATTTTTCGGGGGCAGTAGAACCGACCGCCGAATACCCATACGGGGCCGTCTCCGTTCTAGAACCCGGCGACCTCATCGCTTATGAAACCAAAGGCCAGATATGCCATGTCGCCGTGGTTGTAGGAAAAGACCCTGCCGGCTACGTCACAATAGCCAGCCATACGGCAGATAGGCTCTTTTTCCCCTGGGATGTGGGCTGGAACGACACAACCGTGTTTTGGCTCCTGAAGATCGTGTACTAGAGGTTGTCTGCCGTACTGTAGCGGTTCCCGCCGTCTACCTTGGCCAGGTACATCGCCTTGTCGGCCAAGCGTACCAGATCGCGCCCGCTCGTGGAGTGCTTGGGGAAGGAAGCCAGGCCGGCGCTTATTCCGAAATCCACCCTGACGCCTTGTACCTTCAGTGGGTTCTGCCCCAGATCCTCCAGGACCTTGTCCATCATCCCGGCGGCCCCAGAGAGATCCGTGCCGATGCATATCACTATGAACTCGTCTCCACCGTAGCGGATGACCTTGTCGCAGGACCGGGCGGCCGATTTTAGGATCTTCGCGAGGTGCTGGAGGACCATGTCGCCCACGTCGTGCCCCATCCGGTCGTTTACGCTCTTCAGGCCGTCTACGTCGATAAACACGATGGAACACGTATCCTGTTCGGGAGACAGCTTCCCAAAATCGTTCTCCAGCCATCTTTCGAGGTAACGTACGTTCAGGAGGCCGGTAAGCGCGTCGGTGTTAGCTTCCTTCGACTTGATCTCCAGCTCCTGCTCAAACTTGAGCTGGAGCCAGAGGACGAATATCGACGCGAACACGAAGATTATGCCCGCGAGGCCCATGTATGTGGCGAGAAGGACGCCTGCCATGTTTATGAGGTACGAGAGGGCGAATGTCTTCCGCCTCTGCGTAAACCACAGCCTGAGGAACACCTCGCGCCACTTGTGTTCCTGGTCAAGGGCCACGGCGGTCGAAACGAACGTGTAGTTGGCCAGCTCAAAAGTCAGGACTAAGAGGAACACAAGCATGAGCTGGTGTATCGGTAATCGCCCCGCTGGGGTGAGCCTGGCAATCCTGGCCCAGACGCTTGCCACGACGAGGCTCAAAGTAAACTGTGAGGCGTTGAAAATGGTGTTCAAAATGGCCTTTTTCTGCGTCACGAGCTGGGTCATCACGGCCGATACCAGGCTTATCACACTGAGCCGGGGGCCAAAGGTCCAGAGTGCCGCATAGACCACCGGATCTGCCAGAGCTATGCTGTTGCCGTCGGGAAATCTCACGGACAGGTGCTGCCCTACTACGGCGAGGCCAAGGTACACGATGGTTGTCCATGTGTCCGGGAAGGCGCCCTGTTTGACGACATACAGGAACGCCCCGCACCCGGCGACGGAAACGGCTATCATATACCCGGCGATGGCCCGTATGTTCTTACCAGTGCCGTATATTTGTAACCATCTGTTCAACCCTTGGCACCTCTCAGCCGGCGTAGTGCGCGCCCTCAAAAACCCGCCCAATGATATATCGACTTCACGCTAGTCCGAATAAAGCCTCTATCTGCATAAAAACAAAAACCGCTCTACGCGGTGCGTCTTGATAGCGGAACGAGGGCGGCATTGCGCCTTCGGGAGCTGCCAGGGCCTTGAATGAGATGGTGGCCCCAACGGGACTCGAACCCGTGTTACCGCCTTGAAAGGGCGGTGTCTTAGACCTCTTGACCATGGGGCCACTTCAACTAAATTGGTGCGCCCGGGGTGCATCGAACACCCGACCAATCGGTTATGAGCCGACCGCTCTGCCACTGAGCTACGGGCGCACACATTTTGGCTCCCCGAGTAGGATTCGAACCTACAACCCTCCGGTTAACAGCCGGATGCTCTACCGTTGAGCTATCGAGGAGCGGCACGTCTTAATATACCCACATCGCTTTGTCTTTGTCAAGTATTTTGGGCAGTTCAAGTCATTGTACCGGAGCACAGGCGCGATGGCTCTGCATACATTCCCACTTCCGGGGATAACCTCTCTTTGAGTCTATAGGGCTCGTCTGGAGGTGAGAAATGGTGCGTGGTAACTCGTGGATAGGCGCCGTGGTGAGGTTCATAGTCTCGGCGATCGTGCTCATGGTGATGGGCCTGGTTCTCCCGGGATTTCGTCTATTCGGCTTTGTAAATGCGCTAATAGCTGCTGTAGTGATCGCCGCCCTGGGATGGGCAATCGAGGCCATCCTCGGAGAACGGGTTTCACCGCAGTCCAGGGGACTTATCGGCTTCATCGTGGCGGCCGTCGTGATCTACGTCGCCCAGTTTGTTGTGCCGGGCATGTCCGTCACGATCCTGGGAGCGCTCCTTGCATCGCTGGTAGTGGGCATCATAGACGCTTTCGTGCCCACGGTGATACGGTAGCGGTACCCTTGTAAACAAAAGGTGTAGCGATAAGCAGCCGGGCCGGCTTCTCGGGCGAATTATCCTCCCCCGAGTTTCATATCCAAGGAACTAGGGGGTGAGGAGGGTTAGCTCCGTCGAGAAGCGCAAGGTCCGGCTGCTTGTCGCACAAGGACTATCAATCATACTGCTCCTCGCTTTTTCTCTATCGGTAAAGGTAAGTCCGGCCGTCCCGGCGCTGAGCGGCCCCGCCGCGGAAGTGGATCAGGACCTCAGGACGCTCTCGGTCTTTGATTTTCTGTGGAAGAAGGACAGCCTCGCCAAAGAAGTGCTGAGGCTCGCGTTCCCCATGCTGAGGTACGCCGAGGAAGGCAGGCACGATGGCCATGAGGCGCCTATACTCTTCAGGGTGGCCGGGTATTTCCTGGGCTTCATCCCGCAGTCAGCGAAGGACCTGGCTTTTGGGGGATTTCCAGGATTTCTCCTGGAGAGCGAGGCGCTCGAGGCTTCAGTAACCCTCTACGACCCCAGGAAACTGGAAGACGACTGGGGGTATACCCCCGTCATGTTCTCCCTCCCACCGGGCGAGGCGCCTCCCACAGCCGCACTTCTGTCGGGCGGTCCTCTGGTGGCCATCTACCATACCCACGCGACAGAGTCGTACCTGCCCGAGATCGGGAAGACCCAAGCGACTGAGGCCTTTTCTTCCAATATGTCCAAGACGGTGATGCGCGTGGGCGATCTTCTAGCCCAAGAGCTCGAGACCCGCTACCGGATCCCGGTCCTCCACTCCAGGACTGTCCACGATGCCGAGACAAGAGTGGGTGCGTACTACAGGTCGGAGCAGACGGTAAGAGCGATCCTTGACAAGTACCCTTCTTGCACCTACCTCATAGATCTCCACCGGGACAGCCAGCCGCGGAGCATAACCGCCGTGACGATCAGAGGCAAGCCTTACGCAAGGGTCCTCTTCGTGGTAGGGACGGACAATCCGAACTGGGTGAAAAACTACGAGTTCAGCCGCAAACTCAGTGAGAAGCTGGAAGAAGCCTATCCGGGGATATCCAGGGGCGTCTTCTATGAGTCGGCGGTCTACAACCAGAAGTACAGCCCCAATGCCATCCTGGTAGAATGCGGTGGGGTCGGCAACACCATGGAAGAGTGCGAAAACACCGTAAAGGCGCTGGCTTGGGCGCTCGCGTCCCTGATCCTGCCTGCGGCCCCCGATGCTCCCTAGCGGGCTACGCCTGATTGACACTTCTCCTTGTCCGGTGCTATTTTTCATCTAGGTTAGCACTCTCGGGAGCAGAGTGCTAAAGGAGGGGAGGCGGGACGTGACTCTCGACGAAAGAAAGGCTCGCGTTTTGCGAGCAGTCGTAGAGGAGTACATCGAGACCGGCATGCCGGTGGGCTCGCGAGTGATCGCCAAACGGTACCGGTTGGGAGTAAGCCCCGCGACCATCAGAAACGAAATGGCCGACCTCGAAGATACAGGCTATCTCGATAAGCCCCACACTTCTTCAGGACGCGTCCCTTCCGACAGGGGATACCGGTTCTACGTTGACGAAC
The DNA here is from genome assembly GCA_012842685.1 of Candidatus Fermentithermobacillaceae bacterium. Taxonomy (GTDB): domain Bacteria; phylum Bacillota; class Sulfobacillia; order Fermentithermobacillales; family Fermentithermobacillaceae; genus UBA3951. The sequence continues at coordinate 27,251 of DUSI01000047.1, forward strand.
TCATGCCCAAGAAAAAGCTCACCGCCGACGAATCCAGGGCTATCGAATCCTTGTTCCGGACAAAGATGCGAGACGTCGTCTCTTTTCTCCGGGAAGTCGTGAGGGTGGTGTCTGAGACTTCCCATTACCTCGGGTTCGTGCTGGGACCCGACTGCGAGTCCGTGACGTTCAGGAGCATCCATATCCTCCCCGCGTCTTCAGAGAAAGCCCTGCTCGTGCTCATAACCGATATAGGCTTCGTGGAGACGTGCCTCATAGAGAGCGATGTCCCCAGCGAGGAACTCGCCGGGATTTCCGAGATGCTCTCCCGAAACCTTACCGGAGTGACCATGGACCGGGTTGCCGACAAGGCGTACAGCCTACTGAAGGAAGAAACGTCCAGGTACGCCATGATCGTAGACCAGGTCGTAGAGTTTTTGCGGAGCGTCACGATGTCGGAAGGCGAGAGGCTCTATGTGGGAAGCCCGGTGAACCTCTTGAACCTACCCGAGTTTAGGGATGTGGAACGGCTCAAGGGAGTCATGGCGGCCATCGAGTCAAACGGCATCCTCAAAGCCATCCTCACGAGGTCCCACGACGAGACCAGTCCGACCATCCGGATAGGAGTCGAGAACGAGGACGAGTCGATAAGGGATATTTCCATGGTCTACGGGACGTTCAGCGCTGGGTCCACCGAAGGAAAGGTCGGCATCTTGGGACCCAAGCGGATGGACTACTCCAAGGCCGTTGCCATAGTCAGCATGCTTGAAGACAGGCTCTCCGGCTATTTCGCCAGGAACAGGTAGGCCGGAAAGCGCCGGGTGACCAAGGCCCCGGACCCGATACTCGAAGTACTTAGGAGGGACTCATGTTGACTCTAAAGGGCCACGCGGCAGAAGCTTCCGAGATCAACGAGAAACTCGCGGCACTCCTCACCAACGCTAACGCGGTGCGGGCCATCGCCTCGGCGGTTGAGGGTACGATCGGGCCCAAAGGCCTCGATACCCTTCTGGTCGACCGGTTCGGCGAGGTCGTCATAACCAACGACGGGATGACCATCCTCACCAAGATGGATGTGAACCATCCCGCGGCCAAGATGGTCATCAACACCGCCAAAGCCCAGGAAGACGAAGTCGGTGACGGCACCACGACGGCCACCATCATGGCCGGCGCCCTTCTCACGGAAGGGGTGAACCAGGCGGCGCGCGGCGTGCCGGTGACCCGGATCATCGACGGCGTGCGCCAGGGGATCCAGAAGGCAATTGAGATCGTGTCCGAAAGGGCGATCAAGATAAACGACGTGGATGACCCCATGCTTTACCAGGTCGCCCTGGTGGCAGGCCGGGACAACAGGGACATAGCGGAACTCGTGGTCAAGGCGGCCAAAATGGTCGGCAAGGAGAAACTCCTCGACCCGCGCTTTAAGCTTTCCGAGACCATCGTGGCCAAGGAAGGCGCGGAAAACGAGGTTTTCGCAGGGATAATCATTGACAAGAAGCGCCTCAATGAGGAGATGCCCGAATCCCTGGATGAACCCAAGATCCTGGTGGTCGACGACGCCCTCGAACCCGAAGAGGTAGAGGAAGAAGCCCTCTCCACCGAAGTGGGATTCCAGAGGTACCTTGAACTCCAGGAAGAGTTCAAGGCCAACCTGGACAAAGTGGTAAAGATGGGCGTGCGGTTTATAGTTGTCGACAAGGGGATCTCCGATATCGCCGAAGAGATGCTGACCGACGCCGGAGTGATGGTGGTCACCAGGGTGTCTTCCGGTGAGCTCCGCAAGGTTTGCGAGCACACGGGCGCCCGCGCCATAAAGAGGACCGGGCTAAAGAAGTCGCCCGAGGAGCTTGCCAAGTACCTGGGCGGGGCTGAGAAGGTCTACGAGGACCAGAAGCTCGAGAACGTAAGGATACTGGGCGGAAATGGGAAGCCCATGGCGACCATCCTGGTGGGCGCGACTACGGGGGAAGTGAGAGGCGAAAGGGAGCGTATCTGCACCGACGCGGCGTCATCGGTCCAGGCTGCCATAAAAGGCGGCGTAGTGCCGGGAGGCGGCGCCATCGAGCTGGCGTGCGCCCGAGAAGTAGAAAAGATGCGGCTCGGCCAGAAGGGCATGCAGGCCTACGGCCTTCTCTGCGTAGTTGAGGCTCTGAAGCGGCCGCTGGCACAGATCGTTGCCAACGCGGGGTTTAACCCCCTTGAGAAAGTCGGCGACGCCATGGCGAAGCAGACAGAAGAAAACAGCGACCGGCTGGCCGTCGATTGCGACACCGGAGAGATAGTGGACATGGTGGATATAGGTGTCATAGACCCGGCGCCGGTCAAGACCCATGCCCTCAAGGCCGCCATGGAGATCGCTTGCGCGATTCTCAGGATCGACACCATCATCAAGAAGAAAGAGGAAGGACCAGAACCTTCCCAGGGTGACTCGGCGGAGGATATGGACTTTTGAGGAAGGACTACTATGAGATACTCGGCGTTCCCAAGAACGCCACCCAAGAAGAGATAAAGAGGGCCTTCAGGCAGCTCGCTAAGAAGCACCATCCCGATGCCAACCCGGGAGACAAAGAGGCCGAGGCGCGTTTCAAAGAGATAAACGAGGCCTACGAGGTGCTCTCTGACCCCCAGAAGCGGGCCAACTACGATGCCTACGGACATCCGGACGGGCCCTTCGCCGGCGGGGCAGGGGGTTCTGCGGGCGGCGGCCGGACGGCCGGCGATCCTTTTGGCAGGGTCTTTGGGGATTTCGGCGGCTTCCCGTTCGGAGACCTCTTCGAGGGGTTCGAGGAGATCTTCGGCGGGGGCAGGAGGCAGGCCGATACCGGACCCCGCAGGGGTGACGACCTCGAGCTGGAGCTGGACATAACCCTGGAAGAAGCCTTTACGGGCGTGGAGCGCGACATAAGGATCCCGCGGACCGAGAGGTGCCCGAGGTGCCAGGGAAGCGGCGCCGAGCCGGGGACCGAGACAAAGACGTGTCCTACCTGCCACGGGAGCGGACAGGTGAGGACCACGAGGGTTACCATGCTGGGCTCCTTCGTGACGATCACCACGTGTTCAAGGTGCGGCGGCACCGGCAAAGTCGTCGAGAAGCCATGCCGGGAATGCGGCGGTAGGGGCGACGTCTCCAGGACCAAGACAGTCACAGTCACTGTGCCGCCCGGGGCAGATTCGGGACTCAGGCTCAGGCTCCAGGGACAGGGTAACGCCGGCGTAAGGGGCGGCCCTCCGGGGGACCTATATGTAGTCGTGTTTGTAAGGCCCCACGAGCGTTTCCAGCGCCAAGGGGATGACCTCATACTCGACCAGGTAGTGAGTTTCCCTCTCGCGGCCATAGGTGGAACCGTGACGGTCAAGGGTATAGACGGAGAGTTCGAGATGGACGTGCCCGCCGGGACCCAGCCGGGGGCGGTCCTCAGGCTCAGAGGCAAGGGTATGCCGCGCCTCAGGTCCAAAGGAAGAGGCGACATGCTGGTCAGGGTTAACGTGAGGGTCCCCACCAAGCTTACGAACCGGGAAAAAGAGATCTTGAAGCAGATCGGAAAGCTGGACGGAGAGACCTTCGCCGATACGAGGTCGTTTTTCGACAAGCTGAGAGGGGCTGACGGAGGGTCCAAGTGAGCAAGAACCAGAGCCATACCCCGCCCCTATATTTCGTCGATCCCTCCATGGTTTTGGGGAGCCAGATCGTCCTTACCGGGGACGCCTACCGGCACGCCCTGGCCCAGCGGCTCTCGCCGGGTGAAGTTTTCAGGGCCGTCTTGGGCGAGACCGAGTATACCGCGGAAGTCGAGGGGATCCTTCCGGGAAAACTCGTGGCGTCCATCACCGGCCGTGTGCGCGTAAGCCCGCCGCCCGTCAGGATCCACCTTTACGCAGCCCTGCTTAAGCACCAGAATCTGGACCTCGTGGTGGAGAAGGCCACGGAGCTCGGTGTTTCCTCTTTCACGCCCATCGTGACCGCGAGGACCATACCGCGGCTCAGTCCGGAAAAAGCGGCTGCGAGGCGGGAGCGCTGGATAAGGGTTGCAAAGGCTGCCGCCGAGCAATCGGGCAGGGGGACGCTCCCCGATGTCCGCGACGTGAGCACCCTCGAACAGATCCTCGACCGGGGGGTGCCTGGCGTGCGTCTCCTCGCCCACGAGCACGAAGGGCTAACGGTGCCCATCGGCGTGGCGACCCGGGGACACGCCGAAGCTTCCATCATCGTGGGGCCCGAAGGCGGCCTGGATGCCTCTGAGGTAGAGATGGTCCTTTCGAAAGGCTTCACGCCCGTCTCTCTCGGCCCATACATCCTGAAGGCCGAGACCGCAGGGATAGCCGCGGTGGCGGTGCTTATGAGCTTCATGTCGGCCGGTTCTACGGAGAGGTAGCACCCACATAAGCTCTACCGGGTGGTACCTTTATGTTCGTCCTCAAGCGGAAGTATCTGTGGGGGGCCGTTTTGTCGGCGATCCTGTGGGCGGCATGCGTTCTTAACCTCTTGGGGATGTACCATGCAAGGGAGGCAATGGCCGGCGTGGCCCCCATAACCCGGGGGTACTCGGGACGGCCCTACGTCTCGCTCATGTTCAACGTCGACTGGGGAGAAGAGCATATCCCCCCTCTCCTCGATATATTGGCCTCGAAAGGCGCGCTCGCGACGTTTTTCCCGACCGGAACTTGGGCCGAAAAGAACCCGTCTCTCCTCCAAAGGATAGTGGCGGAAGGGCACGAGATCGGTAACCACGGAGGAGCCCACAACCACATAGAGAGGATGGGAAAACAGAGCCTCCAGCGCCTCATCCAGAGCGGCGAAGAAAGGATCTACCAGGCCTGCGGCGTCTATCCCTCCAAACTTTTCGCGCCGCCTTACGGAGAGTGGTACGATAAAATAGTGGAGTACGCGCTGGAACTCGGATACCAGACGGTGCTCTGGACCGTGGACACCGTGGATTGGAGACTGCCCGAACCTGAAGCCATCTGGAAGCGGGCCCTCGCCGGGGTCGTCCCAGGCGCTTTGATCCTCATGCATCCAACAGAACCCACCGTATCTGCGCTACCCACCCTCATAGACGGCCTCAGGGAAAAAGGCCATACAATAGTGACTGTGTCGGAGAACATATCTGACCGCCTGCGGTAAAGATATAATGTTGGAAAACGACGAAGCTTCCAGCGACTAGAAAGGTAAGGTAAAGCGCTTTGCCCATGAGGACCGTTTCCTTCCGCACTTTTGGATGCAAGCAGAACCGCTACGACACCGATTTTCTCAGGGAGAGCTTCGAGAAAAAGGGTTTCAAAGTCGTCCAGGGCGACGCGGACGTGGTAGTCATAAACACTTGCGCGGTGACCTCGAGGAGCGCCCAGAAATGCCGCCAGGCCATACGGGCCGCGGCCAGAAGAGGCGCCAAGGTGGTCGTGACGGGCTGTTACCCACAGATCGCCGCCGGCGAGGTAAGCCGGATCCCGGGGGTTATGGTGGTCTCGGGAGTGAGGGAGAGGAGCCGTCTCCCCGACCTCGTGCTCGAGGCTCTCGAGCGCGGTGAGCCCATCGTGGATGTGAAGCCCCACGTCCAAGACGAGGAGTTCGAGGATACCCCGGTGGAGAGACCCGACCTTACCCGGGCCTTCCTCAAGATCCAGGAAGGGTGCGGAGACTTCTGCACCTACTGCATAGTCCCCTACGCGAGGGGGCCTTCCAGGTCGAAAAGCCCAGAAAGCGTCGTCGAAGAGGCGGAGAGGCTCGTGAGGAGCGGTTACAAGGAGATAGTCCTGACGGGTACCCACATCGGCCTCTACGGCGGGGGAGGCGCGCTGCCGAAACTCATCGAGCGTGTGAGCCGGATCGACGGGCTCATACGTATCCGCGTAAGCTCCCTGGAGCCCCACGACGTGACGCCCGAACTTATCGACTGCCTGAGGCTGCCCAACGTATGCCAGCACCTCCACCTCCCACTACAGAGCGGGAGCGACCGCATCCTGCGCATGATGGGGCGGAGATACGACGTGGCGCTCTTCATGGACATCGTCCGGAAGGCGAGGAAGGTCGCACCGGACCTGGGCCTTACCACGGACATAATCGCCGGGTTCCCGGGGGAGACCGAGGCCGATTTCCAGGAAACCTTGTCCGTCATGAAAGAGGCGGCTTTCTCGAGGGTTCACGCTTTCAAGTATTCGGACCGTCCGGGGACGCGGGCGTCCGGCTTCAGGGACAAAGTGCCCGAGAGAGTAAAGGAAGAAAGGGTTTCGCAGGTGATTGCCCTGGGACGGGAACTTTCGGAGGATTTCCACCGTAGACTTGTTGGTAGGGATTTCGAGGTCCTGGTGGAGGATGACCGCGAAAAGGACGGACTTCTGGCCGGCTTCACGAGGAACTACGTGAGATGCCGGTTCCCCGGCGATGATGACCTCAAGGGGAAAGTGATAGGTGTTACGGTGCAAGAAGCCGGTCCCACGGACGTAACCGGTATCCCTAGACGCTGATTTAGGGTGATGAGCGTGCTCAGACTGGGAGTTATTTTCGGCGGGAGATCTGGCGAACACGAGATTTCGGTGATGAGCGCTTGTTCGGTTATGGCGGCTGCGAAGCAAGCAGGTTTTCAGGTGGTCGCCATCGGGGTGACCAGGCAAGGGCAGTGGGTTTACCTGAGGGACGGAGAGGCCTTCTTGGAGGCCGGGCATCCGGAAGTGGCGCCAGAGATGGGCCCGTCCTGCTTCCTGCTTCCCGATCCGGACAAGAAGGGCGTGTGGGTAAACGGCGGGGGGACCATGTTCCTCGTGGAGATAGACGCGGTCTTCCCGGTCCTCCACGGTCCCTATGGCGAAGATGGTACTCTCCAGGGACTCCTGGAGCTATCGGGCATACCCTATGTAGGCGCCCCGGTCTTGGCATCTGCCGTGTGCATGGACAAATACACGACCAAACGCATCCTGGCTTCCCACGGCGTCCCTCACGTGCCTGCCATACCCGTCGAGCGGTATGCCTGGAGGACGAAGAGGGAGGAGGTACTTGCGAACCTCCTCGAACGCGTGAGCTACCCGCTTTTCGCCAAACCTTCCGGGTCCGGGTCGAGCCTCGGAGTTACCAAAGTGAAGAGCCCGGACGCCCTGGCAGGTGCCCTCGATGAGGCATTTCTCTACGATACGAGGGCTCTCGTCGAGCCTGCCATGGAGGGATGTCTGGAGGTGGAGTGCAGCGTCCTGGGGAACGAGGAACCGGTTGCGTCCATAGCAGGGCAAATCCTCCCTCGTCGCGAGTTTTACGACTATGAAGCCAAGTATCTTGAAGACACCACCGAGCTGGCGATCCCGGCCAGGCTGGACCCTGAGATGATGGAGATGGTCCGCGAGCTGGCGGTCCAGGCGTTCCTGGTAACCGGGTGCAAGGGTATGGCGAGGGTGGATTTCTTCGTTGACCTCAAGGCGAGAAAGGCCTACGTGAACGAGCTCAATACCATCCCCGGTTTCACTCGCGTAAGCATGTATCCTAAGATGTGGGAAGCCAGCGGGCTGTCGTTCCCGGAACTCGTGAAGAGGCTGGTGGACTTGGCCCTTGAGCGCCAGACCCAGTCGTGGCGCGAGGTCTACCGAAGAACATAGCCCTAAGTCCTGATTGACCTAGGGAATTGACATATTGTACAATCCTCTGTGTTATTCGGGAGCGGGAGAAACTCCTGCGGCGGAGGGAGGGACAGAGTTTGCCAGAGGTTAGGGTTGGCAAGGATGAGAGCTTCGAGAGCGCCCTACGCCGCTTTAAGAGGGAGTGCCAGAAGGCAGGCATCCTCCGGGATGTGCGCAAGCATGAGCACTACGAGAGCCCGAGCGTGAGACGGAAGAAGAAGTCGGAGGCTGCGCGCGCCCGCAGCAGGAGGCGTGGATACTGATCCGGCCCCTAAGCGGCCGTTTGGGCGGTTCTTCTTGAAAAGTTCGAAATCAAGATGAAAAAGGAAGGGCGGGGGAAACCCCGCCCTTCCGGCTTTTCTCTTGCCTGCGGATCGAAGTTTAAGGCTTTCTCCGCGTTTCCGCTGAAGCCCATCTCTGGAAATAGGGACGCTAAAGCAATTGACCCATGCCCCTCTCATAGACATGAGTGAGGGGGAGTGGTCGTGCTGAGGAAAATCAAACAGGACCTCGCGGAGATCCTGGAGCTCCCCTTAGACGTGAGCCTAGACCTTCCGAAAATCGTCATCGTGGGGGAGCTCGGCGTGCTCATCCAAAACCACCGCGGCCTCATCCAGTACTCGCCCGACCGCATAGTGATTGGTGTCGGCTCGGGCCAGGTAACGGTGACGGGCGATTCTCTCAAGATAAGCGAAGTCAACCAGGAAGACATGCTCGTGAGAGGCCGCATAAAGACGGTCCAGATGTCCACCTGAAGATCCAGGAGACCGGGAGGTTTGTACTTGTCCCCGGCTAGGCTAGGTTACTGGTTCACAGGGTACGTGCTGGTGGAGGTCCGCGGCAAGAACCCGGAACGGCTGGTAAACCTCTGTCTCGTGTCAGGCTTTCCCGTCTGGGGGTTCTCCGCGGATGAAGGGGCCGTCTATTTCTACACGACTCTCCCCAAGTACAGGTCCATCAGGAAACTCGCCAGGAAATCCAGATGCATCCCGCGCATAAGGAGGCGCTTTGGACTCCCTTTCATCGTCGCCCGGGTGAAGAAGAGGCCTGCATTCTTGCTCATGGCCTCGCTCATGTTCGCGCTCTTTGTCTACATGGCGGGCTCGACGTGGTCGATCCAGGTGAAAGGCAACGAAACCGTGCCAAGAGAAGAGATCCTCAAGACGGCGGCTTCGGCCGGGCTCGTCCGCGGAGCAAGAAAGAGCGATATCTCTCCTTCCGAAGTGGAGGCCGCCATCCTCAGGGCTCATCCCGAACTCACCTGGGCGTACGTACATTTCCAGGGGACGCTCGCGGTTATCGAGGTGGTTGAGAAAACGAGACCCCCGACCGAACTCCCCGGGGACGTGGTGGCGGCCAAAGACGGCGTGGTGACTTCAGTGCTGGTCCTCTCTGGAACCCCAGTGGTCGTCCCGGGGCAGACCGTAAGAGCGGGCGATGTGCTCATAAGAGGCGCGCCGGGAGATGCCCGGAACGGAGCTCGGGGTACGGTTCTCGCGCGAACGTGGTACGAAATCTACAGGGAGGTCGAGCTTTTCTCAAGCGTGCCTGTGAGGACGGGCAGAAAACTGGAGGTCAAGGTCCTGAGATACAGAGGGACCGAATTCGTCCTTGGCGGGAGACACAACGCCTTCGAGTGGTATGAAGTTGAGGATTACCCGGAGATTGTCCTCTTTGAAGGTAGCCCTATGGAGATTTCGGTCATAAGCAGGGTTTTCTACGAAACCGCGTGGGTGAGGCGGGAGGTCACCGAAGAAGAAGCGGTAGGGCTCGCCAAGCAGGAAGCCCTCGAGACCATAGAAAGGAAATTGCCTTCCTCCGTTAAATTGGTAGACTTAAGCTGTGAGACAGTCTCTCTAGGCGAAGGTGTGATCGGCATAAGGCTCGTCCTTTCCGTGGAAGAAGACATAGCTCTCGTCAGGCCGTGGTCTGGACGGGAAGGTTGAATGGAGGTTGATCACCTAACTTGCCGTCACAAGAAAACCACATAGTCTTCGAGCTTTTGGACAACGGTGAGATGTTCCGCCTGTTCGGTTCCTACGACGAAAACCTTGCCCTGCTTGAGGATGGTCTCGACGTGAAGATCGTCGCCCGCGGCAAGAACCTCACCGTCTACGGGAGCGAGGAAGCTCTCGAAGTGGCCCAAGCGGTCTTGAGGCACCTGATAAGTCGCGCCAAATCGGGGCACAAGGTGACAACCCAAGACGTACGCTATGCCATCAGGTCAGTGCGGGAAGGGAACGAGCTCGCCGAGTACGGAGATACCATCCTCGTGAACGTCCGTGGCCGGCCCATCGGACCTCGTACTCAGGGTCAGAAGGAATACGTCCAGGCCATCAGAGAGAATCCCCTGGTTTTTGGGATAGGACCTGCGGGGACGGGCAAGACCTACCTGGCGGTAGCTATGGCGGTGGCCTCGTTCAAGAAAAAGGAAGTCGACCGGATTATCCTCACAAGGCCTGCCGTCGAAGCAGGGGAGAGGCTCGGGTTCCTTCCGGGGGATATCCAGGAAAAGGTGAACCCCTATCTGAGGCCTCTTTATGACGCGCTGTTCGATGTCTTGGGGATTGAGACTTTCCAGAAATACATGGAGCGGGGGCTCATCGAAGTCGCGCCCCTCGCCTACATGAGGGGACGGACCCTCGAGTCGTCCTTCATCATACTCGACGAGGCCCAGAACACCACGCCCGAGCAGATGAAGATGTTTCTCACCAGGATGGGGCTCAACTCCAAGATGGTGGTTACAGGCGACATTACCCAGATAGACCTACCCAAGGGGACGTACTCGGGACTCGAGCAGGTGAGGATCGTATTAAGGGATATACCTGGCATAAGCATCGTGTACCTGTCCGACAGAGATATCGTCCGGCATGAGCTGGTGTCAAGGATCATAAGGGCTTACGAGAAATACGAAACCAAAGCCCGGAGTGAGGAGCCCAGAAACTAGTGGTAGCGAAGCCAGAAAAAGAGGCGCGATCCAAGAACAATAAGGACAAGTTGTCGTTTCAGGCGGTGCTCAACGAGATAGCCCGCTGGAGATGGGAGATCATCTGGGGCGGCGCTGCTTTTCTCGTTATGTTCACCACCTTTTTCCTATCGCTAATGCCCCAGCCGGTGGGGCTTCAGGCAGGCGACGTGTCGCCGATAGACATCAAGGCTCCGAGAGAAGTCATCGATGTCGCCGCCACTGAGGCCCTGCGCCAGCAGGCTGCCGCAAATGTACCCGAGCAGTGGGAAAAGGACCCCAAGGTCCTGGCCGACCTTAAGGCCCAGGTGTCTACCTTCAGGGAGACGGTGGCCCGCCTGCAGGCGGGAACCCCGACCACGCAGGAGATCATCGGGTCGCTCAGGCCTTTCCTGGGCGAATCCATGTCCGACTCCGATATCATCGCCCTGGCTGCGTCCCAGCCTGAGCTCTTGGACATAGGTATAGCGAAGCTCATCGCCGTCTTGGAAGAGGGGCTTGGGGCGGGGATTAAGTCCGAAAACCTGGCTTCGGCGAAGGCCGAGATGGTTGCGGCGCTCGCCTCTTCTCCCGAGATCCCGGCGTCTATCTCCAAAGCCCTCGGGTCTTTCGTCGAGAAAAACCTCAAAGCCAACTGGGTGCTCAACGAGGAGAGCACGGAGAGGGAGAGGCGGAAAGCGGCCGAAGCCGTGGAACCAGTGAGGATCCGCAGGGGGCAGTTTATAGTACGCGAAGGCGATATCGTAACCGACGAGCAGATGGCGATCCTCGAGGAGCTAGGCATGGTGGGGCCGCGGGTCCGCTTCACCGCGGTCGCCGGAGCTCTCCTCATGTCGGCGCTGGTTATCGGGATTGTCTACTTCTACCTAAGGGCCCACCACCCGGATGTACTGGGTTCTCAGAAAGTGGCGGTCTTGTCTTCTGTGCTCATGGTCAGCGTCGTGGCCATCGGGGGTATGGCGGCCTTCAGCGGGTTCCTCATACCTGCCGCGACGGGGGTACTCCTGGTATCGACGCTTTTCGACAGGCGGTTTGGGGTGCTCTTCAGCGCCTGCATGACTCTGGTCGCGGGGACAGTCACTGGGTTTGACGTGCGATTCATGGCTCTGGCTCTCTCGGGCGGGCTCACCGCGAGCCTCATCCTGAGGTCCGACTGGAACAGGATGCACCTCATCCGGGCTGGCTTTGTTGTCGCGCTGACAAACACCGCCACCTATATCGGGCTGGGTCTCACGGGGACGGTACCCTGGGACGACATCCTGTCGTGGCGGGATATGCTCATGGTCATGGTGGACGGCCCGTTCTCGGCCGTCCTTGCGGTGGGGCTCTTGCCCCTGTTTGAGGCGGCTTTCGGGATCATAACCCCCATTAAGCTCCTGGAGCTTTCAAACCCGGAGCACCCGCTCCTCCACAGGCTCCTCCTCGAGGCGCCGGGTACTTACCACCACAGCATAATGGTGGCCAATTTGGCCGAGGCGGCCGCCATGGCCATCGGCGCAGACAGCCTCCTGGCCAGGGTAGGGGCGTATTACCACGATATAGGCAAGATAAAGCGCCCGTACTTCTTCACGGAGAACCAAATCCAGGGTATGGAGAACCCTCACGACAAGATGAGCCCAACGCTTTCGGCTACGGTCATCATGTCCCACGTCAAGGACGGGCTGGAGCTGGCGCGGGAGCACAAGGTGCCTCAGGTGATACAGGACTTCATCGTGGAGCACCACGGCACCATGCTGGCTTCGTACTTCTACAACAAAGCCGCCGAAAGCTCCGACCGGGTCCCTGAAGAGTGGGATTTCAGATACGAAGGGCCGAGACCCAGGAGCAAGGAGACGGCCGTCGTGATGCTGGCCGACGGGGTGGAGGCGGCGGTCCGTTCCCTTTCCAAGCCGACGCCCGCCAGGATCGAATCGGTTGTCCGCAAGATCATAAACGACCGGCTCCTGGACCACCAGCTCGATCGCTGCGACCTTACTCTCAAAGAGCTGGACATCGTGTCGGAGACATTTACCAAGGTGCTTGCGGGCATGTTCCACACGAGGATAGAATATCCCGAGCAAAAGGCAAAGTAAGAAAAGCGGAGGCCGTGAAGTGGCTGTTGACGTTCAGTTTTCAGACGTCCGTCTTTCCCCGGAAGAAGAGGAAGAGTTTTCGCGCCTTGCGGAAGAAGTCGTAACTCTCTGCCTTGAGGCCGAAGGCCGGGCGGATGGAGAATGGGAAGTGTCCGTCGTCTTCTCCTCTGACCAGTTCATCGCGCGCCTCAACAAAGATTACAGGGGCATCGAGGGTCCCACCGACGTCCTCTCCTTCGCCCTTACCGAAGGCGAGGAGCCAGAGGCCTTTCAGGAGGAAGGGATGCCTTTCTTTCTCGGCGATATAGTTATCTCTCTGGATACAGCCAGGTCCCAGGCCCAGAGCGCCGGTAGGGCTTTTCTCGAGGAGGTCGCGTTCCTTCTCATCCACGGCACCCTGCATCTCTTGGGGCACGATCACGACACTGTCGTGAAAGAGGCGGTAATGTGGAAGCGCCAAGACGAGATCCTGAAGGAGTACCTGAGCCGGAGGACATAAGGGCATCGCGTGCTTTAAGGCCTTCCTTTCCGCCGGTTGTAACGAGTTTTGTCCACGCCATGGAAGGCCTTTCTTACGTCTACCTGACCCAGAGGAACATGCGCATCCATGTCTTAGCCGCCGCTTTGGTGGGCGCGGCGTGCATTTTCTTGGGTGTCGGCAGGGTTGAGGTGCTGATGGTGCTCCTCGCATCTGCGGGGGTCCTGGTCGCGGAAGTCGTGAACACCCTGACCGAGTCTCTGGTCGACCTGTTGGAACCCAGGTATCATCCTGCCGCCAAAGTGGTCAAGGACGTCGCTGCAGCAGGAGTGCTCATCGCTTCAGTTTTCGCCGTTTTCATCGGTTTCGTTGCGTTTTTTCCTGCTCTCATGGAGCTCCCCTTAAGGTTCAAGGGTCTCGTAGAGGAGCGACTTGCCCTTTTCATCGCCTACATCTGTGTGGCGGTGGTGCCGTCCCTGGTCGGGCTTTTCTTCGTCGAGTTCCGCTCCCCGGGCAAGCGTCCGTCGTCTTGCCCAGCATGTGGAGATAAGGAGGGCAAGTAGTGCTTTACCAGACTGAAGGTATAGTGCTTTCGTCCTCAGACCTCGGCGAGCACGACCGGGTCATTAACCTGCTCACGGAGCAGAAGGGCCTGGTTAGAGCCGTTGTCCGGGGGGCAAGGAAACCCAGGAGCCGCCTTGCGGCCGTAACCCAGCCTTTTACCCGCGCGGATTTTCAGCTATATGGGAAAGGCTCGGCACTTGACAGGGTGATCCAGGTGTCCCTCATAGATTCTCACCCGCAGATAGTCTCCGACTACGCGAAAGTGGTCTACGCCAGCTATCTCGCGGAGATCGCCTCGGAGCTGGTGCCGGAGCACGAGAAAAATGCAGCGGTATACCACCTCTTTACGGACATATTGGTCGCCCTCGGGCATGCGAAAGAACTCTGGACTGTATGCAGGTGGGGAGAGCTCAGGCTCCTCGGGAGCGCGGGGTTCATGCCGCTCCTTGAATCTTGCGCCCGGTGCGGCAGGGATCCCGGCGGCGCCGTGTATTTTTCAGCCCCCGCGGGCGGGGTGCTGTGCGATAATTGCCGTGTGGCCGAAACGGATCCGGCTTCCGCCATGAAAGTCATGCCCGGGAGCGTGAAAACGCTCTCGGTCATAGCTGCGTCTTCCACCAGGCCCAACGTAGTGGCGCGAGGCCAGGTGAGGGAAGAGGCGGCCAAGATAATGCGGGAATACGTGGCTTTCACCCTGGGCAAGCGTCCTAAATCTCTGGCTCTTGTGGAAAAGCTAGAAGGCGAAGGCGCTTCCCGGAATTAGGAGGAGTGGGCGCGTTTCTTAGAGAACATACGCCCAATCTTACCGGCCTAAGAGGCATGGGAGGGAGCTCTAGGAGTGGGCAAGTTCCTTTATTTTCGGGAGGTAGTGTCAGCCCTTCAGGATTTTTGGTTTGAGAAGGGCTGCCTCATAGGAGAGCCCTACGACATCGAAAAAGGGGCAGGCACTTTCAACCCGTTTACGTTTTTCAAGGTCCTGGGCCCGGAGCCCTGGAACGTCGCTTACGTTGAGCCTTGCAGGAGGCCTACGGACGCCCGTTACGGAGATAACCCCTACCGGGCGGGCTACTACTTCCAGTTCCAGGTGATACTTAAGCCTCCGCCCGACATGGTCGTGGAGATGTACATAGAATCCCTGGAACGCCTTGGCCTCAGGCGTGAGGACCACGACATACGCTTCGTCGAGGACAACTGGGAGTCTCCTACCTTGGGAGCCTATGGCCTGGGCTGGGAAGTGTGGCTCGATGGAAACGAGATCACCCAGTTTACGTATTTCCAGGAAGTGGGCGGCGTCCAGGTCAATCCGATATCGTGCGAGATTACATACGGCCTGGAAAGACTTGCGGCCTACATACAGGGCAAGGGCAGCATGTGGGATGTAGAGGTGGCTCCCGGGCTCACGTACAGGGACGTCTACTTGGAGCAGGAAAAGCAGTTTTCAGCGTACGGCTTCCTCCATGCCGACACCGACCTTTTGAGGAGACAGTTCGACGAGTGGGAAACGGAATGCAGGAGGCTGCTCAAGGAAGGTCTGTACCTCGTGGCCTACGACTGCGCCCTCAAGTGCTCCCACCTTTTCAACCTTCTGGACGCGAGAGGGGCTTTGTCTGTATCCGAGCGGCAGAACTACATCTTAAAGGTGCGCGGCATGACGCGGGACTGCGCGAGAGTCTACCTTAAGTCCAAGGAGGTGGCCAAAGGTGAGAGGTGATTACCTCCTTGAGATCGGATCGGACGAGATCCCTGCCAGGTATCTCCCCGGCGCGGTAGAGGACCTCAAGGAGCGGGCCAGAGAGGCGTTTCGCTCTGCCCGGCTGAGGTTCGAAGACATTGAGACCTATGGCACCCCTCGCAGGCTGGTCCTCTACGTCAGGGGACTCGAGGACATGAGTGAAGATGCCGTTTCCAGGGTGAGGGGTCCTTCCAAGAAGGCCGCTTACGACGGGGACGGAAACCCGACGAAGGCGCTCCTGGGTTTCTGCAGGTCCCTGGGCATCGAAACTTCCCAGGTGACGCTGGAAGGCGAAGCGGGCGCAGAGTATGTCTACGGCGAGAAACACGAAAAGGGCAGGCCAGTGCAGGAAGTCCTTCCCGAGATAATCCCCGGCGTGGTACTGGGCATAGAATGCCCGCACCCCATGAGGTGGGGCGATGGGAACTGGCGCTGGTTCAGGCCGATAAGATGGGTTGTGAGCCTCTACGATAGAGAGGTGGTCCCTCTCACGGTCGCGGGTAAGGCGGCCGGGAGGGTTACCTACGGCCACAGGGTTTTGCATCCAAAGGAAACGTACGTGCCTTCCGCCCAGGAATACTTCCAGGTGGCGAGCTCGATTTTCGTGGAGGTTGACGGCGCAAAGCGGAAAGACCGGATACTGAGCGAGGCCGGAAGGCTAGCGGCGAGCGTGGGGGGAAGGCCCGTCGTCGATGAAGAGCTTCTTTCCGAGGTCGCTTCCATATGCGAGCATCCGTCGCCCTTCATCGGGCGGTTTGACGAGAGATACCTGAGCCTCCCCAAAGAAGTGCTCATGACCTCCATGAAGCACCACCAGAGGTATTTCCCTGTAGTGGGGGAGGACGGCGCGCTACGTCCCGCCTTCATCGGAGTGCGGGACGGAGACCCAGAGGCCGGCATCGAGACGGTGAGGAAGGGGAACGAGTGGGTCCTCAGGGCCAGGCTGGAGGACGCCAGCTTCTTCTTCGAGCAGGACTTGAAAGTGCCGCTGGTCGACCTTGTCCCCCGGCTCGAAGGCGTCCGCTTCATAAAGAACGCCGGAAGCATGCGGGACAAGGCCGCTAGGATGGAAGAGATCGCCGGTTACTTGGCAGAAGCGCTTGGGCTGCCTGATGAAGAAGCCAGGGCCGCCCGGGAAGCGGCTCTCCTCGCCAAGGCGGACCTCCTCACGGCGATGGTCGGCGAGTTCCCCGAGCTCGAGGGGATAATGGGAGGCCGGTACGCAGCGATACAGGGGATGGAGCCCCTGGTCGCGAAGGCCATCGCCGAGCACTACATGCCCAAAGGAGCGAGGGATTCTATCCCCTCGAGAGGGGCGCCTGCGGTCGTCGCCCTTTCCGACAAGCTGGATACCCTCGCGGTGTCTTTCTCCCTGGGTATCGAGGTGAGCGGTTCCCAGGATCCCTTGGGGCTAAGGAGAAATGCCTTGGGCGTGGTCGCCATCGTGATGGGTCACGGCTACGACCTCACGATGGAAGACCTGGTCGGTCTGCCGCTGAAACTCGCGACCGGCGTGGTGAGCGAACCTTCTCCCGACGCCAGGTCGCGCCTGGAAGCCTTCTTGAAGGCGAGGGTGGAGACGGTCATCCATGAACGTGGCTTCCCCATCGAGGTCGTGAGGGCCGTCCTGTCGGGAGACGAGACCCGGATCGCCCGCGCGGAAGGTATGGCGAGGGCTCTCGCGGACCTTGCCGGCACGAAAGATCTGGCCGACCTCGTGACCGGGTGGCGCAGGGTCGGAGTGCTCGGGAAGGGAGGCGCTGGGAGAGAGGTTGATGAGGCCCTCCTCAAAGAAGAGGCTGAAGCCGCGCTTTACCGAGCTCTCAGGTCGTGGGAGGGCGCGCTGAAGAGGGCTCTCGAGTCCCGGGACTACGCGGGCTATCTGAGGATCCTCGTGGAGCTCAAGCCTTACATAGACAGGTGCCTGGACGAAGTGCTCATCATGACGGACGATGCGGCGCTCAGGGAAAACAGGCTGGCTCTCCTGGGATCCGTAGCCGCATACTGGAACGCTTACGCAGATTTCTCGCTGTTGAAATCGCTTGTCCCAAGCGGGTAAAATAGCCTGGGCATTTAGGACGTTCCGCCGCCGCTTTACCGGGCGGCGTCGATTTTAGAAATCTGAAAACGGTAGGGGGCGTTATAGTGACACAAAAGTGGGTTTACTGGTTTAAGGAAGGCGGAGAGCACATGCGTCCTATCCTCGGCGGGAAGGGCGCCGGGCTCGCGGAGATGACCCGCATAGGCCTTCCTGTACCGCCGGGATTCACCATCTCCACCCAGGCCTGCATTGAGTATTACAAGCAGGGGCAGAAGCTGCCTTCCGGGCTTTGGGATGAAGTCGAGGAGCACATAAAGGGCCTCGAGGAGACCACCGGGAAGAAGTTCGGCGGAAGCACCAATCCTCTCCTCGTGTCCGTCCGTTCGGGCGCGGCCATCAGTATGCCCGGAATGATGGACACCATCTTGAACCTCGGCCTCAACGAGGACAGCGTCCAGGGTCTCTACCGGCAGACGAACGACATGAGGTTCGCCCTTGACTGCCAGAGAAGGTTCATGCAGATGTTCGGCGACGTCGTGCTGGGCGTAGATCACGACGAATTCGAACACATCCTGGCCAAGCAGCGTGAAGAGGAAAACGTAAAGTACGACCACGAGATCTCTGTAGAAGGACTGAAGAAAGTCATCGAAGGGTACCGCCGGGTAGTCAAGGAGAAGGCAGGCATAGAGTTCCCCAATGACCCGATGGAGCAGCTCCGCATGGCCGTGGAGGCCGTGTTCAAGTCCTGGAACAATGAGCGCGCCATCGTCTACAGGAAGATCAACAAGATCCCCGACGACCTCGGCACCGCGGTAAACGTCCAGATGATGGTGTTCGGTAATATGGGATCCGATTCGGGTACCGGTGTTATGTTCACCAGGAACCCGTCTACGGGCGCCAAGGAGCTCTACGGCGAGTACCTCATCAACGCCCAGGGCGAAGACGTCGTTGCCGGTATCCGGACGCCCAAGCCCATCTCTCAGATGCGCGAGGAGCTCCCCGAGACTTACGAAGAGCTCAAGAGAGTCGCGGCGATCCTGGAGCAGCACTACAAAGACATGCAGGACATGGAGTTTACCGTTGAGCACGGAAAACTCTACATGCTCCAGACCAGGGCCGGAAAGAGGACGGCTGCCGCTTCAATAGAGATAGCCCGCCAGATGGTTGAGGAAGGGCTCATCGACAAGAAGGAAGCGGTAAAGCGCGTGAAGCCCGAAGAGATCGCCCGCATGCTCCACAGGGGCGTTGACCCGAACGCCAAGCTGGAGGTCGCCGCCCAAGGTCTTCCGGCTTCGCCCGGCGCGGCCATTGGAGCGGTCGTTTTCAACTACAAGAAGGCCGAAGAGCTCGGCTCCAAGGGTGAGAAAGTCATCCTGGTGAGGCCCGAGACCAAGCCCGAGGATATGCCCGGTATCGTGTATGCCCAGGGCGTCCTCACCTCCCGTGGCGGCATGACATGCCACGCGGCGGTTGTGGCCCGCGGCATGGGTAAGCCGGCCGTCGTAGGCTGCGAAGCCCTCCACCTCGACATCGAGAACGGCAAGGCCGTCATCGGAAAGGCCGAGATCAAGGAAGGAGACGTCATCTCCATCGACGGCGCTACCGGAAACGTCTATATCGGCGAGGTGCCGCTCGTTGAGCCCAACATCGGCGGCGCGTTCCAGGAGATCCTCCAGTGGGCCGACGAGGTCAAACGCCTTGGCGTGAAGGCCAACGCCGACACTCCTGAGGATGCCAAGAGGGCCCGCGAGTTCGGCGCCACCGGCATCGGCCTCTGCAGGACCGAGCACATGTTCATGGCCGCCGACAGGCTCCCGGTAGTCCGGGAGATGATAATGGCCAAGACTACCGAGGAGCGGAAGGCCGCCCTTGACAAGCTCTTGCCCATGCAGGAGAACGACTTCTACGAGATCCTCAAGGTCATGAGGGGTTACACGGTAACCATCCGTCTCCTCGACCCGCCGCTCCACGAGTTCTTGCCGTCCACAGAGGAACTGGCGGTAAGGCTCTCGGAGATGAAGCACCAGAACGCTCCCGCCGCGGAGATCGCCGAGGTCGAGAAGACCTTGAAGATGGCGAGAGAGCTCCACGAAGCCAACCCCATGATGGGCCTCCGCGGCTGCCGCCTGGGTATCTTGTGGCCTGAGATCTACGAGATGCAGGCCAGGGCGATCTTCCAGGCGACTGCCCGCCTCTTCAAGGAAGGCTACACCGACGTCAAGCCCGAGGTCATGATCCCGCTCGTAGGCGAGGCGAAAGAGCTGGAGCTGAACAGGGAGATGGTCGTCAGGGTCGGCGAGGAGGTCCGCAAGGAGACCGGCCAGAACTTCCCGATCGTGGTCGGTACCATGATCGAGATCCCGAGGGCCGCTCTCACGGCCGACGAGATCGCCAAGCACGCCGAGTTCTTCTCCTTCGGGACCAACGACCTCACCCAGATGACCTTCGGCTACAGCCGTGATGACGCCGAGGCCAAGTTCCTCCACGTGTACCTCGAACAGAAGATCCTGAAGGAGAACCCGTTCCAGGTGCTTGACCGCAGCGGCGTCGGGAAACTGGTGAAGATGGCCGTCGAGCTCGGGCGCTCGACCCGTCCCGACCTCGTGATCGGCATCTGCGGCGAACACGGTGGCGATCCCGACTCGGTCGAGTTCTGCCATATCGCGGGTCTCGACTACGTGTCGTGCTCGCCCTACAGGGTCCCCGTAGCCAGGTTGGCCGCGGCCCACGCCGCCCTGAAGCACGGAGACAAGTAAGTCTTCAGCGGGCTTCCGGCGGATATCCGCCGGAAGCCCCAATGTAGGGAATTGTCAGGAAGACTCCGAATATGTCACCCGGAGTCTTCCTATTACTTGGAGGTCAGTTCTTGATGGCGGGTCTGAGGAGACAGGCGATCCGGGAGCAGATCGAAGAGATGGAAGACAAGCTGCTCTCTCCCATGGCCACCCGTTCCTTTAACTCCCGGGGTAGGCTTGTGGAAGAGGAGCCTTGTCCCATCCGCACGGCCTTTCAGCGGGACCGGGACAGGATAATACATTCCAAGGCTTTCCGGAGGCTCAAGGACAAGACGCAGGTCTTTATAGCTCCCGAGGCCGATCACTACAGGACGCGTCTCACCCATACCCTCGAGGTATGCCAGATCGCCCGCACAATCGCCCGTGCCCTGAGGCTCAACGAAGACCTCACGGAAGCCATCGCCCTGGGACATGACCTGGGACATACGCCTTTCGGGCACGCCGGGGAAGAAGTGCTTAACCGCATCCATCCGGGCGGGTTCGCCCACAACCTCCAGTCTCTGCGGGTGGTGGATGTCCTGGAAAGTGGCGGACTCAACTTAACCTGGGAAGTCAGGGACGGGATAAAGTGCCACCCGTGGAGGGAGACGCCGTCCACCGAAGAGGGACGGTGCGTCCAGCTGGCTGACCGGATAGCCTACGTGAACCACGATATAGACGATGCCATACGGGGAGGCGTGATCCGGCCGGAAGACCTCCCAAAGGACGCCATCGAGGTCCTCGGCGATACCCACGGGAAGAGGATAGACACCCTCGTCAAGGCGGTTATAGAGGAGAGCCTGGAAGAAGGGAGGGTGTCCCTTACCGGCGAGGTCCTGGAAGCTCTAATGGTCTTGAGAAGATTCCTTTTCGAACGAGTCTATGTGGATTCTCCGGCCAAGAAGGAAGAGGACAAGGCCAAGGGAGTCGTCGAAGCCCTTTACCATTACTACTGCCGTCATCCCGAGATGATAAGCAGTTCCTACTCTCCGGCTTCCGATCCTATGGTGAGGGCGTGCGATTATGTATCGGGGATGACCGACCGGTTTGCCATTCACCAGTACCGGAAGGCGTTCGTGCCGTCGACATGGGGGCTCGATCCTTCCTGACGGAAAGATCCTTAATGTGAGGTCTTGTAATGTCCAGAGGGTTTATCGAAGACGACATAACTCGCGAAGTGAGGATGAGGACCGACATCGTCTCCCTGGTCTCCGAGTACGTCAGGCTCAGGAGGACGGGCAAGAACTATGTCGGCCTGTGCCCGTTTCACGAAGAGAGGACGCCCTCTTTCACCGTGGATCCGGACAAGCAGCTCTTCTACTGTTTTGGATGCGGCGTGGGCGGAAACGTTTTTACGTTCCTCATGAAGAAGGAGGGGCTTTCTTTTTCCGAAGCCCTGGAGAAGCTCGCCCAGAGGGCCGGCGTGCGTCTTCCTCCTCGTACGCGACATGGGGACGAACTCCGCAGAAAAGAGTACAAGAAAATCCTTGATGCCCTGGAGTTTGCTCAAGGTAGGTTCAGGGAGATGCTCTACGGTCCGAGGGGAAGAGCTGCCCTCAGGTACCTGGAGACGAGGGGGCTTTCCCGGGAGACCATCGACAAGTTCGGACTTGGTTTTGCGCCCGACGAATGGGATTTCATCGCTTCGGCCGCGAGAAGAAGCGGGTTCGATCTCGCCGATTTTTTTAGGGCCGGCCTGCTCCTGGAACGGGCGGGCGGGGGTTACTACGACAGGTTTAGGGGCCGCATAACCTTCCCCATACACGATTCGGGGGGGACCCTTGTTGGTTTCGGCGGGCGCGCTTTGGGAGATGAGACTCCCAAGTACCTGAACTCCCCGGAGACGCCGGTTTTCCGGAAGGGCAGGGAGCTATACGGGTTACACCTCGCGAAGCCGGGGATCAGGCAGAAAAACAGGGTGTGCATCGTGGAAGGGTATATGGATGTTATCATGTCCTTCCAGCACGGAATAGACTATACGGTTGCGGGGATGGGAACGGCCCTCACGAGGGAGCAGGCGAGGACGCTCCTGCTCCTCACCGGCGAGGTCTTCCTGGTCTACGACAGGGACGACGCCGGGAGGCGCGCCACGAGGCGGGCCATCGACGTGTTCAGGGAAGCCGGCGGGAGGACCAGGGTGGTTTCCCTTCCCGGCTCCAAAGATCCCGATGAGTTCTTGAAGGCAGAAGGGACCGGAGCCTACGAAAAACTGCTGGATGAGGCCCTCCCGGATATCCAGTTCATCTACTACGAGATAAGGGGCGAAAACGCCCGTCTGGGCGCAGAGGGACGGATCCGGGTGATGGAAGCCATAGTACCGGTGTTGGCAGGGCTCTCCAGCGATACCGAGCGTTCGGTCTACATCGATGAGTTCGCGAGAGACCTTGGGGTGCCCAGAGACTCCCTGGCGCGGGATGTCGAAGCGCACAGGAGAAAGTCTGAACAGGCGAGAAAGTATAAAGAGGGGCAAAACAGGGATACTACTGGTTATGACAACCAGGTGCAGCCTGATCCTGCCATCGGCTCCAAAAGAGTCGAGCAGCCAGGAGGAAAGAAGCAGGCCGATATCGAAGTTAGCATAGTTCGGAGGAAGGCTGAAGAAGGAGTAATCCGGTGTCTCATCGAAAATCGTGAATTACTCGAATATACAGTGGGAATTCTTGGTGAGCAGGATTTCGCCGACGCGGTCTGCAGAGAGTTGTTTAAGGTCCTCCGAGAAGGTTCCCTGGATACCGTCGCAGACGAACGAATCCAGGCGCAAGTTGCAGAGCTGTGCATGAGATTTGGCGATGTTTCCCGGGAGTCGGCCCCGAGGATACTGGACGATTGCATTCGCACCATGAGGCGAGAGAGGCTTGAAGAGCTGCGTGAGACTATCGCGCTGGCTGAGCGTACAAGAGATCATGCGACGCTAACTAAAGCGGTCGCGGACTATAATCGACTTCTTAAGCAAGTGAAATCTTTAGGAGACGCGAGTGGCGGTCCGGCGCTGTAGGCGTTCCCAGGAGGGAAAGGTTTTGAAGGAATTTGATCCGGCCAGTTACGAGGCAATAAAAGAGCTAGTTCAGAAGGGTCAGAAGAAGGGCTTTCTGACCTATACTGAGATTGCCGACGCGCTCAGTCAGATGGACCTTACTCCTCAGCAGATTGACGATATCTACAAGCACTTCGAAGACATGGGGATAGAGGTCCTCAATGTGAAGCAAGGGCGGGACCTTGACGTCGATGAGAAGGCCGGCGGAGATGGCGATGACGAGCTGGGCGAGGCCCTTGGATCCGTAGCCCTCGACGCGGACGCGGAAGAGGACATGCCCGAGGGGATCCAAGTGGACGAGCCTACGGAAATAGACCTGAGCGTCCTGGAAGGGATCGCCCTGGATGACCCCGTCCGCATGTACCTCAAGGAGATAGGCCGGGTGCCTCTCCTCACCCCCGAGGAGGAGGTGGAGCTGGCCAAACGGATGGAGATGGGCGACAAGCAGGCAAAGGCCAGGCTCATAGAGGCCAACCTGCGTCTCGTCGTGTCCATCGCCAAGCGTTATGTTGGGCGCGGCATGCAGTTCCTAGATCTTATCCAGGAAGGCAACATGGGCCTTATCAAGGCCGTTGAGAAGTTTGAGCACCGGAGAGGATTCAAGCTTTCTACCTACGCCACCTGGTGGATCCGGCAGGCCATAACCAGGGCTATCGCCGACCAGGCGAGGACCATCAGGATACCGGTGCACATGGTAGAGACGATAAACAAGCTCATCAGGACATCCCGCCAGCTTATACAGGAGCTGGGCCGGGAGCCCACGCCCGAGGAGATCGGCACCGAGATGGGTATCTCCGCCGACAAGGTCAGGGAGATCCTCAAGATCGCCCAGGAGCCCGTGTCCCTCGAGACTCCCATAGGCGAAGAGGAAGACAGCCACCTGGGAGATTTCATCGAAGACGAGGACGCGCCCGCTCCGGTCGACGCTGCTTCTTTCCTCCTCCTCAGGGAGCAGATAGAGAGCGTCCTCAAGACGCTCAACGAGCGGGAGCAGAAGGTCCTGAGGCTCAGATTCGGGCTTGACGACGGACGGGCCCGTACTCTGGAGGAGGTGGGCCGGGAGTTCGGCGTCACCCGGGAGAGGATAAGGCAGATCGAGGCCAAGGCCCTCAGGAAACTGAGGCATCCCCAGCGGAGCAAGAGGCTCAGAGATTACCTGGTGTAAGCCTGGGCTGAGCGCGAAAAGCCCCCAAAGCGGGGCTTTTTTGTTCGCTAATGATATAATGGGTGGGTGTACCATGCTTCGGGGGCGATCAAGACGAAAGCGCAGACGGACACAAGGACGAATGAGGCACGGTTTACCTCGATTTTCTGGAGCTTTTTCAAGATAGGAGCATTCACCTTCGGCGGTGGGTGGGCCATGATCCCGCTCATAAGGCGCGAGCTGGTCGAGCGGAGAAGATGGCTCGAAGACGGTGAGTTTGTAGACCTCCTCGCCATCGCCCAGAGCGGACCCGGCCCCATAGCCGTAAACACGGCGACCGTCACGGGCTACAAGATCCGTGGAAAGGTAGGGGCCGTGGCTGCCGTCTTGGGAGCAGCCATGCCTTCCTTCCTGGTCATACTTGCCTTTGCCTCGGTGCTCGTGAGGTATAAGAACGCGCCGGCCATAGACGCTGTGTTCCGGGGGATGAGGCCGGCTATCCTCGGGCTGCTCGTGGCCGCCGTGTGGCAGGTCGGCAAGAACTCGGTAAAGAGGGCGACGGACCTCTGGTACGTTCTCGCGGGAGCCGTCCTATTGTTCGTGCTCCGGCAAGGGCCCGTGACGGCGGTCTTCACCGCGGGGCTCATGGGTGTCGTGGCCGGGTATATCGAGAGGCGAACGGCCGCGGTAAAGGCCAAAGGACAAGACTCTACGACTGAAGGCGGTTCGGCCTCAGCCCGTACCCAGGGCCAAAATCCCGCCGCAGTGAACCAGAAAAGCCTCGCCGGAGACCGGGACACGGATTAGCCGGGCGGGATAAGGAGGAGACTCGATTGCTTCTCAGGCTCTTTCTCACGTTTGCCAAAATCGGCGCTTTCAGTTTCGGCGGCGGGTACGCGATGATACCCCTGATTTCCCACGAGGTCGTGACCGCAAACGGGTGGATCACCATGGATGAGTTCATAGACGTGGTGGCCCTCTCCCAGGCAACGCCCGGCCCCATAGCCATAAACTCGGCTACTTATATCGGGTACAAGGTGGCGGGGTTCTGGGGCTCCTTGGCCGCGACCGCGGGAGTCGTCACTCCTTCCTTCGCCATCATGCTCATCCTCGGTTTCCTCTTCTACAAGTATCGCGACGTGGCTTTCGTGAAAGACATATTCAGGGGGATCCGCCCGGTGGTGGTCGTCCTCATCGTGTCGGCGGCGCTCTCTGTGGTGCCGTCGACGCTCACAGGTGTCATCCCGGGCATCGTCGCGGCCGTTTCGGCGGCCCTGATCTTGGGCTTTAAGAAGGACCCGGTCTTGGTCCTCCTCGCCGCAGGTGCCCTGGGGCTCATCCTTTACCTGTGACCGGTTCTCGCCAGAAGAGGCAAGATCTCCTTGGGGGTGGGCTTCCTTTCCACATAGGGATATAATGGGGGCGCGGCCTTTGTCCCTTTGGGCGTAGGCGGTACCACTACACAGGAGGTAGATTCAATGCTACGGGTAGGGGTAAACGGTTTCGGAAGCATCGGACGGCGGTTCTTCAGAGCGGCAATGGCCAGGAAAGATTTTGAGGTAGTCGCCGTAAACGATCTCACGGACCCCGGTACTCTGGCGCACCTACTCAAGTACGATTCAAACTACGGTACCCTTCCTGAGGAAGTGAGTCTTTGCGAAGGCGGCTTTACTGTGGGAGGCCGCATGGTGAAGGTTTTGTCCGAGAGAGAACCTGGAAAGCTCCCGTGGAAAGATCTGGGCGTGCAGGTAGTCCTCGAGTCCACGGGCAGGTTCACCGACGCCGAGAAAGCCTCGGCCCACATCGACCCTGCCGGCGCCCGCAAAGTGGTCATCTCGGCGCCCGCCAAGGGTGAGGATATCACCATCGTGATGGGCGTGAACCACGATTCCTACGACCCTGCCAAGCACAACATCATCTCCAACGCTTCCTGCACGACCAACGGTCTTGCGCCCGTCGCGAAAGTCCTGGACGAGAAGTTCGGCATCGAAGAAGGATTGATGACGACGGTGCATTCCTATACCAACGACCAGGTTATCCTGGATTACCCGCACAAAGACCTCCGCAGGGCGCGTGCGGGAGCTCTCAACATAATCCCAACCACGACCGGGGCCGCAAAGGCAGTGAGCCTCGTGCTCCCGCAGCTCAAGGGGAAGTTCAACGGGGTGGCTTTCAGGGTTCCCACTCCCACCGTCTCCGTGGTCGACTTGACAGTCCGCCTCACCAGGGCGGCGACGGCCGAAGAGATCAACAAGGCTTTTGAGGAAGCAGCGAATGGGTCGCTTAAAGGCATCCTGGGTATAACCTACGCTCCTCTCGTATCCAGCGACTTCAAAGGCATTCGCGAATCCACGGTCGTAGACGGGCTTTCCACGATGGTTATCGGGAACCTCGCGAAGATCGTCGCGTGGTACGACAACGAGTGGGCCTACTGCGAGAGGCTGTGCGACCTGATTTCCCTGATAGCGTCAAAGGGCGTCTAGGGCCTTTGAAACGGAGGGTTCTAGACAGTGGCTAAGAAGACCATAAGGGACGCTCAAGTTAGGGACAAGCGCTGTTTCGTGCGGGTGGACTTCAACGTACCCATGAAAAACGGCGCCATTACCGACGACTCCCGCATCAGGGCCGCCCTACCCACCATCGAATACCTCATATCCCATGGGGCAAAGGTCATCCTGGCTTCCCACCTCGGGAGACCCAAAGGTCAGGTAGTCCCGGAGCTCCGAATGGATCCGGTGGCTCACCGTCTGAGCGAGCTCTTGGGGAAGAAGGTCGTGAAGCTCAACGATTGCGTGGGGCCTGAGGTCGTCGCCTATGTTAGCGGGATGTCTCCCGGGTCGGTGGTCCTCCTGGAGAACGTGAGGTTCTACCCCGGCGAAGAAAAAAACGATCCCGGCCTGGCTAAGGCCATGGCGGACCTTGCTGACATATTCGTAAACGACGCCTTTGGGACTGCCCACCGCGCCCATGCGTCTACAGCCGGGATCGCGGCGTACATACCTGCTTATGCTGGATTCTTGATGGAGAAAGAGATCGCGGCCCTCGGTAAGCTCCTTGAGGATCCCGAGCGGCCGTTTACCGCCCTCATAGGGGGCGCCAAGGTCTCCGACAAGCTGGCCGTGCTCAAGAACCTCTTGGACAAGGTAGACAACCTCTTGATAGGCGGTGGCATGGCCAACACATTCCTCATGGCCCAGGGCTACGGCGTGGGCAAGTCTCTTGCCGAGCCGTCCATGGTCGGAGAGGCCAGGGAGATCCTCGATAAGGCGGCGAAGAAGGGCTGCAAGCTCCTCCTTCCGGTGGACGTAGTAGTAGCCGCGGCTCCCGAGACGGGCGTGCCCGCGAAAGTAGTTCCCGCCAGCGAGATCCCCGAGGACATGATGGCGCTCGATATCGGACCCGAGACCCGGAAGGCGTTTTCGGCGGTCGTCGAGGGTTCCAAGACTGCCTTCTGGAACGGTCCGATGGGGGTGTTCGAGGTCGAAACCTTCAGGGGCGGGACTTTGGAGATGGCTGCGGCGCTCGCGGGCGTAGACGGATTCACGGTTGTAGGCGGGGGAGACTCCCTGTCCGCCGTGGAGATGTCGGGGCTTTCGGAGAAAATCAGCCATCTTTCGACCGGCGGTGGGGCTTCTCTCGAGTTCCTCGAAGGGAGAGAACTCCCCGGCGTGGCCGTGCTCCTGGACAAGGATTGACGCGGCTCAGGACGCCTCCGCGATGTCTCCAAAGGGCAGCGCGGAGGCATCTTAACGAACTGGGGGAATTTGAGTTGCGCGTTCCGCTTATCGCTGCGAACTGGAAGATGAACAAGACCGTGAGCGACACGGTATCTTTTGTGGGCGCTTTCATCCCAGAGATCCGGCCTCTCCTTGATGCGTGGGGCGAAACAAGGGGCGAGGGTCCCGCGTTGCCCGGCGGTGCTCTAGAAGAGGCTCGCGTACCTTGGCCCGAGATCCTGATCTGCCCTCCTTTCACGTCGCTCCCGGCCCTTTCCTCGCTGGTCGCGTCTTATCCCATACGCACGGGAGCCCAGGACGTGTTCTGGGAGACAAAAGGCGCTTTTACCGGCGAGATCTCTCCCACAATGCTGAAAGACCTGGGGTGCCGGTACGTCATCGTGGGCCACTCTGAGAGGCGGCACATCATGGGCGAGACCGGCGAGATGGTCGCGAAGAAGGTGAGGGCGGCCCTGGACGCAGGGCTCAGGCCCATTCTCTGCGTTGGTGAGACGCTCGCCGAGCGGGAGAAGGGCGAGGCGCTCAAGGTGAATTCGGAGATGACTTCGGCGGGCCTTGCCAAGGTGAACAAAGAAGAGATCTCTCAGGTAGTAGTCGCCTATGAACCCGTCTGGGCCATAGGCACCGGCAAGGAGGCCCGGCCTGAAGACGCGGCGGAAGTGATCCGCGAGATCCGCGGGGCCATCGATTCGTTGTTCGGAAGAGGCGCCTCAGAGGACGTGAGGGTGCTCTACGGCGGAAGCGTCAAGGCGGCCAATATCCGCTCGTTCATGAACAGGGAAGAGATTGACGGCGCTCTCGTCGGTGGGGCCAGCCTTGATCCCCACGAGTTTGCCCGGCTTGTCTTCGAGGTCTCGAAAGCAAGGCCCGAAAAGCTAGGCGGCTAGAGTGGAGGCATGGATGTGACCATGAGAGAGCGACCCGTGGCCCTCATTATCCTGGATGGCTGGGGCCTCACGAGCAAAGAAGCATCTGCCGCGACGGCAGCTAGGACTCCGCGGTTTTCCGCTCTTCTCAAGGAATACCCGAGCACGGTCCTCGAGGCTTCGGGAGAGGCGGTGGGCCTCATGCCCGGGCAGATGGGAGACTCGAACGTGGGGCACCTGAACATAGGTGCCGGCCGCATCGTGTACCAGGACGTCATGAGGATCTCCCGGGACATCGAAAACGGTTCCTTTTTCAAAAACCCCGCTCTCCTAGGCGCCATGGAGCATGCGTGGGAGAGGTCTTCTGCCCTTCACCTCATGGGCCTGGTGTCCGACGGGGGAGTTCACAGCCTTGACACTCACCTCTACGCGCTCCTCAGGATGGCGAAGGAAAACGGCGTGGGGAAGGTCTTTGTGCATGCGTTCCTGGACGGCAGAGATGTTCCGCCCCGTTCCGCGGCCGTCTACCTCGAGCGGCTGGAAAACAAGATGAATGAGCTCTCTACCGGCGCCATCGCCTCTTTGACGGGCAGGTACTGGGCCATGGACCGGGACAAGAGGTGGGACCGGGTCGAGCGGGCATACCGTCTCCTCACGAAAGGCGAAGGCCTGAGGGCGAGGACCTGGCGAGAGGCTCTCAAGGAGGCCTATGCCCGCGACGAATCGGATGAGTTCGTGCAGCCTACCGCCATCGAGCTCCCGGGCGGGCCGGCCTGTATCCGTGACGGAGACGCCGTCATCTTCTTCAACTTCAGGGCGGACAGGGCCAGAGAGCTGACCTACGCGTTTAGTTACGATGAGTTCGAGTGGTTCGACAGGGGAAAACGCCCCGACGTTTATTACTGCACGATGATGAGGTACGAGGAGACCCTTGAGGTGCCTTACGCGTACCTGCCTCTCACCTTGGACAACACCTTGGGCGAAGTGGTATCTAAGGCGGGGCTCAAGCAGCTCAGGATAGCCGAGACCGAGAAGTACGCCCACGTGACTTTCTTCATAAACGGCAAGAAGGACGACCCGTTTCCGGGTGAGGACCGGGTGCTGATACCGTCCCCTAAGTCCGTGCCCACTTACGACCTGAAACCCGAGATGAGTGCCCCGGAGGTGACCGAGGAGGCCTTAAGGCGCATAGAGACCGACGAGTACGACCTCATCATCTTGAATTTCGCGAACCCGGACATGGTTGGTCACACAGGAGTGTTTGAGGCCGCGGTCAAAGCCCTGGAGACCGTGGACGAATGCCTCGGGAAACTGGTGGACGCCATACTGGCGAAGGGCGGAGTCGCCCTGGTTGTCGCGGACCACGGGAACATCGAAGATCTGGCGCCCGAGGGGGATGGAAAAGGAGCTTCCCAGACGGCGCCGTCCCACACGTACCATTCTATGAACCCCGTGCCGTGCATCCTGGTGGGCGAGAAGTACAAGAGGGCAAGACTCCGTCAGGGAGTGCTGGCGGACGTGGCCCCGACGGTCCTGCATCTCATGGGACTGCCCAAACCGCCCGAGATGGATCGGGACAGCCTTATCATTGCGTAATACCTTAGAAAGGACGATGGGAATTGCCTGAGATAGTAGAACTCAGAGCGAGGCAGGTGCTGGACTCCCGCGGTAACCCGACGGTTGAGACGGACTGCCTCTTGAGCGACGGTTCCTTTGGACGCGGCATAGTGCCTTCTGGAGCGTCGACGGGTACCCATGAAGCGTTGGAGCTCAGGGACGGAGGAGCCTCTTTCGGCGGGAAGGGCGTCACCCGGGCGGTGAGAAACGTGATGGAAGTCATCGCTCCGGAGCTCATAGGCATGGAGGCTCTCGACCAGGCCGCGGTCGACAGGCGGATGATCGAGCTGGACGGGACGCCTTCGAAGACAAAGCTGGGCGCCAACGCCATCTTGAGCGTGTCTATTGCGGTGGCTGCCGCGGCCGCCGAGTCGGTGGGTCTCCCTCTCTATCGTTACCTTGGAGGGGTTGGCGCCAGGACGTTGCCTGTCCCGTTCATGAACGTCCTGAACGGCGGCAAGCACGCGGACAACAACGTCGATATCCAGGAGTTCATGCTGGTCCCCGCGGGCGCCGAGACCTATTCTCAAGGGCTCCAGATGGGCGCGGAAGTGTACCAGGCCCTGAAGTCGCTCCTCAGGTCCAGGGGGCTTTCCACGGCCATAGGCGATGAGGGCGGTTTTGCGCCTGACCTAAGGTCGAACGAGGAAGCGCTGGAGCTCTTGACCGAAGCTATAAGGAAGGCCGGCTACAAGCCCGGCAAGGACTGTTACCTGGCTATTGACGCCGCTGCCTCTGAGTTCTACAAAGACGGGAAGTACGTGCTTTCGGGAGAGGGATGGTCGGGAGGCAGCGCCGACCTGGTAGAGAAATACGTCTCCTGGGTGAAGGCCTATCCCATAGTCTCCATCGAAGACGGCCTCTCGGAAGACGACTGGGAAGGCTGGGTGATCCTCACGAGGACCCTTGGAGACAAAGTCCAGATCGTGGGAGACGACCTGTTTGTGACGAGGAAAGAAAGGCTGGAGAAAGGTATCGTGGTCGGAGCCGGAAACTCCGTCCTGATCAAGGTGAACCAAGTCGGCTCCATCACCGAGACCCTCGAGACCATAGAAACCGCCGCCAGGGCCTCTTACAGGTACCTGGTATCCCATCGCTCGGGAGAGACCGAGGACTCCTTCATAGCGGACTTCTCGGTGGCCACGAACGCGGGGCAGATTAAGGCAGGGGCTCCCGCGAGGAGCGAGAGAGTCGCCAAGTACAACCGGCTCCTCAGGATCGAGGAGGAACTGGGAAGAGAGGCGAAGTACGGGGGCCGCATAGTGCTTTCGGGAAGGCTCACGGGCTGAGATCTAGATCGCGGTAGACTCAGGTCCTCTCGTGGTGCTAGAATTGGCAGTACGAGCGCGACCTGTGTTCGGAAAGGGTGAAAGATTTGGTTACCGTCCTTAGGGTCTTTCAGTGGCTCATCTCCATAGGGCTTATAGGCGTGGTGCTGCTCCAGCCGAGCAGGAACGCGGGGATGGGCGTTATGGGAGGCGGCTCCGAGAACTTCATGGGCCGCAGGAAGAAAGGCTGGGAAGACCTGCTCTCGAGGCTTACGGTCTATCTGGCCATAGCCTTCATGATCACCTCGATTTCCCTGGCAGTCTTGCGGAGGTAACGAGACGGGCTGTAGCCGCTCAAGTATGAATAGGACCTCGCCTCCCGCCTCACGGGCAGGCGGGGTTTGTTATTCGTCCTGAAATGGCATCCTTTGCTTCGTTGGGGTAGAATTGCGGCAAGCAGGCAGAAAAACATCCGGGGTGAGTGACTTGCTGAATCGCGATGAAATCGTGGCCGAAGTGCAGAAACGGATCAAGACGAAGAACCTCTTCAAGCACATTTTGGCAGTGGAAGCCGTCATGAGGCGCATTGCCCGGGAGCTTGGTGAGGACGAAGACAGATGGGGAGCCGCGGGGCTTCTTCATGACATCGACTATGAAGAGACAAAAGATGATCCTCACCACCACAGCATAGTATCCGGTCAGATAGCCGAAGAGCTCGGTTTCGACCCGGAGATAGTGGACGCGGTCAAGGCCCACAACGAAATCCACGGTTTCCCCAGGGATACGCTCATGGCCAAAGTCCTTTACTCGGCAGACCCGCTCACGGGGCTCATAGTCGCGGCGGCGCTCATATCGCCCGAGAAAAAGCTCTCCGCCATCGACGTGGATTTCGTCATAAACAGGATGAAAGAGAAATCCTTTGCAAGAGGGGCCAACCGTGATATCATCAGGGCTTGCTCCGATTTCGGCATGAGCCTCGAGCGCTTTATCGAGCTGGGTCTAGAGGCCATGCAGGGTATACACGAAGAGCTCGGGTTGTAAGAAAGCGGCAGGCGGAGCAGAAAGGGGGCGTGGGGAGTGGCCAAATCGAGCGGCATCAAGATAATCGCCCAGAACAGGAGGGCCCGCCACGACTATTTCATCGAGGACGTCATCGAGGCCGGCATAGCCCTCATCGGGACCGAGGTGAAGTCCCTGAGGCAGGGCAGGGCCAGCCTGAGCGATGCCTACGCGGAGGTAGTCGGAGGAGAGGTTTTCCTCCGAAACGCCCACATTGCCCAGTACGAGCCCGCCTCCAGGTTCAACCACGATCCCCTGCGGCCGAGGAGGCTCCTCCTGCACAAGAGAGAGATCAGGAAACTCGCGGCGAAAGTGGCGGAAAGGGGGTACACCCTCATCCCTCTTTCCTTATATTTCAGGGATGGCAAAGCCAAGGTCGAACTGGCCCTGGCGAAGGGGCGGAAGAGCTACGATAAGCGCGAGGCCATCCGCGAACGGGATATCAGGCGGGATATGGACAGGAAACTCAGAGAACGGCGAGACGGGTAAAGGGTATCCGTAGGGGTATCCCGTCGCCTGAGCATATTGACTCGAAAGTCAGGGAGCCGCGGATATTACCTGCGGCTCCCTTGTCTTGTTCTTCCAGGGCTTACTCCGCTATTCGCCCTACTCCAGGACCTTTTCGGTTACCATATTGAAGACCGTGACCTCGGTTTTGTCTTCGCTGAAGGTGTAGCTGGAAGCGATGAGGAGCCTATCCGTATAGGCGCTGATGCTCAGGTTGCCGGAAGCGTTGCCAAGCCGTACCGTTTCTTCCGGCCCAACAAGGTAGAGGCTGCTTTCTCCGTCCTGCCAGATAATCCCGACGACGCTGTCCAGATAGGCCGGCACCAGCCTGGCGCTATCCCACCATCCGTCGGCGACTTTGGCCGGTTCCGCGGAAGGCGAAACCTTCCAGATGGAGCCGTTGCCGGCTCCGGCGACGTTCAGGAGGGCGCCGGCTCCGTTGGGCAGGGATGCGACGGGGAAGACGTAGGCTATGTCCTCGCCCATTTGTTCTTCGATAGCCTCAAGGCCGGCGATCCGGAGCGGCTCGCCGTCTTCCAGGCCGGCTATCCACACCGAATCGTATTCGGCCGAGATCACCTCGCCCCATCTTCCGAAGGTTACCGGACCCGACAGGAACAGTATGCCGCTTCCTCCATCTAGCCAGTAGAGCTGAGACAGGTACTGGCCCTCCAGGGTGAACCTCTTTAGGACTGTCCCATCGGGGGTCATAACCGTGATCTCTTGGCCCGAGGGGAACGGTCCGTCTTCCCCTGGGATGAAATCGTACCGGTAGACGCCGTTCGCCTGGGAGTTTTCCACGCGGTAGACCGTGTACATGGCGATATACTTCCCGTCGGGAGACCAGCTGGGGTAGAAGCTCAAGGATTCTCCGGTTTCCACAAGCGTTCTCTCTGTCCCGGTCGCCACGTCCACGACGTAGAGCCCGCTCTTTTCCTCTCCGTAAGTTGCGTAGACGATCTGGTCGCCTTTGGGCGATACGGCGACGGTCGAGAGGCCGTAGTAGGCGGGGAGGTTGTCCCGGATCACGCGGTGGCTCTTAGATTCGAGGTCGAATTCGACAAACTGCCAGCCTATCCGGATGTACACCTTGTCGCCCCCGGCGAAGATGGCGTCGTCTACCAGCTGCCCCTGTTCGGGTACGCCGAGATAGGAAACCAGGGTCGTGGTTCCGGCGCTTATGTCTCCCGTGTAGAGTGCCGTGCCTCTTTCGCCCTTATGGGGGCCCTGGTCCTGCCACCCGTGGACGGCGAACACGCACTCGGTTTCGGAGAGCCATCCGATGGGGACCCATTGCACGAGGTTGTGGCGGGTCCACGACTTGTCCGCCTCGTAGAGGGACACTGCGGCGGACATCGGGTCAGGGACATCGATGGGGATCGCGACTACGCGGTCCGCTTCCTTCCCCTGTACCGCCGCCAGCAGGTACTTTCCGTCGGGCGATATGGAGCGGTCTTTGGACGTCGTAATGAGCTGTCCGTCTAGGGTGAACTTCACGATCTCAGCAGGTTCGAGGACCGTGACCGTCTTGGGCTCGCGTTCCTCCGGCCTCGCGCACCCTGACATAAAGGATAGGATTGCGACGGCCAAGACGAGGAACCGGACTGCCCGGAGGATGGACCTGGACGAAAAAGAGAATAGCTTTTGGTTCATTCAGTTAACCACCTTTCACAAAGTAAGACGCCCAACGGGAAACCGGTGTTCCTGGGCGAGAGCCGTTATTGATGTTGTACACCGCTTACAAAACTGCTATCATAGAGCTCCACGGGGGCGAACAGGTTCGACGTAGGTAGTCGGGTTTGAGCAGCGAGCATGGGCGCCGTACCCAACAAACGGCAAAGCAATAACTGCCAACAACAGCTACGCACTGGCTGCCTAATTAAGGCTGCCCGGTGACCGGAGAGACCGCTCTCCTATCTCCGAGTCGCCGTCAGAGAGGAGAGATACCTGCAGGAGGACGTCCGGGATCCTGTAGGGAAATGAAGTCCGGGCTGGTGGACGATGAAGCCCGCTCCGGGGCGTCACGTCTGCGAGATGAAATCCGGAGCTACGCTCGTAGAGACTGAAACCAGGCTATTTACGGACGAGGGTGCGATTCCCTCCGCCTCCACCAACCTTCCTGATAGAGATACCTGCCGTTCAAGGTGCATTGTTCCAGGGCATCGCAAGCCTGCGACAGCCGCCACACAGGGGAGCATAGAGCTTTAGGTCTCTCCGAATTCCGCCTGAGTCGCCCTGAGTCCGTTCGGAAAATCCCTGCTAAGCTGCTATTATTCTGCGTACCGACGCCGGCGGAACTCAGAAACCGGAAGGAGGAGCGACGTGAGACGCAGAGCATTGGTAGTCCTTGCCCTTGCGGCATTCATGGTGTTCGGCGTGGGCGGACAGGCGATGGCGGCATCGTACTACTGGTACAGCATTTACAGGTATCCGTGGTACCGGTACATCCAGCCACAGAGCCCCGTTCCGTCCCAGCCCTCTCCGAGCAAGCCGTCTCAGCCGGCGCCCGCTCAGCCTGCTCCCGCGCAGCCGAGCCCGTCTCAGCCGGTCACTCAACCGGCAGGGCTGACCGCGGAGGAGCAAGAGATGCTGAACCTGGTGAACCAGGAGCGGACGAAGGCCGGGCTCAAGCCTCTTACCGTGGACATGCGGCTGGTTAAACTGGCCCGGATGAAGAGCCAGGACATGATCGCCAAGAAGTACTTCGGTCACCAGTCGCCTACCTATGGTTCTCCGTTCGACATGATGAAGAGGGAAGGGATAACCTACAAGACGGCAGGTGAAAACCTGGCAGGCGCATCCGCGGTGAAGAGAGCCCACGATCTCCTTATGCAGAGCGAGGGGCACAGGAGAAACATT
Organism: Candidatus Fermentithermobacillaceae bacterium; assembly: GCA_012842685.1. Lineage (GTDB taxonomy): Bacteria > Bacillota > Sulfobacillia > Fermentithermobacillales > Fermentithermobacillaceae > UBA3951. Next base: position 63,546 of record DUSI01000047.1, read on the forward strand.
CTCAACCCGTCGTTCACCCACATAGGCATAGGGATCGTGAAGGGCGGTCCTTACGGGATGATGTTCACCCAGATGTTCATCGGGACCTAAGACAGATCTCAGTCTGACCTCCGCCCGACCTCCTAGAGAAGAGGGGGGCGGAGGTTGTTTTCGTTCCCGGCGGTCTTGGCCGCACACAACTTCGGGAGACGGGGTTGAGCATCTTACCCTTCATAACTACGTTTACAGAAAGAGGGAACCACCGCTTAGGTTTCTTGACGGGTTCTACAGGAACGACGTATCCTAGTAGGTGATGATTGCGGCTTGCCCTGCAGGTGCTTGGGAGGTGTTGCCCATGTCCGACGGCCTCGATGATGCCGTTGCCAAGATCGAGAGGCTCTTGCGCCACGTCGCCTTCATTATTAAGAAGCGCGGGCGCGACATACTCGGCGATTTTGGTATAACCAATCCCCAGTTCAACGCGCTTCTCGTCTTGAGGGAACACCCCAACATCACCATGGGCGAGCTGTGCGACAAGCTCTATCTTGCGTGTTCGACCGCAACGGACCTCGTGGACAGGATGGAGAAAAACGGTTTCCTGGAGAGGAAGCGCGACACCCAGGACAGGAGGGTAATCAGGCTCTCCATCTCCGAGATGGGCAAGAGGGTCATTTCGGAAGTAGTCGCCGCTAGAAGGAGATACGTATCGTCCATTCTGGAAAAGCTCACCGAAGAGGAGATTAACCAGCTGGCTCAGTCTCTGGACCGGCTGCACTCCCTGATGCTTCAGGAAGAGGTAAACTCCTGAGACGCAGAGCGTTTTACCGGCGACGGGACAGGATGGCGCACCGACAAGGTTGCGCCTCATGTATTCAGGGAGGGGTATCGGGTGCTCTTTATGGAGTATCTCTTCATTTTTGTAGCCCGCATCTTGGACGTGTCCCTGGCTACGGTTCGTATGCTCCTGGTTGTCAGGGGCCGCAGGTATCCGGCTGCGGGGATAGGTCTACTGGAGGCGAGCATCTACGTAGGCGCCCTCTCCCGCGTCATGAAGAACTTGGACGACCCGTGGAAGATACTGGCCTACGGGCTGGGTTTTGCCTCAGGCACTATCATCGGCAGCATAATTGAGGAGAAGCTGGCCATAGGACACGTTGCCCTGCAGGTCATCCCCGCCGAGGGTATGGCGGAAGAGCTTTTGTCGGTCCTCCGCACGGCGGGTTACGGCGTGACCGTCCTGCAAGGCAAGGGTATGACGGGGCCCAAAGAGGTCTTCCTCGTTTCGACGGATAGAAAAACCCTGCCCAGGCTAAGTTCCATAATTGAGGAATTCGCTCCTGACAGCTTCGTGACTGTCCTTGAGACCCGCAGCGTTCAGGGCGGGGTGTTTCCTTACAGGAGACAAGGCAAATAACCTCTAGGGAAAGGGTGGACCCATTGCGAGCCGACGGAAGAGCGCCCCATGAGATTCGACCAACCAGGATTATTCCCGGATACCTCAAGTTCCCTCTGGGGTCTTGCCTCATCGAATGCGGTGATACAAGGGTGATATGCACTGCCACGGTCGAAGACAAGGTACCTCCTTTCATGAAAGGTACCGGTTCCGGATGGATAACGGCCGAGTACTCGATGCTTCCGGGGTCGACCGCTGTCCGGACAGCTCGAGATGTTTCCCGCGGGCGTCCCGCAGGCAGGACCGTCGAGATCCAGCGCCTGATCGGGAGGAGCCTGAGGGCGGCCGTCGACCTTTCGGTTGTAGGCGAGAGGACGTTCTGGATAGACTGCGACGTCATCCAAGCAGACGGGGGGACGCGCACGGCATCGGTGACCGGCGGTTTTGTGGCGCTCATGCTGGCGCTGAACGCCCTCGCCGAGAAGGAAGAGTGGGCAGTGTTCCCGGCCCTCGACTACATAGCGGCGGTCAGCGTCGGTGTTGTGAACGGTAGCCCCGTCGTGGACCTTCCGTACGCCGAAGATTTCACGGCGGAAGTTGACATGAACGTCGTGATGACGGGCAAGGGCGAGTTTATCGAAGTGCAGGGGACAGGTGAGCACGCCCCGTTCAGCAAGGAGCGGCTCCAGGAGCTCCTTGCCCTGGCCGAAGGCGGGATCCGCAGGCTCATGGAGATCCAGAAAGAGGCTCTGGGCCCGATCGCGGAGAAAATCGGAAAGCACGTGCGCCAAGAAGGCCCGAACCCTCTTGAAGCCTCTTGAGGTGTAGCGCCGAGTGGGTACCTTGAAATCGTCTTTCTCCCTCGTTCTTGCCACGAAAAACCCTGGGAAACTCAGGGAGTTCGCGCGGCTTTTCCGTACGCTGGACCCTAGAACCGAATGGCATCTTCTCGATCTCACGGGATTCGAGCTGCCCGACGCCCAAGAGACAGGCGAGACCTTTGAGGACAACGCTCGCATAAAGGCCCTTCACGCGGCGAGACACACCGGGCTCATCTGCCTCGGCGAAGACTCAGGGCTCGAGGTGGATTTCTTGGGAGGAGCTCCCGGCGTCAGGTCCCACAGGTTTTCTCCTTCGGGAGACGACCACGACAATAACGAGCTCCTCCTCGAAAGGATGAGAGGAGTGCCCTGGGAGCGGCGGACAGCCAGGTACCGCTGCGCCATAGCGGTCGCGAGACCCGGAGAGGTCGTCGCAAGCGGCCAGGGTACGGTCGAAGGGCTTATCACGGAAGAATACCGCGGAAATAACGGCTTTGGATACGACCCCCTTTTCTTCTCCGTAGAACTGGGGAAGACGCTGGGTGAGGCTTCAGACGCCGAGAAGGATTCGGTGAGCCACAGGAGGAGGGCTCTCGAGGCGATCTTGCCCGCCCTCAAAGCCAGACTCAGGGAGATGGCGAGTGGGTCGTGAGAAGGAAGGGTGCGCTTGCTGATCGGAATTCTTTCGGATACTCACGGGAACTTAAGCCGCCTCGAGGCATGCATCCAGGCCATGCCTGACGTGGAACTTCTCCTCCACGCAGGCGATTTTTACGAAGATGCCAGGAAGGTCGGCGCTTCTTTGGGCATCAGGGTGGTGGCGGTCACGGGTAACTGCGACTACATGGTCAAAGGACCTTCTGAAGAGATGCTGGCCGTAGGGTCCAGGCGGATTTACCTCACCCACGGCCACCTCTACCACGTGAAACGTGACCTTACCCTGCTAGTCCAGCGTTCCAAGGCGCTGGGGGCGGACGTGACCGTATTCGGGCACACCCACGTCCCAGTGGTGTTCAGGAGAGAAGGGATCCTGTTCGTGAACCCCGGGAGCCCTCACAGCCCGAGGGAAGCCGGGCCTTCGTTCGCCCTCCTTGACGTCACGAGGAGCGGTATCTCAGCCGAGATCTGTCCTTTGAAGATCCCTTCGTGACCGGAAGGCCTTCTTTTCCCATGAAAAACTGCTGTTTGCAGCTTCTTTGTCCTCAAAAATGGGCGAATCCCGTCGATTCATATAATGTGTACCTGGCTCCCCCCGGTACACCGGTTTGAAAGGCTATGGCCCCCGTGGGGGCCTCTTTTTTTGGTCCTCCATAGTCACGGCACAGCGTCTGAGTGCTGGGAGAGAACGCACAGGTGTTGACAAGCCCGAACGTCTAAGTTACTTCTGGGGCCGGAGCCGGTTCCAAATGCAGGAACAAGCGGCGGTTAGGTCCCGTCAAAACCGGAGGGGACAGCTAATCTCTTACGGAGGTACCAAAATGAAGTATGCCTTGAGAAGATCTTTCGAGTGCATCCTCTTGGCGGTAATCTTACTGGCGTCCGTGCCGGGTACGGCCTTCGCTTCGGACAACGAATACGTGCTAACTTCCATACGTCATGCATCTGCCATATCGCCGGTGAATGTGTCGGGCGTCACTTCGGCTACTCTTACGGTGCCCTACAGCCACGGTAACACCCTAAACCTTGCGCAGGGGCTTGACATCTTCTTCAACACCGCGGTCTACACGCTGGCAATACCTACGTTCCCGGGTGGCGCCGTGGCGACGGTTGGCGGAGATCCCGTGGATATGGTGGTTACTTATCAAAAGAAAGGTTCAAGCAATCTATACAGTACCACGTACAAAATCAAGGTCGTAAGGGCCGAGTTTGCACCTCCCTCTTTCGAAGGCTCTGTGGCCAAGTCAACAAATGTATCGAAAACCTTGGTGTTTTCCCTGGATGATTTCGCAGACAAGTATTCAAAGAACGATGGAAGCGAGCTGACGGCGATCATCATAAACGGCAGCAATCCCAGCTTCGGTACCTTGAAGCTGGGGAGCAGCGTCTACAACCCGGGGACGCAGGTCAGTGTACAGGACCTAAAGAACGGGAAACTTACCTTTACCGCCACGGGACCCGGGACGGTGTCTTACCTCGTGCAGGCGGTCGCCGGCGGCAGCACCGGGAATCCCATCGGCTCCGTGACCCTCACGATTACCGTGACCTATGTGGCGCCCTCCTTCTCGGGTACCATCAGCAAGACCGTGTCCCTGTCTCAGGGGCTGACCTTGACCCTTTCGGACTTTACCTCTATCTACAAGAAGAACGATGGCGGTGACCTTGCTTCGGTCACAATCACCGGCGGGAACTCATCGGTAGGGAAACTCAGGCTGCGAGGCGCGGATTACGCCTTGGGTACGGCGATAACCGCTTCGGACCTTTCTGCCGGGCGGCTTACTTTTTCCACCTTGAATGTGGGTACCGCCACCTACACGGTTAAGGCTTACGCGGCGGGCGACTCCACCACGCCCGTCGGCTCGGCCACCCTCAGGATAGAGGTCCAGAGAAGCACGGCAGGCGACATATATTACGTCACAGATGAGTCAAGAGCGATCTCGCTGGACGCGGACGACTTCATGGATATGTGCGAGGACCTTACCGGAGAAGAACTCTGGTATGTGAGGTTCACGCAGCCGTCCTCTTCGGTCGGGACCCTGTACTACGACTACGTCTCGCCCTCGGACTACGGCTCGATCGTCTCGTCCGGCACTAGGTATTACCCAGACTCTTCGCCCTATATATCGAGGGTGTCATTCGTCCCCAAGGCGGGCTTCTCGGGCACGGCTACCATCTCCTACACGGGCTACAACGTAGATGGGGAAGCCTACTCAGGGGCGGTGAAGATTATCGTCACCGGTGACCCCGAAGCGGAGGTCATCGAATACGTGACCGACAGCGGGACACCTGTGGTTTTTGACGTGGACGACTTCGATTACGTCTGCGAGGAGCTAACCGGGTGGGAGCTCTCTTCGGTCGTGTTCAAGCTTCCGTCATCTTTCTTCGGGCGGCTCTACTATGACTACAAGTCTCCCTCATACTACGGAGACCTGGTGTCCGAGGAGGAAGAGTATTACAAGTACTTCGCGCCGTATCTTTCCAGGGTTGCCTTTGTCCCGAGGGAAGGGTACTCGGGGACCTTCTCAATTGCCTACACCGGCTACAACGAGCTGGGTGAGGCCTTCACCGGGACGATAAAGATCACGGTGAGGGAAGCGGTCGGAGATATCACCTATAAGGTCACGAGAGACGGGTGGGTCACCTTCGACGCATCCCTGTTTAACGAGGTGTGCAGCGACGTGACGGGAGAGGCTTTGTCCTACGTCCGCTTTACGCTGCCGCCTTCGTCCCAGGGCACGTTGTACTACGATTACCAATCCCCGGTCCAGCCGGGCACGAAGGTTTCGAGCGGTACGAGGTACTACAGGCTCAGTTCTCCCTATCTTTCGAGGGTCACCTTTGTCCCGGCATCCGGATACACGGGTACTGTCTCGATCTCCTACACGGGCTACAGCGTGGGCGGAGAGTCGTATACCGGCACGGTCAAGGTGACGGTGGAAGACTACAAGAACTCCCAGTACTTCGACGACATAGACAAGAGCTACTGGTGGTGCTCGGAGGCCGTCGATTACCTCTACAAGAAGGGGATCATCACGGGAGTAGGCGTGAGGAGCTTCGCGCCCGCGGTGAGCATCTCCAGGGGTGACTTCGTGCTCATGCTCTGCAGGGCGTTTGGACTCGACACGGTCGGCTCGGACAATTTCCCCGATGTCCCCAAAGGTAGCTACTACTACAACGCCATAGCCACCGCGAAAGCTTTGGGCATAGCCCAGGGGGACGGCGGGCTTTTCAGGCCGGGGGACCCGCTCTCGAGGCAGGACGCCATGACCCTCATAATGCGGGCGCTGGATTACGCGCCTGACTACGGGGTGCCTTCGGGCAGCGCGTCGGACCTCGCGGGATTCTCCGATAGGGGCGAGATCGCCGAATACGCGCGTGACTACGTGGCAGCTCTCGTGAGGGCAGGCATAGTCCGCGGGAGCGATGGAAAGCTTTACCCC